>WBUG01000022.1 GCA_008933835.1 Bacteroidota bacterium | reverse complement strand
CCCCCTTCTTCCCGAACAGTTCCTTCCAATCGACCTCCCCCGGCTTGATGCCGGCCGTGGCCGAGTATGCGCGGTCATACAGCGTCACCGAGGCTCGCGGACCGAACCCCACCTCGGTGAAGTTCAGGCCGATACGGTCCTTCTTCCCCATGCCGTCATACTTGCGCGTGACGGCGTATTCGACGTTCACTCCCACCGCGCGGGCGTGGTTCCTGACGATGGCGCCCATCGGGGAGTCGTTCAGGCCGCCGACCCAGCCGGTGCGGAGGCCCAGGCGGGAGAGCGCGTAGGCGACGTTATACTCTCCGCCCCCCACCCACACCTCCAGCAGCGGCGCGAACTCGATGCGCTGGTGGCCCGGAGGCGACAGGCGGATCATCGTCTCGCCGAGAGCGATGAGGTCAAACGCGGTCTCATTCTTCGTTTTGATCGTCAGTGACATGGTGCTCCTCTTCGTTTCAATGGAATGTTCAGATCCTCATCGCCGAAAAACCGCCGTCCACCGTGATGAACGCTCCGGTGACGAACGACGACGCGTCCGACGCGAGCCAGACCGCCGCCCCCGCGAGCTCGTCCGGTTCGCCGAACCGGTTCATCGGTGTATGGGCGAGGATGGCGCGTTTCCGTTCTTCGGTCAGCAGTGCGCGGTTCTGTTCCGCCGGGAAGATGCCCGGTTGGAGGGCGTTGACGCGGACGTTGTCCGGCGCCAGTTCGCGCGCGAGAAAGCGTGTGAGACTGTTCACGCCCGCCTTCGAGATATTATAGACGGCGACCTTCGACTGCGGAATGTCCGCGACGACCGAGGAGATGTTGATGATGCTTCCGCTCCGCCGCTGTTGCATGAGCGCACCGAACACCTGACAGGCGAGGAACATCCCTTTCAGGTTGTTCTCCATGACGCGGTCCCACTCCTCCGCTTCGATGTCGAAGAAGGGGGTGGCGGAGTTCACGCCGGGGGCGTTGACGAGGATGTCCACGCCGCCGAACCGCTCCGATGCCGCATCGACGAGCCGCTCCAGCGCCCCCTTGTCCGTGGTGTCGGCCGCTACGGTTTCGGCCTTCCCTCCCGCCCCGACGATCTCCTTCACGACGCGTTCCGCGGACTCCTTCGAGGTACGGTATGACACGACGACGGCGGCCCCCGCTTTCCCGAGCGCCGCCGCCATCCTTCCGCCGAGCACGCCGCCGCCGCCGATGACCACGGCGGTCTTTCCGTGCAGTCCGAAGAGCCGGTCGAGATATCCGTTCATCGTTCCGTCAGATCTCCGCCTGCTCCAGCTTCGGCACGATGAGATGCATCACCGCGAGCGCCACGAGGTACGCCGAACCGGAGATGACGAACGGAACGAAGTAACTGCCGGTCCATTCCAGCACGTAGCCGATGAACGGCGCGAAGATGAGTCCGCCGATGGAACCCGCCATGCCGCCGAGACCGGTGACCGAACCGACGGCGCGCTTCGGGAACATGTCCGACGCCGTGGTGAAGATGTTGGCGGACCATCCCTGGTGCGCCGCGGCCGCAATGCCGATGAGGAGCACCGCCGTCCAGAGGTCCGTCACCTGCGACGCCACGATGATGGAGACGACCGCCGTCGCGCAGACGAGCATCGTCACCTTGCGCGCCTTGTTGATGCTCCATCCGCTCTTGATGAGCTTCGACGAGAGCCAACCGCCGCCGATGCTGCCGACGCTCGTCATGGTGTAGATGACGATGAGCGGCAGTCCCAGCGCCGTGATGGTGAGGCCGTACTCCTTGTTGAGGTACTTCGGCAGCCAGTACAGGTAGAACCACCAGACGGGATCGGTGAGGAACTTCCCGATCATGAACGCCCACGTCTGCTTATAGGTGAGCAGCTTCGCCCACGGGATCTTCTCGGCCGGCGGTTCGGGCGGATCGCTGTGGATGTGCGCCAGTTCCGCCGCGGAGACCTGCTTCTTGTTCTCCGGCCGGTCGTACATCATCCACCAGAAGAGGATCCAGACGAAGCCCAGCGCGCCGACCACGATGAACGCCTCCTGCCAGCCGTAGGTGACCGTCAGCCACGGCACCACCGCCGGGGCGGCCACCGCGCCGATGTTGGCGCCGGAATTGTAGATGCCGGTCGTGAGCGCGCGTTCCTTCTTGGGGAACCACTCGGCGGTCGCCTTCTGCGCCGCAGGGAAGTTCCCCGCTTCGGCCAGGCCGAGTCCGAAGCGCGCCAGACCGAACCCGAACACCGTCGAGACCGCGGCGTGCAGCATGGCCGCGATGCTCCATCCGGTGATGGAGACCGCATAGCCGATCTTCGTCCCGTACTTGTCGATGAACCAGCCGAACACCGCCAGACCGAGCGCGTACGCCGCCTGGAACGACGTGACGATCCACGCGTACTCGCTCTCGCTCCATCCGATCTCCTTCTGCAGCACCGGCGCGAGCAGCCCGAGGATCTGGCGGTCCATATAGTTGATGGTCGTCGCAAAGAAGAGGAGCGCGACGACGGTCCATCGGTATCGTGTCATGGGAGCGTTCTGGTCCATGAAGGGACTCCGTTCAGGTTAGAAGTGTGCGATGACGTTCCGGATGCCGCCGGAAGCGATTCGGTCCAGATACTGCCGGACGGCGGCGGAGAGTCCGGAGACATTCCGCAGGTCCGTTCCCCACCAGTCGTTGCGCGACAGCACCGCTTCGGCGAGAGCGGCGTGGTCGCTGCCGTGCGTCTCCCACAGCGTCCGGAACGCGGAGAGGACCTCCGGCACGTCCTGGATGGGATACCGGCGTCCGTCGTATTCACCTACTGATCCGTTCGCGTCCGTTCCCGCCGGCCGGTAAAAGCGGATGAGCGCCGCCAGACCGAAGCTGAGCCTCGCCGGAACGGTGCCGTTGAGCCGGTGATATTCCAACAGCGAGGGGAGCACGCGGACGGCGTACTTGGAGAGGGTGTTCAGCGTGATGCTCAGCAGCGCATGCTTGATGTGCGGATTACGGAAACGCTCCAGCACGGCCTCCGCGAAGGCGATCTTCTCCTGTTCGTGGAACGCGAGCGTCGGCAGGATCTCTGCGCCGACCGCATCGCGGATGAACCGGCCGATGAGCTCATCCTCCATGCTCTCCTTCACGAACTCCTTCCCCGCCAGGTACGCCGGGATGGTGAACGTGGTGTGGGCGCCGTTGAGGATGCGCACCTTCAGCGTCCGGTGCGGTGTGATGTCGTCCGTCCAGACGACGTTCAATCCCGCTTCCGTGAAGCGGAGTTCGCGCTGCGCGTCGGGATGGCCCTGGATGACCCACTTGTGGAACACCTCGCAGGCGACGAGCAGGTCGTCCCGATATCCGAACTGCGCGGTGAGTTCCGCCATTTCCTCCTTGGGGAACCCGGGTACGATGCGGTCCACCAGCGTGTTGTAGAACCGGCAGTGCCCTTCCACCCAGGCGGTGAACGCGCCGCCGCAGTTCCAATCCTCCGCATGCCGCAGGACGCACCGCTTCAGTTCGTCGCCGTTCCGTTCGATGAGCTCGCACGGGATGATGAGCATCCCTTTCGACGGGTCGCCGGTGAACGCGGTGAAGCGTTCGAAGAGGAGCGCCGTGACCTTGGCGGGGAACGACGCGGGACACCGCTCCGCCGGACGTTCGCACGCGGTGTAACGGATGCCCGATTCGGTGGTGTTGGAGACGATGACGCGGAGATCGGGGTTCCGGGCGGCCGCCAGGAAATCTTCGTACCGCGTGTACGGGTCGATGCCCCGGCTGACCGCGGCGATCAGGTTCCGCCGTTCCGTGAGCGTGCCGCCTTCATATCCGCGCTGCACGACGGTGTAGAGCCCCTCCTGCCGGTTGAGCGCGGCGACCATACCGTTCTCGAGGGGTTGCACCACCACGATGCGTCCGTCATAGAGTCCGCGGTCGATGAGCTCCTGGAACATCCAGTCCACGAACGCGCGGAGGAAGTTCCCTTCGCCGAACTGCATCACGCGCTCCGGACCGGCGGGCGTACGGCCGACGGTGACGCCGGTCGACGGAAGGATGGACGGGAGGATGGAACGGGTGAGCGGTGTCATAGGTCCTTTCGTTCGCCGTCAGAGGGTCACACCCGTCTTCCAGATGGCGATCTCCTTGTACTCGTTGATCTCGTTCTTGGTCCGTTCGCCGGAGGCGACGCCGATGAGGTAGCGCAGGAACTCGTCCGTGAGCGATTCGAACGTCGCGGTTCCGTCCACCACGGCGCCGGCGTTGAAGTCGATCCATCCCGGTTTGTTCTTCGCCAGGTCCGTATTGGTGGAGATCTTGACGGTCGGAACAGGGAAGCCGAGCGGCGTGCCGCGTCCGGTGGTGAAAAGGAGCAACACCGCACCGCCGGCGGCCATCGCGGTGGAGGAGACGCCGTCGTTGCCGGGAGCATTGATGAGCACCAGTCCCCGCTTCGTCGCCGTCTCGCCGTACTTCAGCACCTGTGTGACGGCGGCCGCGCCCCCCTTCTGGATGGCGCCGAGGGATTTCTCCTCCAGCGTGGTGAGGCCCCCCGCCTTGTTGCCCGGCGACGGGTTCTCGTACACCGGCTGTCCGTGCCGCACGAAGTACGCCTTGAACTCGTTGATGAGCGCGACGATGCCGTCGAAGACCCCGCGGTCGGCCGCGCGGTTCATCAGCAGCTGCTCCGCGCCGAACATCTCGGGGACCTCGGTCTGCAGCACGGTGCCGCCGTATCCCGTGACGATGTCCGTGATGCGTCCGACGAGCGGGTTCGCCGTGATGCCGGAGAAACCGTCCGACCCGCCGCACTTCACGCCGATGGTCAGTTCCGAGAGCGGGACCTCCTCACGCACGTCGTCCTTCATCGCGTCGAAGAGCTCCTGCACCATCGCCAGTCCCTGCTCCACTTCGTCCGACACCGCCTGTGAATTGAAGAACCGCAGCCGCTTCGGGTCGATGTCCGGGATGCTCCTGATGAGCGCGTCGAGCTGCAGGTTCTCGCATCCCAGGCCGAGCACCAGTACGCCGCCGGCGTTCGGATTGCGCGCGAGTCCGCCGAGCACCGCGCGGGTGTTGACCAGGTCGTCGCCGAGCTGACTGCAGCCGAACGGATGAGAGAAGGTGAAGACCCCGTCGAAGTTCTCGCGGACGAACCGCTGGTTGGCGAGCTTCGCGATGCGTTCGGCGGAACGGTTGACGCATCCCACCGAGTTGATGATCCACACTTCGTTCCGTACGCCGACCCGTCCGCTGGCGCGGCGGTACCCGCGGAAGACCGGGGACGGTCCGGGACGTTTCGGCGGCGCGGGTACGGGAACGTACGAGTACTCGACGGCATCGTTCAGGTCGGTCTTGAGATTGTGGGAATGGATCCACTCGCCCGCCGCCGCCGCTTCGGAGAGCGAACCGATGCGCATGCCGTACTTGTACACGCCCTCCCCCGCCGCGAGCGCCCGCAGCGCGATCTTGTGTCCCACCGCCACGTCGTCCGCCGCCGTAACGGTGATGCCGTCCACGGTCACCGTCTCGCCCTTCGCGACCGGACGGATGGCGATGCCGACGTTGTCCTCCGGCCGTATCTTCATCACGGATTGACTCATGCTGCCGCTCCTGCCGATCGTGGTTCGTTCACCCGGAATCCGAAGTACTCTTTCACGTTGTTGTAACTGATGTCCTCCACCATCCGGCCGACGAGCGGAAGGTCGTTCGGAAGCAGCCCGCGCTCCATCTCGTCGCCGAGCACGGAACAGAGGACGCGCCGGAAGTAGTCGTGCCGCGGATATGAGAGGTAGCTGCGCGAATCGGTCAGCATGCCGATGAAGCGGCTGAGCAGGCCCAGGTTGGAGAGGGCGTTGAGCTGCTTCTCGATGCCGTCCTTCTGGTCCAGGAACCACCACGCGCTGCCGTACTGCACCTTCCCGGCGATGCGCCCGTCCTGGAACGCGCCGATCATCGCCGCCATCAGGTCGTTGTCCCGGGGGTTGAGGTTGTAGACGATGGTCCGCGCCAGCTTGTCCTCGTCGTCGAGTCGGGCCATCAATGCGGCCAGCGGACGGGCGATCTCGAAATCGCCGATGACGTCGTAGCCGGTGTCCGGGCCGAGCGTGCGGAACATCCGCCGGTTCACGTTGCGGAGCGCGCCGAGGTGATACTGCTGCACCCAGCCCCGTTCGTGGTTCATGACGCCGAACTCGTACATCATCGCGGACTTGAACTTGAGCGTCTCGTCCGGCGAGAGCCGTGCGCCGCCGAACACCTTCGTGAAGATGGCGGAGACCTCCTTCTCGGTGTACTCTTCCGCGTACGCCGTCTCGAGCCCGTGGTCCGACACCCGGGACCCCATTTCATGGAAGAACTGGTGCCGCTTCCGGAGCGCGGTCAGGAAATCGCCGTACGATGAGATGGAGACGCCGGCGGCCGCTGCCAGTTTTTCCGTCCAGGTGCGGAACGCGGCCGGATCCTCCACCGCCATCGCTTTGTCCGGACGGAACGCCGGGAGCACGATGGTGGGACATGCGGCGTCCTGGCGTATCTGCCGGTGGTGTTCGAGCGTGTCCGTCGGATCGTCGGTCGTCACCACCAGCCGGACGTCGAACGTCCGCATGATGCCGCGGCAGGAGCCGGCCGGCGAGGCGAGGTACGCGTTGGCGCGCTCCCACACCTCGGGCGCGGTCCGTTCGTTCAGGAGGGGTCCCGTGATGCCGAACGGCTTCTTCATCTCCATGTGCGTCCAGTGATACAACGGATTGCGGAGGGTCTTCGGCACCGTCGCCGCCCAGCGCTGGAACTTCTCACGGTCGGACGCCGGTCCGGTGATGAACTCCTCCGGTACGCCGTTCGTCCGCATGGCGCGCCATTTGTAATGGTCGCCGTACAGCCATATCTGCGTGATGTTCTCCCACCGCTTGTCCTGCGCGATCTCCGCAGGGGAAAGGTGGCAGTGGTAGTCGATGATGGGCTGGTGCTCCGCATGGTCGTGGTACAGTCTCTCGGCCGTGCGGTTGGTCAGCAGGAAGTTCTCGGTGATGAAATCGGTGTGTGCCATAGGGTTCCTTGTCATCGCATCAGCAGCATTCGTCGGGATTGGACCGTTCCGCCGGAGCGGACGGAGTACAGGTAGACGCCGCTCGAGAGGTCGCGGCCGGAGAAACGGACCCGGTACCGCACGCCCGCCGTGACCGGTCCCCGGAACGGCTCCTCCACCCGCCGGCCGAGCATGTCGGTGACGGTGAGGACCGCGTCGCCGCTCCGGTGCGGTACGAACTCGATGACGGTCTCGGGATTGAACGGATTCGGATGGTTCTGATGGAGCGTCACTGCGGCGGGAACGGAGGGCGACTCTCGGACCCACGACGTGTACTCGGTCTCGAACGCGCCGAGGTCCGGCGCCGCGCCGAAGAACGGGAGACCGGCGTCAATTCCCGCATCGATGAGGTCGCTCCCCTGCGCCGGACGGAGGAATCCGATCTCCGGCAGTGAACCGTCGGCGGCGCGGGGGGCCGTCAGCAGCGCCGCATCCACCGACACGAAATCCTGCTCCGTCGTCTCGACCGGGATGGTCCATGAATTATGGTCCTGCCGCACGAACCCGTTGAGCGAACCGTGGATGCCGAGCGAGACGCCGTTCGTCACGACGGCCGAATCGGCCGCGCGGAGCGGACGGATGATGCTGTAGTTGGTGCCGTTGCCGTACCCGGTGCAATTGATGAGCACCATGGACCCGGCGTTGTTGTTCTGGTCGAAGCCCTTCACCCGATTCCCGTAGGCGATGCAGCGGGTCATCGTCACATGATGCGCCCAGTTGCTCACGTTGCTCGTGTCTCCGCCTCCCATCTTGAATCCGTTGCCGTTGCCGCTGCTCGGCGAACCGTCCTTCAGGTAGCCGTTCCGGAAGACCCAGCAGCGGTCGTACGTCGTCCGTACGTCGTTCGCGCCGCGCAGGTACCCGTCCCAGCCGTCGTCCGAATTCTGCCATGCGCGGCAGCCGACGAACGTGTTCCCGGTGCCGACGTCGAGCTTCGCGGCGAAACCGTCCGCGTTGCCGTTGCCGGGGTCCGCGTTATAGTATGCGTCACAGTTGATGACGGTGTTGTTGGAGGCTCCGCCTCCCATCTGCAGGCCGGTGTCGCGGTTCTCGAAGAAGGAACAGAACTCGATGACATTGTTGGAACCGCTCAGGTTCATGCCGTTATCCCCCGCCCCCTTCACGTCAAGCCCCCGAACGTGCCAGTAATGCCCGCTGAAGTTGAAGCCGCGGTTGCTGCCCGAAACGGGCATGGAGGAGAAGTCGAGAAGCGGCCGCTCCCCGGGATAGGCGAACAGATGGTAGCGCGCCGAGGCGTTCCCTTTCTTCGAGATGCTCACGGGCGACGTGAGCGTGTAGCTGCCGCCGCGCAGGAGGATGGTGTCGCCCGCGACGGAGACGGAGACCGCCTTGGTGATGGTCTTGAACGGCTGCACGAGGGTGCCGGGATTCGTGTCCAGACCGTCCGGAGCGACATGGTACACGCCCGTCCGAGCCGGTACGACGGCGGTGAGCACAAAGGCGGTGATGGCCAGAAACGTTCTCATCGGATCCGTTCATTGATGGTGCGGAGGGTCCGTTCGGGGTCCCACCGTCCGCCGAAGGTCCACTGCGGCGTCACCGCATCGGGAGTGAGTCCGCCGGGATAGCGGTCGAAGTTGTCCGCGAACCATGCGAAATCGCCCCCCTCGCGGTGACAGTTGTGATAATAATGCCGCCGGCCCCACGTCCAGGGCCGCGCGTTGGGGGAGTACGACGGATAGGCGATGGCCGAATCGGCCATGGCGGACGAGAACACCGCGTTCACGAAGATGAACTGTCCGTCCCGGTGATGCCGTCCGAGCGGAAATCCGGACACACCGTCGAAGCGGGAATCGACGATGACGAACTTCTGGTCCGGATCGGCGCTCCCGTCATGCCACAGACTTGCCGTGAGGTTGTGGCCGTAGAAACTGCTCCGTGTGATGTAGCACCAGCCGCGCGGACAGACGAAATCGACCCATCCTTCGAACCGGCACTCCGCATGGTAGTACATCCCGTTCCGTTCGTTCCAGAGACTGAGCGCGTCGCCCCCTTCCGAGACGACGCGGCACTCCTGCAGGATGATGCGCGTCCCCTTCCCCCAGACGGCGAACTGGTGGTCGCGCACGCCGGAGAGGGCGCCGTAGTTGTTGTACACCGTGAGACGCATCAGCGTCAGGTCGGTGACGGACGAGTCGATGTTCACCACCGCCGTGCCCCAGTCGTTCCCTTTCATCGACGCGTTCCAGTCGCGGCGCAGTTCCGCGAAGACGATCATGGTGCTGTCCGGGTGCTCGCCGACGAGCGCGACGTTGCTCTTCGTGACGAACAGCTTCTCGTTGTAGACCCCCTTCTTCACGAAGATGATGAACGGTTCCGCCCCCCGCGACGGCGCCAGGTCCAACGCCGCCTGGATGGTGCGCACCGTGCCGCTCCCGTCGCGCGCCACCACCGCGTCGTACCGCGGCGCAGAGAGCGTTTCCGACACGAACGCCGCCAACAGGAGCAGGATGTGACCGTGCCGCGTCATCGCTTCGTCTTGAACTCCTTCCGGAAACAGGTCTCGCCGTACACGATCTTCGTCGGCAGTTTGAGATGCTTGGGCACGAAGCTCTCGCCGGTGCGGATGTGCTCCAGCGTCAGTTCCACGGCGGCCCGGCCGAGGGCTGCCGCGGGCTGGTCGATCATCGTCAGGGTCGGCTTCAGCAGCTGGTTGAACGTGCCGGTGCCGAAACAGATGATGTCGAAGTCCTTCGGGATCTTCAGCCCCAGTTCCTGCGCCGCCCGGTAGATGCCGAGCGCCACCGGGAAGCTCACCGCCAGGATGAACTCCGGCAGATTGCCCGAACTGTACAGCTTCATGAAGCCCTTATACCCGTCCTGCTCGCCGAACCCTCCGAGCACGATACGCTCGGGATAGATGGCGTGCCGGTGCTTCTTCAATGCGTCCTTGTACCCCTTCAGACGGTCACGGCCGATGTTGGTGTGCTGGAAACCGCCGATGGTGCCGAGCTTCTTGTACCCGCACGAGATGGCCTGCTCCGTCGCCATGAAGGCGCCGGCGTAGTCGTCCGTCGTGATGGTGTTGAACTCCTTCAGCGGGATGATGCGGTCGATGAAGGTGATGGGGAGCCCCGACTTCCGGATGGTGTCGAAGATGGAGTAATCGATGGTGTTCTCCGTGACGGAGATGATGAGCCCGTCCACCCGCATCGCGAGCAGGGTCTGGATGTGCTGGATCTCGCGCTCCGGATTCTCCTGCGACACGGTGAGGATGATCTCGTACCCGTTCTCGAACGCGGCGTCGTAGATGGATTCGATGACCGCCGAGAAGAAGAAGTGCGCCAGCTTCGGCACGATGACGCCGATGGTGCGCGACTGTTTGGAGGAGAGGTTCCGCGCCATGAAGTTCGGGACGTAGCCGAGCTCCTTCGCCGCCGCCTGCACGCGGCGCTTCGTCTCGGCGGAGATGTCCGGGTGGCCGCGCAGCGCCTTCGAGACCGTCACAGTGGTGACGTTCAGTTTCTTGGCGATGTCGGAGAGTTTGACCTGGAAGCCTTTGCGTACCATGGGTTCGTCAGTGACGGAGCGGCAGGTCCGAACGGACCCAACGCACCAGTTGTTCCGCCGCACGGCGGTTCTCGTACCCCGCCGGCAGTCGGCGGTTGTCGAGGTATTCGTTGTACAGCCAGGGATCGCCGACCGCCAGCACGCGTCCGCGGCCGGCCCTCGATTCGGCGATGACCGTCCCGAACGGGAGGGTCAGGACCGGAGCGGCCGCACCGCGGCAGTCGATGGTCGTCACCTGCTTCAGGAAGAGATGCTCCACCCCCTCGAAGAGCGGATGCGCCGGCAGCGCGGTGACCCGGCCGTCGTCGTACCGGTTGTTCTTCACATCCTGGTACGAATCGCCGTTGAACCGAAGACCGAACCGCTCCGCCAGCGAGTTGAACCGCTCGAACTCGGCGTTCCCCCGGTCGTTGGAGAAGAGCAGCAGCGTCCCTCCGCCTCGCACCCACTCCTCGATGGCTGCCGCCTCCGCATCCTGCATCGTGTTCGGCGACGGGCTCTCTTTCGGTGTGTCGGGGTCCACGATAATATAGACATCGAGCGCCGCCAGCGTTTCACGGGTCGGCGCACTGCTCAGCGTGTCGATATCCCCACCCGCCCGGTCGAACAGCGCCGCCAGCTCCGAGAATCCGCTGTCGGCCGTGTCGTTCCAGGTGTAGTGATACCGCACCGACGCCGTATCGCCGATGCGCTTCCGCTCATTATTATAGAACTGGTCCAGTCCGACCGTCCATCGGCCCTCGGGGAGCGGAGGAGCGTCGGTCACATACGCCGCCAGCGGGAGTCCGGACGAACGGATGCCGTCCGCCGCCAGCTTCGCCACCGCCATCGCGCCGGTCCGGGTGAAATGCGTGTTGTCCGTTTTCCCGCCCGGCAGAGCGGCGTACCGTCCCGCCGGCACCGAGAGGAGGAACAATGCTTTGGACCGTTCATCACCCAGTTCTTCCAGCTTCGCACGGCTGGAGCGGTGCAGGTCGATCAGCGCCGCTCCCGTCTCCTTCGCGACTTCCCTCACGACGTCCGGATACTCGCCATGCTTGTCCACGAACGCACCCCGGTCGGTGAAGTTCCTCCGCACCACCGGCGTGAGGAGGACCGGGATGCCGCCGCGGGAACGGACATCGTTCACGAAACGAACGAGATTCTTCCGGTAGTCGCCCCGCGCATCGGCGAAGCGGGCCGTGTCCTCCCTCTTCGAATCGTTGTGACCGAACTGGATGAACACATGATCCCCCGTCCGGAGCTTCGACAGGAGCGCGTCCCACCGCCCTTCATGCTGGAAGCTGCGCGTGCTGCGTCCGTTCTTCGCGTGGTTGAAGACGACGGTCTGCGGCGACAGGAAGGCGGGCAGCATCTGTCCCCATCCCCGTTCCGGATTGGCGGTCAGCGGTTTGTCCGCCATGGTCGAGTCCCCCGCAAGAAAGATCCGCACGACCGCGCCGTCGTCCGGTCCGCCGGCGATGAGACACGCGAGCAGGATGATGAGCCGCAGCGTCATCGCACCGTCAGCCGTTCCACTTCGATGGCCGCGAGGAGGAAGGGACCGTATCCCTTGAAGTCGTTCGTGCGGCGCGGTTCGCTGATGTAGTATTCGTAACTGCCGTCGCGGTACGGATTCCCGCCGAGGCCCGCGACCCGGCACACGTCATGGAGGAAGATGCGTCCCTCCGGATCGACGGTCACGAACCGCTTCACGAGGCCGTCGAACGAGCGGCGCGCTTCCGCGGCGAACGAGACGGGAAGCAGGCCGGCGTTCACCCCTTTGGCGAACGCGTACGTGAACATGGCCGAGGCGGACGCTTCCAGGTAGTTCCCCGCCGCTCCGGGCCGGTCCACCACCTGATACCAGGCCGCGCTTCCTTCATCCCGGTACCGCAGCACGCTCTCCATGAACCGGCGGAACGACCGTTCCATCACCGGACGGTACGGATGGTGCCGGGGAAGGTGGTCCAGCACGTCGACCATCGCCATGGCGTACCAGCCGAGCGAACGTCCCCAGAAGTTCGGCGACCGGCCGGTGACCGGGTCCGCCCAGCGCTGGTTCCGGCTCTCGTCATAGCCGTGGACGTAGAGTCCGGAGAGCGTGTCTCGCGTGTGCCGTTCGATGAGCCGGAACTGCCGGACGATATCGTCGAACAGTGCGGTGTCGCGGGTCGTCTCCGCGTACAGCGCGTAGAACGGCTCGGCCATGTACAGTCCGTCGAGCCACATCTGGAACGGATAGATCTTCTTGTGCCAGAAGCCCCCCTCCGCGGTGCGGGGATGCAGCGCCAGCTGACGGCGGACCGTGTCCGCCGCGGCGCGGTACCGCACGGCGCCGGTCTCGGCGTACATCCGCAGCGCGGCGCGCCCCGGCGTGACATTGTCGATGTTGAACTCCGTCAGCTCGTACGTGCGGATGCTCCCGTCGGCGGCGATGTAATGGTCCAGGTTCTTCCGGACGTACGACAGGTACTCCTTCGTTCCGGTGTGGCGCCACAGCTGGTAGAACGCCTCCATCATCAGCCCCTGTTCGTAGTTCCATCGGCGGGACTTCGCCTCGTCCGGATAGACGATGGTGTCCGGGTGCAGCGCGATGAAGCTGCTCCCGATGCGGACGGACCACGGCCGGGAGGGCTGGGCGGACAGACAGAGGGCGGACAGGATGAGAACGATGACGGTCTTCATAGGTTTACCGGGGAGCGCTCAACGGCCTCCCGTTCATGATGACGTTGGTGAACCGGATGCCATCGGTGTGTTGGAACACGTTCCCGGCCGTGATGCCGTCGAAGGTGCAGTCCCGCGCCGTGATGCCGGTGACAGGGGAACGGCGGTACCCTTTCAGGAAGAAGGCGTACGGACCGGACCGGGCCGTGACGTTCTCGAGCAGGATGTTCCGCACGATGGGCGTGTGGGCGCCGGCGTCCCCCTCCTCGTAGTTGAAGTCCACCAGCACCACCGCTTCGGCCACCTGCCCCACGGTGAGGTTCCGCACCGCGATGTTCTCGACGGTGCCGCCGCGGACGGAGTTGGTCTTGATGCGGATGGCGCGGTCGAGACGCGGGCTGTCCATCGTGCACTCCTCCACCGCGATGTTCCGCGCGCCGCCGGAGACCTCGCTGCCGATGACGACGCCGCCGTGCCCCTCCTTCATGCGGCAGCGTCGCACAGCGATGTTCTCGCTCGGCACGCCGATGTCGCGCCCATCGCGGTTCCGTCCGGACTTGACGGCGATGCAGTCGTCCCCCGTGTCGAAGAAGCAATCCTCGATGAGCACGTCGCGCGACGATTCGGGGTTGCAGCCGTCGTTGTTCGGACCGTGCCCCTGCACCGTCACGCCCGTGACCGTCACGCTCGTGCAGAGCACCGGGTGGATGAACCACATCGGCGCGTCGCGGAACGTCACCCCTTCCACCAGCACGTTCGTGCATTCGTACGGCTGGAAGAAGCTCGGACGAAGATAGTACCCGTCGCCGAACACCCGTTCCGCCGCCGGCGTCCCGTTCTCGGTCATCGCCAGCAAACGGTCCCGCCCCGCCTTCTGGTGCGGCATGCCCGGTTTCCATCCTCCGTCGTCGCTCTTCCCCTTCCATGGCCACCAGTGTTCCGAGCTCCCCTGTCCGTCCAGGACTCCCTTCCCTGTGACGGCGATGTTCTTCTTCCGGAACGCGTAGATGAGCGGCGAATAGTTCATCACTTCCATCCCTTCCCAGCGGGTCCGGACCAGCGGCAGATACCGCGACGGATCGGTACTGAACCGTACCACCGCACCGTCGGCCAGGTGCAGTTCGACGCCGCTCTCGAGATGGATGGGACCGGTGAGGTACGTGCCGGACGGGACGAGCACTCTTCCGCCGCCGGATTCCGTGCAGGCGGTCACCGCCCTGCGGATCGCCTCCGTGGCATCGGCCGTTCCGTCACCCTTCGCGCCGTACGCGGTGATGTCGAACGTCCGGTCCGGGAAGACGGGACGCACGACGCGGGCGGCGATACCGGCGGCGGTCGGCGTATCCTCCCCCGCCGTCATCGGCACGCCGCTGAGCAGCGAGAGGGCACAACACAGGATGGTATGTCGGACGGAGACCGGCATGAGCGACGGGAACTCGGAACAGAATGTACGGAAAACGGGCATCACGTCCACAGCGGCACGTGAGGCGGCAGCGCCGCCGGAGAGAGGCAATCCCCCCGGCGGCGGAACGTCACTTGAGAAGCATCATCTTGCGGGTCTGGACGAAGTCACCCGAGCGGAGGGTGTAGAAATAGATGCCGCTCGAGAGCTTCGACGCATCGAACGGCACCTCGTACGAGGAGGCCGTCTGCACGCCGTTGACCAGCGTCGCCACTTCCTGGCCGATGAGGTTGTACACCTTCAGCGACACCATACCCGTCACCGGGATCCGGTAGGTGATGACGGTGGAAGGGTTGAACGGGTTCGGATAGTTCTGCTCCAGCGAGTACACCGCCGGGACGGCGCCGTCCTGTCCGACGCCGGTGGAGCCGAGGTACGACCAGCGCGTATCGCCGATCACCTTGCCGTCCGTCGACGCAGCGGAGAGGTTCATGCTCGCATAGAACGAGCCGTTCAGCGTGTCGCGCACGTACTGGAACCCTTTACGGTCGAAATCATGCAGGGCGCGCACCCACGCGGTGGTCGGCGTGTTCTTCGTCTTGTTGCCTCCGGAGGGGCTGCGGTACCAGTCCATCAGGTTGAACATCCCCTTCGGGATCTTGGAGAAGCGGAGCGAGACCTTCTTGAACGCGTTGGTCGAGTCGGCGCCGATCTTGGCGTTGATGTGCCAGGTCAGCGGGGAGCCTTCGCCCGTGACGCCGGCGGAGGCCCACCGGGTGTAGAAACCCTGCTGCGAATCGGAGACCGCATAGTAGTTGTTCGAGACCGTCCACACGGTGGTGTCGTTCGGTGCGGACATGATCCACGTCATCCGCGCCTTGCCGAACGGGTCCTTTTCCTGGCTGTCCGTGAACTCCGCCTGCCGGGTGGCGTCGGTGTCGTTGCCGAACCCGAAGGCGTCGTACAGCAGATTGTTCGTGATGATGGACTTGTAGCCGACCTTTCCGAGGGAGAGGATGCCGTGGAAGGAACCGCCGTTCACGAGGGTGTTGTGGTCGAACTTGAAGTACTTGATGGCGGCGGTGCTGTTGTAGTGCCGCACCACGCGGTCCAGCCAGTTCACGAACGTGCAGTTCTGGATGATGAGCGTGTCCACCGAACCGGCACGCACGTCGATCCCCTTGCCCGCGCCGAGGTTCGAGCGGCCGAGGAAGCCCATGTTGGCGAACGTGGTGTTGGTGATCTTCACGTTCTTCGGCGCCTGGTCCGTACGGAGATGGTTGCCGTTGGTGTTGGAGAGGACGCAGCTGTCGATGGTGATGTTGGCCCCGGCGGCGCCGGTGTTCATCAGCGAACCCTGCAGGTTGTTCAGGTTGGAATCGACCAGTTCATAGTATCCGGTGATGAAGAGGTTCTTCAGCGTGATGTCGCCGCGCACGTCGAACGCCTGTCCCGGAGGGGTGCCCGAAGCGGTCGGGTAGAGCATCAGCACCGGCAGACGGCCGGCGACGCTGTCGTTCGCCCGGATCTTGAGATGCCAGCCCACGTTGCGGAAGATGGCGTTGGAGAGGTACAGTCCGCCGCGCTGCAGCACGTAGACGCGGTTGGCGACGAAACCGTTCGCCGCGGTGTCCTCGGCGATCTGCTGGTTGAGGAACTTGCCGCTCACCGTGTACGGCGGCAGGCGAAGGACGGCCTCCTGGGCCGAGAGGGATGCCGGCAGAACGGCCAGCACCGCGAGAAGGATGAAGCGTAGCAATCGCATAACGACCTCCTGAGATGGTTGATGGGAACGTGTGGATTGGTGGTTCATGGCACTGCGGTCACAGATCGATGCGCACTCCGAGGTCGGACGTGAGTCCGTACCGCAGGCGCGACGTGTTGTTCGACCAGTACGGGTCGACGATATGGTCGGACGAGGTCCGCTCCTCGAAATCGTTCAGGTTGTTCACGTTGAACAGGATGGAGAGGTACTCGGTCGCCTTGTATTTGACCGAGAGGTCCCACCGCGTGAACTTGTTGGTGATGCTCTGGAACTCGCCGTCCGCGGAGTAGGAGCGCGGGAAGTCCCCCTGGTAGAAGAGGGAGAGGCGCGTCGACAGTCCGCCGATGTCGTACCCGACGGCGAAGTTGCCGAAGAACTCGGGCTGGTTGAAGAGCTTGTTCTTCACGAGCTCGTAGTAATTGTGCGCGGTCGGCGTGATGACGGGACCGAACGGCGAGTCGGTGGTGTCGTACGTCGTGTACGTCTTCCAGGTGAGGGTGTGCTGCTCGGACCGGATGAGCGAAAAATTGTACGACAGCACCAGGTACTGCAGGTAGCCCGGCAGGAAGTTCAGGTTCGCCTGATGCTCGTACTCGAAACCCCAGACCTTCGCGGGGATCGGCACGTTGTACGGCACGTTCACCCGCATGGAGAACTGGTTGCTCCCGTACGGATTGTTGAACCCGATGCCGAGACTGTCGAAGAGCGTGACGCCGCTGGTGAGAGGATTGTTGTTGGCCACCATCCGGTTGGTGGTGTTGGAGAGGTCGGTGATCTCCTTATAGAAGGCGGAGACGGAGATCATGCCGATGATGCCGCCGAAGAAGGTGGTGTTCACCTCGTAGTTCCACGCCTTCGCGTTCCGCAGGTTCGGATTGCCGAGCACCACCCAGTTCGAGCCGTCGGCGATGAAGGAGGCGAGCCGCGAACTGAAGTCCGGACGCGCCAGCGCCTTGTAGGCCGCCAGCCGGACGTTCAGGAAGTCCGTGGGCCGCAGCGTCAGGTGCAGGTGCGGCAAAGTGTTCGTCTCGCTGTACGACGCGGTCGTGTCCTTGAACTTCCCCTGCGGCACCGGGAAACCGGAGACCGTGTTCAGCGAGTACCGCGCCAGGTAGTCGTTGTCCTCCTTCTCCAGCCGCACACCGGCGATGAGGGTCACCGCTTCGCCGATGTTGAACGTGTTCATCACGTACCCCGCGGTGATGCGCTCGTCCACGTCGTAGAAGTTCCCGTCCTCCAGCGGATTGTTCGCGTACTCCGGCACCGTGCCGTATCCGTTCTGGTTGAGCTTGTACCACTGGACGATCGCCTCCCGTTCGATGAGGGGATACATCGCGAAGCGGGTGAAGATATCGCGCCGGGTGGGCGTCGGCGCCAGGAAGTTCTGGAACATCACCAGCCCGCTCTGCTCCTGATAGTCCTGGAAGTACGTTCCGGCGTAGTTCTTCGGCGAGAGGGTACCGTCGTCGTTCTGGATGAAGTTGTAGTCCTGCGTATAGTACGGCGAGAACTCCTGGCGGCTCTTCCGGATGCGGTCCTTGCCTTTGTACTTTCCGCCGAACTTGAAGTCGCCGGCGAACAGGTCGCCGGCCGTGTACTTCTTCGAGATATCGACGTACACGGTGCGCTCCCGCTCGTAGTTGTCGCGGTTGTTGAAGAACCCCCAGGAAAGGGTCGCCTTCGAGAAGTTGTTGTACGCGTAGTCCATGAACACCTCCGGCGGCCCGTGGTAGTGCACCCCCGCGATACCCCGCATCCCCGACACGCCGGTCTCCGAATTCTCGGAGAACTGCAGTTCGTGCTCGAACGGCGTGGTCGAACGGGACTGCGAGAACGAGGCGCCCCAGACGATGTCCAGGCCGAGCAGGTGGTTGTCGCCCCGCAGCGAACTGTTGTAGGTCTTGATCTCCTGCTCGGAGTAGTTGTAGATGTACGAGACGCCGTTCGCATTGGAGATGAGGTCCGACGCGCCGTTCGGGTAGTCGCGCAGGTGCGACAGGATGTTCCGTTCCGTCCCGCTGTAGACGTTGTTGAACCGGATGACGCCGCTGTCGGGCGTGTTGAGGTCGAAGAAGAGACTGAGCCCGTTCCGGGTCCGCTCTTCGTCGGTGAAGTTCAGGATGACGTTGTCCACCCCCCAGTCGACGGCATGACTGGTGCCGGGGTCCAGCGTGTTGTCGAAGTTCACCCGCAGCCGCTCGCTGCTCCGGTCCTTCGCCTCCAGATTGCCGGTGAGCTGCACGCCGAACACGCCGTCGAAGAAGCGCTGGCCGTAGTAGCCGGAGAAATCGTACTGCTCGAACGTGGGCTTCAGCCGGTTGTAGTTCCCCCGAGCGTCCACGCGCACCTTCATCTCGTCGGGAGCGGTCTTCGTCACCAGATTGATGCTTCCCGCGATGGCGTCGGCGTCCTTGTCCGGCGTGAGCGATTTGTACACTTCGACGCCCGAGAGGGTCCCCTGCGAGATCATGCTCAGGTCCACCCCGCGCGCGTTGGAGTCCGTCGTGGCGATGCCGACGCCGTCGATGGTGACCCGGGCGTACTTGTCCGTCATGCCGCGGAGGATGACCTTGTTCGCTTCCCCGCCGGACCGGATGAGCGAGACGCCGGGCAGCCGGCCGATCGCCTCCGCCGCGTTCGCATCGGGAAGTTCCTTGATCTTCTCTTCGGAGACGACGTTCACCAGCGTGGTGGACTTCAGCTGCTGGTTGATGGCGGAGAGCTGACCGCGCGCCTGGGCGGTGATGACCACCTCCTGCCCTTCGATGACGTCCGGCACCAGCGCGGAGTTGACGACGAGCGTCTGGCCGTCGCCGAGCGTGACCGTCCGCTCCGTCGTCTTGTACCCGAGGTAGGAGAAACGAACCGTGTACGTTCCCGGTTTGACGCCGCCGATGCGGTACTCGCCGTTGATGTCCGAGATGGCGCCGACGGCGGTCCCCTTCAGGAAGATGTTCGCGCCGACGAGCCGTTCCCTGTTGACGGAATCGGCGACGGCTCCCTGCAGCGTTCCCTGCGCGGCCACGGGTACCGACGCGGAAAGGAGAAGAAGGATGATGAGAAAAAGGACGGAGGTGGTGGGTTTCATGGGGTTTTCTCGCACTATATCGTTTACTTTAGCGTTAACTTAACTCGAAATGGCTGTAATGTCAAGGTTTTTTTTGAAAGATCAGCGGAGCAGGAGGAGTCGCTGGACCGCGTGGTGAGCACCCGCGGATATGCGGCACACATAGAGGCCGGAAGGAAGGCCGGAGGCGCTCCAACGGAAGGAATGGGTTCCGGCGGAACGATGCTCCCGGAACGGCACCGACACTTCACGGCCGAGCAGGTCGTACATGGTCACGGACACGTCGGACGCGACCGGCAGCTCGAACGACAGGGTGGTCTCTGGATTGAAGGGATTGGGAAATGCGGGAAGGAAACGGAAACGGGACGGCGGTCCGTCCGGCGACCGTACGTCCTGGACGGGGCCGAAGATGCTCCGCACGTCGTCGAGGTAGATGGTACCGGAGTAGACGCTGTCCACCGCAAGCACGCTCGACACCGTGTACACCGTCAGCCGGTCCAGCGTGAGCGGATAGTCCACGCCGGAACCGAATCCTTTCATCCAGATGCGGACAGGGCGCCATTCCCCGTTCCAGCTCACCGGCTGGTCTGCGGCGGTGCGGGAGAAATAATCGCCGAACAGGTCGCGGAACCGGAACTCGATGCGGTGCGGCTGCCCGTTCCCGTACACGTTCACGGACAACGATTCGGGGATGCCCGGTACCGGCATCTCCGTGCCGAGATACGCCCGGTAGGAAGAGACGCCGAGGCCGGTCCGGTGTTTGAACCGGTACGACAGTTTCCCGGATGTTCCGCCGCTCACCGACTGTTCGGCCGAGATGGTGAACGCGGAGGCGGCGGAATCGAGATTGAGCACGGAGAGCGTCCACGGTGCCGCGTCATCGAACGACGTCATCACCAGACTCCCGCTCTGCACGAACACCGTCACCGCCGCGGTGTCGGTGAGCCCGCCGAACGACGCGGCGATCCGGACCGTTCCGGCGCCGGCGGCGGTGTACTTCCCGTCCCCGCCGATGCTTCCGCCGCCGATGACGCTCCATGACGCAGCGGCCGGAGAGATCTCCGCCGGTACGCCGGACGAGTCGTTCCCGGAAAGCCGGAAGGCGAACGATTGCCCGGTGCCGAGCAGGAGGGTCTTCGGTTCCACCGTGAGCGATTTGAGTCCGGGCGTCACGGCACGTTCCATGACGTACCTCGGCGACGGTGAACTCGTCACCGTGAGCGTGCTGTCGGCGGTGACGTACAGTTTCCGGACACCGTTGCGGTCCGAGACGTACGCGGAGCGTGCGGCCATCTTCACCGTGCGTTGCACGGAGGAAAGGGGGTTCCAGAGCGCGAGCGTACGGTCACCGGGGGGACCGAACACCGCCGTATAATTGTCCGACGAGGACGTGAGGGAGACGAACGGCTTCGAACCGAGCGCGGCGTTCATCGTCTTCAGCGCGGTGTACGCCGGCTTCGGCGTACGGTCGAACAGCAGCACACCGTAGTTGTGTTCGGCGTTGTTCGCTTCGTTTCCGTCGTTCTTCAGGTCGTAGTACGAGATGCGCTTCAGGGCGGGATAGGAACGACCCAACAGGTACATCCGCGTCACATAGTCCGCCTGCGTCTCGGTGGTGGTGTAAGGCCAGAGCGACGACGTGTGGTATCCGACCTCGGTGATCCAGAGCGGTTTGGCGCCGGCGGTCAACGAGAGCGCCATCTGTACGTCGGTCCCGAGCCACGTTTCAGGCGCCTTGTCAACGCGGTACTGATGGAACGACAGGGCGTCCATCGCCGTGAGCCCGCCGTTGGAGACGATGCCCGCGATGAAGGTGGTCCAGGGGATGTTCGGAGCCGCCTGTCCTTCGAGCGGCGACGTGGCGCCGGCGATGACGGTGACGGAGGAGTCCGCTTTCTTGATCTCGGGGTAGGCCGCCTTGATGAGGGCGGCGTAGTTGGCGGCGTTCGGGGTCGGGTCCCAGAACATCGGCAGGTTCGGTTCGTTCCACAGTTCGTACTGCTTCACCCCTTTCGGCGAGTAACGCTTCACCGTTTCGACGCAGTACTTCGCGTACGCCGCGCGGTTGGAATCGGTGGTCACCTGCGCACCGGCGTGGGGCGCATAGAGCGGATTGTTGTAGTCGAGGATGAGGAGCACGGCGATGCCCCGGCGAGCGGCGGCGTCCACGAAATCGTCCACCGCTTTCGGAAAGACGTACACTCCCCGCTCCTTCTCCACGTCCGCCCAGTAGCATTCGTCCCGGACGGCGCCGATGCCCGCCTGCTGGACGAGGTCGAGCTGCGCCTCCATGCTGACCGAGTCCATGTCCGCCCGGTAGAACTGTCCGAAATGCGTCTGGATGCCGGTGAACGGCACTCCCTGCGCCGGAGCGGCCGATGCGGCGAAGAGGAGGACCAAGAGGAAACACGGGAAGGGTTTCATAGGATTCCTGACTGTCATTTGACCAGAGGCATCTTCCGGACCGCGTGGTAGGAGCCGGCGGAGAGACCGCCGGCGTTCCATTGAGGGGGGTACATTCCGGGCCTCATCGTATCATCCGCCGAACGCATCCGCTCCTTCCCTTCATCACCGCTCCCGTACGAACTCCGCGCGCAGCACGCTCGCCTCACCCTGATGGAACGCCCCTTCGGTGAGCAGGAGCGTCTCGACGGTGCAGCGCGTTTCGCGGAGCGCGGCGAACTCGGCGCGCAGCTGATCCGGCGTGTGGAGCATCGCCGGATCCTTCGGACCTCCTGAGGAGAAGCGCAGCTGTTCCACGCTGAAGACCTCGAGCAGCACCCGGCCTCCCGGTCTCAGCAATGAAGCGAGACGCCGGTGGAGCGAGCGCCGTTCCTCCGGCGGAGGATGCACGAAGATGAGCGCGATGAGATCGAACGACGCATCCGGAAAGTCCAGGTCGCCGAACCGCATCAGCCGGTAGTCCAGCGTCACGCCGCGCACCGCGGCGAGGGCAAGCGCTTTCCGTCTCCCTTCGGAGGAACCGTCGAACGCGGTCACATCCCACCCGCACTGCGCGGCGTACACCGCGTTCCGTCCCTCCCCTTCCGCCGGAAAGAGGGCGCGGCCCGGCGGCATTGCGGCGAGACAAGTTTTTAAATAGAGGGATGGCTCCGTGCCGTAGGCATATTCCCCGGCGGAGTACCGTGCATCCCAGAATGGATCCGACGTTCCGGTCATTGTTTGAGCTCTTGTTCCGCTTTCTTCTTCACTTCCTGCACCGTTTCATTCTCTTTCACCTCTTTCTCCGCCTTGCGTACCGCTTCGGTCCCCTGTTCGATGACCTCCTGCACCGGAGTACCGGTATAATAGACGTACGCGACGAACGCCGCGAGCGCGATGACGGCGTACAGGAGCAGTTTCAGGACCTTCTTGATGATGGAGAAAACGATGGCCAGCGCCAGCACGACGGCGATGAGGAGATAGAGGTCATTGGCCAGAAGCAGGTCGGCGATGTGTTCCATGGGGTCCTTTCGGTGCGTATGCCAAAAGGTATCGGAAAATTTCCACCGGAGCAATCGGTTTCCCCAGCAATTCGTTTGAAAAGAAGACAAATTTTCGCTATTCTTGGAACGAAAGCCCAGCGCGACGACGCGTCCAGTCCCTCCCCTGCCTGTTGACCTCCGTGTACCGCCGGCATTTCTCCACGTACCATTCACAGAATAGGAACCTCATGACACTTCGCACCGCCATGTTCGGAACGTTCTGCGCATTATTGCTGCTCGTTCCTTCGCTCCATGCCCAACGGACGGTCCGGCTCTCCCTCGAGTCCATCGTCGCCAAGGCGGGAACCGCCTTCCACGGCACCGTGCTCCGTACGGTGCGCGAAACCGACCCCGCCACGTCGCTGACGGTGGACCGCATCACCTTCGCCGTCGCCGAAGACCTGCTCGGAGGGGCCTCCGGCGAGGTCACCGTGATGATGGTCGCGGGGACCGACGCGCGCGGCCGCCGTAAACTGAGCGAGCTTCCCCGTTTCGCTCCCGGCGATGAAGTGGTGGCGATGTTCCACGAACCGAGCACGCTCGGTCTGACCAGCCCGGTCGGCATGGGCCAGGGAACGTTCCGCGTCACCGGCACGGCGCAGGGAAAGCGTGTGACCATCAGCGCTGCGCAGCGCGAGCGGTTCGCCGCCCGGACCGCCGCACCCTCCGACGGCCCGCAACAGGTTCCGCTGAACGATTTCCTTGCGGCCGTCCGCACCCTGGCGGCGGAGCGGAAGGAGCGTCTGCAATGAACAAACTCCTGGCCTTCGCGCTCTTCCTGGCGGTCCCGGCGCTGTTCGCCGGCGGTCCGCTCTCCACCCACAACGGCAAAGCGGTCCGCTTCAAATCGGACACCGTCCGCTACCATCTGGACCGCGGCACGTTCGGCATCTTCACCTCGGCACAGGCCCGTACGCTGGCGGTGTCCAGTTTCCAGACCTGGGAGGACGTCGCGACCGCGTCCGTCACCTTCAACCATCAGCCCGGCGACACGCTGCCGGTGGACGTCACCGCCTCGAACTTCCTGCAGTACACCACGCTCGCCAGCGTGAAGGTCGACGGCATCAACCCCATCGTCTTCGACAGCGACGGAGGAATCACGGACGCGATGTTCGGCGCCGGAGCGAAAGAGGTCGTCATCGGGTTCGCGTGGGTGGAGGATGTGGACGGCGACGGTTACTATGACGAAGGAGAGGCGTTCATGAACGGCTCCATGGCCATGGGGGACGCCAACAGCTTCACCTACGACGAATGGAAGTCCACCTTCGTCCATGAGTTCGGGCATTTCCTGGGACTGGACCACTGCCAGATCAACGGCGAGTTCGTCAACAACGCGTCGACAACGCAGTACGTCCCCACGATGTTCCCCACCTCCACCGCCGACGACGTGCCGCTCGGTGACCTGAACCCGGACGACATCGCCTCCATTTCGCGGCTCTATCCGGCACCCGGTTTCGCGGCGGCGACCGGCGCCATCGCCGGCTCGGTGACGCGCTCCGCCGGTACGCCGGTCCGGGGAGCGAACGTCATCGCCTCGAGCACCGGGAGCGATTCGCTGATGAACCGGCTCTCCACCGTGACGGACTACTTCGAGCAGAACACCGGCGACTACGTCATCGCCGGACTGGCTCCGGGCCTGTATCACGTCCGCATCGAGCCCGTCGATCCCGACTTCATCGAAGGTTCGAGCGTGGGGCCGTACTCGTACGACGACACCGGCCTGTCGTTCGTCAATCCGGTGACGCCGGAGTACTACAACGGCGCCGGCGAATCGGGCGACGGCGCGACGGACGATCCGAACGCCCGCACCGCGGTGAGCGTCAGCGCCGGCGCGTCCTCCTCCGGGATCGATCTCGTCGCCAACGGCCGCTCCGCGACCGCCTCCGTACTGCTGACGGAGAACTTCGACTTCACCGGCGCGCTCACGGCGAACGGATGGTCCGCCCACAGCGGCGCCGGCACGAACAGTCCCGCCACGACGGCGGGCCTCACGTACGCCGGACACCCCGGCAGCGGCATCGGTTCCGCCGTACTGCTGAAGAACCTCGGCGGCGAGGACGTGAACCGCGACTTCGAAGCGCAGAGCGGCGCGGACGCGACGGTCTACACCGCCGTGCTCGTCTCCGTGACCGACACCGCCTCCGCGAAGACCGGCGACCAGTTCCTGCACATCGGCGAGCGGAGCAACGCGACCACCTTCACCGCCTTCTCGTCGCGCCTCTTCGTCCGCATCACCGGCGGACAGGTCAACTTCGGCATCAGCAACACCTCCACCGCGACGTACGGCGCCGCGACGTTCGCGAAGAACACCGTGCACCTTGCGGTGATGAAGTACACCATCAACATGAGCGGCAACGACCGCGCGGACCTGTGGGTCTTCCCGTCCGGCGTCCCGGTCTCCGAAGAGGCCGCCGGCGCCCCGCTCATTTCGAACACCGGCACCTCCGGACAGGACAACATCAACGCCGTCGCGCTGCGTCAGGGGAGTTCGAGCAATTCTGTGCAGGCGGTGGTGGACGGTCTTATCGTCAGTACCGGATGGCCGTTCGCTTCGACCGGTCTCCGTACTCCGGGCGCTGTCGAACCACCCGCCGAGTTCTCGCTGGCCCAGAACCATCCCAATCCGTTCAACCCTGAAACGTCCATCCGCTTCTCGCTGCCGGTCCGTTCCGATGTCCGTCTGTCGGTCCATGACGTGATCGGCCGTGAAGTGGCGCTGCTCGTGAACGGAACTCTCGGTGCGGGCGAACACCGCGCATCGTTCAACGGCCGGCCCCTCTCCAGCGGCGTCTATTTCTACCGTCTACAGGCCGGGAGCCGAGCCATCACCCGGCGGATGGTGCTTCTCAAATAGAGGCCGATTCCGATGGTTTTCCCCGACCCCCTTCCGTTGGAAGGGGGTTTTTTATTCCGGACCAGGCCGTCGGATATTAGAACTTTCTAAGAACCTCCTTAGAAATCTCTAATTTTAGGCTTAAAGAGCTCTAACGATTGTTCCCTTGTGCCCTCCCGTGATACAGGATACATTGTAAGCAAGATGAAGGCGATATATTCCACATGCACAGCGGTTCAAAGTTGACATCCAGGGAGGTACGCGATGGGAACATCTAAGATACTCCTGCTGACCGGCGTCTATACCATTCTCGGCGTCTACACCGTCAACTTCTCCGGCGCGGACCAGGCGAACTTCGCGCGCGCGCTGGAGGTATCGTCCTCTCTGCAGTCGGAGCAGCTGGCGACCGCCGGCGTCTCGCTCGCCCTCACGGAACTCGGCAGCGACGCCGCGAAGAGCTCCATCAGCGTCCGGCGCGTCTCGATGCTCGGCGGCACCGTCACCATCTCCGCCGAACGTCCGGCATCGTTCCCCGCATCGCTCACCCAGGTGGTCTCCACCGGTCTCTTCAATAACGAACAGGTTCGGATCACCACGGTGATGCAGTATCACGGCGGACGCTGGAAGGTGCTGCGGACCTTCACCCAGACCCTTTCCTGACACCCTACACCGTAGAACACCCCGAACAGCCGGCCTCGTCCGGCTGTTCTTCTGTACAGCCCTTCCCTCCGTCTGGGTCCTCGCGATATTTTTCCGTACCTTCCTCCATCGTTCACATCGTCCGGAACACCGTATGTCCTCCGCCGCCTCCCGTCCGTACAAGGTCCTCTTCGTCTGTCTCGGCAACATCTGCCGTTCGCCCGCCGCGGAAGGAGTGATGCGCGCGATGGCGGCAGGGATGCCGGTGGAGATCGATTCGGCGGGAACGGCCGGATACCACATCGGCGAACTCCCCGACGCGCGGATGCGCTCCCATGCCGCGAAGCGCGGTTATCCGCTCACCCACCGGGCGCGGCAGTTCGACGCGGCGGACTTCGAACGGTTCGACCTCATCCTGGCGATGGACGCGTCGAACATGCGGAACCTGAAGGCGCTGGACAGGAAGAATGCGTACGGCGGTAAGATGAAAATGATGACCGACTATTGCACCACGATGTCCGTCACCGAAGTTCCGGACCCGTACTACGGCGGACCGGAAGGGTTCGAACATGTGATCGACATTCTGGAGGACGCATGCCGCGGACTGCTGAAGGAGATTTCGACGAGATGATGCGGGAGCGGCGGTGAACCTGACCGACCGTATCGCATCGGTCACCGGAGCGGAGGTGCTCCGTCTCGTTCCGGCGGGCGGAGGCTCCATCGCCGCCGCGTACCGCGCCGAGATGTGTTCCGGACCGGCGCTCTTCGTCAAGACCGGCGCGCAGCACGCCGGGATGTTCACGGCGGAGGCGGAGGGACTTCGCGCGCTCGCGTACACCGGAGAGATCCGCATCCCCGCCGTGCGGCATGCGGACGAGCATCTGCTCGTTCTCGAACTGCTTCCCGTCACCCGACCGGCCGGCCGCGCCCGTTTCTTCCGCGAGTTCGGCGCACGGCTGGCGCGCCTGCACCGGCACACCGCCCCCTCCTTCGGATTCCCGCACGACAACTTCATCGGCTCGACGCCGCAGCGGAACACGGTGCGTTCCGCCGACTGGCGTTCGTTCTATTGGGAGCACCGGATGCTGTTCCAGTTCCGGCTCGCCGAAAAGAACCGTCTTGCCGGTCCGGAGCTCGCCGCCGCGTTCCACGAACTGGAGCGGCATCTTCCCTCCCTCATCCCCTCCGACGGAGAACCGCCCGCGCTCATCCACGGCGACCTGTGGAGCGGCAACTACCTCTGTTGCGAGGGGGACGTTCCGGCGCTCATCGATCCGGCGGCGTACTACGGACACCGTGAGGCGGAGCTGGGCATGACCGTGCTGTTCGGCGGGTTCGATGCGGCGTTCTACGAAGGGTACGACGAAGCGTATCCGTTACAGAAGGGGTGGCGGGAACGTCTCGACGTGTACACACTATACCATCTGCTCAACCATCTGAACCTGTTCGGTGCAGGGTATGCCGGACAGGTCATGGAGAATCTGCGGCTCCTTCTGCGCCGGCGGTGAATCACCGGCGCATTCCTCACTTCACCAGCTGCATCTTCCGTGAAGCGACGTACGCACCTGCCTGCAGCCGGCAGACGTACGTTCCGCTCGCCAGACGGCTTCCATCGAACGTCACCCGGTAGGCGCCCGCTTCCCGGATCCCGTCCGTCAATACGGCAACTTCCCTGCCGGTAAGATCGAACACAGACAGCCGAACCATGCTCCGCTCCGGCAGTTCGAACCCGACGGTGGTCAGCGGATTGAAGGGATTCGGATAGTTCTGCATGAGCTGGAACGACGGCGGCAGCGTGCCGGGGGACGGGCGGACGGCCACCGAAGCATCGAGCAGCGGCCGCTCGAACACGCCGTTGCCGTGCGTGACCGCCCGGATGGCGCGGTTCGACGGAGAGATGCTCAGGTCCATGACGAGCGTCGCGTCGTACAGACCGTCGGAGTAGGACGACCACGTTCCTCCGCCGTTCGTCGAGACGTACACGCCGAGATCGTTGCCGACGTACAGATGGTCCGGCAGGTCCGGGTCGATGACCACCGCCGAGGTCGGTACGTCCGGTAGACCCGCACCGGCATCGGACCAGGTGGCCCCGCCGTCCGTGGTGCAGTAGAGGTGGGACGTGCCGAACCCGGACGCGGTGACGTAGGCGATGTCGCGGTCCGCCGGATGGACCGCGATGTCGATGAGGTAGCGGTTCGGCAGCGTGCCGGTGATGTTGGACCAGGTCGTGCCGCCGTTGGTGGTCCGGAACAGCTTGGCCCGTGTCGCCACGGGGGTGGTGGCGGCGTAGACGGTCTGCGCGTCGTTCGGGGCGACGGTGATGGCGATGAGAGGATTGCCGGCGTCGAGCACCACGTTGCCGTTCGTCGCGGTCCAGCCCCCTCCCCCCGTCGTGGAACGGAAGACCTTCTCGCGTCCCGCGTACATCACTTTCGGTGCGGAGGGGGCGAGCGCGAACGGTCCGACGAAGCTCGTCGTTCCGCCGGACGGCACACTGATGCCGCTCCACGAGATGCCGCCGTTCACGGAGCGGAGCAGGTTGAGGCTCTGCGACGAACCGTACAGCGTGTCGTTGCTCGTCGGACTCATCGCGGTCATGCATCCGTCACCGCCGATGACGCGGTACCAGCCGAGGTCGCCCTTGTAGATGGCGGTGGCATTGTCCTGCATACCTCCGATGGCGAGGAGCGAATCGGTCCACGAGGAGGAGAAGCCGTTGTAGAACTGCGTCGTCTGGTATCCTCCGTTGCGTCCTTCGAACGTCTCGCCGCCGTTCGTGGAGCAGAAGACCCCTCCGTCGTTCCCGAAGTAGATGATGGAGGGATCCGTCGGATGGTAGGTGATGGAGTGATGGTCCGCATGGGAGTATTCCGGCGGACCTTCCGGCGCGCCCGGTTCCGGAGCGCCGAAGTACCATGCCGCCCAGTCGGACTTGACGAACAGGTTCGTGCCGCCGGTCGAGGATTTCCACAGGTCCACCCCTCCCGCGATGACCTTGGAGGAATCGGACGGATCGACGCCGACGAAATGGGAGTACCAACCCTGGTATGACGCGTAGTCCTGCGTGGTGAGTGTCGTCCACGAATCGCCGCCGTCCGTGCTGCGGCAGAGCCATGAGCCGCTGGTCGCGCCGCCGCCGACGCTCGCGAAGAGCACATGCGGAGCGGGAGGATAGAGCGCGAGCAGGATCTTTCCGCCGAACGTCGCGGGTAGGCCGTTCGTGAGCTTGGTCCAGGATGCGCCGCCGTTCGTGGAGCGGTAGATGCCCCCTCCGGCGGAGTTCAGGTTCCCGTGTGCGGCGTACACGACGGACGTGTCCGTCGGGTGGAGCAGCAGGTCGGTCCCCATCTTCACCGTATGGACGAGCGACCATGTCCGTCCGGTGTCCGCCGAACGGTAGATCCCTTCCGACGTCGCCGCCCACACCAGCCGGCTGTGGAGCGGATGCATCTTCACCGCCATCACGCCGTTCAGTTCCGCGTACTGCCAGTCCAGGCTCTTCGTCCACGTCGCGCCGCCGTCCGTCGTACGGAGGATGCCGATGCCGTAGGAACCCCGCGTCGTGCGGATGCTGATGCCGCCGATGGAGTTGCGGTAGCCGTACACCTCGCCGGTGCCGATGAACATGAGGTTCGAATCGTTCGGCGCGATGGCGATGGAACTGACCGAGAGGACCGGGAATCCTGTCGGAACGTACTGCCAGGCGAGCGCCCCCTTCCCTTCCGTGCGGCTTCTCCAGAGTCCGCCCCCGGCGGAACCGGCGTACAGGGTCTTCGGATTCTGCGGATTCACCGCCACCGCCAGGGTCCGTCCGCCGATGTTGTGGGGACCGATCTGCTTCCACGGCGCCGGCGCGGCAGCGGTCCGGAAGAGCGCCCGTCCCCTCTTTTCGGTCGCCGCGGCGGCCTCGAACAGCCGGTCGTCCAGCCGGTCGAACGGATAGGCGCGCTGGTCGGTCCACAACTGCATCGCCTTCATGGCGCCGGAGAAGCGGACGGGGACCGGCCGGGGCGCGAAGAGGACCATCGCGGCGATGAGAAGCACCGCAGCGGCGGTGACGATGGGGAGAAGGCGACGGTTGTTCATCGGAGGAGTGTCATGATGTGTGATGCGATGTACGGGCCGGAGCGAAGATGCACAATATACAGTCCTGAAGAAAGCGTTCCGGCGTTCCAGACCACGGAATGCTCCCCTCCCTCCAGCGTGCCGTTCCATAACGTCGCGACCGGGCGGCCGAGCATGTCGTACACCTGCAGCGTCACCATATGCCGGCGTCCGGCGGGCAGGGAGAACGGAATGGTGGTGGACGGGTTGAAGGGGTTCGGAAAGTTCTGCCGCAGCGAGTATCCGGAGGGATGTGCATTCTCTGTGGGGCGGACCGGAAGCAACGCGGGATCGTACGAGACGAACCGGACGGCGTCCGCGCAGACCGCGAAACCGGTCGAAGCGTTGTTGGAGACCGTGACGGCGTCCGAACCGTCTCCCGCGAAAGTGAACGTTCCGAGCGGGACCCATTTGCCGGCGTTCATGGATTGGTCGACGCGGACCGTATCCGTACCGTTCTTATGCCGGACGATGAACGGCGTATCCTTGCTGTTGAACGAAACGGCGGGCCACCATGCGTGCACCTCCAGCGGAAGGGCCGGCAGAGAGTGCGGAGTAAAAGTGACGGTGTGCGGTCCCGCGGTCAGGAGGGCGAGCAGCGCCTTGGTGCCGCCCCAATATCCGGCTGTGGCGTTCTCCGTCCAATTCACCCCCGACTTCGTCACTCCTTCATCCCCTGTATCCATGACGCGCTGGAAGGTCGGAATGGCGGGAAGATGCGCGGAATCCGCCGGGACAACGGCGAGGATGGTGGGGACAGGGCGGCTTTCGCTCGGGGTGTTCACCACCGTATAACCGCCGGATGTCTTCGCGGCCATCTGGGTGGAGCCGCCGCCGTCGAGGTTCATCGCCTCCACGCAGCCGAGGTCGATCATCATCTGCGCCAGTTCCGGCAGCGACACGCCGACGCTCGTTCCGCGGCCGTCCGCTGTGAGCATGATGACATGGCCGTTCGCCGTGTACCCCACGGCGGTGCGCGGGTCTCCGTTGTCGCGTCCGACGCCGGAGCCGAACATCACCTCTTCGTCGTAGGTGATGTGCACCTGGCCGTTCTTCACGAGCGTGGGGGCGCCGCCGATGCCGACGAGGATGCTGTCGTACCGGGCGCCGCTGGCCTGCAGCGGCGCCGGGGCGGGTGTCGTCGAGGTGTTCGGCGTGGGAGCGCTGTACCGGTGGATATCCTTCGGGGTGTTACCGAAATGGTAGATCCAGTCGACATGGAACCGCCGCGCGGCGTCCATGCTGAAGAGGCTCCGCGTCATCGTATAAGCGCCGGCGGGCCGGGTGACGCCGCCGATGTTCCTGGCGACGAGCGAATCGGGGTAGACGACCGCCGAATAGGAGGTGGAGGTACCGGTGGCGAAGTAGCCGCCATTGACCGCGGCGTACGCCCCGACCGATTGCGCGAAGGGGGCGACGGTCTTGATGGTGGAAGAGTAATAGGAACGGAGCGCGACGGAAGGATCCTTGCCGTTCACGTCGATCGAGTGAACGAGCAGATACGGCGACGACCGTTCTCCCCGCGAGATCTTCACCCCGGGAGGAAGCTGGTATTGGGACGAGACGTCGGTCCAGACGAGTTGGGCGGAGAGCAGCGACGAAAACAACACGTAAAGCGTACCGATTCCGACAGATCGTCTCATCGCACCAGCATCATTTTCTTCGCTTCGGAGTACGCACCGTGCCGGAGGCGATAAAGGTAGAGTCCGGAGGCGAGCGCGGAAGCGTCGAACGGGACGGCGTGTTCGCCGGCGGCGAACGCTCCCCGCACGAGCACCGATACTTCGCGGCCGAGCAGGTCGTACACCGTCAGTTCCGCCGGACCCGCCGCCGGGAGAGCGAACCGGATGACGGTCGAGGGATTGAAGGGATTGGGAAAGTTCTGCCCGAGCCAGAACCTATCTGGCCGGGCGCCGGGAAAATTTTCGCGTCGTACCTCCGTGATGACCGCGGAGGGACTGAGCTTCCGGTTGATGGTGAGCATCACGGCGTCCGCCGCCGCGCTCCGCTGGTAGCCGATGCTGTCGTTGCTGATGCGGAGCACTTTCCTCGCGCCCTGCTTCAGGTAGACGTCGCCCACCTTGTTCCACCCTTTGTTCAGATTGCTCGACTGGTCGATGTACACCCGGCGGGGAATGCCGGAGGAATCATACAGGTCGTGCGGCGTCCGGAGGGACCGGAGCGGGTTGGAAGGGACGAACGCATAGACCTCGTACCAACCGTCCGCGGGGACCGGTGCGGTGTATTCGACCCACTTGTTCCCGGTGGAATCGGCCGCGAGCGAGTTCGTCCCTTCGAAACCCTTGACGGTGGTGAGGGTGGACCAGCCGTCGGACTTCGTCACGCCGGGGTCGGTCTCGTGCACGATGATGCCCGGCGGACGCCAGTTGGGGATGCGGCCCGGCAGTCCCGCCTTCGCAGGATAGACCTGGGTGCGGAGGAACGCGTTGAGCTCGGGCGTGAGGTCGCCGTAGTACCACCAGGCGTTCCCCTGCATCCCGCGGGTGCGGGTGGACGAGACCATCTTCATGAGTTCGGTCGTCGCGGTCGCAGCGCCGTTGGGAGAGAAGGCGAGCGCCGGGAAGACCTTCTCCTTCTTCGTGACGGAACGGACCGGGTTGGAGAAGATGTAATTCAGGTACGCGTTGAGCGTGTTGTCGTTGTTCACGTACATCTGCACCTGCACGTGGTCCACCGAGCCGGTCTCGACCCACTGGAACCAGTCCTGCAGGTTGTCGTTATAGGACTGGTACGACGACGAGCTGTAGAATCCCGGCGCGTTGGTGACGGAGACGTTCGGGTTGACCGCTTTCACCGTGTCGTACGCGCGGCGCATGAACGAATTCAGGATGTCCGCCCGGAAGCGCATCCACTCCGCGTCCGCTCCGTTGACGGGAGGAGCGGCGCCGAAGTGCGAGGCCTTCCAAAGGCTGTCGGTGTACGCGTCATACCCGTAGACGTTCCCCGCGTACCGGATGCGGTCGAACTCGATGCCGTCGATGTCGTACTTCCGCGCCACTTCCGCATGCAGCTGGAGCAGGAACTCCTGTACGTCCGGCCGGGCGTGGGACATCCAGGTGAAGTTGCTGCCGTCCTTCTCCGAACCGTCGGACTTCTTCGCGGTCCAGTCCGGATGCGCATCGAAGATCTTCCCCTTCCCGCTCGTGCCGGGGTAGTAACCGGTCCAGCCCCCCACGAATCCGTACTCGAACCATGCCTCCACCGCCAGTCCCCGCCGGTGCCCTTCGGCGATCGCTTCCGCCAGCACGTCCCGTCCCGCATAGCCCGGATCGATGGTGAGTCCGGTATGCTTGGAGAAGACCTCGCTCGGGAAGAGCGGATAGCCGCGGCTCCAGCAGTTCACATAGACGGTGTTGAAGTTGTTCGCCGCGATGGTGTCCATCACCGCCGCGATCTGCGCCCGGCTGCCGAGCTCGTTGCGCGAGAGCCAGATGCCGCGGAGCTCCTGCGCGGCGAGCGGGGATACAGCGAGAAAGAGATAGAGAACTAGGGATCGCATAGGATGTCGAAACATTAGAGGTAGGAACACGGATAGAGAGAAATCACAAAACACATCTATCGGCCTTTGATGCACTGATGCCGCTGATGATATCAAGAATGTACGAATAAAAAAGCGAGAAAGAGAGGGACCGGGGTCACTCGGCGGAGGCGGGGGCGAGGCGGCGGAAGACGGGACGAAGACTATAATAGACAGCGGCGCAGACGGGGGGTGCGGTGAGCGACCAGACGACGACGGCGCGCATGTTGGTCCACCAGAGCGAACGGATGGCGCCGAGCATGTCATCCTGCAGCATCGCGAAGATCTGCACCAGGTCCAGCGGCACGGGGGGCTGCTGGAAGAGCAGTTCGCCGAGCCGGATGAAGGGGATGAACAGGGCGAGCTGGAGCGGATAGGCGAAGTAGTTGACGAGCTGGATGGAGGGCATGTTGAGCCGGAAGAGGAGCGCCGCGGCGGTGCAGAGGAGCGTGGTGGCGCCGAGCATGGGGAAGATGCCGAGCGTGAGTCCCAGCGCGACGCTGAGGGCGAGCGCGTCCGGCGAGAGCCCTTGCTTGAGGAAGTTCAGCAGCGGCGTGACGAGCGACCGCTCGAAGAAGCGTCCGACCGATGTCGTGTTCCAGTCCATGCGCCCCAATGTTCGGAAATGTTTTCCCGGTATTCAACACCGGACCGGGACCGGAGGTTCACACCGCATGAAACGGCGGAATTTCGCCATTTTAAAAAGACAACGGCACGGTTCGCTCACCGTGCCGTTGCCGGCTCGTTCCGTCTCCGATGAACTGCAAGCGCACCTCCCCTGGCGCGGCATCTTGCACCCCACAACAGTCGGAGCGGACCGAGTCGTTTCGACTGGATGCAATCTACGCGGAGGAAAGCCCGCAGGCAATTTAGAATGCGCTAGTACTCATTAGGAAATTTTAACGGCGCGGAGGAGAGTTCAACCGAAGACGGAGCGGAGCACGGCGAAGGAGCGGAGCTGCGCCTCGATGGTGTGCGCGATGGGTTTCGCATAGCCTCCGCCGAGCGCGACGGAGACCGGAACGCCGTGACGCCGGCAGGCGCCGTACACCATCTGCTCCCGCGCGGCGATGCCGTCGAGGGAGAGATGCAGACGCCCGAGCGCATCCTCCTTCAGCACGTCCACCCCCATCTGGTAGAGCACGATGTCCGGCCGGAATGCGAACACCAGCGGCAGCGCGGATGCGAGAGCGGAGAGGTACTCGCCGTCGCCGGTGCCGTCCGCGAGCTCCACGTCCAGCGTCGACGGGACCTTCCGGAAGGGGAAGTTCTTCGCGCCGTGCATGGAGAGGATGAAGACGTCGTCCCGTCCGCCGAGGATCTCCGCGGTCCCGTTCCCCTGATGCACGTCCAGGTCCACCACCGCCACGCGCCGGACGCGTCCGCCGCTCAGCAGCCGGAGCGCCGTCACCGCCTGGTCGTTGAAGACGCAGAACCCCTCCCCTTCGTTCCGCATGGCGTGATGGGTCCCGCCGGCGAGATTGGCGGAGACGCCGGAACGGAGCGCCTCGTCCGCGGCGCCGAGCGCTCCGCCGACGGTCATCATGGAACGGCGTGCGAGCGCCGGACTCCAGGGGAAGCCGATGCGCCGCATCACCGCCGGAGCGGCGGTGCCGTCGAGGATGGAGCGGACGTACGCGGGCGTATGGGCGAGGAGCAGCTGTTCCTCCGTCGCCGGAACGGCGGGGCGGATCTCTTCCTCCGTGAACAGTCCCCGTTCCGTCAGCGCCTCGCGGAGCAGACGGTACTTCTCCATGGGGAAGCGGTGACCCTCGGGGAGCGGGATGGTGTAGAGGTCCGAATAGAAGAGCGTCATCGCGTCACAGCATCAGCGACAGGCCGATGACGATGATGAGGAAGCCGGCGATGTCCAGCACGATGCCGTGGCGCATCATGCGGGTGAGCGGGACGTACCCGGAGCTGTACACGATGGCGTTGGTGGGGGTGGAGATCGGGAGCATGAAACCGAGCGACGAGGCCATGGTGGCGGCGATGGCGGCCTGGACGCCGGCGTGCTTCGCCAGGACGATGACCAGCGGAACGATCATGTTGGCGGAGGAGACGTTGGAGGTGAGCTCGCTCGTCACCACGGCGATGACGGAGGCCGCGGCCGTCAGACCGACGCCGTCCGACGGGATCACGCCGGAGAGCCGCATGCCGAGGGTCTCCGCCAGCCGCGTCTCGAACACCATCTGCCCGAGCGTGATGCCGCCGCCGTAGAGCGCCAGCACGCCCCAGTCGATCTCCACCGCGCGGCGGAGCGACATGGTGTACTCCCCTTTCACACGGTCCGTCGGCAGGAAGAAGAGCAGGACGGCGCCGATGAGGGCGGCGACGCTCTCGGGAAGGCGCTTGTTATAGCCGGCGGTGACCGGGTGATCGTCACCGAGCGTGAGCGCGAAGACGCCCGGGAGCACCCACAGCACGACGGTGATGCCGAACGCCAGGAGCGTGTTCCGCTCTCCGGCGGAGAGAGGACCGAGGCGTTCCTTCTCCCGGCGGAGCATCGCCTCCAGACCCGCCACGTTCTCCGAACGGAGGCCGCAGGTGGCGTTCAGGTAGAAGAAGAGGAAGAGGAACATCGCGATGACGATGGGGAGCGCCAGGCTCATCCAGGTGAAGAACGGCATGTGGTAGCCGGTCTGCCGTTCGATGAAGCCGATGCCGATGAGATTGGTGGGGGTCCCGACCGGGGTCGCCAGACCGCCGATGGAGGCGCCGAAGGCGCAGATGAGCATGATGCCGGTGGCGTAGCGTTCGCGCGAGCGGTCCCCCTCCCGGCTGTAGAGCATGGAGATGATGGCGAGTCCGATGGGGAACATCATCGCCGTGGTGGCGGTGTTGGAGATCCACATCGAGACGACGAGGCAGACGGCACCGTAGGCGAACATGATGCGGGAGGGATTCCCGCCGACGAGCCGGTGCGTGAGCACCGCGTAGGCGAACCGCCGGTCCAGACCGTGTATCTGGATGGAGCGCGCCAGCACGAAAGCGCCGATGAAGAGGAACATGATCGGGTCCGCGAACGGCGCGAACGCCTTGGCGGGCCCGGCGACGCCGAGCACCACAAGCATGACCGGCACGAGCAGGCCGGTGATGTAGAGCGGCAGCGCTTCCGTGAGCCAGAGGACGACGACGAGCGAGGCGAGCGCCGCCAGGGCGTGGGCGGGTTCGCTCAGGTCCGGGAGCGGCGCATACCAGACCGCCAGGAACACGAGCGGCGCGATGACGAGCCCGGAGCGGCGGCGCACCTGTTCGAAGCGTTCTTCAAGCCGTGAGATGGTCTCTTTCATGCTGTGGAGAAAGTAACGGAATCGGGAGGGAAATGCAACGCCGCGGCGTCAGAAGCGGTCCAGCACCATCCGTGCGACGGTGCGGCCGATGCTCAGGGAGGAGGTGGCGGCCGGCGACGGAGCGTTGAGCACGTGGATCATATGGTCCCCTTCGCGGATGGAGAAATCGTCCAGCAGTTTGCCGCTGCGGTCCAGCGCCTGCGCACGGACGCCGGCGCCGGAGGGGACCACGTCGCGCTCGGTGATCTCCGGAACGAGCTTCTGCAGCGCGCGCACGAAGAGCCGCTTGCTGTAGGAGCGGCGCATCTCGGCGATGCCCATGCGGTAGTGCTGCCGCGCCATCCGCCAGAACCCGGGGAACGACGCCATCACCGTCAGGTCGCGCAGCGATACGTCGCTCTTCGCGTACCCTTCGCGCTTCCAGGCGAGCACCGCGTTCGGCCCCGCCTCCACGCCGCCGTGCACCATGCGGGTGAAGTGGACGCCGAGGAAGGGATAGCGCGGGTCGGGGACGGGATAGATGAGGTTGCGGACGAGGTGCCGCTTCTCCTCCGCCAGTTCGTAGTACTCGCCGCGGAACGGGATGATGCGAACGTCCGGCTCCACGCCGCAGGCGCGGGCCACCTCGTCGCAGCGGAGGCCGGCGCAGTTCACGATGAACGACGCGGTGACCTCTCCGCCGGTGGTGAGGAGCGTGAAGGGACGTCCGGCGCCCCCCAGACCGAGGAACCGCGTGCCGGTCCGTATCACCCCTCCGGCCGCTTCGATCTCGCGGGCGTACGAACGGACGACGTCCGGGTAGTGGACGATGCCGGTCTGCGGAACGAGCAGTCCCTCCAGTCCGGCGACGTGCGGCTCGTGTTCGCGCAGCTCCTCTTTCGACAGGCGCCGCAGGCCGGTGAGTCCGTTGGCGGTCCCCCGCTCCTCGAGGGTGCGGAGCATGGGGATCTCTTCCGGCGTCGCCGCGACGACCACTTTGCCGCAGCGTTCGTGGCGGATGCCGTGTTCGGCGCAGTACTCGTACATCCGCTCGCGGCCGTCGGCGCAGTTCTTCGCTTTGGCGGAACCGGGTTTATAGTAGAGACCGGAGTGGATGACGCCGCTGTTGTGGCCGGTCTGATGGAACGCGAGTTCCCTCTCGGCTTCGATGACGCAGACCTTCAGGGGACGAAGGGCGAGGAGGGAGCGGGCGACGGCCGTGCCGACGATGCCGCCGCCGATGATGACCGCATCGAACCGGTGCGCGCTCACGGAGTGCCTGCTCCGTCGACGGCCTCGTAGTACCGCCGGATGAGTTCGAGATATTCCTTGGAGTAGCCCGCTTCGAGGGCCCGCTGCAGGTCGCGCCGGCGGCGCTCCTCGGCGGGCTGCTGGGCGGCGGGCACCGCGGGCCGCCGCATGGGGGTGACCCCCGCCACGGCGCGGCGGCGCTGTTCGTAGTCCCGTTCGCGCGTGGAGCGCTGCGCCTGGAGCAGGCGGGAGAGGATCCGTTCCTGCTGCTGGAGCGTGGCGTTGTCCACGTCGTTCTGGCGGAGCTGGTCCACCACTTCCTTCATCTCGTCCGCGATCTTGCCGAGGTCCCCCAGTACGCGCTGCCGTTCCGGAGCGGTGCGCGATTCGTTCTGCATCTGTTCGAGCGACTTGCGGACGGCGTCCTGCTGCCGTGCCAGCCGGCCGACCTCCGCCATCTGCTGCTGCGTCATCCCTTGGCGCTGACCGAGCTGCTGCGTCTGCATGTTGATGGACTGCTGCTGCATCGCCATGGAGCGGAGCTGCTGCATGAGCGAGCCTCCCCCCTGTCCGCCCCCCTGCTGCTGCATCGCCTGCATGGAGCCCTGCACGAGCGTGGCGGCCTTGTTGAGCGACGCCATCGCCTCGGCCTGGCCGGACGAGGCCATCGCACCGTTGCGCGCTTCGACCGCCTCCTGGGACTGCTGCATCTGCGCCATGGCGCGGCCGATCTGCTTCCCCATCTCCGGCGTAACGGCGAACGAACGCTCCGCGACGCCGGCGAGCGCGTTGGCGACCGCGTCCAGGTCCTGCCGGAGCGCCTGCTGCTGCTGCGCCACGTCGCGGAACTGCTGCGAGTTCGGGTCGAGCGTGCGGGAGCGGTTCTTGAGCTGCTCCTGTTTCTGCGAGAGCTGCAGCAGGTCGTTCATCGCGTTGCGGAGGCCGTTCATCGTCTGCTGCATCTGTCCGTTGAGCATCTGCTCCTGCATCTCGCCGATCTGGTCCGCCAGGTCGCCGATGCGGCTGGAGGCCTGCTGCTGCGCGGTGAGGGCCTGTTCGGTCTGCATGGAACGGAGGGCCTGCGCGCTCCGTTTGAACGGCTCGCTCATCTCGCGGCTGCGTGCCGCCTGCTGCGCCGCCTCCATCCGGTCCAGCGGCATCTCCTTCGGGAACTCCTCCATGCGCGAGCGGGTCTCGGCCATCGCCCCCTTCAACTGTTCGAGCTGGCGGGTGAGCTCCTCCTGCCGCCGGGCGAGTTCGGCCGCCTTCGCCGGGTCGTTCTGCTTGAGCTGCTCGGTCTGCGCCGCGATCTCCTCCTGCTGCTGCTTCATCTCCTGCGCGCGCTTCACGAGCTCGTCCACCTTCTGCTCCACCTGGATGCGTTTCAGCAGACTGAGCGTCCGGTCGATGCTGGTGCGGAACTGCTCCTCGGAGAACTGGATCTGCTGCATCGCCTCGCGCATCTGTTCCGGCGAGACGTTCTGCATCGCCTGCTGCATCCGCTTCATGGCCTGCTGGAACTCGGGGGAGTTCAGCTCCTGCATCAGCTTCTGCAGCTCCATGTACCGCTCCATCGTCTCGGGCGAGAGGGTGTTGTTCCGGTGGAGGTTCTGCGTCATCTCGTCCACCCGCCGCTGCACCGATTCCACCTGCTTCTGCACCTCCTGGAACCGCCGGGCGATCTCCTCGGCCTTCTTCTCCTTCTGCCAGTCCATCTGCTGGCTTCGTTTCAGCTCCTTCGCCAGTTCCCCGATCTCCTTCTTCATCTCCTCGGCGTCGCGGCGCGTCTGCTCCATCGCGGCGAGGGCCGATTCGTGCTCCTTGTCCGCATCGGAGAAGACCTCCTCCAGCGACGGCAGACGGATGAGGTAGGTCTGGCTGCGGGCGGACTTGGGTCCGGCCACCGGGTCGTTGTCGTACACCACCGCATAGTACTCGACCACGTCCTCCGGAACGAGTCCGAGCAGGGAGAGGTCCCATTCGTAGTTGACGATGTCGTTCGTGGAATTGAGGGTGTCGAACGGCAGGATGATGCCGTACGTCTTCTCCTCCTGCACCAGGCGCGACTGCACGAGACGGAAGGCGAGCTCCATCTTGCTGATGCCGAAATCGTCGCCGATGCGGAACTCCATCGGCAGCTGCATCGCCTTGGTCACGTCCAGGTTGCGCCCCGGCAGTACGACGTCCACGGCCGGCGGACGGTCCGGAAGGATGTCCGCACGGTATTCGATGGCGGCAGCGGAAGGGGTCCCGTTCGCGTCCTCGAGACGGATGTGGTAGGCCGTCGGCGCGGTGAGGGTGAACTCCGCCGTGTACCGTTCTCCTTCATGGACGAACGGGACTGTACGGCCGTTCCGCAGGGCGACGGAGGCGGTGACGCCGGGCGTGCTGGGAACGATGCTCCACCGAACGCGAGTGCCGGCGAACGCCAGGATGTCCCCCACGTTCTCGTCCAGCGTCTGCCGCGCGAGGCGGGTGTAGGCCGGGGGGGTGAGCGAGACAGACAGGGAGCGGATGAAGGGACGCTCGTTCACCGCAACGGTGAAACGCTCGGTGACGATACCGGCGGCGGCGAAGGAATAGGTGAAGGGATTCCGGACCTCCGCGAAGCGGTGGCGGAACATGCCGGCAGAATCGGGACGGAGGGTGAGCGTCTGGTCCACCACCACCCCTTCGTCCGCGAACGACAGAACGACTTCGGAAGGCTGCACCGGGACCTCGGCCGCGGGATTGAGCCGCACGACGGCGCTGAGGGTGACCGGTTCCCCTTTGATGATGTCCGTGTTCCCCGGGAGCGCTTCGATGTAGAAGGGGACCGCCGGATCGTACGGAACGTCATGGTTCCACAGCCGTTCCGCCGCCTGTCCGAACGGAGTGTCCGCCACCGCGGTGATGACCCCCGCCACGAGCGTGACGGCGCCGACCGCGCGGAGGAGCGACTTGACGGCGGAGAACGAGACGATGCCGCCGAAGTTGACGTGGGAGGTGGTGCGCTGGAAATGTTCGAGCGAGACTTCGATGAGCTCCGGCGAGGCGGAGAGGTCGCCGTTCTGCAGCATGTCCGCCAGGTCCAGCGCGTTCTCGAGCCGGTCGCCGATCTTTTCGAACCGCGCGCCGATGAGCCGCGCCATCTCCTCGTCGGTCCTCTTCGGGAGGAGTCCCAGCACGCGCAGAAGCGGCTTTCCGACCAGCGCGACGGCGATGATGACCGATACGGTCCAGTAGGAATAGAAGAGGACGGTGCGGACCTGTTCGCCGAAATGGGCGACGGACTCCAGCAGCATGAGGATGCCGCCGAGCAGCGCGATCACCGAATAGGCGGTGACGGACCGCATGAGCAGTTCCTGCCGGTACAGTCGCTTCCGCGTCTCGTCGATGCGGGAGCGGATGCTGCGGATGATATCGGCGGTCTGTTCTTTCATTCGTCGGTCATTGCGTCAGCGCCCAGACCAGGATGTTGGTCCCGAACCGGAGCGATTCCTCCCTTTTCTCCGGCGTCGTTTCGTGCACGCCGGGGTCCGCCCAGCCGTCGCTCGGATTCGTCTCATACGTATAATAGACGGCGAGCCGGCCGTTGATGAAGATGCCGTACGCTCGAGGGGGCTTATTGTCGTGTTCGTGGATCTTCGGAACACCTCTGGAAAAATCGAACAGGCAGGTGTACAAACCGTACGCGGTAGGCACCTCTGTCAGTTCATATTCCGGAAAGACTTTCTTCATCTCCCGGCGGAACGCCTTGTCCATGCCGTAATCGTCATCCGCGTACAGGAAACCGCCGTTCTCAAGGTACGTGCGGAGCCGGCGGGCCTCCTGATCGGTGAAGTGGACGTTTCCGTGACCCGTCATGAATATAAATGGAAAAGCATAGAAATTATCGTTAGAAATTTCTATGAACTCATACTTCGGGTCCGCGTCGATGCCGGCGGCCTGTTTGGCGAAGGTGAGAAGGTTGACTTCGGCGGAGGGATCGTTGTACCAGTCGCCGCCCCCGGCGTATTTCAACCGGGCGATGCGGAACTGCGATTCGATGCGCTTCGTCTGCGGAAGGAGGATACCGATGAAAAATATCGATAAAACGAAGATTTGCCCCAATTTCATTTCACAAGGTATTAAAAACAGGGGGGACTTTCAATGAAAAGGGGGAAAAAAGAAACCCCGGGAAGTCCGGGGTTCATATATATAGAGCAAGACCGGCGAAGTGTCAGTTCCGGTGCTTCTCCATCAACGAAATGAAACGGGAGAAGAGATAATCGCTGTCGTGCGGTCCGGGCGATGCTTCGGGGTGATACTGGACGCAGAAGATGGGATGGTGCTTGTGTTCGAACCCTTCCACCGTCTTGTCATTGAGGTTGATGTGGGTCAGCTCGAGCTGCGACGTGTCGACGCTGGACCAGTCCACCGCGAACCCGTGGTTCTGCGAGGTGATCTCGATGGCGCCGTTCTTGAGGTTCTTCACCGGATGGTTTCCGCCGCGGTGTCCGAACTTGAGCTTGTAGGTGCGGCCGCCGAGCGCAAGGCCGAGCAGCTGGTGGCCGAGGCAGATGCCGAAGATGGGCTTCTTCCCCACCAGTTTCTTGATGTTGAGGATGGCGTACTTCACCGCGTCCGGGTCGCCGGGACCGTTGGAGAGGAAGATGCCGTGCGGGTCCATCTCCAGGATGCGTTCCGCGGGGGTGGAGGCGGGGACCACGGTGAGGTCGCAGCCGTAGCTGGCGAGCCGGCGGAGGATGTTCCGCTTCACGCCGTAATCGATGACCACCACGCGGTACCGCCCGTCGTTCGTTTCGCCGTTCTTCGTCACGAGCGCGTACGGAGTGCGGTCCACCGTGTTCCAGTGGTAGGCGTCGGCGGTGGTGACCTCCTTCGCCAGGTCGAGCCCGGTCATTTCGCGGGCGCCGCGCGCCTTCGCGACGAGCGAGGCGTCGTCCAGGTCCGTGGTGGAGATGACACCGCGCATCGCCCCTTCGGTGCGGAGGATGCGGGTGAGCATGCGCGTGTCGACCCCGGCGATGGCGAGGATGTTGTGCTGCCGCAGCCATTCGCCGAGCGACATGTTGGCGCGCCAGTTGCTGTGGAAGTCGAAGTACTCCTTCACCACGAAGCCGCTCACCTGGGGGCGGGCCGATTCGACGTCGTCCGCGTTCACGCCGTAGTTGCCGATCTGCGTATAGGTCATCGTCACGATCTGTCCGGCGTACGAGGGGTCCGTAAGGATCTCCTGGTAGCCGGTGATGCTCGTGTTGAAGCAGACCTCGCCGGAGACCTCTCCCGCGGCGCCGAAGTGCTCGCCGGTGAAGACGGTCCCGTTCTCCAATGCTAATTTTGCGGTCATTCGTCGTTCAGGTGGTAGTGCTGGATCTTGGTGTAGAGCGTCTTGAGAGAGATGCCGAGGATCTTGGACGCCAGGTTCTTGTTCCACTTGGTGTTCGCGAGCACTCCGGCGATGTGGTCCCGTTCGATCTCGTCGAGGGTGACGGCGGTGCCGATCTTGCCGGTCCCTTCCCCGCCTGCCGCCGGGCGTGCGAAGTGCTGCGGCAGGGCAAGGTCCTTCGGACGGATGAAATCGTCCGCGCTGAGGATGAGGGCGCGTTCGAGCACGTTCTCCAGTTCGCGGATGTTCCCCGGCCATTCGTACGCCATCAGCGCCGCCACCGTCTCCGGATGGAGCTTCTTCGTCCCCTTGACGCGGTTCTTCCGGACGAGGATGGACTCCGCCAGGAGCGGGATGTCGTCCCGGCGCTGCATGAGGGAGGGAATGGTGAGGGTGATGACGTTGAGCCGGTAGAGCAGGTCTTCGCGGAAGCGCCCTTCGCGCACTTCCGTCATGAGGTCGCGGTTGGTGGCGGAGATGATGCGGACGTCCGATTTCAGCGTCTTGTTGCCGCCGACGCGGCGGTACTCGCCGGTCTGCACGAAGCGGAGGAGCTTCGGCTGGAAGACGGGGCTGATCTCTCCGATCTCGTCCAGGAAGAGCGTGCCGCCGTCGGCGATCTCGACGAGTCCCTGCCGCATCGTCTGCGCGTCCGTGAAGGCCCCCTTCTCATGGCCGAACAGTTCGCTCTCGATGAGCGTGTCGGGGATGGAGGCGCAGTTGAGGGCGACGAACGGTTTGGATTCGCGGGGGGAGTTCTTGTGGAGGAAGTTGGCGAAGAGCTCTTTGCCGGTCCCGCTCGCCCCCTGCACGAGCACGGTGGAATCCGTGGGGGCGACCTTGCCGGCGAGTTCGAGCACCTTCTGGAACTCGGCGCTGGCGCCGATGAGGTGCGAGCTCTGCGCAAGGCGGGCGAGTTCGCTCTTCATCACCTTGTTCTCGATGACGAGCGAGCGCTGGTCCAGCGCCCGTTCCACCAGGGAGAGGAGCTCGTCCGCCGTGTACGGTTTGGTCAGGTAGTAGAAGGCGCCGGAGCGCATGCAGTCCACCGCCAGGCGCACTTCGGCGACGGCGGTGAGCATGATGACCTGCATGTCCACGTACTGCTCTTTGATGAACTTGAGCACTTCGATGCCGTCGACGCGCGGCATGCGGACGTCGAGCAGGGCGATGTCGAACGGGCGTTCCTGGATGCGGTTGATGGCGGCGACGCCGTCCTCCGCCGTATCGACGGTGTACCCTTCGGCGGTGAGGATGCTGTGGAGCATCGTGCGGAAGTCGTTCTCGTCGTCGACGACCAGGATGCGCGCGCTATGGTTCGGTTTCGGCATGGAAACAGCCCAATATACCCAATTCCCGTTTCGGGTGCAAACGGAGGGCTCTTTCCGTTGGAGCGCGATTTTCCTATATTCGAGCGCCATCGATCACCTCATGCAACGGACGCCATGAACACCATCCTGCTTTTGACCGCCTCCAACATCTTCATGACCTTCGCCTGGTACGGGCATCTCAAGTACACCGACGTTCCGCTGTGGAAGGTGGTGCTCGTGAGCTGGGGGATCGCCTTTGCCGAGTACTGTCTGATGGTTCCGGCGAACCGGATGGGGTACGGCCAGTTCAGCGCCGCGCAGCTCAAGACCATCCAGGAGATCATCACGCTGGTCGTCTTCTCGGTCTTCTCCGTGCTCTATCTGAAAGAGGAGTTCCGGTGGAACCACATCGTCGGGTTCATCTTCATCGTCGCCGCCGCGTTCTTCATCTTCAAGAAGTGGTGAACCGCACTTCACTCCCTCTCCCCGGGGACCGGCGGAGCCACCGTTCGCCGACCCCTCCCCTGCATTTGCCGATTCCACCGCGGAAAAGGCTCACTTACCTCGTAGATTGACACTGTTCAACCTCCTCACCCGTGTAACGTGCCATCATTTTGAGACGGCTGTGCCATCAATCTGAGACGAGATACCTTGGCACTGACACTATGACAACGTATAGATAGAAATATAGCCAGACAGTTCACTTTCCCCACCTA
>WBUG01000147.1 GCA_008933835.1 Bacteroidota bacterium | reverse complement strand
CTTCTTCGCCGCGGCGGCCGACTACGGCCTGCGCGAACAGTCGCTCGACCCGACGGACCTGCGTCTGTACCGCGACTCCGCCGATTCGCTCCGCATCCGCTGCCGCGTCGCGGACGAACCGCGCGAGAGCGGGGGACGGCTGCGCTTCCTCGCGGCGGTGTACGCCCTCGCCGGCGAGTTCGATTCCGTGGAGGTCAACGGGAAAGCGTACGTCACCGTGCTGCCGGACCGTGTCCGGACCGGACGACCGGCGGAGGTGCGGTACGGCGACCATCTCGAGGTCGCCGGTCTCCTCGCTTCGCCCTCCGGCGCACGCAATCCGGGCGAGTTCAGCTACCGCGATTATCTTGCGCTCAACAACATCCATGCGGAGGTGACCGTCCGTTCGCGGGACGGCATCATGCGTCTGCCGCAGCGGGACCCGCACTGGTTCTTCGAGCATCTCATCCATCCCTCCAAGGCGTTCATCGTCTCCACCATCACCACCGTGATGACGGGTGATGCGGCGTACTTCCTCATCGGTCTGCTGTTGGGGGACCGGACCGAACTGTCGGACGAGGTCAAGAACGCCTTCATGAACACCGGCACCATCCATGTGCTGGCGGTCTCCGGTTCGCACGTCATTCTCGTGGTGACCATCATCTTCGTCATCCTCGGACTGCTCCGCTTCCCGCCGAAATGGCGCATCGCCGCGACGCTCGCCGTCCTCGTCTATTATACCTTCCTCACCGGCGCTTCACCCTCGGTCGTGCGTGCCTCCATCATGAGCGGCATCGTGCTCACGGGGAGACTGTTCGAACGCCGAACGGACGTCTATAACGTTCTGGGGCTGTCGGCGGTCATCATGTTCGTGTATGACCCGAACCAGCTCTTCGACGTCGGATTCCAGCTTTCGTTCTCCGCCGTCTTCTCCATGGTGTACTTCTATCCGAAGCTCGAGACCGCGGTGGGGCGCATTCCCGAACCGCTGGAGGAGTTCCGGCTCATCACGCCGGTGTGGCAGCTCTTCGCCGTCTCCCTTGCGGCACAGATCGGTACGCTGCCGTTCACAGCGTACTACTTCGGCCGGGTGTCGGTCGTCTCGCTCTTCGCCAACCTCTTGGTGGTGCCGGTGGTGGGGGCCATCGTCACGGTGGGGCTCACCGGCGCGGTGCTCGGGGTCCTTTCGATATGGGCGGCGGCGATGTTCAGCGAGGTGAACGACCTCCTCGCCTGGTTCACGCTGGCGTTCGTCCGCCTGGCGGAACAGGTACCGTACGCGTCGGTGGACACCTCGACGTTCGGCTGGCGCGAAACGG
>WBUG01000021.1 GCA_008933835.1 Bacteroidota bacterium | reverse complement strand
CCGTTCGTGGACACGAAGAAGAACCGGGTGGACGCGAAGAAGTTCCTCGCCGCGTGGGAAGGGAAGACCGACCCGTGGATCGACCTCGCGCTGAAGCCGACGAAGGGGTTCGGCGAGAAGGAACTGCATCTGCTGCTGCGGAACACCTGGAACGCGTTCGGCATCAGCGAAGTGCAGATCGCACGCTTCCCCGCCTACCAGAGGCTGAAGGAGAAGAACGCGAAGAAGGGGGCGTTCACCGAACAGGAACTGCGCGACGTGAAGTTCTGGTTCTATCTGGCGCACTTCGACCCCGATTTCCTCGAGCAGAAAGTGTGGCTGCCGGACGGCACCGTGGTGGACCTGACCGACCTGGTGACGAAGCACGCGGACGGCACCTACCACCTCACCCGCACGGTGACGGAGGAGGACTGCAACCGCATCGTCGCCGAGACCTACAAGGTGTGCGCGAACGTGATCCCCATCCACCGTAAGCTGATGTACGACCATGTGCGCCGCCAGGGACAGATCGAAGTGGCGACCACGCCGTTCTACCATCCGATCCTCCCCCTCATCTTCGATTCGGACCTTGCGCGCATCTGCCAACCCGGCGATCCGATGCCGGAACGGTATGCGTATCCCGAGGACGCCGACGCCCAGGTGGCGATGGCGGTCGAGTTCTACACCAAGACCTTCGGCCAGCCGCCGCTCGGCATGTGGCCGGGAGAGGGTTCGGTGGCGCACGAGGTGGTCCCCATCTTCCGGAAGAACGGCATCCAATGGATCGCGACGGACGAGAAGATCCTCGCCCGGTCTAAACCCGCCGGACAGCCGAAGTTCTTCCCGTACGAAGTGGACACCTCCGACGTTGCCGTGGTGTTCCGCGAGACGGAACTGTCCGACAAGATCGGCTTCACGTACCAGAACTTCGTCGGTGAGGACGCGGCGGACGATTTCATCAAGAGCATCCTCCGGTACGCCCCTGCCGCGGGGGAGCCGGACCGGCTGCTCACCGTCATCCTCGACGGTGAGAACGCCTGGGAATGGTACCGGCGCGACAACGATGCCAAGGAGTTCCTCCACGCGCTCTACCGGAAACTGTCGAAGCTGTACAAATCGCGTCAGGTGGTGACGGTCACGATGTCCGAGTTCATCCACGGCAATCCGAAACGCGGCGTGGACGCCCATCCGGTCGAGTCCATGAAGAAACTGGACTGGCTCTATCCCGGTTCGTGGATCAACGCCAACTACGACACCTGGATCGGCGAACAGGAAGAGAACACTGCCTGGAACTACCTGCGCACCGCGCGGATGGACCTCGCCCGGTCCGGTGTGCCGCAGCCCGATCCGAAGGCCCCCGAACCGCGCTCCGGAACGAAGAAGTGGTACGCCTATAAGACGTGGGAGGCGATGTACGCCGCCGAAGGGTCCGATTGGTTCTGGTGGTACGGCACGGACCAGAACGCGCCGGCCGGCGACAAGCCGTTCGATATCGCGTTCATCACCCATCTGCGCAATCTGTACCAGTTCGGACGGAAGGCGGGCGGAACGTTCCCCGACCGCGAGTTCACCCCCATCATCACCGTGAAGGAGGAGATGGTGAGCCGCACCGCCGGCGGAACGATGGCGCAGAGCCGGAAGGACAGTGTCATCGTCCTCTTCCAGTGCGACGCCCGGAAGATCTTCGTCCGCCGCGGCATCTACATCACCGGCAACCATGAACTGCTCGGGAACTGGACTCCGAACGCGGTCCGTATGTACGACGACCGGACGACGGGGGACGAGGTCGCGAACGATTCCATCTACACCCTCGTGCTCCAGGTGCCGGCGGGAGTGGAGCTCGAATACAAATACACCAACAGCGGTCCGCGCGGCACGTGGGAAGGGGAGGAGTTCCCCTCCCGGAACCGCCGGCTCGTCGTCGACGGCACGGTACCGCGCATCGTCGTCAGCGACGTGTTCGGCGTGATGCCGTGACCCAGGACCGGAGCGACCTCCATGCATGAGATGCAGCATCGACTCTCGAACCTCTTCTACGCCGTCATCAGCCTGCCGGCGACCGCGATGGGGTTCGCGCTCTCCATCCAGATCTCCGCCCTGAGCTGGCTGCTGACGACGCGGTACGGTCTGGACATCCACGAAGTGGGAATCGTCTGGGCGGCCGGACCGCTCGCCGGCATCTTCGGCCAGGTCATCGTCGGCCTCATCAGCGACAACGTCTGGTTCTGGGGAGGCCGGCGCCGGCCCTTCGTGCTCATCGGCGGCACCCTGGCCGCGCTGATGCTGCTCGCCCTTCCGAACATCGGGAGCATCGATGCGGCGCTCGGCGTCGGCAATCTCCTGGCCGTCGCCGTGGCGGTGGCGCTCACGCTCGACCTCTCCATCAACGTGAGTTTCAATCCTACCCGCTCCGTCATCGCGGACGTGACGCCCGAAGGGAACGCCCGTACGAAGGGCTATACCTGGATGCAGACCATCTCCGGTTTCTTCGGCGTGCTCGCGTACGTCGTCGGGGCGTGGTTCGGCAACGATACGCTCATCACCGCCGGCGTGGGAGTGGTGTTCCTCTTCTCGGTCGTTCCGATGTTCTTCATCACCGAACGGCGGGAAGGACCGGCCGCCGCCGCGGCGGAACGGAGCACCGCGACGGAGTGGGGACAGCTCTGGCGCATCTACATCGCGCACGGATTCTCGTGGATCGGCGTCCAGACGATGTTCGTGTACATCATCGCGTTCATCCAGCAGCGGATCCTCGGCGACGCCCCGGGCGCGGCGGTCGATTCGGGCCCCGTCATCGCGGTCTCCTTCGCCGTGCTCAACACGGTCGGATTCCTCCTCCCGGCGTTCGTGCTGGAGCCGCTGGCGGAGCGCTTCGGCCGTGTGCGGGTGCACCGCGCCACCGTGGCCGTGATGGCGGCCGGATATTTCGGCATCGCGTTCCTGGCGTCCACCCCCGTCACCCTCTACGCGCTCATGGCGGTCTGCGGCATCGGCTGGGCTTCCATCGTCAGCCTTCCGTTCGCCATCATGTCGGAGAAGGTGGACCGCAGCCGGATGGGCTTCTTCATGGGCATCTTCAACCTCTCCGTGGTGCTCCCGCAACTCTTCGTCAGTCTCGCGGTCGGCGCCGTCGTCCTCGCCGCTCCGGACAAGAACGTCATCTTCCTCATCAGCGGCGCGTCGCTTGCGCTCTCCGCCCTCTCGTGGTTGTTCGTACGGGAACAGCGCGGAACCGAAGCGGCGGCCGCACCTCCGCCGGTGAGCCATTGATGCGGTATGGTCTGCCGATACGGCCGTTGTTCCTGCTCCTCGCCGCAGCGGTGTCCCTATCCGGTTGCGGCGGTCCGAAGGACGACCGGGTGCGCATCACCATCTGGCATCAGGACCGGCCGGACGTTCGGGACGTTCTGCAGAAGCAACTGGACCGCTTCATGGCGCTCCATCCCGAGGTGAAGGTGGAACAGCTCTTCAAGGAGACGGAAGAGCTCCGTTCCGGATTCATCATCGCCGCCATCGCGGGGCAAGGGCCAGAGATCGTGTACGGCCCGTCGGACCAGGTCGGACCCTTCCAGGTCATGGACATCATCCTGCCGCTCGATTCGCTCTTCGACCGCACCTTCCTCGACCAGTTCACTCCGAAAGCGTTGACGTACTATAAAGGACGGCTGTACAAGATCGCGGACAAGATGGGGAACCATCTGACGCTGGTCTACAATAAGAAGCTGGTGCCGGTCCCGCCGAGAACGGAGGCCGAACTGGTGGCGATGGGAAAGGCCCTCACGAAGGACACCAACGGCGACGGGAAGGTGGACCAGTACGGGCTGACGTGGAACTACACCGAACCGTTCTTCTTCATCCCGTTCATGACCGGCTTCGGCGGCTGGATCATGGACGAGGAGGACCGGCCGACGCTCAACACCGCCGGCACCGTGAACGGACTGAAGTTCATCAAAGCGCTGCGGGACGAACACCGCATCATCCCCAACGAGGCGGACTACAACATCGCCGACGCGCTGTTCAAGGACGGACACGCCGGCATGATCATCAACGGGGATTGGTCGTGGGCCGGGTATCAGAAGGCGGGGCTGGACATCGGCGTGGCGCCGCTGCCGAAGATCACCTCCACCGGCCTGTGGTGCGGCACGATGGTGTCGCCGAAAGGGTTCTCCATCAACGCCAACATCACGGAGGAGAAGAAGCGGTGGGCGGTGGAGCTCATCCGGTACCTGACCTCGGAAGAGAACCAGATGGAGGCGACCCGGACCCTCTTCACGATGCCGACGAACCGGAACGTCATCCGGAGCGGCTTCGTCCAGAACAACGAGATCCTCCGCAATTCCCAGATCCAGATCGACAACGGCCAGCCGATGCCGGTGGTGCCGGAACTGCGCGCCATCTGGGACGCGATGCGTCCCAGCTACCAGGCGGTGCTCGCCGGGTCCCGCTCGCCGGAACAGGCGGCGACGGACATGCAGCTCCAGGCGCTCCAGCGCATCCGGGAAATGAACGAATGATATGAGCCCCTCACTCCGCAAGAACCTGTTCATCGCCTTCCTCGTCGCGCCGGCGTTCGTGATCCTCATCGGCGTGGTCGTGTACCCCTTCGTGTACAACGTGGTCCTCTCGTTCTCCAACATGAACCTGCGGCACATCCGCGACTGGGAGATCGTCGGGCTCCGGAACTACGTGAAGGTGTTCACCGAACCGTCGCAGCCGGACTTCTACGTCATCTTCATCAAGACGGTCGTCTGGACGGTCGTCAACCTCTTCTTCCACGTCGTCATCGGCGTATTCCTGGCGCTCGTCCTCAACCAGAAGGAGATCCGCGGGAAGGGGATCTTCCGCACCGTCCTCGTGCTCCCGTGGGCGGTCCCCCAGCTCATCGTCGCGCTCACCTGGCGCGGGATGTTCAACTACGAGTACGGCAGCATCAATCAGATCATGACGCGGCTCGGTCTGCCGGCGGTGGAATGGCTGCGCGGTCCGACCGAAGCGTTCATCGCCGTCATCATCACCAACGTGTGGCTCGGGTTCCCGTTCATGATGGTCATCGCCCTCGGCGCGCTGCAGAGCATCCCGCACGACCTGTACGAGGCGGCGGACATCGACGGCGCCTCGTGGTACCACAAGCTCCGGAACATCACCATTCCGCTCATCAAACCGGTGATGGTCCCCGCCATCACGCTCGGCACCATCTGGACCTTCAACAACCTGAACATCATCTGGCTCGTCAGCAACGCCGGTGAGCCCTCGGACAGCACGCATATCCTCGTCTCGTTCGTGTACAAGGCCGCGTTCAACTTCTACCGCTACGGGTACGGCGCGGCGCTGTCGATGGTCATCTTCTTCATCCTGCTGGCCTTCAGTCTCGTCTTCATGCGGCGGACCAAGGCCGCCGACGCCGTGTATTAGGAGGGGAGCACCGCATGCCGAAACCGACCTTCAAAAGGAACCTCCGCGTCACGGCGTCGTACGCCGTGCTCGTGCTCTTCTGTCTCATCGCCGTCTACCCGGTCTCCCAGGTGCTCACCGTCTCGCTCCGTCCGGCGGACCGCCTCCTCTCCACATCGCTGGAGATCATCCCGGCGAACGCGACGCTCGACAACTATATCAATCTCTTCACCCGCACCGACTTCCTCCGCTGGATGGGGAACAGCGTGCTCGTCACCCTCACGGTGACGCTCACCGGTGTCGCGCTCGCCTCCACCGCCGGATACGGTTTCTCGCGCTTCGCGTTCGTCGGCAAGAAGGCGGCGCTGCAGAGCATGCTCGTCACGCAGATGTTCCCGGCCACCATGCTGCTGCTCCCGATGTACATCATGCTCGTGAAGCTCGGCCTCATCAACAGCTACCTCGGCATCATGATCATGTACTCCGCCACCGCGCTCCCGTTCTGCGTCTGGCAGATGAAGGGGTACTACGACACCATCCCGTCGAGCCTGGAGGAGGCGGGGCGCATCGACGGCTGTTCGCAGTTCCAGACCTTCACCAAGATCATCCTCCCCCTGGCGTCGCCCGCGCTCGTCATCACGGCGCTCTTCTCGTTCATGTCGTCGTGGACCGAGTACGTGGTCGCGGCGCAGATCCTGCAGGACACCGCGCTCTGGACGCTCCCCATCGGACTGAAGTCCTTCGAGTCCAATATGAGCACCGAATGGGGGCTCTACGGCGCAGCGTCGATGATCGTGACGGTGCCGGTCGTCGTCCTCTTCCTCTCCCTGAGCAAATACCTCGTCTCCGGGCTGACGCTCGGCAGCGTGAAAGGCTGAAGGTTCCCATGCAAAAACCCCGCTTGTCCTTCTGGCAGATCTGGAACATGAGCTTCGGCTTCCTCGGCATCCAGTTCGGCTTCGCCCTGCAGAACGCCAACGTAAGCCGCATCTTCGAGACGCTCGGCGCGAGCATCGACGCCATCCCCATCCTCTGGATCGCCGCGCCGGTGACCGGCCTTCTCGTGCAGCCCGTCATCGGACACATGAGCGACCGGACGTGGAACCGGCTGGGACGCCGTCGGCCGTACTTCCTCGGCGGCGCACTCCTCGCCTCCGCGGCCATCCTGGTGATGCCGAACTCGCCTGCGCTCTGGGTGGCCGCCGGCATGCTGTGGATCATGGACGCCTCCATCAACATCGCGATGGAACCGTTCCGCGCTTTCGTCGGCGACATGCTCCCGTCCGACCAGCGCACCATCGGATTCTCGATGCAGAGCTTCTTCATCGGCATCGGCGCGGTCGTGGCGTCGGCCCTCCCGTACATGATGACCAACTGGTTCGGCGTCCCGAACACCGCCGCGCCGGGAGAGATCCCGCCGTCGGTCCGTTATTCGTTCTACGCCGGCGGAGCGGTCTTCCTCCTGGCCGTCCTCTGGACCGTCCTGCGGACGCGGGAATATCCGCCGGAAGAGCTCGCTGCCTTCTCGGGGGAGGGCGCTGCCGGCAAGGTCTCCGGCGCCGCGATGGCCGAAACGGTCCCCGCCCCGGTGTTCCGCCGTAACGGCGTGCTCTGGACCGCTGCCGGTACGACGGGAGCGGCGCTTCTCGCGTTCGTCCTGAACGAAGAAGACCTCGGCCTGTACGTCCTCTTCATCGGTTCGGCCCTCTTCGGTCTCATCCAATTGTTGGCGGCGTCACGCTCGGCCCGGAACGGGGAGCCGGACGGTCTCGTCTCCATCCTCACCGACCTGTACCGCATGCCCGACACCATGCGCCGGCTTGCGGTGGTGCAGTTCTTCTCCTGGTTCGCCCTCTTCGCCATGTGGATCTACACCACTCCGGCGGTCACGCATCACATCTACGGTGCCACGGACCCGTCGTCGCCGCTCTATAACGAGGGGGCGGACTGGGTGGGCGTGCTGATGTCCACCTACAACGGCTTCGCCGCGGTGATGGCCTTCGTGCTGGTGTGGCTGGCGCGGCTGACGAACCGGAAGACGGTGCACATGATCAGTTTGATGATCGGCGGGTTATCGTTCGCTTCGTTCTACGTCATCAAGGACCCGCGGATGCTCCTCATCTCGGAGCTCGGCATCGGGCTCGCCTGGGCCTCCATCCTGGCGATGCCGTACGCCATCCTCGCCGGCTCGATCCCGGCGAAGAAGATGGGGGTCTACATGGGCATCTTCAACTTCTTCATCGTCATTCCGCAGATCACCGCCGCCGCCATCCTCGGTTTCTTCGTGAAGACGGTCTTCGGCGGGGAGGCCATCTATGCCCTGCTGATGGGCGGAGGGTCGATGATGCTGGCGGGACTGCTGGTGATGTTCGTGCGGGACGACGAACCCTGATTATCAGCGCCGGATTGCGTATATTCCCTAGTCGATCCCCCATTCGTGAAGGACCTCCATCCATGCGCCTCCGCATTCTTACGCCGTTGCTTCTCGCCGTGACGATGATCGCGTCCGGTCAGAAACCGGCGACCCTCTCACTGCAGTACGACCTGTCCCGCTTCCGCGGTTACGACGGTTCGGTCTACACCGAAGTGTATTACTCGTTCGACGTCACGTCGCTCGCCTATGCGCCGAACGGCGGGGCCTTCAAAGGTGAGGCGGTGGCGTCGGTCTGGTTCAAACGGTCCAGCGACGATTCCGTCGCCGCACGGCAGGCGTGGCGCATTCCGTTCAGCGTCCCGGACCAGGCGATGCTGAAGGAATCACGTTCCTACACCGACCTGGCCGGCTTCCTGCTGAAGCCGGAACTGTACCGGATGTACATCGTGGTGTACGACCTGAACGCCCCGTCGGTGCGCGACAGCGTCTCGGTACTGGTGGACGTGCAGCAGATCCCCGACGGCCGGACGTCTCTGAGCGACGTCGAACTCGCCGTCTCCATCGTGCCGGCGGAACGCGATTCGTCCAACCGGTTCTACAAGAACACCTTCGAGGTCCGTCCGAATCCCGCCAAACTGTACGGACAGCATCAGCCGGTCCTCTTCTACTATCTGGAGGCGTACAACCTCTCGGCCGGTGCGTCGCCGACCTATCTCACCAAGGCGGTGGTCACCAACGCCGTGGGCAAGGAGGTCGTCAGCCACGAGAAGGCGAAGCGCCGTGCGAACGAATCGAACGTGGAGGTCGGGTTCGTGAAGGTGAACTCGCTCCGTTCCGGGTCGTACACCTTCACGTACAGCATCATCGACTCCGCCGAGAACCTGCGCGTCTCGTCGTCGAAACGCTTCTTCATCTACAACCCGTCGCTTCCGGTGGACACGCTCGTCAATCCGTCGGCGAACACGGTGGACGCCACGGAGTACGCGACCATGTCCGAAGAGGAACTGGACCGCGAGTTCGAACAGTCACGCTACGTCGCATCGGCGAACGAACTGGAACGGTACAAGAAGCTGAAGGGGGTGGACGGCAAGCGAAAGGCGCTGTACGAGTTCTGGTCGCTGCGGGACGAGGATAAAGCGACGCCGATGAACGAGACCAAGCAGGAGTATTTCCGCCGCGTGGCGTACGCCAACCAGCAGTACCGCGCCGGCACCCGCGACGGATGGCGCACCGACCGGGGCCGGGTGTACGTCCTGTACGGGACCCCGAGCGAGGTGGAACGGCATGCCAACGAGATCGATTCGAAGCCGTACGAGATCTGGTACTATAATTCGATCCAGGGAGGGGTCATCTTCGTGTTCGGGGACCGCACCGGATTCTCGGATTACGTCCTCCTGCATTCCACGCACCGGAACGAACTGCGGGACGATAACTGGCTCCGGCAGGTGCAGTCCAACTGACCCTTGCCCGCAAGGGCGATTTTCCGTATCTTCATACCGACGTTCTCATCCACATCATCCTTTAATTCTATCCCGAGAGGTAGGAAAGGAGCACGCATGCAGCACTCAGCCGTATTGTACCTCCGTTTCGTTCCCGGAACCGGAGGTATTTTCATATGGTGACCGCACAGACCCTCATCGACGCGAAGGGCTTCGTGCGGACCATCAACCGCCTCGCCCACGAGATCATCGAACGCAACAAGGGGGCCGACACCCTCGGCATCGTCGGCATCCGCACCCGCGGAGACCTGCTGGCCCACCGCATCGCCCAGAAGATCGCCCTCATGGAGGGGATCTCGGTCCCCATCGGCAGCCTGGACATCACGCTCTACCGCGATGACCTGCGCGGCAGGCTCAATCAGCCGCTGCTCAGGACCACCGACATCCTCTTCGACATCCAGGGGAAGGACATCATCGTCGTCGATGACGTCCTCTTCACCGGACGGACGGTCCGTTCCGCGCTGAACGCGCTGATGGACCTCGGCCGTCCGGCCTCCATCCAATTGGCGGTGCTGGTGGACCGCGGACACCGCGAGCTTCCCATCAAGGCCGACTTCATCGGCAAGAATATTCCCACGTCGCCGGAGCAGGAGGTCCGCGTCCGGATGACCGAGATCGACGGCGAGGACGCGGTCCACCTCGCCGAGAAAGGAGACGCATGATGGGACTCAGCAGCCGACATCTCCTCGGGCTTCAGGGAACGCCCCGGGAGGACATCCAGCTCATCCTCGACACCGCGGTGTCGTTCAAGGAGATCATCAATCGGCCCATCAAGAAGGTGCCGACCCTGCAGGGGAAGACCATCGTCAACCTCTTCTTCGAGAACTCCACCCGCACGCGCACGTCGTTCGAACTGGCGGAACGCCGTCTCTCCGCGGACGTGCTCAACTTCGCCGCCTCCACCTCCAGCGTCAGCAAAGGGGAGACGCTGAAGGACACCGCCCGGAACATCGAGGCGATGAAGATCGACATGGTGGTCGTCCGGCACGGCGCCGCCGGCAGTGCGCACTTCCTCTCGCGCATCATCGACGCGAACGTCATCAACGGCGGCGACGGACAGCACGAGCATCCGACGCAGGGCCTGCTGGACATGTACACCCTCCGCGAGAAGTTCGGACGGCTGGAGGGTCTGCACGTCTGCATCGTGGGCGACATCCTGCACAGTCGCGTCGCCCGGTCGAACATCTACGGTCTGAAGACGATGGGTGCGCGCGTCTCCGTCTGCGGCCCGGCCACGCTCATGCCGCGAGGCATCGAACGGATGGGCGTGGAGGTCTACCACCATCTGGACGACGTCCTGCCGACGGTGGACGCGCTCAACGTGCTGCGCATCCAGATGGAGCGTGAAGCGGGAGGGTATTTCCCCTCGCTCCGGGAGTTCCACCGGTACTTCGGCGTGACCAAAGAGCGTCTCGACCGCGCCGGCCGCCCCATCACCATCCTCCATCCCGGTCCCATCAACCGCGACGTGGAACTCTCCGCCGACGTGGCGGACGGGCCCCAGTCGCTCATCCTTGAACAGGTGCAGAACGGCGTCGCGGTCCGCATGGCGGTGCTGTACCTGCTCGGAACCCAATCGTAGAGGCCGACCATGACGACAACACTCATTCAGAAGGGCCGGCTCATCGATCCGGCGACGCACCGGGACGAAACGGTCGACATCCTCATCACGGACGGCGTCATCACCGCCGTCGGCAGCGGACTGGCGGTCCCGCCCGGCACGGCCGTCGTGCCGATGGAAGGACGCATCGTCGCTCCCGGGTTCATCGACATCCACGTCCATCTCCGCGAACCGGGGTACGAGCACAAGGAGACCATCGAAACGGGGTCCCGCTCGGCCGCGTACGGCGGATTCACCGCCGTCTGCTGCATGCCGAACACGAATCCCGCCATCGACGACGAGTCGCTGGTCACGTTCGTGATGTCGCAGGCGAAGCGGGTCAACGGCGGCATCGTTGACGTCTATCCCATCGCCTCCGTCAGCAAGGGCCGTGAAGGGAAGACCCTCTCGCCCATCGCCGAGCTGGTCTCCGCCGGCGCGGTGGGCCTCAGCGACGACGGCGCCCCGGTGTTCGACGCCAAGGTGATGCGCCGGGCGCTCGAGTACGCCTCGATGTACGGCGTTCCGGTGATGCAGCACTGCGAGATCCCGGAGCTCGCCAAGGGGGGGGTGATGAACGAAGGGTTCGTCTCGACCGAGCTCGGACTGCCGGGCATCCCCGGCATCGCGGAGGAGATCATGATCGCCCGCGACCTGCTCCTGGCCGAGTACACCGGTTCGCGGTACCACGTCTGCCATATGAGCACCGCCCGTTCGGTCGAACTCGTGCGCGAAGCGAAGCGGAAAGGGATCCGCGTGACGTGCGAAGTGACGCCGCACCACTTCACGCTCACGGACGATGCGGTCCGCTCCTTCGATACGAACACGAAGATGAACCCGCCGCTCCGCACCGCGGAGGACGTCGAAGCGGTCATCGCCGGTCTGCAGGACGGCACCATCGACGTCATCGCGACGGACCATGCGCCGCATTCGCTGGACGAGAAGGAGGTGGACTACCTGCAGGCGCCGTTCGGCATCGTGGGACTCGAGACCGCCATCGGACTCACTGTCTCCATGCTCGTGGAGAAGGGACGCCTGAACCTGATGCAGATGGTGGAGAAGTTCTCGACCAATCCGCGCCGCATCATCGGCCGTCCGGTCGAGGTGAAGCCGGGCGCCCCGGCCTGCCTCACGTTCTTCGATCCGTCGGCGGAATGGACCGTCAAGACGAGCGATTTCCGCTCCAAATCGAAGAACTCCCCGTTCGAAGGACGGACCCTCCGGGGCCGCGCGGTCGGCATCTACAACAACGGCACATTGCTGCAGTACTGAACAAGGACGCGGCCTTCCGGGATGACCGGAAGGCCGTGCTGTCTCTATGACCATCATCCGTCCCGCCATCTTCGGTCCCGGCGACGGCGTCATCGCCGCGATGAGCACCCGCAACGGGGGCGTCAGCGGTCCGGCGCTCGACCTGAACATCTCGTTCAGGGTCGGCGACGATCCGGAGAACGTTCGCGAGAACCGGCGCCGCTTCTTCGAAGTGGCCGGTGTCGCGGCATCGTCCGTCGTGCTGCCGGGGCAGGAGCACACCGACGTTGTCCGGTACTGCACCGGACCGTCCGTTCAGCCGTCGTGCGACGGATTGGTGACGGACGGAACGTCCGCCGTGCTCGGGGTGACGGTGGCCGACTGCACGCCGGTGCTCCTCTTCGACCCGCGGCGCCGCGTCATCGCGGCCGTGCATGCCGGATGGCGCGGGACGGCCGCCGGTATCGTTCGGCGCGCGCTCGACATGATGGCGGAACGGTGGCGGTGCGAACCGTCGGAATTGAAGGCGTTCGTCGGCCCGTCGGCGGGAGGTTGTTGCTACGAAGTCGGGACGGACGTGGCCGCACGGTTCCCGGCCGAATGCGCTGTGCCGAAGGATGGAGGGAAATTCCTGCTCGATGTGAAACGGACCAATGTGCTGCAGATGCTTGCGTCTGGGATGCAGGAATCCCATATTGAGGTCCATCCTGACTGCACCATCCACAACGAACTGTACCATTCCTATCGACGGGACGGTCTGGTTTCGGGCCGGATGGCGGCGGTGATCGGGCTGATCCATTAATACGGAGTAGAGTGTATGTGCGGAATTGTCGGATATGTCGGGACGAGAACGGCGCTGCCGATGCTCATCGACGGGCTCAAGCGTCTCGAGTACCGGGGGTACGATTCGTCCGGCATCGCGGTGCTGCGCGGAGGAGAGCTGAAGGTCCAAAAGAAGGTCGGAAAGGTGTCGGAGCTCGAACGGACCGCGCCGCCGGACCGGTACGACGGCGCGGTCGGCATCGGGCATACGCGCTGGGCCACGCACGGGGAACCGAGCGATGTGAACGCCCATCCGCACGTGAGCCACGACGGCACCGTCGCGCTGATCCACAACGGCATCATCGAGAACTACCGTTCCATCCGCGCCAAACTGGAGAAGCTCGGCTATGTGTTCGTTTCCGCGACGGACACTGAGGCGCTGGTTCATCTGGTGCAGGAGATGAAGAAGGTCACCGGCGACCTCGAGACCGCTGTCCGGCTGGCGCTGCGGCAGGTGGACGGCACTTACGGCGTGGCCGTGGTCTCGTCCCAGGAACCGGACAGGATCATCGTGGCGCGGAAGGGGAGCCCGCTCATCATCGGCGTGGGGGAGGGGGAGCATTTCGCCGCATCGGACGCGGCGGCGATCGTTCCGTACACGCGGCACGTGGTCTACCTTGAGGACGGCGAAATGGCGGTGCTGACGAAGGACCGGTTCGAGACGAAGACCATCGATAATGTGGACATCGTCAAACAGGTCCATCAGGTCACCTTCGACATCGGCGAGATCGAGAAGGGGGGATACGACCACTTCATGCTGAAGGAGATCATGGAGCAGCCCGAGACGCTGCGGAACGCGATGCGGGGGCGGGTGCTGGCGGCGGAGGGGACGGCGAAGCTCAGCGGACTGCGCGACGTGATGCTCCTGCTCGAGAGCGCCCAGCGGATGATCATCACCGCCTGCGGCACCTCCTGGCATGCCGGTCTGGTGGGCGAGTACATGCTCGAGCAGTACGCAAAAGTCCCTGTCGAAGTGGAGTACGCGTCGGAGTTCCGGTACCGCAATCCCATCGTCCGTCCGACGGACCTTCTCTTCCTCATCAGCCAGAGCGGAGAGACGGCCGACACCCTCGCTGCGCTCCGCGAGGCGAAGACGAAGGGGGCGTCGGTGCTCGGCATCTGCAACGTGGTCGGCAGCACCATCGCGCGGGAGAGCCAGGGGGGCGTGTACATCCACGCCGGTCCGGAGATCGGCGTGGCGTCCACCAAGGCCTTCACCTCGCAGCTGGTGGTCCTCTCCCTCATCACGCTCCTCGTGTCGCGGCAGCGCGGCACCATGACCGCCGAGCAGGGACGGATCGTCAGCGAGGAGATGCTCGCCCTTCCGGAGAAGGCGGAGGCGATCCTCCGCAACGCCGACGCCGTCCGTGCCATCGCACAGGAGTTCAAGGACACCTCCAACTTCCTCTACCTTGGCCGCGGGTACAACTTCCCCGTCGCCCTCGAAGGGGCGCTCAAGCTGAAGGAGATCTCCTACATCCATGCCGAAGGGTATCCGGCCGCCGAGATGAAGCACGGTCCTATCGCCCTCATCGACGAGAACATGCCGGTGGTCGTCATCGCCACCAAAGATTCCACGTACGACAAGGTCATCTCCAACATCCAGGAGGTGAAGGCGCGGAAGGGACGGGTCATCGCCATCGCGAACGAGACGGACCACCTGAAGGACCTCGCCGACCATATCATTCTTGTGCCGCAGACGGCGGACATGCTCTCGCCCATCCTGAACGTCATCCCGCTGCAGCTGCTGGCGTACCATATCGCCGTTCTCCGGGGGTGCAACGTGGACCAGCCGAGGAATCTGGCCAAGAGCGTGACGGTGGAATAGGTTGAATAATTGGGGGAAAACACGTATTTTCCTCATCACATCCATTACATGAGGATACACCGTGTCTGTTGACTATCGATTCAAGAACACCGATTGGGCGATCATTTTGGGGGCTTCCAGCGGATTCGGAGGGGCCACCGCCGTGGAGTTGTCGCGTCACGGGATGAACATCTGCGGGGTCCATCTGGACCGCGCGGCGACCATCCCCAACGCCGAAAAGGTGAAGGCGGACTGCGAAGCGAACGGCGTGAAGACGATGTTCTTCAATATGAACGCCTCGGACCCGGAGAAGCGGAGAGAGGTGATGGACGCCCTGTCGAAGGAGCTCACGGCTCCCGAATCCCGGGTGAAGGTGGTCATGCACTCCCTCGCGTTCGGGTCGCTCAAGCCGTTCGTGTCGAAAGACCCGAAGAACCAGCTCACGCAGGCGCAGATCGAAATGACGATGGACGTGATGGCGAACTGCCTCATCTACTGGACGCAGGCCGCCTTCAACAGCGGCTTCCTGAAGCGCGGCAGCCGCATCTACACCATGACCAGTTCCGGCGGCACCTCGCAGTTCCCCGATTACGGCGCGGTCTCCGCGGCCAAAGCGGCCTCCGAATCGTACATCCGTCAACTGGCGCTCGAACTGGGCCCGTACGGCATCACCGCCAATGCCATCATGGCCGGTGTCACCGAAACGGCGGCGCTCGCGAAGATCCCCGGCGCCAAGAAGATGATCGAGCTGGCGAAGTCCAAGAATCCTTCGCTGATGCTCACCACGCCGGAAGCGGTCGCCAAGGCCATCTCGCTCCTCTCGCATGACGATGCCTTCTTCGTTTCTGGCAACACCATCGGCGTGGACGGCGGAGAGGATGTGGTCGAGTTCATCGGCGCTCCGGAATGACCGGCCGACCCTGAAACGGACCGAACACGTGAAGGACCGCCCTGTCGGCGGTCCTTCGTCTTTATGGACGACATCATCATCAACGACCGTATCACCGTTCCCGCCTCCGCCGTGCGTCTTCGCTTCACCCGCAGCGGCGGGAAAGGGGGACAGCACGTGAACAAAGTCTCCACCCGTGTGGAGCTCTCCGTCACGCTCGCTGAGGTGCCGATGTCCAACGGGGCGCGGCAGCGTCTGCTCCGGCGGCTCGGCCATGCCGTCGATGCCGCGGGTCTCCTCCGCGTCGTCGCTCAGGGTTCGCGCAGTCAGTGGCAGAACCGGATGGAGGCGGAAGAGCGTGTGCGTGAGATGTTCCTCGAAGGACTGAAGGAGGAGAAGGCGCGGCGGGCGACCCGGCCTACGGCGTCATCGAAACGGGAACGGGTGGAAGGGAAGAAACGGCGGGGCGATACGAAGCGTCTGCGGCGGGAGCGTCCCTCCGCCGACTAGTTCAGCAGAAGGGGGGAGAGTTCGGGGGACGACGCACCGGTGGACCGCATCCCCGGCGCCGGTAGTTTGAACAGGTCCGCCGTGTTGCGGAGCGCCCGGAGAGCGCCCGGCTCCATCTCGAACGAGCGCAGGTTCAGGTCCAGTGCGACGGCGAACTTCCGTTCCGGCGGTCCGGGCGGCGCGATGGGCGCGCCGATGTACGCGGGGCGTCCGGAGATGTTCCGTCCGCCGTAGCCGACCGCGATGTTGAGGAACGTCGGCCAGTAGGACTTCCACTCCTCCGGCAGGGTTCCGTGCACGTTCCAGCTCAGCCAGTAGATGTGTCCGTCGTAATCGTCCGTCAGCCGGTAGTGCCGGTCGAAGGGGACGATGCCGGAGGGATAGTAGCTCCACTTGACGGTGAAGTTGCGGAAGAAGGGGACCCGGCGCTGCAGCGCGCCGAAACCGATGCCCAGCACGTTCGCCGCCAGGTCGACGCCCGAGAAGGCATAGGTGGAGAATCCGTCCCCGATCTCGATGGAGAGCGCGTGGGTGAGCGGCATCGCCACCGCGACGGCAAGGACGGTCGATTCATCGAACTCCGCCCAGGTCATCAGCTCCGAGACCGCCGTGAAATACAGGTACGACGTGTAGAAGTGTCCCGCCTTGTCCACCCCCAGACTGTAGTTGTGCAGGAACCCGTCATCCTCGTACCGGAACGCATGGTAGTTCCCGTTCCACCACCATTGGTACTCCGTGTAGAACGACAGGGCCGAATAACCGATGAGCACGCCGGCGACGATCTCCTTCCGCCCCGGACCGTTGCCGTGAGGCTCCTGCGCGCGGAGCGGAAGAAGTCCGATGACGATGATGAAGAGGTACGGCCGCATGCATCAAGGTACTGAAGAGCGCGGGGAATTCCAATTTCCTCCCGAACAACGGGAAAAATTCCGTATATTGTCATGCTTATGGAAAAAGCCTACGTCCGCTCCCTCTTCGACGGCATCGCCTACCGGTACGACCTGCTCAACCACCTGTTGAGCGGCGGCATCGACCTGTACTGGCGTCGTGCGGCCGTGCAACTGATGACGGAGGAGCGGCCGGAGCGCATCCTCGATGTCGCGACGGGGACCGCCGATTTCGCCATTGCAGCGATGCGGAGCGGACCGAAGAGCATCATCGGCGTGGACATCTCGGAGCCGATGCTCGAGATCGGCCGCCGGAAAGTGGCCAGGCGCGGCTGGACGGACCGCATCCGCCTCGAGACCGGCGAGGCCGAGGCGCTGGCGTTTCCGGACGCCTCGTTCGATGCCGCAATCGTCGCGTTCGGTGCGCGCAACTTCGAGGATTTGGACAAGGGGCTCTCCGAAATGTGCCGCGTGCTGCGGCCCGGCGGACGCATCGTGGTGCTGGAGTTCTCCCGTCCCCGCCGCTTCCCGTTCCGACAACTGTATCTCTTCTATTTCAGGAACGTCCTGCCGCTCATCGGCCGCTTCATCTCCCGCGACCGGCAGGCCTACCAATACCTTCCCGATACGGTGATGTCGTTCCCCGACGGGGCGGACTTCCTGATGCGGCTCGGCCGCGCGGGATTCTCCTCCCTGCGCGAACGGCGGCTCACCGCGGGCATCGCCACCATCTATACCGGAGTGAAGTGATCCATGGCTGACCGTATCATCAAAGTGGGACACAGTCCCGATCCCGACGACGCGTTCATGTTCTACGGCCTCGCCAGCGAGAAGGTGAAGCTCGAGGGCATCACCATCGAGCACATGCTCGAAGACATCCAGTCCCTTAACGTCCGCGCCATGCAGGGAGAGCTCGAAGTCACCGCCATCTCGGCGCACACGTATCCGTACGTGGCGGACAAGTACTGGGTGATGGTGACCGGAGCGAGCATGGGCGAAGGGTACGGCCCCGTCATCGTCTCCAAGAAGTACACGACGCTCGACCAGCTGAAGGGGAAACGCGTCGCCACACCGGGGAGGCTCACCACCGCCACGCTGCTGTTCCGCATCTTCACCGAAGGGATCGAGCATGTGGACGTCCCGTTCGACGAGATCATGGCCCGCGTCGACTCGGGAGAGTTCGACGCCGGTCTGCTCATCCATGAGGGACAGCTCACGTACGGCGCCGAAGGGTTCAACAAGATCCTCGACTTCGGCGAGTTCTGGAACGAACGGACCGGCGGACTTCCGCTGCCGCTCGGCCTGGATGTGGTGCGGAAGGACCTGGGCCGCACGATGGGGACGGCGCTCTCGCGCGGATTGAAGGAGAGCATCCGGTACGGGTACGAACACCAGAACGAATCCATCCCCTACGCCATGAAGTGGGGACGCGGCATCGACCTCTCGCTCGGAGAGAAGTTCGTGAAGATGTACGTCAGCGAACTCACCATCGACATGGGCGAGAACGGACGAAAGGCGCTCGAACTCCTCTTCCGTCTCGGCCACGAGAAAGGCATCATTCCACACGTGCCAGACATAGAACTCATTTAGTTCTATTTCTGGGAAACCCCTCTTTATCATTGTCAACGATGCAAAAACGGGGGGAATAATCGGTCAATTGTATCCATTTTACCCCTCTTTTTTGGCATTATTGTTGCCGATTTCACACACGGTATGATGGAGAAAACCTCTTCGACTTCCCAAGCGGTCGGTGTATGTTATCATTGCGGCGACTCGGTGCGCGGCGACCGGGTGGACCATGACGGTAAGGTGTTCTGTTGTTCCGGATGCAAAGTGGTGTACGACATCCTCAACCGGAACGATCTCTGTCAGTATTACGCCATCGACAAGACTCCTGGCAACCAGCCCGCTCCCGTCGAAACGATGCGCTTCGACTACCTCAACGATGAGGGGGTCCAGAAAAAGCTTCTGAACTTCATGGACGGACGCACCGCCTCGGTCACGCTGTCGCTCCCTTCCATCCACTGCAGTTCCTGTATCTGGCTGTTGGAACACCTCTATCGGCTCGATGCCGGCGTCACGTCATCCCGCGTCGATTTCCTCAAGAAGACCATTTCCGTTTCGTACGACATGCGCGTCACGTCGCTCCGTGCCGTGGTGATGTTGCTGTCGAGTCTTGGGTACGAACCGGACCTCCGGCTGGACTCGATGGAGCGGCGCGAGGTCAGTGACGTCACCCGCTCCCTGTACTATAAGATCGGCATCGCCGGATTCTGTTTCGGCAACTCGATGCTCTTTAGCTTCCCGGAGTACCTCGGGGTCGACGCGAGCGAACAGCTGCTGCGGGAGGTGTTCTCCTACCTTAATCTGCTCCTCGGCATACCGGTCGCGACGTACTGCAGTCTTGAGTACTACCGGTCCGCCTGGGGCGGCCTGCGGAAGAGGGTCATCAACATCGACCTCCCCATCGCCATCGGCATCGTCCTCCTGTTCGGACGGAGCGCGGCGGAGATCCTGACCGGTTCCGGCGCCGGCTTCATCGACTCCCTCTGCGGTCTGCTCTTTTTCCTGCTCCTCGGCCGCGTCTTCCAGAGCAAGACGTACGACCGGATGAACTTCGAACGCAGCTACACTTCGTACTTCCCCATCGCGGTCACCACCAAGCGGGGCGGCGTCGAGACCACCGTGCCGCTCTCGGCGCTCTCGCGCGGGCAGCGCATCGTCGTGCGCAGCAACGAGATCGTTCCCGCCGACGCGATGCTCCTGCAGGGGAACGCCTTCATCGACTACAGCTTCGTCACGGGCGAGGCCGCACCGGTGCCGAAGGTGCTCGGCGAGATGATCTATGCGGGCGGACGGCAGACGGGGGGAGCCATCGAACTGGAAGTGATGAAGGAGGTGTCGCAGAGCTACCTCACGCAGCTGTGGAACGACTTCCGCGGAGGCCGGAAGGGAGAGGGGAACCTCTCCGAACTCTCCAACACCGTCAGCAAGTACTTCACCGCGGCCGTTCTGACCCTCGCGGCCGCCGTCGGCCTCTACTGGCTCCCGACGGACGTCGCCACCGCCTTGAACGCCTTCACCGGCATCCTCATCGTCGCCTGCCCGTGCGCGCTGGCCATCTCCATCCCGTTCACGCTCGGCACGGCGCTGCGCATCTTCGGCCGCAACGGATTCTACGTCAAGAACACCGGCGTCATCGAGAGGATGGCGAAGATCGGCACGGTCGTGTTCGACAAGACCGGGACGCTGACCTATCCGCAGGGTTCGTCCGTGTCGTTCCACGGCGGGAACCTCTCCGAACGGGAAATGCATGCCGTGCGTTCCGTGGCGCGGAACTCGATCCATCCCCTCAGCGCCGTCATCGCCGCGGGACTCACGTCGGAAGCGCTTCGGGTCGACGGGTTCGTGGAAGAGACCGGACGGGGCGTGGCGGGTACGGCGGGCGGACTTTCGGTGCGCATCGGTTCCGCGGAGTTCGCCGGAAGCGTTGCCGGCGCCGAACGCATCCCCAATGAAAGCCGGGTGTACTGTTCCGTCGACGGAGAGCTGCGCGGCTTCTTCGCCGTCCGGCACGGGTACCGTGCCGAGACCGCCTCGGTGGTGGAACGGCTGCGGCACCGGTACCGTTTCGGCATCCTCTCCGGCGATACCGCGGCGGAGCGTCCGTACCTGGAATCGCTCTTCCCGGCCGGGACCGAGATGCGTTTCGCGCAGCTGCCGCAGGATAAGCGGAACGCCGTCGGATCCATGCAGGCGGAGGGACGGAGAGTGCTCATGGTGGGGGACGGTCTGAACGACGCCGGCGCCCTGCTGCACAGCGACGTCGGCATCGCCGTCTCCGAGGATGTGGCGCAGTTCTCTCCCTCCTCCGACGCCATCCTCGCCGGAGCGGCGTTCGGCCGGCTGCCGGACCTCCTGGCCTTCGCCCGGACGAGCATCCGTGTCGTCATCGCGAGCTTCGTCTTCGCGTTCCTCTACAACACCGTGGGTCTCTACTTCGCGGTGCAGGGGGAACTGTCGCCCGTCATGGCTGCCATCCTGATGCCGGCGAGCTCCATCACCATCGTCATCATCGCCACGGCGGCGACGCGCATCGCTGCGCGCCGGAAAGGACTGCTCTGATGTCGGTCATCCTCATCATGATCGTCGGAAGTTTCATCGTCGCGGCGGGTTTCCTCGCGGCGTTCCTCTGGTCCGTGCGTTCGGGCCAATACGAGGACAAGTATACGCCGTCCGTCCGCATCCTGCTGGACGACGCCCCCACGAACAACGGACCATCTCACCAATCATCTAACTGACGAGGGATCAATGGAGGTGCAAACGTTCTCCTACGACAACAGGATCGTGCGCGACTTCGGCATCGCATCGGTCGTGTTCGCGGCGGTGGGCATGCTGGTCGGCCTCATCATCGCCATCCAGCTCTACCTGCCGGAGCTGAACTTCGGCCTGCAGTACATCACCTACGGACGCATCCGTCCGCTCCACACGAACGCCGTCATCTTCGCGTTCGTCGGGAACGCCATCTTCATGGGGGTGTACTACTCGCTCCAGCGGGTGTGCAAGGCGCGCATGTTCAGCGACCTGCTGAGCCGCATCCATTTCTGGGGTTGGCAGCTCATCATCGTCGCGGCGGCGGTCTCGCTGCCGATGGGGTTCACCTCCGCCAAGGAGTACGCCGAGCTCGAATGGCCCATCGACATCGCCATCACCCTCGTCTGGGTCGTCTTCGCCATCAACGTCTTCGGCACCATCATCAAGCGGCGCGAGAAGCACATGTACGTGGCGATCTGGTTCTACATCGCCACCATCGTCACCGTGGCGATGCTGCACATCGTCAATTCGCTCGAGATACCGGTGTCGGCGATGAAGAGCTATTCGATGTACGCCGGCGTGCAGGACGCGCTCGTGCAGTGGTGGTACGGCCATAACGCCGTCGCCTTCTTCCTCACCACGCCGTACCTCGGCCTGATGTACTACTTCCTGCCGAAGGCGGCCAACCGTCCGGTCTATTCGTACCGCCTCTCCATCGTCCATTTCTGGTCCCTCATCTTCATCTACATCTGGGCCGGACCGCACCACCTGCTGTACACCGCGCTGCCGGACTGGGCGCAGTCCCTCGGCACCGTCTTCTCCATCATGCTCATCGCCCCCTCCTGGGGCGGCGCCATCAACGGTCTGCTGACCCTGCGCGGCGCGTGGGACAAGGTGCGTGAAGAGCCCGTGCTGAAGTTCATGGTGGTGGCCGTGACCTCCTACGGCATGGCGACGCTCGAAGGGCCGCTGCTCTCGCTCAAGAACCTGAACGCGCTGACGCACTACACGGACTGGATCGTGTCGCACGTGCACGTGGGGGCGCTCGGCTGGAACGGATTCCTCACCTTCGGTATGCTCTACTGGCTCGTGCCGCGGCTGTACCGCACGGAACTGCATTCCAGGAAACTTGCCGGCTGGCATTTCTGGCTCGGTACCCTCGGCATCGTGTTCTACGCCGCGTCGATGTACACCGCCGGCCTCACGCAGTCGCTGATGTGGAAGCAGTTCACCCCGATGGGCATCCTGCAGTATCCGAACTTCCTTGAGACGACGCTGCAGATCGTCCCGCTGCACATCATCCGCTCCGTGGGCGGCACGCTCTACCTCACCGGCGTCGTCCTGATGATCTACAACCTCGCACGGACCATGAAGGCCGGTTCGTTCCTCGCCGAAGAGAGGGCGGAAGCTCCCGCGCTGCATGCGAACGAGGCGGACCCGAAGGAGACGAAGCACCGCTGGCTGGAGCGCAAACCCTTCCAGTTCGCCGTGGTCGCCCTCGTGGCGGTGGGCATCGGCGGTCTCATCGAACTCATCCCTACGTTCCTCGTGAAGTCGAACGTGCCGACCATCGAAAGCGTCCGCCCCTATTCGCCGCTCGAGCTGCAGGGACGCGACATTTACATCCGCGAGGGATGCAATACGTGCCATTCGCAGATGATACGGCCGTTCCGCTCCGAGACCGAACGCTACGGCGAGTACTCGAAGGCGGGAGAGTACGTGTACGACCATCCGTTCCTCTGGGGCTCGCGCCGCACCGGTCCGGACCTGCACCGAGTCGGCGGCAAATACCCGAACCTCTGGCACTACCTCCATATGGAGAATCCGCGGTCAATGTCGCCCGGGTCGGTCATGCCTCCGTATCCCTGGCTGCTGACGCAGGACATCGATACGGCGAGCACGGGTGCGAAGATCCGGGCGCTGCAGACCCTGGGCGTTCCGTATCCGAAAGGCTTCGACCTGACGGCCAACGACATCCTCGTGAACCAGGCCGAACAGATCGCACAGGATCTGCAGAAGAACAAGGTGCCCGCCGAACCGGACAAGGAGATCATCGCGCTCATCGCGTACCTCCAGCGTCTCGGAACGGACATCAAAGTCCAGCCGAAGTAGGAGACCGCCATGCTCTCGAACGTTCTGAGTTCCATCGACGGGGTCGCGCAATACCCCGTCATCTCGCTGCTCATCTTCGTACCGTTCTTCCTGGCGGTCGCCGTCTGGATCGTCAGGCTGGACAGGGGGTACATCCATCACATGAGCCGGCTGCCGCTGGAGGAGTCCGGCGCGGCACCGCAAGACACGGAGACCACACCATGACCATCACCAGATCGCTCACGCTCCTCCTCCTGACGCTGTTCATCGCCCTCCCGGCGGCGGCGCAGACCACCGACCCCGGAACGCAGCTCGGCATGATCACGACGGTGTCGTTCCTCGTCTTCGTGGTCGCCACGCTGATGTTCATCCTCGTCATCATGGGCGGGGATGTGGACCCCATCGCGGACCTGTACGCGAAGATCAAGAACTACGTCCATCCCCCCGAAACGGAAGTGGCCGAGGACCTCGGCCATGATTTCGACGGCATCCGCGAGCTCGACAACCGCATCCCGCCCTGGTTCAACTACCTGTTCCTCGGCACCGTCATCTTCGCGTTCGTGTACCTGCTGGACTACCACGTCTTCGGCATCTCGCCCCTCTCCGGTGCGGAGTACACCGCCGAAGTGCAGAACGCCGAGATCCTCAAACGCATCTCGATGGCGGCGGACGGCGAGATCGACGAGAACGCCCTGGCCGTCCTCCGTGACGAACCCTCGCTGAAGCTCGGCGCGGAGAACTTCCAGAAGTACTGCGTGTCGTGTCACGGCGCGCAGGCGGGCGGCCTGGTCGGTCCCAACCTGACGGACCAGTACTGGATCCACGGCGGCACTGTCAAGGACGTCTACAGCACCATCAAGATGGGCGTTCCCGCCAAGGGAATGATCTCCTGGCAGCTCGTCTTCTCCCAGAAACAGATGCAGCAGCTCGCCAGTTTTGTGCTCTCGCTGCAGGGGACGAATCCGCCGGGCGGCAAGGGTCCCGAAGGGAACCTGTACGTGCAGCCGGTCGCTGCGGCGAAGGACACCGCGGCGGCGAAGAACCAGTAAGGAAGGACCGTCGTACCCACGATGAACGAACCCGTTCCGGCCGGCCCACCGGCCGATGAATCGTTCCGCGACTCTCTCGGCATCGTCGAGAAGAGCGGAAAGCGTAAATGGCTCTACCCGAAGAAGCCGCAGGGGCGGTTCCACCGGCTCCGTGTGCTCTTCTCCGCCATGCTGCTCGCCGTCCTCTTCGGCGTGCCGTTCGTTTCGGTGGACGGCCATCCGCTGATGCTCTTCAACATCGTCACGCGCAAGTTCATCCTCTTCGGTGTGCCGTTCGGACCGCACGACTTCTACCTGCTCGGTCTCACCATCATCACCACCGTCGTCTTCATCTTCCTCTTCACGGCGGTCTTCGGCAGGCTCTTCTGCGGATGGGTCTGCCCGCAGACGGTCTTCATGGAGATGGTCTTCCGGAAGATCGACTACTGGATCGAAGGGGACCACCGGGCGCAGCAGCGGCTCAACGAATCGCCCTGGAACGGTACGAAGGTTGTCCGCAAAGGGGTGAAATACGCCGTCTACTTCGCCATCTCCTTCCTCGTCTCGAACATGCTCCTGGCGTGGGTCATCGGGGTGGAGGAGCTCGGCCGCATCGTCACGGACCCCGTGGAGCAGCACCTCGCCGGATTCACGGCGATGATGCTCTTCACCGGACTCTTCTATTTCATCTTCATCTGGTTCCGCGAACAGGCCTGCATCCTCGTCTGTCCGTACGGCCGCCTGCAGGGGGTGCTGCTGGACCCGAACTCCATCGTCATTGCGTATGACGACGTGCGCGGAGAGCCCCGCGGGCGTCTCACGCGCGGCGAGCAACGGACGAAAGGGGACTGCATCGACTGCAAGGAATGCGTCGTCGTCTGCCCGACCGGCATCGACATCCGCAACGGCACGCAGCTGGAATGCGTCAACTGCACCGCCTGCATCGACGCCTGCGACACGGTGATGGACAAGATCGGGAAGCCGCGCGGGCTCATCCGGTACGATTCGATGGTCGGGATCCGGGACAAGGTGCGCCGCATCTTCACGCCGCGGGTCATCGGGTACAGCATCGTGCAGACCCTCCTGCTCGTCGTGCTCGCGTACTTCCTCACCACCCGCTCCGAGATCGACATCACCATCCTCCGCACACCGGGAATGTTCTACCAGGACCAGCCGGACGGACGAGTGTCGAACCTGTACGACATGAAGGTCCTGAACAAGACGTTCGACCGGCGCGACATCACGCTGGAACTGGCCGGCGTACCGGGCGAGATCCGTATCCTCGGCGACCCGGTCTCGGTCCCGCCGCAGGAACCGACCCTGGCGAAGTTCTTCGTGCTGCTGGACAAATCGGCCGTCACGAAGATGAACACGCCGCTGCAGATCGTCGTGAAGTCCGGCGGGAACGAAGTGCACCGCATCACGACGTCGTTCCTCGGACCGGTGGAGAAGAAGCCATGAAGAAGTTCCATTGGGGGCACGGCATCGTGCTCAGTTTCATCATCTTCGGAGCGGGCCTGGCGGTATCGCTGTACATCGCCTTCAGCAACCGCATCGAACTGGTCTCCGACGATTACTATGAACGCGGATTGTCGCACCAGCGCCAGATGCAACGGATGGCCGATGCGGCGGCACTGGACAGTGCGGTCTCGGCGATCCTGAGCGACGGAATGCTCATCGTCACCGTACCGCGGTCCGACACCGCCGCCGCCGTTACGGGAATGCTCCGGCTCTTCCGTCCTTCGGACGGCCGGCGCGACATCGCCGTTCCCATCGCGCTGGACGGAACGGGACGCCAGCGGATACCGGTGACGGTGCTGGAGAAAGGACTGTGGAGACTGCAGGTGGACTGGACGGAGGGGGGGAGATCGTTCTATCACGAACAGCCGGTGGTGTTCCCATGAACTCTGTGGACCTTGTCGCGGCCTTCATGCTCGGTGCGGTGGGAAGCCTCCACTGCATCGGTATGTGCGGGCCGCTCGCGCTGGCGGTGCCGGGATCGGACCGCTCGAGGTGGACCTTTCTCGGAGAGCGCGTCATCTTCAATCTCGGCAGGATCATCACGTACGGCGTGATGGGAACGGTGCTCGGTCTCGTCGGTACGTCGCTGCTCATCGGCGTGCAGCAGGAGCTTTCCATCGTGCTCGGCGTCGCGGTGCTGCTGACGGTGCTCGTGCCGTTCGGATTCCGTTCCCGTCTCGGACGCTGGTCACCGCTCTCCCGCGTCTATGCGTTCACGCAGCGGCACTTCGCCTCGTTTCTGGCGAAGAAGGGATGGACGGCGCTCTTCACGCTCGGCCTGCTGAACGGTCTGCTCCCGTGCGGTCTCGTCTACACCGCGCTCGTCGGCGCCACGGCGGTGGCGGACCCGGTGCAGAGCGCCCTGTTCATGATGGTGTTCGGAGCGGCCACCGCTCCGGCCCTCATCATCGTCGCGTTCACCGGACGGGTGCTGGCGGTGAAGTACCGGACCCTGCTGACGCGCGCCGTACCGGTGCTGACCGTCGTCCTCGCCGCCATCCTCATCCTGCGGGGGATGAACCTCGGCATTCCGATGGTCAGCCCCAAGGTCACGCAGGTCGCCGCCCCGGCGGCACACGACGGCGCCCCCTCCGCAGAACCGAAGACCGAAGTGGACTGCTGTGAATGAAAAAGGCCGCTGCACCGCAGCGGCCTTTTTGTGTTCACGTCACCCGTTCCCGTCACCCCGGATAGTTCCCCTGCACATAGGCGGACAACGCCTGGATCTCCTTGTCCTTCGATTCCAGCAGCACTTTCACCACGTCCCCGATGGAGATGATACCGGTCAGCGCGTTCTCCCGGAAGATGGGAAGGTGCCGGATCTTCCGCTCCGTCATCGTGTTCATGATGCTCTGGATGTCGTCCTCCTCGAACCCGAGTACGATCCGCTCCCGCGGCGTCATGATCTCCTTCACCCGGCACGCCGCCGGGTCCTTCCTTGCGCTCACGCACTTGTTGATGACGTCCCGTTCCGAGAGCACCCCCGTCACGTCGCCCCCCGCGTTCATCACGATGAGGAAGCCGATCTTCCGGCTGGTGAGCTCCTCGACCGCCTGCTGAACGTCGCTCTCTTCGGGGATGGTGATGACCGAGGTCCCCTTCGTGGCCAGGATGTCCTTCGCTTTCATCGGTACGCCTCCTCCGGAATGGTGGGTGTTCCGCCAATGTAGAAAAGGCGGGGCCGGAAGTCAAGCGGTCAGGGGAGCGGTTTTGCGACCGCCCGGCATCGCCCGTCGATGCAGGCGACGCTGTCCGGAGGTCCGACGGCCATGCAGTCGGACATCATCCCCCAGGTCCTGTTATAGGCATCCTCACGCTCGTTGTACGCCTTCACCATCGCCAGGAACCGGACGGTGTCCATCGTTGCGGGGTACACGAGATACTCCCACGGACCTCCGCACGGCTTCGAACCGAACGCCGTGTACCGGCATTCGGCGCTTCCGGAGCAGGCCGCGGAGGAGAGGAGGAGTTGTATCTGTTCCCGGCGCTGACGAAGGTCCTGCTCGTCGGATTCCCTGCTGCCGGAGCCGAGCGTCTCACAGCCGGTGACGGTCGCGGCGGTCAGCAAAACGAGTAATGCGAACGTCGGTCTCATGAGGTCATTCCTTTCTCGGCAGGGTCCAACGCCGGAGGAACTCCATCACCTTCTCGCGGTCGTGCCCTTTTCCTTTCTCCAGTTCGCCCGTATCCTGCGAATGCAGGAATCTGCCGTCGTTCTCCAGCACGAAGAGGTGAGGGTATCCCGGCACTTTCGGATACGCCTTCAGGAATTCCTTGTTCTCGTTCTCCGGACTGACGTTGATCTTGACGAGCACGAAATGCCGCTTCAGGTACCCCGTCAGGTCGGGGTTCCGGAGGAAGAGCGTGTCGAGACGGTGGCACCAGATGCACCATTCACCACCGACCTCCAGAAGGATCCGGCGGCTTCCGGCCGCTTCGGCGACCGCTTCCTTCAACTGCCGGTGCGGGTCCGCCGCGGGACGGTACCGGCCGAACACCGGAGCGGGTGCCATCGTGTCGGACTGTGCAGTCGACGCTCCGGTGAGGAGCGTCAGGACGATCAGGATGCGTGCGGTGCGTTGCATGATGGTTCTCGGTTCGTGAGGAACGGTCGGGTGCATCGTCACTCGGAGGCGACCAGCGGCTGCCGTGTGGCGAAATCGTACAGCGTGAGCCGGCGGAGCCGGTAGTAGGTCGTCCAGTAATCCCACAGTGCCTGGATGCGAGAACGGTACGCATTGTCCTTCTCGGACTGCGCCAGGAAGAGATTGGTGACGTCGATCTTCCCGATGACGAAGCGCTCGCGCGCCACGTCGTACCGCCGCTGCGCCACGGTGTCCGCCTTCCCGGCGAGCATCACCTGCCGCTGCAGCTGGGTGAACCGGCGCACCTGGTACGACACCTCCTGCTCGAGCGTGAAGCGCTGCGTGGCGATGGAGGCGTCGACGCGGGACGCTTCGGCCCGTGCCGCCTCTACTGCATGGCTGCCGGCGCCCCAGGAGAGGAGCGGCAGTTGGAACTGGACGGAGAACTGCTGCTGGTCCAAGAGACCCGCGTACGCGTCCTGCAGTCCGTTCGCTTTCTGGTTCAGGCCGATGTTCGCCGACACCGTCATGGAGAGCGAGTTGGACGATTCGGCCTGACGGATGCTCCGTTCGGCGGAGAGCTTCTGCAGTTCGAACGAGAGCATGTCGCTCCGGTTCTCTCGGGCGTACCGCAGCGCTTCAGCCGGGTCCACTATACCGGAGAGCACCGATTCGTCCGGAATGACGGCGAGCTCCGTTCCCTCCGGCAGACCGACGGCGTGCAGGAGGTTCCGTTTCGCCCGTTCGAGGTCGATGAGCGCGTTCTCATAGTTGGTCCGGGCGTTCAGCACGGCCAGTTCGCTCTGGAGAAGGTCGTTCTCGGCGATCTTCCCCACGTTGAACCGTCCCTGGGTCACTTGATAGAGCGTGTCGTTGATGGAGAGGTTCAATCGCGCGTTGGCGACGGTCATGGAAGCCAGGTAGAACCCGAAGAACTTGTTGGTGACGTCGATGGCGGCGTCTTCCATCGCTTCGACGAACTCGCGGTGCGACGAACGGTACGTCAGTTCCTCCTGTTCGTACGTCCACGCGGTCGTGTTGATGCTGAAGAGCGGTTGGCGGAGCGACAGCGAGAGCGGCGTCGAACGGTAGAAGGAGGAGCGTGTTTCGAGATTGTCCAGCCGGTTCAGCGCGGACGAGACCCAGATCTGCGTCCCGGTCCACGGCAGTTCCTGCGCCAGCGCCAGCGAGACGGACGACTGAGCCTGGCGCTGCAGGAGGTACGAACTGCTGCCGTCCGGCTGGGTGATGCTGTTGATGGAACGAATGAACTGCGGGGCATCCCCGCTGACCGAAAGCTGTGGGAGGAATCGTGAGGTGTAGGCCTCGTAGCGGTGCTTCCGGCTCTCGTACGCCGCCGCGGCCATCCGTGCGTTCGGTCCGCTCAGATGGCCCATCCGGATGCATTCGGCGAGCGTGAGCGTGACCGTGACCGGGGAGCCGGCGGTCTGCGGTCTCGCCGCCGGTGCGGCGGCAAGGAGGAGCGTCAGCATGAAGAGGATTGGTCGGTGCTTCATAGGGGGTTCCGGGCGTTCATTCGTACCGGAGCGACTGGATGACGTCCTGGTACGCCGCCGTGCGGGCGGGGAAGAATCCGAAGGCGATGCCGATGGAGATGGAGATGGCGAACGAGATGACCACGGACGAGAGGGAGACGATCGTGAGGATGCCGGCCGTCCGTTCGATGACCGTACTGATGCCCAGGCCCAGAAGGATACCGACGATGCCGCCGCTCACGCTGATGGTGGTCGCTTCGGAGAGGAACTGGAGAATGATGTCCTTCCGCGTCGCGCCGACCGACCGGCGGATGCCGATTTCCTTCGTCCGCTCGAGCACCGAGGCGAGCATGATGTTCATGATGCCGATGCCGCCCACGACGAGGGAGATGGAGGCGATGGCGCCGAGCACGATGTTGAAGATCTCCTTCGTCCGCTGCTCCTGCTTCAGCAGTTCCTCCGGAATGGTCACGGAGAAGTCCACCACGCCGTTATGGCGCCGCTGCAGCATGCGGCTCACCACGTCGGCCACCGGACGGATCTGCGCCGAGTTCTGCACCCGCACCACCAGGCGGTCGATCTGGTGATAGTTCACCGCCTTTTTCGTCTCCTCCTCGTCGGACGAGTTGTTGTTCCCCTCACGGGCGGCGTTCTGGATGTCGCGGCGCGTGACGAGGGAGCGGTTCTTGTACCGCAGCAGGACGGTGTTGACGGGGGAGTAGATATCGTAGTTGTAGTCTCGCAGACCGAGGTGCTGGATGTTCTGTTTGGAGATGTTCCGTTCCTTGAGCACCCCCACCACGGTCAGCCACAGCTTGCCGCACTTGATCTGCCGGCCGATCGGGTCCTCCCGTGTGAAGAACTTCGTCTTGATGGCGTGCCCGATCACCGCCACCGGCAAGGAGCGTTCGTGCTGCTGCGGCGAGAAGAACGATCCGGCGGCCAGTTCGAAGTCGGTGTGGCGGAAGAAGGTCGTGTCCACACCCACCAGTTTCGTCGTCCGTTTCAACCCTTCCCGAATGGCGGTCGTCTCGAGGATCACTTCGGGACTGACGGATTCCACGGCGGGGATGACCGTCCCGATCCCCCGCGCATCGGCCAGGGTGAGGCCCGGACTGAACTTCTTCTTCTCGCGCGTCTTCTCCGATTCGTTCCCTTCGGCCTTCCCCTCCTCCTGCTCCACGATGGGGGTGATGATGATGTTGTTGGTCCCCAGCAGGCGCATCCGGTCCAGGATCTCCTGCTGGGCGCCGCGGCCGATGGCGAGCATCGAGATGACGGAGGCCACGCCGAAGACGATGCCCAGCGAGGTGAGGGTGGAGCGGAGCTTGTTCCGCGTGATGGCTTCGACGGCGGTGAGGAAGTTGCTCAGCAGTCCGTGCGCGATGACGAACCGGCGGAACGCCGCGGCGATACGCGTCTCCTTCACAGCGACGCCTGCAGCGGATTGATGGGGGCCTCCCCGGCACCGGGGGGAGGGGAGAGGTACACCGCATCGCCGGGACGGAGCCCCGCGGTGACCACCGCGGCGTTCTCGTTCTGCAGACCGAGCGTCACCGCCTGCCGGACGACCCCGCCTTTCTTGAGATAGACGAACGTCACGCCCTGGTCGGTATGGATGGCCTCCAGCGGAACCGAGAGCACGTTCGCGGCAGAGGCGACGAGGATCTCGTTCGCCGTCGTCATGGCCGGACGCAGTGTGGTGTCCTGCGCGGTGACGACGATGCGCACCTCGAACACCTTGGAGTCGGAGTTCGGACGCTGCTCGCCGATGTTGGCCACGTTCGTCACCGTGCCGGCGAGTTTCTTGTTCGGATCGGCGTCGAGCCGCAGCGTCACCGGCTGTCCGACCGCGATCTTCTGGATGTCGACCTCGTTCACGTAGGTGATGGACTCCATGGTCGTGAGGTCCGGCAGCGTCGCCACCGTCGGCTCCCACGGGCTCAGCGTGGCTCCCACCACCTTCTTCTTTCCGTTCCATTCCCGCGCGTACACCACCATACCGTCCGCCGGCGCCAGGATGGTGAACTGCTTCATCACGTCCACCATGATCGCCATCCGCTGTTGTTCCTTCCGCAGGTCCGCCTCCACCGCCTGGATCTTGGCGATGGACTGTTTCGTCTTCGTCACGTAGTTCTTCTTTGCCTGCGCCAGCGAACGGCGTGCGCGGTCATGGTCGATCTGCGCCTGCCGTTGCACCGCCGGGGCTTCGTAGGTGGACTGCTCAAGGATGATCTTCTTCTCTTCCAGGCTGTACTGCAGGTTGATGAGCTCGTCCCGCGCCTGCGAGAGGGCGAGCGTGCTGTCCAGCTTCGCCTGGGTGTACTGCGCGTCCAGTTTCTGGACCGAGAGCTCCGACTCTTTCAGGCGGTTGGCGACCTCGGCCTTGTCCAGTTCGGCCACGAACTCTCCCTTCTTCACCACCGTCCCTTCGGCGATGAGGTTCGAGATCTTCATCTGCCAGATGCCGGCGGCGCGCGCCTGTTCGGGTCCTTTGATCTCGATGGAGCTCTTCGCCTGCAGTTCCCCCGTCGTGGTGATGGTCACCGAAAAATCACCGATGGCCGGGGTGATGATGAGGTCCGACGACGCGTCGACGCCGTCCGATGTCATCAGGAACAGGAGGACGATCAGGAGGGCGGGTATCACGATACTGATGAGGATGCGGGAACGCCGGGAAAGGAGGCTGAACCGGAGGAACAACTGTGGGATCTTCATAAGAGGGCCGGGGGAAAGTCGTTGATGAGGAACGGGATACGTCATTTAGACGCACAAACAAGCGAAAAGTTGTCCCGGGAGGGGGTAAAAACGCCCCTGCACGCCGAACGGAGACCACTATCGGCGTTCAGAGCGAAAAGGTACGGAGAGAGTCGTTGGTAAGCAAGGGAGAGGACCGTCCTGATTGCTGCAGCGGGGCTAACCGGTGAAGCGGACTTTGGCTTTCGCCTCATCGCTCATCATGGACGGGTTCCATTCCGGCTGCCATACGATGCGGACATCGGCGTCGCTCACGCCGGGGAGCGACGCGACACGGCGGCGTACGGCGTCGGCGATCTGATTGGCGAGACCGCAGCCGGGGGAGGTGAGGGTCATCTTGACGCCGATCCAGTCGTCGATGATCTTCACGTCGTACACCAAGCCCAGGTCCACGATGCTCACCGGGATCTCGGGGTCGTACACGTCCTTCAGGGCGGTGTAGACCATCTCTTTCGTGGGTGTGGGGGTAATGGTCTCTTCCATGGTCGTTGCTCCTCTGCACTATGATACACAACAAGGCCGGTATCATGCAAGTTCAAAAAAAAAGAGGGAACGGCCGGGCCGCTCCCCCTGTTGTCCGGGACCGTTGCGGTCACTGGATCTGGTACTTGAACTTCACGTAACCCGAAGTGCCGGCTTCGTTGTAGTAGGTGAGAATCTCGAACTTCACGAAGGCGCCCGCGCCGGTCTTGACGACGAACGTCCGGTCGGTGAACGGGTTCAGTTTATGTGTCGGCGGACCGGCGTACTTCAGGATGAACGTGCCGATGGAGTACCGCTCGGGAGCGGCGTACTCGAACTTCGGGAAACCGGAGGTTCCGGCCGCGTTGTAGTATGACAGGGTCCGGAACTTCACCCGCGCGCCGTTGATGGTCCGCACCACAAAGACGCGGCCGGCGACAGGGTTCAGGCGGTGCGTCGGCGGACCGGCGTACAGGAAGCACTTGTTGCCGATCACCAGGGTGGTATCGTTCGCATCGGTGGTGCCGAGCGACAAGGCCGCGGTGTTCAGCGTCGCGAAATCGGTCCCCTCCAGCACGGTGCCGGTCACGCCCTTGTTCCGGTTCAGGACGACGAGCGGTTCGTTCGAAGCGTTGACGGTCCATTTGATGTCCCAGTTTCCGGAGGCGGAGACGGTGTCACGAAGGTCGAAGCTGTAGTAGACCGGTGAAGTCTTGATGCTGGTGCGGATGCTGTCCACCGCCACCGTGTCCAGGATGTCCTTTTTCAGGCCGGTCACGGCGGAGGCGGTGACGAGGTCGAACTTCTGGTCCACGAACGTGCCGGTGACGCCGGTGGTCGGGTTCAGCACGATGCCGGGGAAGGGATACTGACGCAGCGAATCGTCCGGGGAATAGAGGGTGGTCAGTTTCATGTCCCACGCGGCCGAGGCGGCGACGGTGTCCTTGGTCGCGAAGCTGAAATGGACCGGGCGCGTCTTGATGTTTCCGGTGGTGAAGGTCGCGCCGGTGTTGGTGCCGGGATCGACCGGATTGTCATCGTCCTTTTCGCAGCCGATGAAGACCGCCGCGGCCAGAACGGCGAAGAGCAGGGAACGTTTCATGATGCTTCCTTTGAGATGGTTGTTGGGTTAGAGTCGGATCTGGATGCCTGCAAAGAACTCCCGTCCTTTGATCTGACCGTACGGGAAGACGGTCTTGTTGAGAACGTTGTTGATGCCCGCGGACACCTGCACCATGTCGTACACCGGCTGGATGGCCTTCAGGTCCACGACACCGTGGGCCGGCGTGACGATGTCCGATTCCTCCACCGCGCCGGTGAGGGTCTGATTGTTCTGCCGACGGTCGTTGACGAGCGTCGCGTCCTGCCAGCGCGCGCGGAGGTTGAACGAGGTGCCCCACGCCGGATGGTCGTACGTCCCTTTCACCGTGACGGTGTGCGGCGTGCGGAAGGGGAGCTCCACGCCGTTGCCGTCCGTGGCGGAGGTGTAATTGTAGCCGACGCTCAGCAGCGTCGTATGGTGGAGCTGGATGTCCACGTCCACGTCCACCCCCTTCGTCACCGCCTCGGCGATGTTGAGGTAGGAGAAGATGGTGTACGGGTTCCCGACGGTCGCCTGCTGCTTGATGTAGTCTTCGATGAGGTTCGTCACGTCGTTGTAGTAGAAGTTCGTCCGGAACCAGATGATGTCGTCCCGGGCGTAGTCGATCCCGAAGTTGAAGCCGTGTGATTTCTCGGGCTGCAGGGCGGTGTTCCCCTCCACCACATAGTTGAGCGCGGAGTGGTTGAAATCGAAGAACAGCTCGATGAAGCTCGGCGCCCGGAAGCCGCGGCCGTACGACGCCCGGAACGTCAGCTTCTCCGTCGCTTTGTAGCGGAAGCTGAGCCGCGGGGCGAAGAAGCCGCCGAAGACCGAGTTCGCCGAGTAGCGTCCGCCGAACGCGAGCGTGTAGTCGCCGATGGACCATTCGTCCTCGACGTACGCCACGTCGTTGGCGATGGTGCGTGCGCCCTCCTTCAGCCGTCCGGAGGTCGAGCCTTCCGAGTTGTGTTCCGCGCCGATGGTGAGTACGCTGGAGGCGTACGGGATGAAGGTGTACTGTCCGCGGTAGGTCTGCACCTTCTCGGTCGCGATGTTGGGGTCTGCGTGCACGCCGGTGTTGGCGATCTTCACCGAACCGTGTTCGTTCTCGGAGTAGTGGGCGGACACCCTGATGTTCGAACCGTTCGTCAACTGGTAGTTGAGCGAGGAGGAGAGGGTCCGTTTCCGGTTCGTAGCCTTGGTCTCGGTCTCGTAGAAGTCGATGGAGCTCGCCTGCCAGATCATGTAATCCTCGAAGTACCCCGCCTTCACGTCCGCCTGCAGCCGGTCACCGTTCGAGAAGTTCAGCTTCAGGTCCACGTTCTTTCGGTCGTACTCCGGAATGCCGTCGAAGGAGAACGAGGTGTCGTAGTGCGTCACGCCGAAGTACTTGTTGTAGCCGGCGTTGACGAGCATCGAGAGCTCGTGCGTGGAATCGAACAGCCCGCCGAAGGTATGGGCGGCCGCCAGTTCGTAGTCCTGACGTCCGTTGGAACCGCCGGTCACTCCCGCATGCAACGAGGGTGCATGCTTCGGATTCTTCGTGATGATGTTCACCACGCCGCCGATCGCTTCGGAACCGTAGATGGAGGAGAGGGGACCCTTCACCACCTCGATCTTCTCGATCATGTTCACCGGGATCTGGCCGAGGTCCACGGCGTCGTCCACTTTGCCGGACATCCGTTCGCCGTCCACGAGCACCAGCACCTGGTTCTTGTTCAGTCCCTGCATCCGCACGTTCTGCGTCTGTCCGATGCTGGTACCGAGCTCGATGCCGGTCTGCGTCCGGATGACCTCGGAAAGGTCGGCGCTCCCGGTCCGCTCGATGTCCCGCCGGCCGATCACCTCGGTGATGACCGGCGCGTCCTTCAGGAGGTGCTTATTGAACGAACCGGTGACCACCACTTCGTTCAATTGGAAGGGTGACTCCTCCAGATGAAGTGACACCTCCTGCACGTCGTTGTCGCTCACCAGCGTCACCGTCACGGACGAACGGGTATACCCCAGTTGCATCGCTTCAATCGTAAAGGTTCCTTTGGTAAGGTTGGGAATGACGAACTCGCCATTCCTATCAGTGCCAAAACGGACTTTTTTATCCACTAAATGAATGCTCACACCGGAAATGGTCATCTTCTCGTTCCCAAGAGTGACTTTTCCACGTATACTGCCGGCGCTGGAAACACTGGAGAAAATGATGAAAGCGATGAAAAAGTTAAGAGATTTCATTGTTTCGTTGTACTGCTGTTTGTTTACCGGTGAAAGAACATTGTATGACAATGTAAGTTTCCAATTCCGTGCCATACTTTTCAACCTGCCGGTGATGTCACCGGCTCAGGACATCGTATACCTTGAAGTCGGAACGCATCGGAGGTTCCTCACCCTTCTTCCTGGCTTCGGCGACATCGGCGAAACCGCGCCGGTGTCCTTCGAGGAACTCCGGCGAATCGGTCCAGTGCTTGAACGCCTCCTCGCTCTCCCAGTGACTCACGATGAGGTACGTCCCGTTCTCCTCCTTCGGACGGAGCACCTGCATCTCCACGAATCCGGGCATCCGGTCGATGGCATGGGCACGGGTCGCGAAGACCTCTTCGAACCTCGCACGGTACGACGGTGTGCAGGTGATGAAATTGATGGCAACGAAGGCGGGTCGGCGTTCCATGGGCGTCGATGGTTGGTGTCGGTGAACGGTCATTGCAATGCATAGAACAGGAACATCGCGGCGGCGGGTGGGAGCATGCCGGCGGCGATGAACCACTTGCCGCGGCCGGACAGCCCGTTGGCCCCCTTCAGCATGAACCAGCCGGAGACGCTCAGGAAGATGAGCAGCACGCCGAAGATGTCCGAGATCCACTTCCAGCCTCGCACGGTGTTCCGGTGGAGCAGGTTCGATTCGTAGAACACCGGACGCCGCTCGATGCGCTCGTACTGTCCTGTCCGCGCCCGCAGGTCGATGTGGAAGGTCGCATTGTCGTAGTACAGTTTCAGGTGCCCCGGCGCCGGCGTGTCGTGCACGGTCTGCCGCGGCTCGTTCACCAGCGCGTTCAGCTGTGCGAGCGTCTCGGATCCGGTACCGTCCAGGTCGATGCCCTCCGGAATCGTCACGCTCCGTTTCGTGATGATGAAATCGGGGTTCCAGTCGTCCACATGGTTCAGCGCGATGCCGGAGAGAGAGTAGATGACGACGAGCCCGGAGAGGAAGTAGCCGATGTCGCGGTGGAGCACGATGTTCCACCGCCGAAGGTTCACGCCGCTCACCGCCCGCCCTCCTGCGACGATGTGGTGGCGCGGAGACCGGACGCCTCGCGGTGCACCGCGTCGACGATCCACCGCTCGACGGCCGGGTCCGGCAGGATGGAGTCGGGTCTGTACGCCACCCGGCGCCGGTGGTCGGGAACGGCCGCGATGCCGTCGCCGATGATCTTCACCTGGAACATCTCGTCGTGTGCCACCAGCACCGGCACCACTACCGCCTTCTCCTTCTTCGCCAGGACATGTCCGATGGCGTCCGTGGTTCGCTGCGGATCGTAATGGGCGATGTGTCCGCACCATCCGTACGCGTAGGAGGCGATGCCCAGTTCCTTCTTCACATGCTCGCCGACGGCGTTCATCAGCTCGATCCACTCCCGCTCGTACTGTGCGTCGCCGTACGCGATGAGCACGAGCCCCTCGTTCTTCGCGTCCGCGGACAGCGCCGCGGCCCGCCGCACGATGTTCTCCTTGAGCAGCGCGGTGAAATCGAGCGTCGGTGCGATGACGGTGGAGGCCTTCGGGGTGTACCGTTCGATGCGCTCGATCTTCAGCAGTTCCAGCGAGTGCGGATCGGTCTTCCGACCGAGGATGGTGGGGATGTCGTCGAACGTATGGGCGCTCACCGTCAGGAACACCGGCACGATGATGACGTCGGTGTATCCTTCGGCGTCGAACTCCTTCATGCGCGTGGCGATGGACGGTTCGTTGTACTCCATGAACGCCGTCTTCACGCCGGTCACTCCCGGGACGGCCAGCAGACGGTCACGGACGCCGGCCTCCAGGTCCGTCAGCGCGTTCCTCCACGTGGCGGAACGGGAACCGTGATTGGCGAGCAGCACGCCGATCTTCTGCCGTCCCTGCTCCGGCGATGCGGCCGGAAGAGGTGAGAAGGTGCTCAACAGCAGGACGCTCATGAGGACGCCGGTGCGGAGGGGAAGGGAAACGGTCATAGCGAGGACTCCTTTCGTGTCCGTTGGGACGGATGGTGCGATGGTACGGACAGGACGCGGCGCGGGGGTCTTCGACGGGAAATACCGATTGCAGAGGGGGGATTTCTTCCCTATCTTACCGTCGATGAGCCGCTTTGCGCGCTCTGTTGTTCGGGCGTATCACCATGGCCTTTGACGGGGACGTGTGGTGATACGCTTTTTTTTTAGCGTTCCCGGGGAGGACCCGCGGGAATGTCGGTGCCGCGGGCGATCCCGCAGCGGTCACAGGAGTTCCGTGATGTCCGAACCTCCCGGACCTTCCGGCGCGTCACGTACAGCACGGCGAGCGCGGTCAGGAACAGGGAGAGGGACTCCTGCCAATGATTCATGAGATGATCCATGTTCCGATCCGGTAGGTGAGGAACGTTGCGCCGTACGCCAGCACGGTCATGTACGCGAACTGGAACGCCGGCCACTTCCACCCGTTCGTCTCCCGCCGCACCACCGCCACGGTGGAGAGGCACTGCATCGCGAGCACGTAGTAGACCATCACGCAGATGGCGGTCAGCAATGTGAACGTCGGCGCCCCGGTGACGGGGTCGACGTCGCTGCGGAGCCTCTCCATGAGCGATGTGCTCCCTTCGTCCGCATCCTCGATATTATAGATGGTGCCGAGCGTGCTGACGAACACTTCCCGCTGCAGGACGGAACTGATGATCCCGATGCCGATCTTCCAGTCGAATCCCAGCGGCGTCAGCGCCGGCTCGATGAACTTCCCCGCCTGGCCCACATAGCTGTGCGCCAGTCGTTCGGCGGCGGTCCCTTCCTCCATCTTCGGATACGTGGCGAGGAACCAGAGGATGACCGAGACGCCGAGGATGATGGTGCCGGCGTTCTTCAGGAAGAGGACCGACCGTTCCCACATGTGGATGAACGTGTTCTTCAGCGCGGGGAGCCGGTAGGGCGGAAGTTCCATGATGAACGCGGGTGCGGGACCCTTCAGCACCGTCCCCTTCAGCAGCTTCGCGGTGACGAGCGCCGCCCCCAGTCCGAGCAGGTACATCGAGATGAGGACGAGCGCCGGCAGACCGATGAAGCCGAGCACGTGCCGGTCCGGAACGAACGAGGCGATGAGCAGCGCGAACACCGGCAGCCGCGCGCTGCAGCTCATCAGCGGTGCGACAAGGATCGTCACCAGCCGGTCGCGGGGATTCTCGATGGTGCGCGTGGCCATGATGCCCGGGATGGCGCAGGCGAAGGAAGAGAGGAGCGGGATGAACGACTTCCCATGCAGTCCCACCGTGCTCATCATCCGGTCCATGTTGAACGCCGCGCGCGCCATGTACCCGGTGTCCTCGAGGAATCCGAGGAACAGGAACAGGAACAGGATCTGCGGAAGGAACGTGACGACCGCGCCGACGCCGCCGATGACCCCTTTGGTGACCAGCTGCTGCAGATCGCCCGGGGGAATGAGCGACGATACCCCCTCCGCAAGGAGGTCGAACCCGGCGCCGATGAGCTCCATCGGATAGGAGGCCCAGGTGAAGATGGTCTGGAACATGAGCGCCATCAGCAGGAAGAAGATGGCGAGGCCCCACACCCGGTGCGTCAGGACGGCGTCGAGCCGGTCGCTGATGGAGTGGACCGTGCGCGTCCGGCGATGCTTCACCGCCATATTATAGACACTATAGACCCACTTGAATCTCGATTCCACGAAGACCGAATGACGGTTGATGCCGCCTTCGTGTAGGACCGTATGGTCCTGCCGGACATGGGAGAGGGTCTCCGGAGAATATCGCCCGTGGTAGGAATCGTCCACCGCCGGAGCGGCGAGCAGCAGCTGCGCTTCGTGGTACGCAGCGGCTTCCGTCAAACGGTCGTTGCGGACGAGCATCTCCACCAGTTCCTGATGCTCCTTCCGGGCGAGTTCCGGAAGATACCACCGCCGGATGCTCCCTTCGTTCGTCGAAGCGCCGGGGAGCGCCGCGATGAGCTCCGTCAGACCGGTCCCTTTGCGTGCGACGGTGGAGATGAAACGGACGCCGAACGCCTGTTCGAGGGCGGGGATGTCGATGTCGATCCCGTGCTCTTCGGCGAGGTCGGTCATGTTCAGCGCGACCACGACGGGGAACTTGAGGTCCGTCAACTGACTGAGGAGGTAGAGGTTCCGTTCGAGGTTCGTCGCGTCCACGACGCAGATGACGACGTCCGGCACTGCGGTTCCGGGCATCCTGCCGAACAGCACGTCCGAGACGATCTTCTCGTCCGGGGAGTTGGGGGAGAGGGAGTAGGTCCCCGGAAGGTCGAGCAGCAGAGCATCCGAACCGTCCGCGAGCGTGACACGCCCTTCCTTCTTCTCGACCGTCACGCCGGGATAGTTTCCCACCTTGTGGCGGAGACCCGTGAGCGCGTTGAAGAGGGTCGTCTTCCCGCAGTTCGGGTTGCCGATGATGGCGATGGTGCCGGTGACCGTTGCCGCTGGATTCATTCGGTCCGTTCCCGGTTCTCCGGATCCTTGCCCGCATCCTGAGGGAGGACGAAGATGGCGTTGGCCGTGGTGTAGTTCAGACCCACGCGCGTATTGCACACTTCGCAGATCATCTGCGATGAGCCGTTGGTGACGCAGCGGATGGTGGCGTTCTCGCAGAACCCGATCTCCCGCAGACGGTTGCAAGTGTCCGGATGCGATTCGAGGCGGGAAATGGTCACCACCGAACCGGCGGGGGTTTGGGCAAGTGTCTTCATTCGTCCTTTTGGCATCGTGCGCATGTCCCGAATATTTGCAGCGTCGTGGTCTGTGCCTTGAAACTGTTGGAGGTGCAGACCTCCCGCTCCACCTTCTCGATCTTCTCGCTCACGAACTCGATGATGTCGCCGCACTCCAGACAGATGAGGTGATGATGGTGCGGACGTCCGAACGCCTTCTCGTACCGCGAATGGTTCTCGCCGAAACGGTACTTCGAGATGAGTCCGCAGTCCTGCAGCAGGTCGAGCGTGTTATACACCGTCGCCCGGGAGACCTTCTGTCCCCCCGTCTTCATCTGCGAGAACAGTTCGTCCGCATCGAAGTGCCCGTCGGTCTGCATCACCGAATCAAGGATGACGAACCGCTCCGGAGTGATCCGGTAGTTACCGGACTTCAGATACTGTGTGAATCGTTCCTTGGCAAGCTGCAAATTCATGTGTCTTAATTTAGACTTAATCTAAATAGAATATAAGACAAGATTAGTCCTATTTCAATATTTTCTGTGAATTTTGAACAAAATAATAGATTAGACCACAGAATGGAAGGAGAGTCTAAATAAGCCCATTTTCAACGGTGAGAGAATTTCGTATATTCACCATAGAGAGATACAAAAACAATACCAAATTATCCGGAATAGGGAGTATGATAGATCTGTCAGGCAAAGTCGTTGTGATTACAGGAGGTTCCCGCGGTATCGGCGCAGCGGCCGCGGTCATGTTCGCGGAAGCGGGTGCCGATGTCGTTATCACCTATGCAAAAAATGCCGCAGCGGCGCGAAACGTCATTGCGGCGGTGAAAAAATTCGGGAGGACGTGTCTGGCCATCAAGGCCGATATCGCGAAGAAGAGCAGTGCAGAGATGGTGGTCCGGAAGACGGTCCAGGCGTTCGGCACGGTCGACGTGCTCGTCAACAACGCCGGCATCTGGACGTACGGTCTGATCGGAGAGATGGACGGACAGGAATGGAAGGAGACGATGGAGGTGAACCTCGACGGCATGTTCTACATGACGAACGCCGTCGTACCGCTCATGAAAAAGAAGAAGGAAGGGAAGATCATCAACATCTCCAGCACCGCCGGTCAGCGGGGTGAGGCGGAGCACTCGCACTACGCCGCGTCGAAGGGGGGAATGATCTCCTTCACGAAGGCCATCGCGACGGAACTCGGTCCCTTCAACATCAACGTGAACTCCGTCGCGCCCGGATGGGTGGACACGGAACTGAACGCGGAAGTGTTCGCCGACAGGAAGTACAAGGAACAAGAACGGAAGAAGATCCCCATTCAGCGTATCCCGACGCCGGAGGACATCGCCGGTCCCATCGTCTTCCTCGCATCGGACCTCGCGCGTCATATCACCGGCGAGATCCTCAACGTGAACGGCGGCAGCGTCCTCATCGGGTGATGAGGTGACGACGCTGGAGTTCACACTGGAGATCGCGGCGGACATCGACTCGGTGTTCGCCTTCCACTGCGATGTTCGGAACGTCCGCGTCGTCACCCCTTCGTTCATTCCGCTCCGTTTCACCGGAGCGCCGGAACGGCTCATCCAAGGGGGTCGGATGACGGTCGGAGTGTTCACGCTCTTCCGGTGGACGCCGTGGGACGTTCGGGTCGAAACGCTGCGTGCTCCCGAACTGCTGGTGGACGTGCAGGACGGTCGCGGTCCTTTCGCCTCCTGGCGGCACGAGCACCGCTTCCGTGCGGCGAACGGTCTCACTGTCATGACCGACCGCATCACGTATGAACTTCCGGGCGGTATCCTCGGCCGGTCCATCGACGCCCTGTTCGTGCGGCGGCTGAACACCGCTCTCTTCCGGTACCGGCACCGGCGTATGCTCCTTCACTTCCGACGACCATGATATCCGTATCCGCACTCCGGCCCTTCTCCTTCCTCATCGGTATCGTCTCCGCCGCCGCCGCCATCGCCGCGTACTTCGGTCTGCCGATCCAGATCACGGTGTGGGAGATACCGGTGGACGGCCGCATCGCGGTCCTTATGGCGGCACTGGTGTGGCTGCGCCGGAAGGGAGCGTTCAATCCGGAACTCTCCTCCTTCGGAGTGACCGGCTGGCGGTTGATGCCGGCGATACTCTGGTTCCTGGCACCGATCGCCGTTTTATTGGTTCCTGCCTTCATCGGTATGGCAGCGGGTGGCGTGTCGTTCAAGCCGCTGGACAATCCCGAAACCCTCCTGCTTGGCGCCCTGTTCGATATTCCCGCCGTCTACGTCTTTTCGGCCTTCACGCTCCTCATCGAAGAGGCCGTTTTCCGTTCGCTTCTGTTTCGATCGGAACTTCAGCGACGATCTCCCTTGCGGGCACTCCTGATCACATCGGTCCTCTGGCTCTTCTACTGTCTGGCGGATATCACCGGGACGGAAGGCATTTCTCTGCCAGGATTTGCGGCATCAGTGATGTTCTTTTTTTCATCCTCTTTGCTCTGGACCGCGCTTGCGAATTCATACCGAACCATCTGGTATTCATATTCCTTCCGAATCGGTCTGGCCGTGTTCAATCCCATTCTGCTCACCTCTATGTTGTTTGAGAACGATGCTTTTTTTGCGGCAAACGGCATACTTTTTATCAGTGAGGGCATACTCGTTTCTATCATCATGCTCAGCATTTCGTTCATTTTATGGAGAAAAAGGAGCACTTCTGAAGTGCCCTAAATAACGAGAATTCCACACTTCTAATTTTCCCTTGACTATTTCAATAATATCGGCAATATTCTCACTGTTCTCGTCTCTACTCACAACCATCAATCAAAGGAGTCAGAATGAGCCGCTTTACTGAACTGGTCGAATTGGTTCAATCGTTCGAAAAGGACTTCATTAAGTTCTATGACAAGGGGAACAAGTCGGCCGGGACGCGGGTCCGCAAGCACATGGCGGAATTGAAGAGAAAAGCGCAGGCGATCCGTGTTGAAGTACAGGAGATCAAAGGTACCGGTGCTGATGAGGCCGGGACGGAAGAGACTCCTCAAAATTGATGGAATCGAGCAGTTTGCAAAGGACCGGGGTTGTTGACCGGTCCTTTTTTCTTTGGAACCAGATTCATTGTTGGTGCGTCTAACCGTCAAAACGACGTCGTATGGGCAAGACCGCGGTCATTCAACTCCACAACGCACATATCCCCGACGCACAGAAGAGTGACGATGCGCTGATCCAATCCTTCCAGGAGGGGAACACGGCGGTCTTCCGGTATCTGGTGGAACGGTATCAGGACCGTGTGCGGAACCTCATCTATTCCATCTTCAACGAAGCGGACATTGTTGACGACCTCGCGCAGGAGGTCTTCATCAAGGCGTACGAAGCGCTGCCGCGGTTCCGGTTCGAATCCTCCTTCTACACCTGGCTGTACCGCATCGCGGTGAACCGCTCCCGCGACGAGATGCGCCGGCGCAAGGTGAAACGTTTCTTCTCCTTTCAGACGGTCGAATCGACGACCAACCTGAAGATGGAGAACCTGATGACCACGACCTTCGATGACGAGCAGACACGGGAGGTCATCGAACGGGAACTGGGGAAGCTGCCCGAGAAGTACCGGATGCCGATCGTTCTCAAGGATATCGAAGGGTTGTCCTACGACGAGATCGCCGACGTACTGGAATGTGAGGTCGGTACCGTGAAGTCGCGCCTCTCGCGCGGCCGGACGATGCTCAAGGACGCTCTGACACCACTCATCGCCTGACGACATGACCAATATTGATACCAAGGACCTGGAGAGGATCGTCTCGCTCTACATCGACGGCGAACTGGATGATGCGGAACGGAAGAAGTTCGAGTCGTACCTCTCGGCGCATCCGGCGGCGGCGCGGGACGTTGCCGTGCTCCGTTCCGCCCGGGAATCGCTTGGGACGAAGCCCCGGCTCAATACCGACGCCTGGTTTTGGCTGAAACTTTCCAACCGGCTCGAACCGCGCCGGCAGACCGTTCGGCGCCTGCGTCCGGCGTTCGCAGCTTCCCTCGCCGTTCTGTTCACCGTTGCGGTCATCGGCACCGTCTATTACTCCGAAGCACCGCTGTTCCGGCGGCTGTTCGAAGAGAAGAAGAACCGGATGGAGAGCAGTCTGCTGACCGGAGCGGTGATGCCCTTCCTCGCGGGTCTCGGCACCGACGACGTCCTGTCCTTCGCCCTGTCCGGCAGCATCGCGCTGGATTCGTCCGGCGGTACGGCACTGCACGTCCGGAACACGGCGGACAAAGGTTCGCAGATCGAGATCGTGCAGGCCTCCATGCGGCCCGCGGCGCCTCCCGTGACGGTGCGCGGGTTCTGCGATGACATCGGCATCGTCCGTCACGACCAGGTGCGCGTCGTGGACTCCATCCTCGGATCCTACCAGCGGAAACTGCAGGGGGCCATCCTGGTGGGGGAGAACGACGAGATCGCCATCCACGAGCAGCTTGCGGACCTTAACCGGACGATGGTGTATTCGCTCGCCGCGACGATGGAGCCGCCGCAGCGGGCGCGGTTCCGCCGGATGCTGGCGGACCGCGAAGCGCCGTTCGATGTGATGCCGGTGGACGCCCCCGCCCTTACGCCGGTGGCCATCCGGAGGGCGGCCCCGGCCCCCGATCACCGGAGCACGTACCTCGTCATCTCGCGCGATACGGTCGGCATCGCCGAAGTGGCGATGAACGTGGACAGCATCCATGAACAGGCGATGCGCCGCATGGAGCAGGAGCGCCCATTGGTGAACGAACGGATGCTGACGCAGCTGGCATCGCTCCAGCGTCAGTTCGAGAACAACATCGTCGTGACCGGTTCCCGCGAGCGGCGCGTCCGCGTGTTCAGCAACGACAACGCCTTCCGTATCAACTTCGAGTCCCCCTCCGCCGCGGCCCCCGTCGGGATGGTGG
>WBUG01000146.1 GCA_008933835.1 Bacteroidota bacterium | reverse complement strand
ACCGGTAGATGCCCGCGGCCCCTCCGGCCGCGAGCACCGTCACCGCGAGGATGAACGCCCAGGTCTGATACACGAACGGACGTACGGTCACCGTCATGGACGCCCCTTCCGTGTTCCACAGTCCGTCATTGTTGCAGCCGATGACGCGGAAGGTGTACGTCCCCGGCGGGACGTTCGTGTACGACGCGGAGCGCTCGCTGCCGCCGTCGGTCCAGCCGTCGTCGTATCCCTCCAGCATGTATTGGAACCGTACGCGCTCGGGGACGAGCAGACTGAGCGCGCTGAACGAGACGGTGAGACGGTTCGTTCCCGCCGGCACCGTCACGCCCCCCTCCTCCGTCGTCAGCGTGCGCCCGTCCGCGGTGAAGGAGTGCAGGTAGACCGGCGGCACGATGGTGTTGGTGGGGAGCGACGAGGGGGCGATGATGGCGGCCCCTTTCATGGTGGGGAACCAGATGGTGCCGTTCTTCATCCGGTATCCGGCGGGCTGTCCGCCGCCGTTGGCCTCGCTGCTCCCCATGCCGTCCGCCGTACCGAAGAGGCGGAACGACGCCGCAACCGCGCGTCCTTCCGCAACGTCCGCAAGCTCCGCGGCGGAGACGCGGAAGACTCCTTTGTTGCATGAGAGCCAAAGGAAGCCGAGCCCGTCCTCCTGCACGTCGTGCACCGCGGCGGCATCGTATCCCTGTTCGGCGGAGTAGCGGGTCAGCCGGCCGTTACGGAACCGGAAGAGACCGTGCGTCGCGGTGCCGATCCACACGGTCGAATCGGCGCCGACCATGATGTCGCGCACCTCGCCGGACGCCAGGTCCGCGTTCCGTTCCCACGGCTCCGCGCTCGGCGCGGATTGAACGGGTGCGCGCACCACCGCGATGCCGCCGTCCGTCCCGAGCCAGATGCTTCCGTCCGGCTGCACCGCTGCGGACCGGACCGCGTCGTCCGGCAGACCGTTCGAACGCGTGAACCGGTGCACCGTGCCGCCGCGCAGCAGGTACGCTCCGCTGTCCGACGTCCCCGCCAACATCCCGCCGTCGGGATGCAGCATCAATGCGGTCACCGATGAGGAACGGACGGAGGCGACGCGGCGGAACCCTCCTTCGCCCGACGCTCCGCTGCGGTACAGACCGGAGAGCGTTCCCACCCACATCCGTCCCTCGCGGTCCTCCGCCACGCTGCGGACGATGTTGCTGAGCGGATCGTTCGCCACCGTCAGCGTCCGCGCGATGCCGTTGTCCCACACCGTCACGCCGGAGCCGTTCGTGCCGAGCCACTGGCGCCCGCGGCTGTCCTGGAACACCGTCCAGA
>WBUG01000145.1 GCA_008933835.1 Bacteroidota bacterium | reverse complement strand
ACCGGTAGATGCCCGCGGCCCCTCCGGCCGCGAGCACCGTCACCGCGAGGATGAACGCCCAGGTCTGATACACGAACGGACGTACGGTCACCGTCATGGACGCCCCTTCCGTGTTCCACAGTCCGTCGTTGTTGCAGCCGATGACGCGGAAGGTGTACGTCCCCGGCGGGACGTTCGTGTACGACGCGGTCCGCTCGCTGCCGCCGTCGGTCCAGCCGCCGTCGTATCCCTCCAGCATGTATTGGAACCGTACACGCTCGGGAACGAGCAGACTGAGCGCGCTGAACGAGACGGTGAGACGGTTCGTTCCCGCCGGCACCGTCACGCCCCCCTCCTCCGTCGTCAGTGTGCGCCCGTCCGCGGTGAAGGCGTGCAGGTAGACCGGCGGCACGATGGTGTTGGTGGGGAGCGATGAGGGGGCGATGATGGCGGCCCCTTTCATGGTGGGGAACCAGATGGTGCCGTTCTTCATCCGGAATCCGGCGGGTTGCCCGCCGCCGTTGGCCTCGCTGCTCCCCATGCCGTCCGCCGTGCCGAAGAGCCGGAACGAGGCCGTGGACGCACGCCCTTCCGCCACCTCCGCGAGCTCCGCGGCGGAGACGCGGAAGACTCCTTTGTTGCATGAGAGCCAAAGGAAGCCGAGCCCGTCCTCCTGCACGTCGTGCACCGCGGCGGCATCGTATCCCTGTTCGGCGGAGTAGCGGGTGAGCCGGCCGCTGCGGTACCGGAAGAGACCGCGCGCATCGGTGCCGATCCACACGGTCGAGTCGGCGCCCACCATGATGTCGCGCACCTCTCCCGCCGCCAGCTCCGCGTTCCGTTCCCACGGTTCCGCGATGTGCGCGGAATGAACGGGCGCGCGCACCACCGCGATGCCGCCGTCCGTCCCGAGCCAGAGGCTCCCGTCCGGCTGCAGCGCGGCGGAGCGGACCGCGTTGTCCGGCAGTCCGTTCGAGCGCGTGAACCGGTGCACCGTACCGCCGCGCAGCAGGTACGCTCCGCTGTCCGATGTCCCGGCCCACATCGCACCGTCGGGAAGGAGCATCAGCGCGGTCACCGATGAGGAGCGCACGGAGGCGACGCGGCGGAACCCTCCTTCACCCGACACTCCGCTGCGGTACAGACCGGAGAGCGTCCCCACCCACATCCGTCCCTCGCGGTCCTCCGCCACGCTGCGCACGATGTTGCTGAGCGGATCGTTCGCCACCGTCAGCGTCCGCGCGATGCCGTTGTCCCACACCGTCACGCCGGAGCCGTTCGTGCCGAGCCACTGGCGCCCGCGGCTGTCCTGGAACACCGTCCAGA
>WBUG01000097.1 GCA_008933835.1 Bacteroidota bacterium | reverse complement strand
GGCGTGTGGGAGGACGGCACGGCCATCTCGACCAAACTGCTGCAGAAGCCGACGAATTCCGAATCGGGTCCCGCCGCCGTCGTCGCCGGCTGGATGGAAGGGATCGATGATTATCTGCGGCTCAACGGCCTCGCCTGGGACCAGGTCGCCGGTGTCGGCGTCGCGATGCCGGGAACGTTCAAACGGTACGGCGTGATGGATAAACCGGCCAATCTTCCGCCGGTCTTCGAAGGGTGGGACGTCTATACGGATTACAGCAATGCGCTCTCCAAGCGTGCGGGACGCGCGATTCCGCTCGCGGTCGGGAACGACGGGAACTACGGAGGGGTCGCGGAGGCACAGCATGCGAGGGGAAACAAGAAGAGTTCGGTGGTGATGCTGGCACCCGGTTCGGGATTAGGATGCGCCTTCATCGACGCGCGCGGATTACCGCTCGACGGTGACACGCTCGCCGGTATGGAAGCGGCGCACATCCCCGCGCCGCTCCATCTGCTCGGCACGAAGGCGTATCCCTGCGGCTGCGGCCGTACGTGGGGATGCACCGAAGTGTACACGACCATCTCCGGACTGCCGTACCTGCTGAACGAGAAGCTGCAGAAGTATCCGGACCATCCGCTGGCGGCATCGCCGCTGTCGGCGAAAGAGAAGGCGTTGAGCCTGCGCGGACTGGCGCAGAAAGGTGACCCGCTCGCCGTGGAGATCTTCGATTTCCAGGCGAAGGCCATGGGACTGCTGGTGGCGACGCTGACGATGGTGCTGGACGCCGAGTTCGTGGTCATCGGCGGCGGGCTGATGGACCCGGAATCGACGACCGAAGAGTTCCGGACCCGCTATCTGAAAGTGCTCCGCGAGACGATGGAACCGACCCTCTGGCCCGCACAGCGCGGCCGCATCAGCGTCGTTCCGGCGGCGCTGGGAGAGCTCTCGCAGGCGATCGGCGCCGCCCTCGTGGCGCTGTATCAAAGCCGGTCATAACTGCACCATTTATAGAATCGGGTCCCGGCAGCGGCCGTTCAGCTGGTCGCTGCCGGGACTTCCGCTTTCATCCTCCTCCGCGCCGCGATGTCCGGGTACAGTTTCTCCATACATTCCGGACAGATCCCGTGCGATATCTTCGTGTCCGTGTGCGACGAAATGTACCGGTCCAACGCCTGCCAGTATCCCTGATCGTCCCGCACGCTCTTGCAGTTACAGCAGACCGGCAGCAGTTCCCCCAGTGTTCGTATCTTCTCCATCGCTCCCGTCAGTTCCCCGATAAGCCGCTGCTTCTCTTCGTTCAGCACCGTGAGACGTTCCTTCCCCGCCCGCTCCTTCCGGTACGAACGGTACACTATCCCGGCCGTTGACGCCGCACCGGCCAACGCAGCAAGAACGAGCAGTGTCCAGAGCTGCTGGTTCGACGCCTGCTGTTCCAGCAGTGCGATCTCCGTCTCTTTGCTCTCCAGTTCATGCCGGTGCTGCAATTCCCGCAGTTCCCGCCGGCGGGTCTCGTCGAGGATGCTGTCCTTCACCGCCGCCGCGATGACCGTGTACTCGAGCGCGCGCCGGTGGTCTCCGGCCCCCTCGAACGCCGCCGCCAGTGTGGTGGCCGCGCCGAGCACGTACGGCAGGTCGTTGATGGTGCGGGCCAGCGTGTACGCTTCTCGCGCCGAAGCGATGCTTTGCCGGTACTCTCCCCGCTGCCGGTGAATGTCGGCGATGGCCTGCAGACAGCCGGAGACGAGTTCCGTGTTGTTCAGTTCCCGCGCAAGCTGCAGTGAACGGCGGAGGATGGAGAGCGCCGTTCCGGCCCGGCCGCCGATCTGATGGGCGATGGCCATGTTCCGGAGCGCATACGCGAGTCCCTTCCTGTCTCCGACATAGGAGAACGCTTCCGCCGCACGCTCAAGGTACCGAAGCCCCTGCACCGTCTCGTTCCGTTGGACCAGAATGGCGCCGATGTTGACCGATGCACGGGCGATGATGAGACTGTCCCCGGCGGCGGCCCCGAGTTCAATGCTCTGTTTGAATCCGTCGAGCGCTCTCCCGAAGTCCCGCTGATAGAAATTGACATTGCCGATGTTCAGGAATCCGGCGGCGATCAGCGCGGTGTCCCGCATCTCCGTGCCGATGCGGAGCGCGGAAGCGAACTGTTCCAATGCCGCGGCGTAGTCACTGCGGGTGAAGAGGGCGTTACCGTAGGCATTGAGGTTGAGCGCGAGGGCATGCCGGTATCCGAGCCTATGCGACAGGTCCGCGCCGGCCCGGCTCAGACGCATGGCGGAGTCGGGAGCGTGGAAAGAGAGCTCTTCCGCATTCTGGGCCGCGAGCAGACAGAGGGCCGAATCGGACAACGACGGACCGAAGATCGCCCGCAACAGCGGATCGGCGGGACCGGCCGGCGAACGGTGGCTCATTCCGGCGAAGAGGAGCGGAACGAGAAGGATGCGTATGTACGGATTGTTTGGATTCAGCGTCATGACCGGTCCCGATGGTGAAAGTCCCCCTCCATGGTATATCGGCATTCCGGCGGGCTTCTTGACCCGAAAAAAAAAGGCGTCCTTTCGGACGCCTTTTGGTCGGGGGATGATGCGGTTCACTTCACCAGCATCATCTTTTTCACGGTCTGGAACGTTCCGGCCTGGATGCGGTAGATGTAGACCCCGGACGCCAGCCCGGCACCGTTGAAGGTGACGGCATGGACACCGGCGGCCTTCGGTCCCTGCACCAGGACGGCGACCTCCTGACCGAGAAGATTGTACACCTTCAGCGAGACCTCCGTCGCCTGCGGCAGCGCGAACCGGATGGTCGTGCTCGGATTGAAGGGGTTCGGGAAGTTCTGCGCGAGCGCGAACGTCGCCGGCAGCGGTTCATCCGCCGGACGAACGCCGGTGATGCTGTTCCATACGCCCGCAGCGACGACCCGGTCATAGAGCAGCCGATGACCGGCGTTGTTCAGATGGATACCGTCCCCCGCGTTATAGGCAGTATTGACCGTTCCGTCCACGTTCGCAAGGTCCGTCCAGAAGTCCAGCGCTTTCGCCTTGAACCGGGCCAGTGTGGAATCCTTCATCGCGATGAGGGCGGCGCGGCCGGCCGCATCGAGATTGCGGGGCTGGGTGGTGCTCACCCACACCGGAACCGACTTCGGCACCCGTGACAGGATACTGTCATAGTTCGCGAGCTGTTCCGTGATGGCGTAACCGTACGCCGCATCGTTGCTCGGCAGGTTGATGATGATCGCATGCGGCTTGTACTGCAGACCGAACGTGATATTGTTGTTCACCTTCGGCGCCGGACGGCTGGCCGGCGGGATGAATCCGGTCGGCATGATGTCGTACGTCGTGTATCCTCCGATGGCGAGGTTCACCACCAGAGCGGTCGAATCCTGCTTCTTCACGTACGCCCGGTACCGGCCGACCCAGGAACTGTCGAACGTGGTGGCGCCGGTGCCGGCGGCCGTCGACGAACCAAGGACCAGGATGAGCTTGGTCGAGTCGCCGGTGAGGATGCGTCCCCCCTTCAGCCGCATATCGCCGATGTACCAGGTGTTCTGTTTGGCGTCCGCTCCGTTCTGGGTGAAGAAGTACGTCTTGATCCTCGTCATGTCCGTGGAGCCGGGCTCGTTGATGAACGCCTTGAGCGGGACGGCGACGCGGGTCCACCGGTTCGGCAGGAGCGACGTGACGAAGTTCGTCAGCGGTATCTTCGTCGACTTGGTGTTGGAGAGGTCCTCGACGAACATCGACGGGAGCGACGCGGTCTTCGCGGTGTCCTCGGTGAAGAGGGTCATCACCAGCGTATCGCGCTGGTTGATGTCGACGCCCGCCCAGCCGGGATTGGCCACCGCCGCGACCCAGTTCCCTCCCGCCGCCGAGTACCAGTTCAGTTTGATGGAGTAATTTCCGCCGAATCCGTACTTCGGCGAGTACGGCAGCTTGGAGTTGTTGTTCTCGATGGTGCTCGGCGCCGTCACGACCGCCGCATAGCTCGGATCATGGTATCCGGCGGCGGCCGCATCGGTGAAGATGGCGTATTCAAGCGTCGAATCGGAGGAGACGGGCACCACCGCGAACGGTGCGTCGCTCGAATCCTTCACGGCGGCGGCGTCGGCATTGGAGACCTTCACGCGGTACGCCGCGGAGACGGCCGTTGGGACCTTCCAGACGTACTGACCGGACGAGGCCGGGACGGTCGCGATGTCGTTCCAGACGGCGCCGTTGTTCGTGGAGTATTCCAGCTTCACGTTGGTGACGGCGGTGGAAGAGAACAGAATGAAGCGGTTCACCCCCGATTCCCACCGCTGGTACCCGTTCGGAGACACCAATGTCACCGTGCTCGGAGGAGCGGCGATGGTGAAGAGTCCGGACGTGTCCGCCAGACCGGCATCGGCCACGCTCTCAATGAGGATGCGGGCCTGGACGGTGGCGGCGTTCGGCACGGTCCAGCTGTACGAACCGGAGACGGCAGCCAGCGAATCGGCCAGCGTGGTCCAGTTCGCGCCGTTATCGGCCGTGAAGCGTATCCGTACCTTCTCCACGCTGTTGCTCGACCAGGTGACCGGATGCGCGGTGTTCACATCCCACGTCTCTCCGCCGGCGGGCGACGTGAGCGTAAGAACCTTCTGCCCGGCACGCGGGATCTCGAAGCGAAGGATGCGGTGGTTGTTATAATCCGCCACGAAGATCCGGGCGTAGAGATCGTCCACATACATCGCCCGCGGTGTATTGAAGGAAGATGCGGTGGGGGGATTGGCCGCGGCAGAGGTGGTGAAGTCCGGCTGGCCCAGCACGTAGTCCGCGTTCGCCCCGTTCGCCTTGTTCTTCGCGTCGTTGTATACCAGGATGCGGTTATGGTCCTCGCCGATCACATACAGACGCCCCGCCGCGTCCCCGTACACGTACCGCAGCGAACCAAGGTTGCTCTGCGAGGCCGTCCCCGGCGTGTTCGTCGTGAAGTCCGGTTTGCCCAGCACCCCGTCGGCGGCCGCACCGGCCGCCTTCGTCGCCGCACTGTCGAACCGCAGCACACGCTTGTTCCCGCTGTCGGTCACCCACAGACGCCCCTCGTCGTCCACATACACGCTGTTCGGCGACGACATCTTCGACGCCGTCAGACCCGAGGTCCCCGTCGTGAAGTCCGGCTGGCCCAGCACCCCGTCCGCATCCGCTCCGTTGGCCTTCGCGGCCGCGTTGTTATACCACGTCACACGGTGGTTCGAGAACCCGATCACCCACAGCCGGCCCGTCTTGTCCACATACACCGTCACCGGTCCGGCCAGCTTCCCGGCCGTCGTCCCGCTCGTTCCCGTCGTGAAGTCCGCCTGACCGATCACACCGTCCGCCACCGCCGTCCCGCTGGCGATCGACGAGGCGTTATCGAACCGCAGCACGCGGTTGTTCGAGAAGTCGCTCACCCACAGCCGGCCGTTCTGGTCCACGAAGCAGTTGATCGGCGTGTTGAACTTCGACGAGGTCAGCCCCGACGTCACCGTCGTGAAGTCCGGCTGCCCGATCACCGCCTCGGCCGCCGAGCCGCTCACCAGCGCATCGGCCGAGCTCCACCGCAGCACGCGGTGGTTCCCGCGGTCCACCACGAACACCTTCCCCGTCGACGCGTCCACCGAAATCCCGTTCGGACCGTTCAGCTTCGTCGCTCCGTTCCCCGTCGTCTTCGTCACATAATCCGTCTGGCCCAACACACCGGACGCCGACGGATTGTTGCTGAGCACCCATGGCGAACCGTCATAGATGGTGAACGACGCGGCGCTGGTGTCGCCGATGGTGCCGGTGGCATGGTCCACGATACGGACCCGTGCGCCGGCGGTCACCGTGGCGGGGACCATCCATGCGTACTGTGCCGGTGTTGCGGGGACGTTCGATGCGACCGGGAGCCAGGCCTGACCGCCGTTCGTCGAGTATTCGATGGTCACGGACGGGACGTTCTGGGCGTTCCAGGAGATCTGCTTGCTGCTGCCGGTCTCCCATTTCTCGCCGCCGTTCGGCGCTGTCAGCACGAGCGATTTCACCGTATCGGTGACGATGTCGAACCGCAGGATGCGGTGATTGTTGTAGTCCGCCACCCAGAGATGGGCGTTCTTCGAATCCACGAACATCGCCCGCGGAGTGTTGAAGGAGGATGCGGTGGGGGGATTGGCCGCGGCAGAGGTGGTGAAGTCCGGCTGGCCCAGCACGTAGTCCGCGTTCGCCCCGTTCGCCTTGTTCTTCGCGTCGTTGTATACCAGGATGCGGTTATGGTCCTCGC
>WBUG01000144.1 GCA_008933835.1 Bacteroidota bacterium | reverse complement strand
GTAAGCTCTCCCTTCTTCGAGAATGAAAAACCCCGGACCATCGGTCCGGGTTTTTTCGTTTCCCGTCGTTCTGCGTCCCGTTATTTCGTCACCAATCCCGCCGCGTCATGTCCGCTCTGTATGGCACCTTCGATGGTGGCGGGAAGCCGCGTATCGGTCCAGTCGCCCGCCAGGAAGAGATTCCGTACCGCGGTCCGGGGACCCGGACGGCCGTAGGCCGTTGCGGGACCGGGTGAGAAGGTGGCCCTTTTCTCTTTCACCACGAGGGAATGTTCCGGAACGGCGTCCGCCGCGCCGGGATAGAACCGCCGCAGTTCCCGGCAGGCGAGCGATACGATATCGTCGTTCGCCATTTCCGTCAGTGCGTGCGCGCCGCTCACGACGACGGCGAGGTACATCGGTCCGTCCGTCCCCCGTCCGGTGATGACGGAGCGGTTGAACACCCAGTGCAGCGGGGAACCGATGAGCGCAGCGAACGGCTCGTCCACGAAGTGCCGCCCGAACCAGAGATGGATGGTGACGATGGGAGACGAGACGAACGCGTCGAGCCCGTTCACGCCGAGCCGGGCGGTGTCGCCGAAGACCTTCGGCAGGTCGAAGTACGGCACGGCGCTGATGACATGACGCGGCGTGAGACGGCGGCCGTCCTGCAGCGTCACCGCGGTGACGCGTCCCCCGTCGATCTCCACCCGTTCCGCGCCGTTCCCTTTCAGGACGGTGCCGCCATGTTCCGTGATGAATCGTTCCGCCGGGTCCGCCAGCACCGCGCTCAGTCCGCGCAGCGGCACCGCCATGGCGGCGTTGCGGCGAGAGCCGAGGAAGGCGCTGCGCAGCACCTTCACGAAGAGGGCGGCGGAGATGCGGTCGGTGGAATCGTTGAGGGCGCCGACGGCGATGATGTCCCACAGGAAGCGGCGGTTCTCCTCCGGCTGTCCCATCCGGTCCAGCCACTGCGACACCGTCATCCGCCGGAGCCGTTCGTTCCGGTCCGGATCGGTGCCGAAGAGCGCGGGACCGACCCGCAGCAGCGCGGAGCGCTGGCCGGGCGTGAGGCGGCGGAGTCCGAGCAGTCCGGACAGGACATGGAAGGGCGCCGGCAGTTCCGATGCGGTGAGACGGTCCGTCGTTCCGTCCGGATGGCGGAAGAGGATGGAGAGACGCTCCTGAACGTGCACGAGATGGTCAGTACCGATGGCGCGAAGGTAGCGGAACGACGCATGGTAACACCCCATCATGAGGTGCTGGCCGTTGTCCACTTCGTCCCCCGATTCGGGATGCGGGAAGGAGCGGGCGCGTCCGCCGAGGTACGGTCGGCGTTCGGCGAGGAGAACGGTGCGTCCTTCCTGAAGG
>WBUG01000143.1 GCA_008933835.1 Bacteroidota bacterium | reverse complement strand
ATGTAGAAGCAGGCGTCGAGCGACTGATGGAAGAACGTGTCGAGCATCTCCGTGGAACGTCGGAGCGACTCCTCCATCCTTTTGCGTTCGGTGATGTCCTGTTTCACCGAGATGAAATGCGTGACGGCTCCGTCGGCGCCCCGGATGGGCGTGATGGTCTGTTCCTCGTCGTAGAGGGTGCCGTCCTTCCGGCGGTTGACGAGTTCGCCGTGCCAGACGCGTCCGGCCAGGATGGTGCTCCACAGGGCCGTGTAGAACGCCCGGTCATGCCGTCCCGACCTGACGAGGTCGCGGGGGTTCCGGCCCAGCGCCTCCTCGGTGGAGTACCCCGTCAGTTCCGTGAACGCCGGGTTCACCCATTCGATCGTCCCCTGCGTGTCGGCGATCATCATGGCGTTCTTGGCGGAGTTCAGCGCGGCGTCGTTGAGCCGGAGCCGTTCCTCGGACCGGACCTTGTCGGTGATGTCGATGACGATGGAGTAGAGGATGCTTCGGTTCCGGATGTCGATGAGCGTGCTGAACACTTCGACGTCCCGCACCGTCCCGTCGCTGCGGCGGTGCCGGGTCACGAAGGAATTCCGTCGGCGGTCGAGCACGTCCTGCATGCGCCGGCGGACCGCCTCCGGGGGGTCGAGGTTCAGGTCCACGACCGTCATCGCCGTGAGGACCGACTGGGGCCATCCGTAGTACTGCTCGGCGGAGCGATTGGCGTCGACGATGGCGCCGGTCTGCGCATCGACGAGGAGTTTGACGGCGGCGTGGTGGTCGAAGAGCGACCGGAACTTCTGTTCGCTCTCGCGCAACGCCTCCTCGGCGACCTTCCGGTCGTGGATGTCGACGGCCGAGCCGAGGTAGCCGATGTATTCGCCGGAAGGGAGATAGTTCGGCGCCGTCGTGTCCAGGATCCACCGGTACTCGCCGAGGCTGTTGCGGAGGCGGTATTCGACGGTGAACGTCTTCCGGGCCTCGATGCCCTCCCGGTAGGCCGTCATCACCCGCTGCACATCGTCCGGATGCATGGTCGTCGTCCAGTCCATGTTCTCGACGGTCCCGACCGGCCGGCCGAGGTACCGGCAGAAGGGGGCGTTCATGAACGTCGAGTTCCCCTCCGGGTCCATCATCCAGATGAACATCGGGGAGTTGTCCGCCATCCTGCGGAACCGTGCCTCGCTCTCCGCGACGGCCTCCTGCGCGCGCGACCGCTCGGCCTTCGATACCGCCTCTTCGACCGCACGCGTAACGGCGGAGGGAAGTCGCGTCAGTTTCTCTTTCAGCACGTAGTCCACGCAGCCGTTGCGGAGGAACTCCACCGCCATTTCGTCCCCCACGGCGCCCGACACGAGGATGAACG
>WBUG01000020.1 GCA_008933835.1 Bacteroidota bacterium | reverse complement strand
CCCCCTTCTTCCCGAACAGTTCCTTCCAATCGACCTCCCCCGGCTTGATGCCGGCCGTGGCCGAGTATGCGCGGTCATACAGCGTCACCGAGGCTCGCGGACCGAACCCCACCTCGGTGAAGTTCAGACCGATGCGGTCCTTCTTCCCCATGCCGTCATACTTGCGCGTGACGGCGTACTCGACGTTCACTCCCACCGCGCGGGCGTGGTTCCTGACGATGGCGCCCATCGGGGAGTCGTTCAGGCCGCCGATCCAGCCGGTGCGGAGGCCCAGGCGGGAGAGCGCGTAGGCGACGTTGTACTCTCCGCCACCCACCCACACCTCCAGCTGCGGCGTGAACTCGATGCGCTGGTGGCCCGGCGGCGACAGGCGGATCATCGTCTCGCCCAGCGCGATGAGGTCGAAGGAGGTCGTTTCTTTCGTTCGGATGTTCAGCGGCATGATGGTCCTCGTAACGTTTTCATCGATCATTGTTCAATGGAAGTCAGCGAAGAAGAAGCATTTTGGCGGTGGCGGAGAATCGAGCCGATTCGAGCCGATAAAAATACGCACCGCTCGGGAGTGCGGCGGCTTCGAACGAGACCGTATGACGGCCGGGCGAGCGGTCTCCTTCCGCCAGCGTCATCACTTCGCGCCCCAGCAGGTCGTAGACCTTCAGCGCGAGAGCCGTCGTCGAAGCAGTAGCAGGGACCAGGAACGCGATAGTGGTGGATGGATTGAACGGATTCGGATAGTTCTGGAAAAGACGGAACTCGTCAGGAGCGGCGGACTCACCGCGGAGACCGGACAGTCTCTTCCGGTCCTCCAGCTGTGCATAGTAGAGGGACCGCGGCTGCAGCGAATCCTTCCCTGTTCCCTCGATGAATCCGTCCGGATGCGCGAAAGGGGCCGGCGGTCTCGCTCCGGTCACCTCGCCCGTGCAGCCGATGGCGAAGTTCTGCGCGGTGGGAGGACGCTGTACGATGAGCGCTGCGGTGCGGACGTCGCAGTTCCAGGCGACCGAGTTGACGATGGCCCAGCCGTGGCTCGTGCCGTAGTACCCCCGGTTATAGAGTCCGAGGAGGATCTTCACGCCGGAGCGCGGACCGTTTAGTTCGGTATGGTTGTCCCACAGGAACCCCTGGCTCCATGACCGGTGTCCCTCGCTCGAAGCGTAGGCACCCTTCGAGGTGCAGTCCACGAACACGTTCCCCGACGCGTAGGTGGTGCCGTTCGAGACGTAGTGATGCCGCCCGTTCGTCGCGATGCACTCCCGGAAGAGGACCTGCTGCGAAGCGGTGTACGTGTTGAAATTGTACCGCCGTTCGCCGGTGATGATGCTGACCGGATCGAGAGCGGACACGCGCTCCACCGTGGCCCGGGTGGTGGTGTTGGTGATGACCCCGGCGTGACCGAAGTGGAGCATGGTGCAGTCGCGCACCCAGGCGTCCTCGACCGTGTTCAGTTCCACCGCGTTCCATGCGTGGTTCTCGTTCCCGTTCGCATTGGACGTGACATCTCCCGCGTCGATGTCCACCCGCAGGTTCTCGATACCGATGCGCGTCCTGAGGTTCGTTCGGGCGTACTTGTAGATCACGGATTGCGAGAGCGAGCGAACGAGCGTGTAGAAAAGCGGCACATCGACGGTGAGCGTGTTCCCGGTCTTCGCGGTGATGTTGCGGTTATAATAGATGGGATAACTGTCCTTCTTCCACGGCACATCGACGGAATCGGCACCCGGTTCGCCGGTATGCGAGCCGCCGAAATCGATGGCGGCCAGCCACGCTTCCGTGCAGGGATGGTGGATGATGATGTTGTCCCCGACGGAGAACTGCGATGCGTCCGCGACGGTGAACGAACGCTCTCCGGTCCGGACGGTGTCGGTCACGATGTTCTGCGCAGTCACGGCCGGATCCTTCTCCTTCCATCGCGACGTGGTGCCGCCTCCCGCGACGATGACGGAACGCTGATGCGGCGTGTCGCCGAGCGCGAACAGGATGGTGTTCGCCGTCGAATCGTTCCCCTGCCCCGCGCCGCGGAGCACGATGCCCGATTGGTTCAGCCGGACCGTGCCGGTGATACGGTACACACCGGGCAGCAGCCGGAGCGCACCGCGGAAGCCGTCCGGACCGATGGGACGTTTGGCGACGGAATCGATCGCCGCCTGGATGTGCGCGGTATTGTCCCCCGGAACGGGACCGATGGTCAGGACATCCGGGATGAACGGAACGGGTTCATTCCCGTTGCGGTATCCGGCATAGCTGAAGTCCGGCAGACGATTCCCCAGCGGATCCGCCGCGTATTCGAGACGGCCGTTCGAATCGAACCGGAGAAGTGCGGAGTTCCAACTCTGCGCCTGCGTCATCTCTGGGGCGCTGCCGAGGAGAAGGATGAGCGGTATCACCCACCGGACGTTCACGGAGCGTCGGGTCCCACATCCGCTGCGGTGAGGATCTTCAGCGGGCTCTTCACCCCTTCCGGCAGCAGGAGTCCGTTGACGCGGACGAGACGGGGATCCTTCACGGTGACCCCTTCGAGCGGCACCGCCGAGGCGGCAGCGGAACCGGCAGGATGCACGATGTTCGCGATGAATCGGCTCCGTTCCGGCGGAGTGAAGAGCTTCACCAGTGTGTCCGTCGTACCGGCGATGATGTTGTTCTGTACGGTGAGGTTCACCGGCGGACGGTGCCACCAGTTCCCCTGGAATCCCGCACCGTCGAACCCGATCTCCAGACCGCCGCGGTTGTTGACGAGGATGTTCCCCTCCAGCAGCGTGTTGGTGATGCGGAAATGCTTCGTGAGCGGCATCCCTTCGCCGTAGTCCGCGTCGCCGTTCGTCGCGGCGATGGTCGCGTCCCACTCGGTGCCGGTGAGCCCCTCAAAGTAGTTGCCGCGGACGATCATGCTGTCTCCGCAGAAACGGACCCCGCCGGTGCCGAGGGTCCACCGTTTTCCGGTGCTGTCCAGGAACGTTCCGGTCCGACCGTTCCCCAGAACGACGTTCTCCTCCACCACGCTCCCGTTGCCGTGCCGGAGCGAGAGCGAACCGAGGCATTCCCGGAAGGTGTTGGCGCGGACGGTGCAGGCGCTCTGTTTGATGGAGATGTACTCCGGATCTCCGTCGCACCGCTCGAACAGATTGTTCCTCAAGAGCGTGTACCCTTTCGAGAGCGTGTACTCGGACGAGCCGATGCGGATGGCCTCCAGCACGTTCTCCGCGCGGGGACCGATGTCGCGGAAATGGTTGAACTCGATGGTGTCGTACTGCGACACCGCGGGGGCGAAGCGTTTCGTCCCCTCGACGGTGATGAAGTTCCCCAACTCCTTCTTCCCTTCGAAGAGATTCCGGTCGATGCGGTTCCCCCGGCTCAGCGTGACGCTGTCCCCCGGTACGCCCGTCACCATCACCCAGCTGCCGCGCCCCTCTTCCTTCAGAGCGAAGCGGTTCCTGGTGATGCGGACGCCGGTGCACCCCTCCAGCCGTACGGCCGCGGAACCCCGGTTGCGGAAGACGAGCCCGTCGATGACGACATGCGATGCGCGGCGCAGGAGCAGCCGGGTATTTCCGGTGATGACCGCTTTGCCGCGGTTCCGTGCGGTGATGACGAAGGGCCGGGATGCCGTTGCCTGGACCGATACGGTGACGGGCGATTCGAGCGGATACTCACCGTCGTCCAGAACGACCGTGACGCCCGGTGTGGCGGATGCGAGCTCGCGCAGCAATTCCGCGGTGGTCCGGCAGCGGCGTTCTTCCGCCGGGGTAGCGGCGACGATGAGGAAGGAAAGGAGGACGAGAGCGGACGTTCTCATAGACGATGGTCCCTTGTCAACGGCGGACGGGCGGAACGCCGTACATCAGAATGATGCGGTCCGTTTCGCGGTTGCCGGAATAATATTGTTCGAAGAACGCACGGTATGCCGTGTCACCGAACCGCGCGGAGGCTTTCAGAGCGGAGAACGATACCATGTCGAAGTCCATCTCCTTGATCTGCACATGCTCCCACTTCTTCTCCTTCTTCGCGTACGGGATGAGATAGTCGAGTCCGCCCCGCATGGACCGGCCGTCCGCCGTCGTGTACCCCCACAGGTCCACCCCCGTATGACGGGCGAGGTCCGCCAAACGGGTCAGGGCGAACAGATTGAACTGACAGTAGTGGTACGAGAGCGTACGGACGAGTTCTTCCGGCTGTGAACCGTCCGGCTGGAACTGATATCCGATGCGCTTCACCTTCGCGCTGTCACAGATCATTGCCGCCGTGGCCTTGTCCCCCACGAAGAGCGCGATGGCGGTGGTCTGCACGTCCCACCAGCTGCCGTGGTTGTTCCGAGCGCCGCGTTCGTGCCAGCCGTTCGGACTTTCGAGGAGCCAGCGGAGGTACTGCTTGAACCAGGCGGTGACCGCCTCGTTGTCCGCGGGGGTGAGGGAGCGCGAGAGACGCAGGATGCCGATGGCGTCCACGAGCTGCGAGAACTCCCGAGCGTCGAGGATGCCGGTCCCCCGTTCCTCCTTCCGTCCCATCACCATCTGCGCGTAGCGGAGGTGCGGCGACATGCGCGTGGCGGGATCGACGAGCCAGGTGCGGAGCCAGAGGGCGGCCCGTTCCGCGTACTGTTCGTTGCCGGTGTAGTAGTAGGCGAGCGCCAGCGTATGGACCGTCTTGATGAACTGATTGAGCGTGACGTGGTCCGTGACCTTTTCGATCTCGGGATTCACGTCGCCGTCGCGGCGGATGTACGGCAGTCCGTCCGGCTTGGAGGGGTCGGGCCACCAGTAGCGGCTGAGGCTATAGTAGTCGTGCGCGTCGCCGCTCGGCGGCAGCACGGTCTTCGACGTGATGGCGACGATCTCCTGCTCCATCGCCTTGCCGGCGTCCTTGGTGAGCCGCTTCAGCGCCGGGGCGTACGCCTTGTCCCCCCGGAACACCCGCTCCTGCACGGCGGCGAGCGTGTCGGCGTTCAGGACGAACGTGCGCGGTTTCTGCGCGTCCGCCGGAACGGCGATGAAGAACGTGATGAGCAGGAAGAACATCGGGCGTGCGGTCATGGGGTCCTCTCAGTTCTGGAGCAGATGGAAGGCGAAGCCGGCGAACTCTTCTTCGAAGTAGACGGCGACGCGCTTCCCGTTCTTTTCGACGTTCGTCTCCGGCGCAAAACGGAATCCGCGCCGTTCGAAATGCGCCACGGCCCGCTCGATGAAATGGGTGCCGATGGCGGCGTGGCCGTGCGTTCCGCGGTACGGCCGTTTCATCACCTCGAACTGCGCGCCGGCGAAATTGGACGAGTTCCCTTCCTTCACCGGCACGTTCAGCAGGGCGGCGATGATGGTCGCCTGCCGCAGCGATTCCTCCGGAGACGAGGCGTTGATGCCGAGATGCTTCAGTTCCAGACCGAGCATCAGCGACACGGCGCGCTGCGTGAGGGAGCGCACCTCGTCGAACCGCCTCTCCGCGATCGCTTCGGGCTTCACCATCCAACTGCCGCCGCAGGCGACGATGGGTGCGTACCGGAGGTACGACAGAAGGTTCGATTCGTCGATGCCGCCGGTGGGGATGAACCGCATCTGACGGTACGGACCGGCCATCGCTTTGAGGTAGTTCAGACCGCCGTTCGCTTCGGCGGGGAAGAACTTCACCACCGACAGTCCGAGTTCCAGCGCCCGCTCCACGTCCGACGGCGTCGCCACGCCGGGAAAGACCGGCACGCCGTTGGCGAGGCAGTATTCGACCGTCTTCGGATTCAGTCCGGGCGAAACTATGAAACGAGCCCCGTTCCCCACCGCCGTCTTCACCTGATCCACCGTGAGCACCGTGCCGGCGCCGACGAGCATCTCCGGATACCGGACGGCGATGCGTTTGATGGATTCCGCGGCCGCCGCGGTGCGGAACGTGACCTCGGCGCAGGGCAATCCCCCGTCCATCAGCGCTCCCGCGAGCGGTTCCGCGTTCTCCGCGTCGTCGATGGCGATGACCGGAACGATGCCGGAATCGGATATGTGTGTCAGAACGTCCTTCATCGTCTCCTCATTTCGTGTAGAGCATTTTCCGGGTGCGTGAACCTTCCGGCGTCATGAGCCGGCAGAGATAGACCCCCGACGGCAGACCGGACGCGTCGAACCTGGCGCTGTACCGCTCTCCCTTCCGCGCCGTTCCCCGGTAGAGCCGCACCACCGGCTGGCCGAGGAGCGTGAAGACCGAGAGTTCCGCGGGACCATCACGACCGACGGTGAACTCGATGGCGGTGGAGGGATTGAACGGATTGGGATAGTTCTCCCCGAGCGTGAGCCGGTCCGGGACGGAACCCGCGGTGACGGAGACCTCCGCCGAATACCGGAATGTGCCGTCACGGTCGTTCGACCGGAGGCGGTAGAGCACCGCACCGGCGGGGAATCCGGAATCGATGTAACTGTACCGCTGCGGCGAATGGGAGTTCCCGGCGGCCGGGATACGTCCCGCCCGGCGCCATGCCCCTGCTCCTCTCCCCTTCCGTTCCACATCGAAGGAATCGCTGTTCCTCTCGGACGCGGTCTCCCATTCCAGCAGCGTCCCGCGGAACGTCGCCGCTGCGGTGAAGCGCGTGAGCTCCACCGGAAGCGTGATGCCAGTGATGACGGCGGTCGGTCCGACATCGTCGCGCGTCACGGGACGGACGGCGGTGGGTGCGGCGGACCATTCATCCGCTCCGACATCGAACGCGCCGCTGCGCGGCTGTCCTTCCATGTCCGCGGTGACGAAGGGATACGAACCGGCCGCCGCATTGACGGCCGGACTTTCGCCGGTGATGTGCCAGAGACTGTCCGGGCCGAAGTGCAGTTTCGGATCCGCCACCGTATTGCCCGCGGGGAGCGTGATGCCGACCGCCGAACCGAAGAAGATGTTCCCGGCGTACGTCATGTTGATCGGCGTGTCCGTATATGTCACGAGCGTCCCTCTCGTGCTCCAGACGATGTTGTTGGCGATGATGCAATCCAGCGGCGGCAGCGAGAGCTCCGAGTCCTTCCCGGCGCCGACATGGACGGAGTACCGGTTGCCGACGAGCGTGTTGTGCACCACCACGGCGCGCTTCACCTGGAAGTAGCGGTTCAGCGGCGAGTCCGGCACGCCGTTCACCAGCGTGATGCCGGTCTTCATGCTCGAGCCGTCGCTGTTCTCGATATAATTATTGTAGACCCGGTGATCCTCGCCGATGATGCGGATGCCGCCGGAGTTGGGGACGAACGCACAGAAAAACCAGTTATTGTACACGTCGCAGCGGTTTCCGTGGCGGAGCGTGAGCATCCCTTCGCAGGAGCGGAAGACGTTGTACCGGTACACGTTCCCGCACGACTTGCTGGAGATGACCTCGATCTCGCCGTTGCACCGGTCGAACAGGTTGTACTCCACCGTCGTGAACGAATCGTACATCGACCAGTCGCTGGTGCCGACGCGGATGGTCTCGCCGCCGTTATCGTTCAGGTTCGGCCGCACACCGAAGTAATTGCTGTCGATGCGGTGGTAGTTCGGCGACGCAGCGAGCCAGACCACGAGCGTGGCGCCGTAGTTGGTCTTGTTCTCGAAGGAGCAGTGGTCCACCCGGTTCCGCTGTCCGTAGAGCGAGACCCACTTGTTCTCCTTCGTCTTGTCCGTCGGGTTGTACGAGGTCACGGAGGTGCGGGTGAGCCGGCAGTCCGCGGCGTTGGTGCCGCTCCCGTCGCGGAACTCGATGATATCGCCGCTCCCGCTGAACGTCCCGGAGAACGCCAGATTCTCCGCCACGAGCCACGTCCCGCCCATCCGGAGCCGCGATGTACCGGTGAGCGTGACGCTCCCGTACGTCGCCGCACGGAGAACGATGGGCGCCTGTGCCGTGCCGTTCCCCTTGAACGTCACCACCTGGTTCGTCCAGGTCCCCGGCGCGAGGAGGATGGTATCGCCGGGCACGGTGATCTTGCAGACCGAATCGACTTTCACCGCCGAGGAGGCGAGATGCGTCTTCGCGTTCAGCAACAGCGGAACGGAGAACAGGAACACCACGGTGCGGAACGTGCGTGTCATAGATTCATCGCGGGGATTAAAGGACGTTTCATTTTACCAACAGCATCTTGCGGGAGAGGGAACCGTCCGTAGTGGTCAAACGATAGAGGTAGACGCCGGACGGCAGGTCCGCCGCGTCGAACGAGACATAGTACAGCCTCCCGGCCTCCGCGCGTCCGCGGAAGAGCTCCGCGACCTTCTGTCCGAGCGGGGTGAACACGGACAGTTCCGCCCTCCCGTCCCGCTCCACCGAGAACTCGATGGCGGTGACGGGGTTGAAGGGGTTCGGGAAATTGCTCCCGAGCATCATCCGGTTCGGGACTGCGCCGACCGTGACCGTGACCTCCCCCGAATACCGGAACGTTCCGTCTCGGTCGTTCATGCGAAGCCGGTACCGCACCACGCCCGCCGGAAAACCGGAATCGATGTAACTGTATCGCCGCGGCGAATGGGCGTTGCCGGAGGCTTCGATGCGGCCGACGGTCCGCCACTCCCCTCCACCCCCCACGTTCCGCTCCACGTCGAACGATGCGCTGTTGGACTCCGTCGCGGTCTCCCATTCGAGCCGTGCGGCGCGGTGCACGCCCGAGGCCGTGAAGCGCGTCAGTTCCACCGGCAGTGTGTTCCCGCCGCCGGTCGCATTGGCAAGCGTGACCGAGAATGCGGAGTCGTTCTTCAACTGGATGACGGAGGGGAAATTATCCGGGGTGATGGGCGTCAGCGCCGCCGAAACCGATGTGACATGCGGCGTGGTCTGACCGACCGCCGTCCAGCTCTGCCGTCCGTCCGTGGAGAAGGCGACGCGCAGCGCGGTGTTGCCGTGCGCCACTCCGTCCCCGGCGGCATAGTTCAAGACCGATTTGGAGACCTTGCCCGTGTCGGTGGAGCCGGTCCCTTTCCGGAACGTCACATCATAGTACCGTACGGACGACACCCGGTCGATGCCGCCAAGGAGCGTACCGCCGTTCCCCGCATCGCCGCTCACGCACCGCACGACGAGATATCCGCCGCTGGTGATGCCGGCGGAGGTCGTCAGCGTGACCGGACGGTACCCGGCCGCATCCCCCACTTCGAAGGTGCGAGTCGTACCGGCAGAGGTGTTCCCGCCGCGGCCCAGGGCTCCGTCCACATAGCTCGCAACGGAGGCGTTCGTCACCCCTTCGCTGGAGGTGGAAAGATGGACCCAGGTGTTGCTCCCGGTCTCAATGATGCCGTTGGACAGGTTGAGCACCGACGGACCGGTCGAATTATTGTTGGACATGAAGAGATTCCCCGACGCCAGGACCACTTTCGCGCCGGACGACTTATCGATCGTGACCGCATTGAACTCTTCGACCCCGCTCTGGTACGTCGTCTGCGCGAGGGTGATGACGCTGTTCGCCGGTCCGTTGAAGACGACCGTCCCGACGGCGACGTTGCTTCCGCTCCCTCGGCGCATGTCGAACCTCCCTCCGGACGCCACCGTCAGGTCCTGCTTGAGCGTGAGGGTGTGCGTCAGGAGTCCGGTCGGACTTCCCGTTTGATAGACGTTGAAGTTCCCCGTTGACGCCACCGTAACGTCGCCGTTCACGGTGAGGGAACGTGCGTCTGCGTTCGCGAATGTGAGGCTGCCGTGCACCGACAGTCCGTTGCACGCCGCACCGGCGACATCGATGGTCACGGTATCGTTCTGCGCGATCTCCACGTTGTCCGAGCCGGTCGGGACCGCGCCGCCGCTCCAGGTGGCGCCGGAACTCCAGAGCCCGTCAGCGACGGAGACGATGTTCCCGGGAACGGAGGAGACGACAGCCGTGTAGGCGGATGGACCGAACGTGTTCTCGCTCCGGAGGCGGTAATAGTACGGCACGGCGGTGTACGGAACGGCATCGGTGTACGTCGTCGCATTCGGGTCCGCGGCGGCGACGGAATCCCAGACCGAACCGTTCGCCGAGCGCTCGATGCGGAACGATTCTTCGTTGGACGCATTGTCGGTCCACGTCAGGCCCACCTGCGTCGACGAGAGCACCGTCGCCGCGAGCGCCGAGGGCGCCGCCGGAGCGGCGGTGGAGGTCGATTCTCCGACGTACAGGTCGGTGAACCGGAGCGTATCGTCCCGCAGATCGGCGGACGAGAGCAGACTGCGGTAGATGCCCCACTTCGGACGGATGAAATCGTTGTCCGAGCGGATGGTCATGATGCTGGCGCTGCTGTAGGAGAGGATGACCGCCCGGGTGGCGACGTTCCGGATGACCATCGAATAGGTGCCGGCGAGCGAGTCGATCTTGATGATCTCGGTGCATTCCACCCAGTTCCCTTCGAAGAGGGACTGATTGACGATGGCGACCTTCGTCGTATTGTTGTGGATGAGCTCGACCTTGTTGGGACTCCCCTTCCGGACGGTGAGGGTGATGAGCGGATCGTCGTCGTTCCCTCCCACCGCCTTCACCTGATGGATATGGGTGAAGTTCGGCGACGGTCTGTATCCGACCGGCATCCAGAATCGCCATTTGTACGTGACGGTCTCGCCGTACACCCCTTTATAGGCGGCGGGGGAGGCGTCGTACGTCTTGATCTCCATCCGCTGGCGGTCGAAGTTGATGCAGCGGTCGTTGTCCGGCGTGACGTGGATGTAGAACTCGAAGACGTACTTCCCCAGCGCGGCATCCCACACTTCGGCGATGTGCCGGCCGAACTCCGGATGGACGCATTCCGGGTGTTCGACGACATCGCCCGACGGCGCGAGGACGCTGTTGATGCGTTCGTAGGTGTTCCCCGGTCCGTCGGCCGTGAGGAACGCCTGTCCCCGCACGAACATGAGAGGGGATACAAGAATGATAAGAATAAAGATGGATCGCATTCGATGTCCGGTCATGGTCTGTAGCGGGCGGAGCCGGGTCACCCCGGCGCCGTCCGGTGGAACTTACTTCAACAGCATCATCCGCTTCACGAGCCGCTGACCTCCGAACTCGAGCTGCGAGAAGTAGACGCCGCTCGGGAGGGCCGTGGCGTCGAACGGAGCCGCATACCGTTTTCCGGAGAGCGCCGCGCCGCTGAACACCGTCGCCACCTCTTTGCCGAGGATGTCGAACACCTTCACGACCGCCATACCGTCCGACGGGACCGTGAAGCTGATGGTGGTGGCCGGGTTGAACGGATTGGGATAGTTGCCGTTGAGCGCCAGCACCGTGGGAGCGCCGACCGCGTTCACTTCCACCGTGTTCGAATACGACACTTTCCCGTCGCGATCGGTCTGTTTCAGACGATAGGAGGTCACGCCGGTCTCGACGTTCCGGTCCACGAACGAATAGCTCTTCGGCGCATTGCTGGTGCCGGCACCGGCGACGAAGCCGACCGACGTCCATGCATCCCCCGCCCTCTTCTGCACGTCGAATCCGGCGTTGTTCGTCTCGGTGGCGGTCCGCCAAGCGAGTTCGACCATGCCGCTCTTCGCGGAGGCGGTGAAAGAGGCCAGCTCGACCGGCAGGGGATTGGCGCCGCCGGTGGCATTGGCAAGGGCAGCGTATATGAACGAGCCACTATTCAAGACATATGGAGAACTGAATTTATCCGGTTTAATGGTCGTGTCTGAGGCAGTTATTGATGTTGTATGCGTAAATGTCTGTCCCAGTGCATTCCACGTTGCACGGTCATCGGTAGATGTCGCAACACGTAGATTAGTATTTACCGTTATCACACCATCATCTGCTCCATAGCTCATTGTTGTTGAATCAATGGTCATCGTCGCGGCTGGTGTGTTAGAACCATTGATATTCTGCACATACCCAATCTTATGGTACCGAACGGAAGATACTTTATCGATCCCTCCGTTGAGTGTGCTGCTACCGGTATTAGCGTTTCCGTCGATCACTTCCACTCTGATATAATGCCCCGTAGCACCACCCGAGGTCGTTGAGCGTACTGTGATCGGTCGATATTGAGTTGCGGTTCCGACAGGGAAAAGTTTTGAGACAGAACCCGAGGTAGACATCCCCCTACCAAGGATCCCATTGATGTAACTGGTATTCGAAGCAGAGACTGCACCGGAAGAGGTTCCTAATGCGACCACGACATTGCTGCCCGTCTCAAAAAGCCCGCTGGTCATAGTCAACACACAAGCAGCGACCGTGCCATTGTTGGTCAAATACAATGTGCCGTCTGCGAGAACGACCTTAGCACCGCCAGTCTTGTTCACCGTGATGGAATTGAATTCTTCACTGCCCGATAGGTATGCATCCGAAGAAAGAGTAATCGTGGAATTGGAAGTACCGAGTAAGTGGATATTACAGACACGAACAGTTTGGTTCGTATTACCGGATGTACCATTGCTGCCGGTCCGCATATCAAATGTACCGCTATTCGTCAAGTTGCCGTAAAGCGTTAAAGTATGGACTGTGGGGCTTGTTGTGTACAACACTGCCGTCGAACGCTGTAGAGCCGTCAACGAACCGCCGCTATTGATGAGAAGGTTTCCGTTTACCGTGATGCTCGCTGCCGTGCCATCGTTGATGAACGGCAGAATCCCGTCCACCTGCAAATCATTGCACGCTGCTCCCGAAACATTGATGGTGACCGTCGTCCCACTGGCGATGACGACATCGTTCGCCGATGTTGGGACAACACCATCCGGCCAAGGGAGATTGGGAACGGTTGAATCCCAGTTACCATCTCCTTGCGACGTTATCGTCTGCGCCGTCATCGATGCCGTCAGCATCAACACGGCGATGATGAACATTGCACCGTATTTCATTGGTCCTCCCTGATGGGTGTTGTGAATTGTGTTGAGGTGCATCCGTTATTGCAGCAATAACATTTTCTTTTGATACGAATACAAACCAATCTGCAATCGATAGAAGTACACTCCCGATGTCTGTTTAACCGGATTCCATCGTACCACGTGTCGACGGGCATCAGCGACTCCATCGAACAAAACCGTTACTTCCCTGCCCAGGACATCGTACACTGTTACTGTGACCCTGTGCCTCCCCTCCGGAACCGTGAAAGAAATGGTGGTGCTTGGATTGAACGGATTCGGATAGTTCTGCTCCAACCGGAATCCGTCCGGAGCGGCGTTGTTCGGCCGTACGGCCGTCGTCGTCATGCCGAATCGGTGACGGAAGAAATTGACCGCGGAATCGGTGACGGAACCGCCGTATGCCGGGGTGAGAATGGATGAGGCCAGTCCGAGCGAATCCATGATATGCTTCAGACCGTTCCCGAACCCGACATGATGGATGGCTTCGCTGGAATTCGCGGGGGGATTCACATAACTGTAGTACATCCACGCCGGCGGGTCGTCCGCCGTCACATGCGCCGCGGGGGAGGCCATTTCCTGCAATGCGTATCCCGACGGGGTCTGCAGGCTCTCGGCCGACATGCCGAAGATCGTTCCCTTAAAATAGCTGCTGAAATCGAGCACGATGGGAGCCACCCACACCGGCGCCACCCGCATGTCGAGCGTGGTCTGTCCGCTCCAGCACGCCACTCCCTTCAGCCGGGACGATTGCCGCAACACCGAGTCCGCATTGAGCGGGTCCGAAAGGTCGTCATGGAAATTGAGCCAGAACGCGGTGAGACCTCCGGCGGAACTTCCCGACGCGCCGATGCGCTGCGGGTCGATGTTGAGCGCCGCGGCGTTGTGCCGCACATATTGGATCGCCCGCGCGCAGTCGAGGTAATGGTTCGGCACGATGACCTCCGGCGAAAGCCGGTAGTTCACCGACATCACCGATATCCCCTTGGCGAGGAGCGCAGATACGTAGTTGAGCGAAATGTCCGCCTTGCTTCCGCTCGTCAGCCCTCCGCCGTGGATGTGCACCACGAGCGGCGTCGGCGAAGCGGACTTCGCCTTCCACAGGTCGAACGAATGGAGCGGGAGCGGGCCGTACTTTCCGTTCGGCACGTCCGGAATGGGACCGCTGATGTCCGGCGGACCGTACGCCAGCGCGATGAAGAGCGCGGCGCTGTCACGCAAGACCGGTTCCGGGGTGACGGCGGTGCTCTGCAGTTCGGTCGGAGGGTTCGAGAGGTCCGCCACATGGTTTGCGGGACCGGCGTTGATCCAGGTGCCGCGGGCGTCGGTCGAGTACGCCACCGTCAGGCCGAGCATGTTCTGTTCCACGCCGTCGTCCGCGCGGTAGAACGGGGAGAACTGTTTGAAGCGCATCGAGTCGGCCGTACCGGCGATGCCTCCCTTGGAATAACCGATACGGTAATAGCGGTGCCGTGAAACGCTGTCGATGTTCCCCTGCAGGAAACTGGCGCCGTTGTTCGCATTCCCGTTCACCACCGACGCGAAGACATAGTGACCGCTCGCCACGCCCCCGGTGGAGGTGCGGATGACGATGGGCCGGTACGCCGTCCCGTCCCCCACCTCGAACTTCTTCTCGGTCTCGCTGCTGCTGTTCATCCCGCGTCCCATCACGCCGAAGACGTACGACGAATCGGAGCCGCCGGCGACGCTGCCGTTCCCGGTGGCGGCGGTGACGATGATGTTCGCGCCGGTCTCGACCAGACCCCGCGTCAGCGTGAGCACGGCGGGACCGACGGAGGAGCTGCTGTTGATGAAGATGTTCCCGGCGGCGAGCACGACACGTCCGCTGCCGCTCTTGTTCACGGTGATGCCGTTGAACTCCTCCACCGACGCCCGGTAGGTGGTGCCGGTCAGCCAGACCGTGTCGTTGACGGGACCGAGGAACGACGTGAGCACGCCGTTGGAGGTGCCGCCAGTGGTGCTTCCGCCCCGCAGGTCCAGTGTGCCGGCGTTCTTCAGGTTCCCGTACAGGTTCAGTGCATGGTCGACGTAGCTGTTGGCCGCCCCCGCGGGAGAGCGGGATTCGACGCGCAGGAACGTTCCGGCACCGATGGTGACGTTCCCGAACACGGTGAGACCCGAGACGGTGCCGTCCACCGCGAACCGGAGTTTCGCGTTGGAACCGGAGAGCGTGAGATGACGGCATTCCGTCGTGAGCGTGTTCAGCGTGACCGTGTGTCCGGCGCCGATGAGCACATCATCCGCGGCTCCGGGCACCGTTCCGCCGCTCCAGGTGGAGTCGGCGTTCCACGCACCGCTGCGGGCGGATTGCACTTGTCCGCCGTCGGCGGACGAAAGTGCGGTCGCGAGAAGGAGGAGAAAAGCTGCGGTTCGGGTGTTCATTGTATTCATCACTTCATTTCACAAGAAGGATTCGACGCACCGTGCGGACTCCGTCGGTTTGAGCATGGACGAAGAATGTACCGGCGGCGAACGCTCCGGCATCGAAACGAAATGCGTATTCTCGTCCCGGTTCGACGGTCCCGCGGAAGAGAAGAGTGACCTCGCGGCCCAGTAGGTCCGTCACCGTCACCTCGGCCTCTCCCCCGTTCGGCGGAGTGAATCGGACCGTCGCGGAGGGGTTGAACGGATTCGGGAAGACCCGAAGTAGTTCCGGAGATCCCGGCGCCGCCGTCACCGGACGGCGGACCGCTGTGATGATGACGAGAGAATCCGGTCCCTCCGGACCGACATCCGCGGCAGTGAGCGGCCGGTTGAACCGTGTGCCGCCGGACCATTCGTCGGCCCCCGCGTCCGGCGCGCCGTCGCGCATCTGTCCGTCGATGTCCGTGATCACCCAGGGGAACGACCCGGCGGCGGCGTTGACGGCGGGGCTTTCGGGTGCGATGCGCCAGAGACTGTCCGTGAAGACGAGCAGCGGATCGGTCACGCGCGCCTGCGCATCCGTGACCGTGATGCCCACCGTGGCGCTGCCGGTGGGGAACAGGATGTTTCCCTGGTACGTGAGATTGGACGGAGCCGTGATGATCTTCACCAGCGGATTCTGCGCGCCGGCGACGATGTTATTGGCGACGAGTAGGTCCTTCGGCGGTTTCGAGTATGAACCGTTGTTGGTGAACCCGAACTGGATGTTGTTCACGTTGCCGACGAAGGTATTGAAGGCGACGGTGATGTTCTGCGGCCGCCAGTGCGAGGTGACGGAGCCGGTCAGTTCCGCGTCGCCGTTGGTGATGGTGACCGGCGCGTCCCACGTGTCCCCCGTCAATCCGGAAAAATAGTTGTTCACCACACGGTGACCGCTGCCGTACATCCGCACGCCTCCCGTACCGCTCTTGCCGCCGCCAAGAAACCAGTTCCCCTCCACCGTCGAGCTGTCCGACGAGCGGAGGCAGACCGTCCCCTGCGAGCGGCGGAAGGTGTTCCATCGGACGGACGTGTGCCGGGTCTTCACGGAGACGATCTCCGGATCCCCGTCGCACTCCTCGAACAGGTTGAACTCCACCGCGGTGCGGCTGCTGGAGCGGCAGATCCCGCTGTGGCCGATGCGGACGGTCTCCATCTCGTTCGCGGCGCGCGGTCCGATGGTGCGGAAGTGGTTATGATCGATGCGGTCATCGCGGGACGCCTCGGGCGAACCGAGGTCGTCCGGCGAGCCGTCGATGGTGATGTAGTTGCCGAGCTGCTTCTTGTTCTCGAACAGGTTATGGTCCACCCGGTTCTCGAAGCTGTTCGCGGTCGCGATGTTGTATGTGCCGCCGATGAGCACCCACTTGGACGAGGTTGTCTCCGACAACCGGAACGTGTTGCGCGTGATGCGGACATTGTTGCAGCTCTCCGTCTTGACCGCGGTGGAGACGTCGCTCGTGACGAGGAACCCTTCGATGGTGACGTACGCGATGCCCTTGCCGGTGAACGCGGACTTCCCCTTCAGTTCCGCCTTCCCCCGGTTGAGCGCCTTGATGACGATGCGCTGCTGCGCGGTGCCGGACTTCGTCAGCGAGTTCCCGCCGATGTCGTACGACCCGTCCGCCAGTTCGATGGTGTCCCCGGGAACGGCGCTCTGCAGTGCCGTCTTGAAAGAAGAGGCGGTGGAATAGACCTTCCGTCCGGCCTCCGAACGTTCCGCGGCGCACAGCAGGAGCGCGGCGAGCAACGGTATGGTGACGAACCGTTTCATATCACTGCGGTTTGAACTCCGGCTGCACGTTCACGACGCCGTACCGGCGGTCGACGCCTTCGCGTTTCGCGCAGAGGATCCAGACGAAATTGATGGCGTGCCCCGGCACGGCGACGTTGGGATGGTAGCCGTGATGCACGACGACGGCGTCCCCTTCGCGCACCGGCACCATCACGTCCGGATACTGCGTATCGCTGTAGGCCAGCTGGATGCCGAAACCGGGCGCCGGCATGTTGAAGTAGACGTACACTTCTTCCAACGTATCGCGGTGTTCATGCGGCGGCCAGCTCGTCCAGTTCCCCTTATTGCTGAAGGTCGGACCGACGAGAAGGCGTCCGGCAGCGACATTCTCGCTGACGAGCTGGTACAGTTCGCGGTGCATGCTCTCCTGACCGATGCTCATGTGGAGTTTCGGGTCCACGCTGGCATCCAGCCACCGGACGAGACGGACATCGTACGCCTTCTCGACAGGAGCGGAACTTTCGAGCAGGCTCGCCCCGTTCGCGCGGACGGTCACGGACGAATCGCGGGGGATGTACAGCGCGTCATACAGTCCGAGCAGGAACGGCTTCCCGTTCACCGTCACGTTCGCCTCCCCCTTCATGCAGAGAAGCACCTTCTCGTTCACCCCGCAGTCGAACGATACCGACGGCACCTCCGCCGAAAGGTTGATATAGCCGACCGAAAGGTGCTCGGTGGCGGCGGTTTCGGGCGTGACGGCCAGATGCCGGCCCGGTTTCCCGTCGATGTTCCTGAAGACGATCTCGCGTTTCATGCTGGTCATTTCCTGTCGTGCGTGACCTCTTCCCAGTCGTCCGTACGGAACGGGGACGCCGGAAGTCCGGTCGCGTTGGTGAGGTTGCATGCCGGGGCGTCCGCCCAGGCGTACCGTACCGCCGCCGGAGCGGGGACGGAGGGATGTGAGACGATGACGGCGCCGTCGCGGATGACGGCGTTCGCGGGAACGAACTTCCGGTCATCGCCCGCCACGGTGAAACCGGTCAGCGCCGCCGTGCCGTTCGCACGGAGTCCGCCGCCGTGATCGAACCGAACGGTGATGCTCTTCCCGTTCCGTTCGAAGGTCCGGTAGAGCGGTCCGGAGTACGGCACCGGCCGTCCGTACGTCTTCGCCAGCGCGATGCGCGCGAGCCGTTCCGCCACCGGGCGCTTCTCCCGCGGATGGAGGTCCTTCGGGTCTCCGACATCAATCGTCACGGCCATACCGGTGTTCGGAAGCGACAGTGCCATCAGCTGCGCTTCGCGCAGTTCCGCCCAGCCGCTCCGTGACGGTTCCGGCTGCCGGTCGAGGTTCGGCAACTGCACATAATAGAACGGGAAGTCACCCTGCCCCCACAGCGACCTCCACGTTGTGATCAGCGTCGGGAAGAGACGGCGGTACTGGTGCGCCCTCGCTGCGTTCCCTTCCCCCTGATACCAGATGACGCCGCGCATCGCGAACGGGATGAGCGGATGGAGCATGCCGTTGTACTGTCCGCACGGCGTATCGCGGTGGCCGGGTCCCCGCGGAGCCGTCGGCTTACGAGGGAGCGCCCGGCCGAGCGACACCGCCGCGGCGGAATCGGCCGACCATCGCGCGCTGAGCGCCGGAAGCGAATCGGTGAACGCTTTCATCGCGGCAGGAAATGCAACGCTGTCGCTCGTCCACCGGTCGATGATGGGGCGGAAGTCCGGATCGCTCAGCAGCACGGAGCGCGGCATCCATCCTTCGGCCGCCGTGCCGCCCCAGGAGACATGGACGAGACCGACCGGTACGCCGAGCGAGTCCGCGAGCCGGCGCCCGAAGAAGTACGCCACCGCCGAGAAGTCTTCGACGGTCCCGGGAGTGCACCGCTCCCATCGTCCCTCCACATCGCCACGAAGCGTGTCCGATAGGACCCGCCGGACGGTGAAGAGACGCAGGAGCGGATATTCCGCCGACGCGATCTCCTCTGCCGCGTTCACCGTGTTCCGCAGCGCGAAGGTCATGTTCGACTGTCCTGAACAGATCCACACCTCGCCCGCCATGACGTCCGAGAAGATGACGTCGGAACGGCCCGAGACGGTCATCTCGTACGGACCGCCCGCGGTGAGCGGAGCGAGCGAGACCCTCCACCGGCCATCCTCCCCCGTCACGGCCGAGGCGGAGCGCCCGGCGACCGACACGGTGATGCGTTCGCCCGGCTCGGCGCTCCCCCACACGGGGACCGCCATCCCCTGCTGGAGTACCATGCCGTTCCCGAAGACGGACGCGGGCTTCGGCGCCGCCGCAGCGGTCAAGACCGCCGCGGCAAGGATGATGATGAGGGAGCGGAGCATCACTTCAGCAGCATCATCTGTTTCGTGAACACCTTCGAACCCATCGCGACGCGGTAGAAGTAGACGCCGGAGGGGACGCTCTTCGCATTCCACTGCAGCGAATGTGTTCCCGCACCCATGACGCCGTCAAACAACACCGCAACGCGCGTTCCGAGCAGCGTGAAGACCTCGGCCTTCACCGCCGCCCGTTCCGGCATCGAGAAGGAGATGACGGTGGAGGGATTGAACGGGTTCGGATAGTTCTGATGGAGCGCGAACTCGGCGGGCAGCCCGTCGCCGGGACGCACGGACTGCACCGGCGAGGCGGTACCGCTCACCGTGAGCGTGTCCTTGCCGGAGGCCGCGTTATGCGTGAAGATGATGCGGCCGCTCTTCGGACCGACGGATGTCGGCTCAAAGAAGACGTACATCTTCACGCTGCCGCCCGGTGCGACGACCAGATCGGTCGAGGCGGCGACGAAGTCCGGGGAATCGGACACGATATCGGTCACTTTCAGCGTATCGTCGCCGGCATTGGAGACGGTGACCGAGTCGTTCTTATAGATGTTCTGCGGCGTCGTTCCGAAATTGATGGACTTCGGCGAGACGGCGAACTGCGGCGCTTTGGAGCTGCCTTCGAGCGGATTCGTGACCGTACCGGTCGCCCGCGCCAGCGCCACGAAGAGGCTCGTGCCGGTGTTGACGGTCAGCAGCGGAACGATGGAATCGGACGCGACGGAGTAGTACGTCGCCCCGACCTTCGTCGTGTCCGACGCCGGACCGTAACCGGTCCAGTTCGCGCGGGCGTCGGTCGAGACCGCGACGCGCAGGTCCGAGTTGCCGGCGTTCACGCCGTCATCGTCGCGGTATGAGGGGGTGAATCCGTAGAACGGCACCGACGCGGCGGAACCGGCGTTCTGCAGATAGCCGACCTGATAGTAGCGGATGCCCGACACCTTGTCGATGCCCCCCGCGAAAGCGCTGGAACCGGTGTTGGCGTTGCCCGGCAGGAGCGCCGCCCACACGTAGTGGCCGGTGGCGTTGGCCGGGGCGGTCATGCGCAGCGAGATGGGACGCAGCACCGTTCCGTCGCCGAGCGGCCACGGCCGGTTGACGTTGCCGCCGGAGTTCGTGAGTCCGCGGCCGATCCTCCCGACGATATGCGACGCATCGGAGGCTCCCTGGATGGAACCGCTGCTGGTGGCGAGGTGCACCCAGGTGTTGTCGCCCGTCTCGACGATGCCGGAGATGAACAGCAGCGTGTCCGGCGCATTGGTGGCGTTGTTGTTCTGGTACAGATTGCCGGCGGCAAGAACGACCTTCGCGCCGCCGCTCTTGTTGATGATGACGGAGTTGAACTCTTCGACGCTCGAACCGTAGGCGGTCTGCGACAGCGTGATGACGGAATTCTCCGTTCCCGTGAACACGACGCGGCCGACACCCACCGTGGCGCCCGAACCGCGGCGCATGTCGAAGCTCCCTCCCGTCATGACGGTGAGGTTCTTCTTCAGCTCGATGGTCTGATACCGGATGCCGAGCGGGCTTCCGCTCGAGTAGGTGTTGAACTTTCCGGTGGACTCGATCAGCAGGTCGCCGTTGATGACGATACCGAGCGCGTTCACATCCGGGAAGGTCACCGTCCCCTTCACCGTCATGTTCTTGCAGACGGCGTTCGCCACGTTCACCGTCACCGTGGTGGACGTGTCGATGAGCACGTCGTCGTTCGCGGTGGGGACGACGCCGCCGACCCATGTGGTGTCGGCGCTCCAGACGCCCGATTTGGCGCTCTTGATCTGCGCCGTGGAAACGGCCGCGATGAGCAGCAGCCCTGCGGCAACGGTCATCAATGTTCTCATGCTACCTCCGATGTGATTGGTGAGTGATTCGTGAGTGTTCGTCATCGTGCCATCCATCCTCCGTCGACGACCAGCATATGGCCGTTGACGTATGCCGACGCTTCCGAGGCGAGGAAGACCGCGGCCCCTTTCAGGTCCTCCGGAGTCCCCCACCGTCCCGCCGGGATGCGGTCCGCGATGGAGCGTTCCCGCTCCGCATCTTCGCGCAACGCCTGGGTGTTGTTCGTGGCCATGTATCCCGGCGCCACGGCGTTCACCGTGATGCCGTGCGCCGCCCATTCGTTCGCCAGCGCTTTCGTCATCTGCGCGACAGCGCCTTTGGACGCCGCATACGACGGCACCCGTATCCCCCCCTGGAAGGCGAGCAGTGACGCCACGTTGATGATGCGCCCGTACCGCCGTTCCATCATGCCGCGGGCGGCCGCCTGCGACAGGAAGAAGACGCTCTTCGCGTTCACCTGCATCACGTCGTCCCAGTCCCGTTCAGAGAACTCGAGCGCATCGCTGCGACGGATGATGCCGGCGTTGTTCACCAGAATGTCGATGTATCCAAAGCAAGCGAGCGCACGCTCCACGATGTACGCTGCCGCCCCCACTGCGGTCACGTCGGCCGTGACCGTTTCGACCCTCCGTCCCAGCGCCGCCAGAGCGGCGCGCGCCTCCGTCCGTTCCTGCCGGTCCACCAGTACGATGTCCGCCCCCGCCTCCGCCAGTCCCGCCGCCATGCCGAATCCGAGCCCCGTGCTTCCGCCGGTGACGACGGCGACGCGGCCCGAGAGGTCGAACGGCGTTCCGCGGAACCCTCCGCTCATCCGCGCTTCCCTTCCGGCGCCGGACCGATGTCCACGCGCGCGATGGTGCCGCCGAAGTAGTACACCGCCGCCACGCCGAGCGGGACGAGCGCTGCACCCATCAGGAAGACCGGCACGTAGCTGATGCGGCTGAGGAACGGGATGAGCCAGGTGCTGAAGACGAGCACGCCGATGATGGCGCTCATGCCGCCGATGCCCGCCACCGTGCCGACCGAACGGCCGGAGTAGAAATCGCTGGGCAGGGTCTGGATATTGTTCATCATCATCTGATAGCCGCCGAGCACCGCCGCCATCACGGTCACCGCCGTCAGGGGTGACGAAGCGAACGCTGCACCGATGAAGGCCGGGAAGGTGATGACGGCGCCGATGATGACGGCCCGTTTCCGCGCCTTGTCCACGCTCCAGCCCTGCCGGATCTTGTGGCCCGAATACCAGCCGCCGGCGACGCTGCCGACCGCCGCGCCGAGGTACGGCACCCAGGCGAACATGCCGATCTGCTTCACGTCGAATCCGAACGATTCCACCAGGTAGATCGGAAGCCAGTTCACGAAGAGCCACCAGATGGGGTCCAGGAAGAATCGCGAGACGATGACGGACCAGCTCTGCCGGCGTCCGAGCGCCTCGCCCCACGTCATCGTCCGCTCCGCGGAGGGCGCGGCGGCGGTCGAAGGACCGTGCAGGATGTACTCGCGCTCCTCGTCCGTGATCCACGGATGCTTGTCCGGCGTGGACTTGTAGACGATCATCCACGGAACGATCCACACCAGACCGAGCGCGCCGATGACGAGGAAGGTCGCTTTCCAGCCGAGGAGAAGGTAGAGGAAGGCGATGAGCGGCGCCGAGATGACCGCGCCGAGCGACGCGCCCGCGTTGAAGATCCCCTGCGCGAGGGCGCGTTCGTTCACCGGGAACCATTCCGCGTTCGCTTTCGTGGCGCCGGGCCAGTTGCCCGCCTCGCTCACGCCGAGCAGCGCACGGAACGCCGAGAAGGAGACGATGCTCCGTGCCGCGCCGTGCAGCGCGCAGGCGGCGGACCAGACGAGGATGGAGGCGATGAACCCGACGCGCGTCCCCACCCAATCGAAGAAACGACCGGAGAGCGCCTGACCGAGCGCGTAGGCGATCATGAACGCCGAGACGATGGTGGCGTACTGGTCCTTCGACAGGTCGAGCTCCTTGGAAATGTCGGGCCACATCACGGCGAGCGACGTCCGGTCGATGTAGTTGATGATGGTGGCCGCCGCGATGAGCGAGATGACGAACCAGCGCAGTCCTTTGACCTTCCTCATGTCACGCTCCGGCCGTTTCCATGGCGGGACGTTCCTTCGGGACGAAATCCTCGCGCATGGGAGTGAAGAAATCGACGAGCACGCTCTCTTCGAGCGCCACCACGCCGTGCACCACGTCGGCCGGGATATAATAGAAGTCCCCCCCCTTCTGCCTCGTCGTGACGCCGCCGATGGTCACATCGAACGAACCGGACTGGATGTAGGTGATCTGCAGATGCGGATGATGGTGCAGCGCTCCCACCGCCCCTTTCGCGAACTCTACATAGACCGCCATCAGCTGGTCGCCGTACGCCATCACCTTCCGCCGGATCCCCTCCGCGGGATGTTCCCAGTCGATGGCCGAGAAATCGATGAACACCTGTTCCTTCTGAACCTTCATGTGCTTGTCTCCTGATTAGTTCACGGTCACTGCATAGTTCCCTGTCCACCGGTACGTCGTGCCTCCGGCGGTCACGCTCCGCTGACGGCCCGCATCGGCCGCACCGTTCGCCACCATCACCGTCCAGCCCTTCCCGTTCTTCCGGTCGAGGCGCACAACGCTCCCTTCGTCCGTGGAGGCGAGCACCGTCACGCCGGCGATGCCGCTCGCCGCGTCGCGCGAGATCTCGATGGTGCCGTCCCACAGTCCGTGCGGTTCGATGACCGAGGCGAAGAGGGCCGACGTTCCGCGCGTGCGGAGGATGACCGCCGGTTCGCGGCGCAGGTTGATGTTCGGGTCGTTCGCGCCGATGCGGACGCGGCAGACGGTGGTGCCGGTATCGGCCGCGCTGCTCACGGAATAGTAGCGGTTGCCGGAGAGCCAGGTGAACTGCACCATCCCCTGCGCGCGTCCTTCGGCCTCCTTCCACAGATGGCGGTATCCGGGCGCCGTACCGAGCGCCTCCTGCCGTTCCGTGTACTGGGTGAGACGCTGGTTCATCGCCAGGAACTGACCGATATAATAGAACGGAAGGTCGTACGTATGCTCGCGGTCCGACACCACGCGGAAGAGGTCCACCGCCAGCGGCTTCGGGAGCGACGGATCGGCGATGGTCACGACGGTGCGCTGCATCCGGACGCCGGGCACGGCGTCGTTGCACCGGGCGCTCATGGCGGCGGTCGTGCCGGTACCGGCGTCGAAGAAGTGCCGCGTGCCCGAGAAGCGTTCGGAGAGGGCGATGTCGCCGCCGAAATGGGAGCGCTCGTCCACCGTCACCGTGTTGTGGGCGATGGTCTGCATCGCGAACGATTTGGTCTCCGGCAGGTAACGGCCTCCGTACTTCGGTTCGACGTTGATGAAACGGGCCGCGCCGTAATCCTGCAGCTGTTCGCGCTGCTGGTCGTACATCATCAGCGAGAGCTTGTCGTAATGTCCGTGGGAGAGTCCGTGTCCGGTGTACTTCATCAGCAGCAGGAGCTGGTCGTCGTTGCCGCCGTGCCGCAGGATGCCGATGCCTCCCCGTTCACCCTGCGGACCGTCGCGGAGCTCCAGACTGCGGTACGGGAACGGAGGGAGCAGTGACGTGGCCGCGAGCCCTTTCGCCGCCAGGCATCCTCCGCCGGTGAGCGTGACGCTCCCCTGTTCCTTCGCCACCGTGAGGAGCGACGGCTCGGCGCCGAAGGTGGCGTAGGCGATGTTCAGCGCCGTGATGACCTCGGGGGAACGGTACGACTTCTCTTTCAGTGCGTCATTGAACGGCAGGAACTGTCCGGTGGTGTACGTCAGCTGCAGCATCGCGTTGAAGGCGCGCTTCAGGACGCTGTCGCGGTAGGCGAAGATGCGCAGACCGGGACGGTTGTTGTCCACCGCCTTCGCGAAGACGAAGAAGGGCATGATGGCGTACCGGATGTAGTACGCCCCTTCGGTGTAGTAACCGTCCGGCGAGAAGAGCCCGTCCAGCAGCCGCAGGTACCCGCCCGGGGCGTCGCCGGTGCCGTACAGCGCCGCGGAGACCATGGCGGTGTCGCGCAGGGCGAAGCCGGCCATCCCCACCGACGCCGCCATCCAGGAGCCGTGATTGTGGATGCGGTTGAGCACCGAGGACTGTTCGACCGTGAAGAACTTCACCATGGGACGGAGCAGGTCGCGTTCGATGACCGTTCGGTCCGCCGCCGGCACCGCATCGTACACACAGTCGTACGCCTGCGCGACGTTGACGAGCCAGACGGTCTCGTTGAGCGACTGCCAGAAGAGCCGCCCGTGCGCCTCTCCCGCGGCGGAGGGATGACGGCCGAGCGACGGATAGAGCGCGGCATACTTCAGCAGCATTGTCCGGACGAAATCCGCGTAGCGACGTTCCCGTGTGAGCTGGAACAGCACGCCGGCGAGCTGCATCTCGGTGTAGTTCTGCTTGTGCCGTTCGTGCGTGTATCCGCCGGCGTCCGCGGGCACGGGAACGTCCATCGGTGCGGCGATGGCGGCATCCACGCGCCGCTTCGCGTCCGCCACGGCCGCGTCGAACAGCGGCGCGGTGCCGAGGGAGGCGCGCATGAGCCGGACGTCGCCCTCCGACAGCAGCATGGAGGGACGCGGCTGGCCCGGCGCCGCGGCGGCGATGGTCAAGAGCAGCAGGATGGTCAGGATGTGACGGGACATGGCCGGTTCCTTTACGCGAAGAAGACGCCGCCGTTGATCTGCACCGTCTCGCCGTTGATGAAGGATGCGCGTTCGCTCGCCAGGAAGAGCACCAGGTCCGCCACTTCGCGCGCCTCCCCTTCCCGGCCGAGCGGGGTCATGGACGCGACGCGCTGACGCACTTCGGGCTTCGTGAACGTGTTGTGGAACGTCGTGTTGATCATGCCGGGCGAGACGGCGTTGACCCGCACCTTCTTCGGGGAGAGCTCCTTCGCCAGTCCGCGGGTGAACGCGAGCACGCCGGACTTCGCCGCCGCGTACGCGATGGCGCCCGGACCGCCGCCGTCATGCGCCGCCTGCGTGGAGAAGTTCACGATGGCGCCGCCGTCCTTCAGATGCGGGATGACCGCCTTGCAGACGAAGAAGACGCTCTTCAGGTTGACGTTCATGACCGCGTCCCAGAACGACTCTTCCATTTCGACGATGGGATGCCGGCCCATCAATCCGCCCGCGACGTTCACCAGGATGTCGACGGAGGGACCGAACGCCTTCTGCGTCTCGGCCACCAGACGCTGGCAGTCGGCGAACTTGGTCATGTCACCCTGCACCATCACGGCGGTCCCGCCGGCCGCGGCGATCATCGCCACGGTCTCTTTCGCGTCCGTTTCATTGTCGTAATAATTGATCGCGACCTTCGCCCCTTCGGCGGCGAGCGCCAGAGAGACCTGCCGGCCGATGTCCCGCGCGCCGCCGGTGACGACCGCGACCTTGTCCTTCAATTGTGCCATGTGCGTTCCTTCGATTCGATGATGGTGATGATGATGGAGACGGTCAGAAGCGGTACCCCAGCTCCGCCGTGATGCGGTGGGTGTACGTCGAATTCTTGTTCACGTTGGACTGCCACATGTCCGAGTACCGGAGCGAGCCGTACAGGTACGCCACATCGAGCGAGGCACCGAAGAGCTCCCAGCCGGCTCCGAGCGATGTGACGCTGAGAACGGCCGGCTCGCCGATGATGGCAGAACCTTCCGGCGAGAAGGTCTGCGGCACTTCACGGTAACCGGCGCGGAGCGCGAACTGCGGCGTCCAGCGGTACTCTGCCCCCAGCCGGAAGGAGCCGCGCGACACCCACTCCGTGACGCCGGCGGTCGAGGCAAGTTCGCGGGTGACACCGCTCAGATTGCGTACTTCATAGTCGAACGCGAACGACCAGTCGTTGAACGGCCGGAGCACGACGCCCAGGGCATAGGAGAACGGGAACGAGATCTTCTCCGTCTTCCCCTCCTCAACGTTCATGGCGGTGACGTTGACCGAATCGGCCGTCAAACCCGGCGTGTACGCCGCCCGCTGCACGAGCGTGGTCTGCCGCAGCGTGAACTGTCCGGAATACTCCCTGGTCAGCGTGTACGGCAGTTCCGCCGATGCGGCCAGCGTGACGACCGGCTGTTCGTATCGGATTCCGACGGCTCCGCCGAATCCGGTGAAGGTCGATGTCCCTTGACGGGTGTACGAGAGGTGGACCGTGTCCTGCAGTTTGAAGCGGTTGTACAGGAACGTGAGGAATCCGCGGTCGGTGCGCTGTTCCCGGTCGTCCGACTCACCGGTATAGTAGGTGGCGGATGCGCCCAGCGTCAATGCACCGGCCGTGAACGCGACCGCCGGAGTGACGCCCCAGATCCTCCCGTCGCGGCTGCGGCTGTACTGATACCAACGGACGCGCAGCGTGTCTCCCGGAACCATCTCCGGCCGCGGGCTCGGACGGTACTGGCCGAGCAGCGGGTCCGTGACGTTATTGTTCTGGAAATAGTGGTCGAGGTCGGACGTCATCGTCACGCCGGCGCCGACGACGAGGGTGACATCGCCGAGCGGGACGGGCATCGCCGCGGAGAACGCCAGCGGTGCGGAGGAACTGCCGCTGCGGGACCAGTCCGGTCCGAAAGCGTCGAACGGTCTCTGCGGCTGTTCCCACGGATCGGTCACAGGGAGCGTGTCATTGACGGTGGGGGCCTTGATGTTCCCCCACATGTCTTCCATCATCAGACTGAGTCCGGTATAGATCCGGTTCGGCACCCACTGCTGTGCCTGCTGCCGCGAGAACGATGCGTACGTGCCGGCGAAGCGTATCTCCGCTCCGCCGATGCCGGCGAGGGCGGCCGGATTGGAGAAGAGCGCGGAGGCGCCGGTGCCGGCGGCGGTGACGGTGCCGCCCATGCCGAGCGCACGCACGTTCGCGGTCTGCCGGTCGTCGGTCCCCTGGAACAGGAGCGGTTCGGCGGTCCCCTGCGGATGCGCGAGTGTGGCGGCGGTGCACAGCAGCAGCGCCGTGCGGCGGATGGTCCTGATGGTGTTCATGGCAGCTGTGCTCCGACGGTGATGCGGTGAACGGCGGGAAGATAGTCGCCCATCGCCCCGTAACTGTAATCGACGTTGAACGGCATCCCGGAGATCTCCTGCCGGACGCCCGCACCGGCGGTGAGGGCGTCGTTGTCATAGTTGAACTTGTATCCGGCCCGCAGGAAGAGCGCCTCGGCGAACGCGTACTCGACGCCGCCGTGGAACTGCTGCGCGTAATCGTTGGGCTGGAAGATGTCGAACGCGGCGGTGATGCGGTGGGCGTCCGATGCGGCGAACAGCGCGTCCGGACCGATGAGATCGCCGGCGGTGCCGAACCGGAACGCGAGAGGCGCGGGGAACCATTCGCGGGCGAACTTCACCTGCGAACCGAAGTTCTGGATGGAGACGCCGATCTTCACCGAACGGTATCCGGTGTTATAGAGCATCCCGAAGTCGAACAGGAAGAGCCGCGTGTAGGTGTTCACCTCTTCGGTCTCGCCCGTGAGCGGCTTCGTAAGGACGACCGTGGGGGAATTCCAGAGCGACTCATGGATGTACTTCATACTGAGTCCGGCGGAGAAGCGGTCGGTCATCCGGTTGGCGTAAGAGACGCCGATGACCATGGCGGTCGGCGAGAAGGTCTCTCCGGTGTATCCGGGATTGTAGCGGAGGTCCGGACTGGAGCCGATGAAATCGAGCCGGTCGGTGCGCGTGACGTCCATGGTCCCGTAATCGACGTACTGCAGCTGCACGCCCGCCGTGCCCCACTCCCCCAGCGGTACGGTGCCGGCGAGCATGTTCTGCCGCGTGTCGAAGAGCCAGAGCACCATCGAGGCGGAGAACGCGGTGCGGGTCTCGCCGGCGATGCCGGCCGGGTTCCAGTACATCGCGTCCGGACCGGCCGCGAGGGTCGCGTAGGCGTCACCCATCGCGGCGGCGCGCGCCGTCGGCATCACTTTCAGGAATTGGAGCGAGCTGGTGCCGACCTTCTGCGCCCGGAGGGGCAGGACGCCCGCGACGAGCGCTGCCAGCAGCAGGTAGGTCAGGAATGATGGTCTGTGCATATGCATACGGTCTCTGCTCATTGAATGACGACGAACTTGCCGTGCGTCCGTTTTCCGTCCGGCGTTTCGACGACGAAGAAGTAGACGCCGGAAGCGATGACCTGGTTGTTGCGGGTGGTCTTCAGGTATTCGTGCGAATAGAGTTCGGTGTCGTGGTCGATGGTCTCGACCAGCTGGCCGCTGTAGGAGATGATCCGGATGGTGCAGCGCCGCGGCAGGTTGAAGAACCCGATGCGGTTGTCGACGTCACCGGCACCCGAGAAACCGGAACGGACAATGTACGGGTTCGGGACCACCACCACCTTCTGCAGGTCCTCCGTTCCGCCGAGCTGTGTCTCGTGCAGCGTCAGATTCGTCATGCCGCTGCGGTTGCCGGCCTGGTCCACCGAGACGACGGCGTAGTAGTGCGACTCCAGCACCGTCGTTGCCGTGTCGATGACGGTGTATTGACCACCGGCGAAGAACCGCGGATCGGCCAGCCCCACGCTGTCCAGCATCTGCCACGGTCCGAGCGGATGCGCCGACTTGAGCAACCGATAGTGGGAGAAGGGAGCGGCAAGGCGCGGCGCGGTGAATCCCTCGACGGCCGACAGCCAGGTGATGCGGTTCTGGGCGAGCGCGGTGTTCTCGACCGTGATCTTCGGCGCCGGTACGATCTGCGGAAGCCGGTACGCTCCGCGGTCCGCCGAGCGTTCCGGCCAGTACTGCGAACTGTCGTAGTCCACCACGGACGCGGCGCCGGTGTACGCCTGGATGGCGCGGTCGGTCACGTCGCGGAGTGTGACGACGCCGGAGTTGACGTACGGCGGAAGCGGATAGGTGGAAAGGTACGTGCTGCCGTGCACCTTGTTGTCCAATCCGTACGTCACCGTCTGCGTGTAGTTCGGGACCGGATTGAACGCCGCGGCGCTCGCGGACTCGTTGCACGCCTGACCGCAGCTGCCTCCTTCGTCCGTCACGCCGGCCTGCGTCTCCGCCAGGGATGCGGCCCCGTACCCGGCGACCTCGGCCAGGGAGAAGCGGATGCTCTCGCCGGGCCGGAGGATGTACGGACCGAAGACGATCTGCCGGCCCACGCCGAAGATCCAGCTCTGCCGGACGTTGAAGGAGACGCGTCCCTGCCAGTCCGGACCGAACGTTGCGCCGTAGACGCTGTTGCCGCTCCGGGGCCATGCCGCGATGTTCATGTTCCCGACGAACTTCGATTCGCTCCACAGCGAGGTCTCGAGCCGGTTGAGGTACGGCTGTTTGAGATGGTCGTTCGCGTCCCACACCGGCGAGTTCTGACCGACGCTCGATGCGGAGAGGACCGTCTCGGACCGGCGCGCGAGCCTCGCGGTGTCATAATAGAGCACGGTGTAGCCGACCGCCATGGGAGCCTGAAGACCGCCGCCGTTGAGTCCGGTCTGCGCCCATTCGGTGAAGTACTGCGTTTCGGGCAGACCGTCGTCACTCATCGCGTAGTTGAGCCATCGCCGCCGGTCGAAGCGCGCATACACATCGGTCTGCTGGAAGTCGCTGCCGTTCCAGCGGTTGTATTTCCGCTCGTGTCCGGTCTTGCCGGGGGCGAAGCCCTGCGAGAAGCTCACGACCATCTCGGTGAGGGTGTCCTGCCGCGCGGGAGTGGCGGGGTTGCCGTCCGTGTCCCCGGTGTTCGTCATCTCGTATTCGTAGATGATGAAGTCGTCGTAATCGGGCATGCTCCATGCGCGGCTGGTGCGGGTGATGGTGACCCCCGCGGAGGTGGCCCAGGAGGCGGTGATGATCTCCTCCGCTTCATTCGGATCGTACGTCGGATTCAGCTGGCCGTTGGAGAGGAGCGGGAAGTTCTCGCGCCGCGTCTGGGAGAGCGGGAAGGACGAGACGCCGAGGATGGGGAGCGCCGAGACGCCGCCGCAGTACACCATCATGCGTGTGGTGTCGCGGCGGTTCATGCTGAGCTGCACGCCGCCGCCGAACGAGTTGTGCTGACCGGTGTACGGCTTCGAGTCGACGATGATGGCGGAGCGGGCCGGCCATTCGAGCGACGGCATACCGGCGGAGATGCCGCCGGTCCCCTGGTCATACGCCCGGCCGAGCTCACCGGTGTTGAACACCGTCTGATGGAGCATGCCGCGGCGGTGCACGTCGAACTTCCGCTGCTGGGCGGGAAGAGCCGCCGCGAAGAGCAGCAGGGCGAGGAGGACGATGGTTCGGTTCATGGTGCGCTTTCCGTTAGAACGACACCACCATCCCCACGCTGATGCTGCGGGGAGCGTTGTCGTAGATCATGAAGGACTGGTCGATGACGAACCCGAGATGGTTGAGGTCCTCGGTGTACCGGATGGAGGCCGGATCGGCGACGTACTTCTCGATGTTCTTGTTCTCCGTGATGGTGCCGCTGGAGTTGTCGCGCGCGTTCGCGAAGACCGCCGAGTACGAGAGGATCTTCTGGTCGAAGAGGTTGTTCACCTCCACGTAGAACGAGAGACGGGAACCGATGAGCTTCCGGAACTCCTTCGTCACCTTCAGCTTGGTGCTGTACTCGGCGGGCGAACGGCGGTTGTAGAGCGCACCGAGCCCCTGGTCGTCGAACGTGTAGGGACGGCCGCTCCGGGCGAACGACGATGCGGCGACCTTCACGTCGGCGAAGGGACGCATGCCGAACACCTCCACCCCCTCCTCTTCGCCGACGGAGAGCACCGCGGTGACGACGAGGTTGTGCGTCCGGTCGAAGTCCATCAGGATGTCCTTCGGCGTCGGCAGCTGCGTCGCGGCGGGATCGTTCTCGTAGAACTTGGACGATTCGTTGAACGGCGACGCGTTCTTGCCGGTCGCCACACCGTACGTGTAGTTGACGGTGCCGGTGAGCATGCCGCTCCGTTTCGCGAGCCCGATCTTGAACCCGCGGATGTCCGCGTAGTCGCGGTTGGCGAAGGAGGAATAGTAGTATCCGTCCTGGTCGAAGTAGAACGCCTGCTGGATGAGGTCCTTCACGTCCTTATAGTAGCCGCTGATGTCCAGCGTGAATCCGTCCGTCAGCGCCTGCATCACGCCGATGTCGTAGCTGTTCGTCACCTGCGGACGGAGACGCGGATTGCCGAGGATCATCATGGAGAAGCCCGACTTCGGCGTCTGCTGCGAGACGGTCTGGTTGAGGGGCGGACGCTGGACGTTGGTGCCGTAGTTGACGTGGAAGACGGTGTTCTCCGAGACCGGGAACGAGATGCCGAGGCGGGGCTGCAGCCGTCCGATGGTCGGCGTCTCGTCCTTCAGTGCGCGGGTCATGTCGTAGGTGTACGAACTGTCGTCGACGAAGTACCGGTACGGCGAGAACTGGTCGGCGTAGTAGGTCACGTTCTGGTCCCAGATGTCAAGCCGGAGCCCGAGGTTCGCGATCATCCCTTCGAACTCCATCTTGTCGGAGAGGTAGAGGCCGTACTCGAACGGTTTCGCGCGGTACTGCTCGCGCTTCATGCTGGTAGCGGACTTGACGGAGCGGACGTTGTTCACGTCCACGTCGAACCAGTTGGCCTGCACCCCCGCCACGAGCATGTGCGCCGGAGTCACCTGGCTGGTCACGTTGCCGTCGAGCGAGACCGTGCGGGTCTTCTCGTCGCGGAAGGTGTCGTACAGGTTCCCGTAGTAGAAGTTGTCCGGTGCGCTGGAGCTGGAGTAGACGGACCAGAAGACGTCCCCGGCGTACCCGGCCGGGTCGATGGCGGGGGCGCCGTCCTGCTGGTCGTTACGGAGCAGGTTCAGCTTCAGTTCGTAGAAGGTCTCGCTGCTCGGCGCGTAGGTGGCCCGGAGCCCGTACTGGTAGTTGTTCGTGCGCTGCTGGCCGAGGGCCAGGTCCTGGTCCCACGTCCAGGAGTAGAATCCGTTGGTGCGGGTGGAGCGGAAGACGGAGAGCGCCTCGTTCTTATAGGCGCCGCTCAGCCGAACGTTGAGCCCGTTCCGGAAGTCGTACACCACGTTCCCCATCACGGTGCGCGAGCGGTTCGGTTCGGCGGCCGGGAGGAAGCTCCACTCGTTCTCCGTCCGCATCGCGAGGAAGAGCCGCATGTTCTCGGAGAGGGGGCCGCCCACGGTCGCCTCGCCCCAGGCGTCCACCTTGTCATCGTAGTCCAGCCCGTACTGCCGCTTCGCCTGCAGACGATAGAGGGTCCAGGCGATCTGCGAAAGGGTCGTATCGTCCTTCCCGTACCGCGAATCGAATCCGTTGCCGATGGTGGCGAAGAACGATGCGGGAGTGGTGCTGTTCGGGTTGTTCGCCATCCACTTCTCCCACGTGTCGAGCATGGTGAGGTACGGCTGACCGGCGGGGTCCCACACGCTCGGACCGAAGTGCTTCCGGCCGGGCAGACGCGCCTGCGTTTCGAACCGTGCGGTCCACTTGTCGCTCCGTCCTTCTCGCATGGTGATGTTGACGACGCCGGACTGGGCGTTGCCGTACTGCGCGCTGAACCCGCTCGTGATGACCTCCACCTCCTCCACTGCGCTCATGATGGGGGCGAACGACGTGGTGTTGTCCAGCGGATTGACGATGCCCATCCCCTGCAGCAGGTACAGCTCCTCCCCTTCACGGCCTCCGCGGAAGTGGTTGTCCGACACGTCGCTGGAGAGGGCGATGACGCTCGCCAGGTCCCGCGTGCCCGGGATGGCGATGATCTCGTCCCCGCGGCGGATGTCGCTGGTGGAGGTCTTCTCCTTCTGTACGTCCGGACGTTCCGCGGTGACCACCACCTCCTTCTCCTGCACCGCCGTTTCGTCGAGCGCGAAGTTCACTTCGGTCGTCCGGTTGAGGTTCACGATGACCGACTGTTTGGTCACGGTGCCGAAGCCGACGATGGAGGCGGAGACCGAGTATTCGCCCGGCGGTACGTTCAGGATGAAGTATGCGCCGTCGACGCCGGTGACGGCGCCGAGACGGCTCCCTTTCACGATGACGTTGACGCCCGGGAGTGCATCACCCGTGCGGCGGTCGGTGACGGTTCCGGACAATTTGCCGGAGCTCTGGGCGGAGAGCACCACCGCGCCGAACAGGAGGAGCGCTGCGATTCTTTTCATGATGGACGGTCTCGGATGTTGACGAAGAGCGGTCGGGAACGGGAGCACAAGAGGGAGGGAACGGACGAGAGGAACGACGGCGGCGGTGGTTTCCGGAGGGACCGGGAATCGCTCTGACTGCTGCACCTGGCGCTGACGGAATCTCAGCACCGCTGCCGGTTGCGGGACCGGCGTGGACCGTTGCTGCCGGTTCATCTGATGGCTCCTGAGCGGGGCCGCATCGTGTCAATTCGGAATGACATCACATGTCATACAAGTTCATGAAGGACAAAAAAAACCATCACGCCGGTTCTGAGGACTGAGCCCGCAGCATGACGCGGATATGTTCCTCGGCGATCTCCAGGTGCTTCTGCATCATCGTCCTCGCCCCCTCCACATCCCTCGCGATGATGCGTTCGACGATCTTCCCGTGCCATTCCACCGCTGATTCCTTCGCGTGGTCGTTCGTGGCGTAGACCGACTTCTTGATCTCCGGCATGAGCCGATGGATGGGATCGAGGATGAGCGGCATCACCTGGTTGTGCGACGCGGCGGCGATGGCAAGATGGAAATCCATGTCGAGCTTCGCCAGACCGTCGAACTCACCGTCGTAACCGACGAGCTGGCGGATGTTCGCCTGAAGCTTCTCGACATCCTCATTGGAACGGTGGGTCGCGGCGAAGGCGGCGATGGAGGGTTCGATGATCTGCCGGGCGTGGATGACATCGAGCGCATAGTCACGTTCGATGTTGAATTTCAGGTATTGATGGAGCGGATCGGAAACGGTCGTTGCCGAGAGGTCCTGGACGAAGATGCCGCGCCCCTTCTCGATGCGGATGAGTCCCTTGGCGCTCACCATTCGAAGCGCTTCGCGGATGGCGGTCCGGCTGACGCCGAACTGCGCTGCGAGTTCCGCTTCGGAGGGGAGCTTGTTGCCGCGAGTGATCTTCCGGCTGTGAATCGCCTCTTCGATCGACCCGGCGATCTTCTTGCTCAGTATCTCTCTATTTTCGACCGGTGCGAACATGTTCTTATATCATATCATACATCATACAATACAAGTGTAAACCAATTTTCGACGAGTGTCAAGCGAATTATTGTTAGAATTCCAGCAAACTACGGACAAATCTCTCTTGTTTAAGAGCAGACTTCATTGGTGTCGTACGAGAGAGGGTGTCTTAACGCGGGAGGGTGAACCAGAACGTCGCCCCCTTCCCCACTTCACCTTCCGCACCGATGCTGCCGCCGAGTCTGGTGATGATGCGTTTCACCGTCGAGAGGCCGATGCCGATCCCTTCGAACTCTTCCGCGGTGTGCAGCCGGTGGAAGAGCGCGAAGAGGATCCCGGCATGCTCCTGTTTGAAGCCGACGCCGTTGTCCCGCACATAGTACGTGACGTCGGCAGGGGTCTGCTTCGAGAAGATCTCGATGGACGGGTTCCGCTGGTGGGAGGAATATTTTACGGCGTTCGAGATGAGGTTGGTCCACACCTGGCGCAGCAGTACCGCGTCGGTCTTCACCGGTGGCACAGGCGAAACGACGAGCCGTATCCTCGTACGGACCGCTTCCGGAACTGTCTCGATGATGACCGCATGGACCATCTCTTCCATGTCGATGATCTGCGGCCGCATCTCCTGCGTGCCGATACGGGTGATGGAGAGGAGACCGTTGATGAGCTGGTCCATCCGGGACGTGCTCCGCCGGATGACCGACAACAGCCGATGCGTCTCATCGTCGTTGTACCGCTGGAGATGCTCCTGCAGCATCACGCTGAATCCGTCGATCGCGCGGATGGGGGCGCGCAGGTCGTGCGACACGGAGTAGCTGAACGACTCGAGCTCGTCGTACGCCTTCTGCAGGGACGCGGTGCGCTGCCGCACGCGCTCTTCCAGGTCGGCGTTCGACCTCCGTATCCCCTCTTCGTTCTTCTTCCGCTCCGAGATGTCCTGGTGGAACCCGTGCATCACCAATGGAGAGCCGTCGGCGTTCCGCGTCGTCACGCGGCCGATGTCGAGGATCCACACCCAGTGACCCGCTTTGTGCCGCATCCGGATGTCCGCTTCGTAGTACTCGGAACGGCCGGCGAAATGCTCCTCGAGCAGACGGGTGCTTCGGACGAGGTCCTCGGGGTGGGTGAGGCGCTTCCACAGGTCGATGGAGAGCTCCGGAAACTCGCTGAGGGAATATCCGAGCATCTCCGCCCATCGTTCGTTAAAGATGGTGCGGCCGGTTGGGATGTGCCATTCCCACGTCCCGATGCTCGTTCCACGGATGACCGACTGGAACCGGATCCGTTCCGCCTCCAGGTCCTGCTGCAGACGGGAGCGTTCCGATACGTCGTGGAGGATGACGAGATGCATGCCGGGGAGAACGTCCGCCACTGCGCGGCATTCGAACACCGTCTCTGCTCGCCGGCCGACCGCCGCGCGGAACATGACCTCAGCGTTCTTCCGGTGCGGAAATCCCCTCCAGAACTCCCCGACCGTCTCCCGGTCTTCCTCCACGGCCAGGTCCATGAGGGTGAGGTTCTTCAGCAGGCGCTTCGCGCGGCCGAGCGCCTTCACCGCGGGGCGGTTGGCGTCGAGGCAGCGTCCGTCATGGTCCGTGATGAGGAAGCACGCCGCGGACGATTCGAACAGCGAGCGGTACTTGTGCTCCGATTCCTGCAGTACACGGATGAGCTCCTTCCGCTTCTGCGCCTCCCGCTGCAGCGTACGGTTCTGCGCGGAGACCTTCTTCGTTTTCCGTTCCACCTCCTCTTCGAGCCGCGCCTGGTACGCCGTGTAGAGCCTCTCGGCCTCCTTCCGGGCGGAGATGTCCTCGATGACGATGCGGTGGTTCAGTCCTTCGGAAGGATGTCCAGCCACGGTGTTCATGTGCAGCAGCAGATACCGGCGCTGTCCGTCGGCCGGATCCAGTACGGTCTCACACGTCTCGGTCGGGGCGCCGGCGTACAAACGGCGGACCTTGCTCAGGAAGTCCGTATGGTACTCCCGCGGCAGGAACTGCAGGAAGAACGAACCGTTGAGGGGACGACGGAGCCCGCTGAAAAGACGCTCGGCCGCCCGATTGGCCTCCAGGATGCGTCCGTCCTTCGACAGCGTCACATACCCGACGGGCGCGTCATGGTACAGGGCATAGTAACGCCGGGAGGTCTCCTCCAGCTTGCGCTGCGATTCGACGAGCTCTTCCTGCTGGATCTCGAGTTCCACCTGATACACTTCGAGCTCATGGAGCAGTTCTTCGATCTCGGTGCGCAGCGGCCCCGCGTTCCCGTTGCGTTGGAGCAGCAGCGTTCGTGCGCGGGTGTGGAGCTCGGCCATGCTGCGCGCCGCCTTGCTCTTTCGGACCCGGTCGAAGGTGGTGATGATGCGCTCGCGCTCGTCGGCGGGCGGCGGGGCCGGGTGAGTGCTGGACCGTTTCGTCGTCTTCTTCATGCGGTTCATGCGGCGGTCACCGGTCGGCGGGATGGACGCTGGTGAGTTTAAACGGGGCCCCCTCCTCGTTCCGCAGGAGGGTCGCCGTCACCTGGACCGTGCTGAGGCGGCCGTCCTTCCGGCGGACCGTCCACTCCGCCGGCGGTTCCTTCCCTTTCTCGATGAAGGCGTCGTGCAGCGCCCGTGCCTGTTTCCGGTCCTTCGGCGGCACCACGACGGTGAAATGCTGCCCGAGCAGCTCCGCTCGCTTGAATCCGTACATCCGGCGGTACGCGTCGTTGAAATCGACGAAGATGCCCTTCGCGTCCGTGAGGCAGATGCCGTACGGCGCGGTGCGGAAGACCGTGGCGAGCATCCGCTCCGTCATCGCCAGCTTGGAATGGACCTGCGCATGCTGCGTCATGTCGGTGCAGTGGACGATGATGGAGACGGTCCGGCGGTCGTCGTTCACCACCGGAATGATGTTGGTGCGCAGCACGGTCCTCTTTCCCGAAGTGTTCGCCGCTTCCAGTACGATGCCAAGCGTGGGCCGGCCGTCGAGCGCATCGTCGAAATGTCCGGAGCAGCGCGGCGCCGCTTCCTTCGGCATCAGCGTCATGATGCTCGTCCCTTCGCGGACCTGTTTCCCGAAGTTCTCGCGGAACATGCGGGCGCTCGAGCGGTTGAAGATGAGCACCCGCAGGTCGGTGCCGAGGAGGATCATCCCCTCCGGCATGTTGTTGATGAGGGAATGCAGGTGGGCTTCGGACTTCTTCAGCTTCTCGTCCTTGGCGGAGATGAGCGAGTTCAGCTGCTTCAGCTCCATATAGGCGGTCTGCAGTTCCTCGTTGGTGGACTGCAGCTCCTCGTTGCTGGTCTCGAGCTCCTCGTTGGAGGACTGGAGCTCCTCGTTCGTGGACTGCAGTTCTTCGTTGAGCGACTGCAGCTCCTCGTTGGTGGTCTCGAGCTCCTCCACGTAGGTCTGCAGATGCTCCCGCGTCGCCCGCAGCTCCTTCTCCAGTTCCTCGATGCGCGGATCGACGTCCTGTCCCGCCGCGGGATGGACGAGCAGCGCGTCCTCCTCCCCGTTGTAGAACTCGAAGACGACGATGAAGAGTTCGCTGCTCTGCTGCGTATAGAGGAGCGGCTTCACGACGATCTTCACGAAGTACGGCTTCCCCATGAACTCGAACGACCGGATCTTCCCCTTCGTCGGCACCCGGTCCTTCACCGCCTTCGTGAGGATGGCGTGCAGTTCCAGGTTCAGCTGCTTGTCGATGAGCCGGAGGATGTTGATGTTGACCACCCCCTCGCCGAGGTTCAGGACGAGCCGCACGTCGCCGTAGATCTCCTGGATCTCGAACGTTTCGTTGATGATGACGAACGGGTGCTCATAGGTCTTGAAGAGTGTCTCCTTCACCATCTCGCCCACGCTCATCCGCGCCTTGTCCCGCATCGCGGCGGCGTCGGCGGAGTACGAACGGGTCGGCTGGAAGTACGAGAGGGCGAACGCCTTGGTGCGTCCCCCCGCGGCGCGGCGGAAGACCTTGGCGGTGCCGTCGAGCGTGCCGAAGAGGTCGCCGTACTGCCCCACCGTCTCGGACTTCCCGAGGAAGAGGAGCCCGTCGATGGCGAGCGCGTAGTGGAACAGTGAGAGGATGTACTTCTGCAGGTCCGTGTTCAGGTAGATGAGCATGTTCCGGCAGCTCACGAGGTCCAGTTTCATGAACGGCGGGTTCGCCGTGACGTCGTGCTTCGAGAAGAGGATCATCGAGCGGATGCTCTTCGAGATCTCGTACTGGCCTTCGGACTGCTTCTTGAAGAACGATTTCACGATGCGCGACGGGAGCCGTTCGAGCGACGCGGCGGGGAAGACGCCGCGGCGGGCCGTGTCGAGCGCCTTCTCGTCGATGTCCGTGGCGAAGATCTGCACATGGTACTCACCGATGCGCTCCTTCAGGATGCCGGCGATGACCATGGCGATGGTGTACGCCTCCTCCCCCGTGGCGCAGCCGCACACCCAGATGCGGACCGGTTCGTTGGGCTCCTTCTTCGCGATGACCTCGCCGAGCATCTTCTCCAGGATGGCGAACGCCTCGGGGTCCCGGAAGAACTCCGTCACGCCGATGAGCACCGTCTGGAAGAGCTGGTCCAGTTCCGCCGGATTCTCCTTCACGAACTTCACGTAATCGTCCAGCGTGGTGATGTGGAGCAGCGAGAGCCGCTTCTCCAGCCGACGCACGATGGTGGACTGCTTGTACCGCGAGAAGTCCGTCGAGGTCCGCTTGGAGAGCATGTTGAGGATGTCGGTCATCGCGTCGTGCGAGGGGAACAGCGCGGCGTCGGACAGGGCCAGCGCGGAGGGATTCGTGAGGTAGGTGGCGATCTCGTCCCCCATCCGTTCCGGCGCGAGCACCAGGTCCACCGCCTCGGTGCGGATGGCGGAGATCGGCATGCCGTCGTACTTCGCCGTATGCGGTTCCTGCACCACGGTGAGACCGCCCCCCTTCTTGATGGCGCGGATGCCGTTCGCCCCGTCGCTGCCGGTGCCGGAGAGGATGACGCCGATGCAGTTCTTCTTCAGTTCGCTCGCGAGCGAGGTGAAGAACGCGTCCACCGACGGCTTCGGCCCGATGACGTGGGTCGACTTGTTGAGGTACAGCCGTCCGTCCTTCACCACCAGTTCATGGTCCGGCGGCGTGATGTAGACGAGGTCCGGTTCGATGGCCATGTCCGTCGTGATCTCCACCACCTCCCGTTTCGTGGAACGGCTCAGCAGCTGGACGAGCATGCTCTTGTACGACGGACTGAGATGCTGTGTGATGATGATGGAGACGTTCTGCAGGGCGTCGGGGACGTGCGAGAGGAACTCCTGCAGCGCCTCGAGCCCGCCGGCGGATGCGCCGACGCCGATGACGACGGGGGATTCCGGAAGCCGTTTCGGGGATGTGGTCCTGCGTTTCGCCATGGCCGTGCCTGGTAGGGATGGGGATTCGAAGAAGGAGGAGTATCGGTCGGTCTGTGGATGGTCCGCTGTGTTGCCAACATGGGAGAATGGTCCGAAGGGAAAGTAACCCAACATCGAACGGAATGCAACTGTGCTCCCCCCAAAAAATGCCTTGATTCCGGATAACGAAGTACGATTTATGGTGCGGAGGGGAAAAACGAAGAACCCGAGTCTCCTCGGTTTCTGTTGGCACGGGCGGCGAGACTTCCCCGCCGAAGGTACCACACCGGAGCGGGACGTCGTCTGAACAAGGACACGATCACTCCGGACCTCGAGACCTGCTGTTGGTCCTCCAAAAATGCGAAGGACCTGTATCTCTACAGGTCCTTCCTGAGCTGGCGACGAGACTTCCCCGCCGAAGGTACCACACCGGGGCGGGACGTCGTCCGAACAAGGACACGAACACTCCGGAACTCGTGACCTGCCGTTGTTCCTCTAAAAATGCGAAGGACCTGTATCTCTACAGGTCCTTCCTGAGCTGGCGACGAGACTTGAACTCGTGACCTGCTGATTACGAATCAGCTGCTCTACCAGCTGAGCTACGCCAGCGATGCGTGAGGACCAATATACGGAATCCTCATGTCGATTGCAACGGTCCGCGTTCCCGTTCCTTCTCCCCCCAGAACCCCTCGTGCTTGGCGATGTCCAGATCCCCTTGCACCGTCGCCTGACAGGCGAGACGGAGATGGTAATGTCCCTTCAACGGGGGAAGGTTCATCCGCGTCTGTTCGATGCGGGTCATGACCGAAAGCTTCCCCCGCACCTCCACGGCGCAGGTGCCGCAGGTGCCGAGTCCGCGGCAGTTGAGGAACCGTGCTCCCTCATTATAGAGCGTGACCTTGTTCCGCACCAGCACGGAGCGGAGATTGCTCCCGATGGGGCATTCGAACTCGCGTCCGTCGAACCGTATCGTGGCGTTGGTCTGTTCCATAGCGCCCGATTCTAACACACCGGCGGGGAGTTTGGTTCAATCCTCGGTTTCAACTCAGGGGAATGATTCGTACTTTCGACAAACGGAGGTAGTACGTATGTCCCGCCTTTCCTTTCTCGTCCTTCTGCTCCCGGCAGCGCTGCTGTCCGCCCAGCCGAGCCGCATCGAACTCCATTCGCTCTTCTCGACCGAGACCGGTACGACGATGCAGTACAACATCCTTCTCCCGCATGACTACGACGGTGCGACGGACCGTTACCCCGTCGTCTACCTCTTCCGCGGCGCGGTGGACGAATGGGCCGATCCGATGGAGGACGCCAGCCGACGAGGCACCATCAAGACCGTGTACGACTCGCTCTACGCCCGGAAGAAGATCGGCCGAATGATCCTGGTGATGCCCGGACTCTCCGCCCCCGCTACGGACCCGGAGTACCGGTTCGTGGTGAACGAACTCATCCCCGCGGTCGATTCGCTCTACCGCACCGTTCCGTCGCGCTGGCACCGGGCGATGGACGGTTTCTCGCTCGGCGGACTCATCGTCACGAACCTGCTGGCGGGGGCACCGCAGTTCTTCTGTTCCGCCGGCTCGTACGACGGAACGCTCTCCCTCTTCAACAACGCGCTCTTCCAGAACGCTTCCCCTCCGCTCGTGTACGCCCTGCACCAGATACAGCTCCTCTATCATACGGCGTCGGTCGGCGGGAACAATAACGGCAACAACGTCACGACGTTCGGCATCCTGAACGGAAAAGGGATCTTCAACGCGCTCCCCTCGTTCCTGCTCGATCCGTCGTCGCAGCACAACTGGTACTACGCGGACCTGCACATGAGCATCACGCTGCCGCTGCACTGGCAGAAGATGACGGGAGCGCCGAACATGCTGAACGCCGCGTTCACGACCGACCTTCCGGCGCAGAAACGTTCCGGCACGGTGCCGGTGCAATGGTCTCGCCTGCCGTACGCCGGTCCGCTCCGCACGATGCTCTTCGCCTCGTCGGACATGGGGAACGAATGGCACCGGCTGGGACCGCTGGCCGATACGGCGGCCTCGTTCCAGTGGAACACTGCCGCCGGACCGGACGGCACGCTCTACCGTCTGCGCCTCCTCATCGCGGGGGACACCGTGTTCTGCCGGTTCGAATCCCCCTTCTTCACCGTGGACAATCCGGGGAACGGCGCGCCGGACCTTGTTCTGCTGCCGATGCCGCCGGCGTTGACCGGATACATCGCGGTACCGTACATCGCCGGAGACGCCGAGGGCGATCCGCTGCAGCTCACGTTCGACCTCTCCTTCAACGGCGGAACGACGTGGCAGCGCATCGATGCCGGATTCGTGAACACCGGCGGTTTCATTCTGAACACCGCGGCATACCCCAACAACAACGCCACGATGGTGCGGATGTCCGCGCATGACGGTACGGTGAGAACGGAGGCGGCGGCCGGTCCCTACTCTCTTTCAAACACACGGCACCGTTTCACCGGACTTCCGTTCGTCCATCTCTCCGGGAACAGCGACGCCGAGTTCGCCCTGCTCTCCGCCGACCCCTCGTCGGTCATCGCCGGAACGTACACCATCACGGTAAGGGATTCCGGAGGACCGAAACGGTACCTGGTGCAGAACGCCCTGGGACAATACCTCGTCGGCGGAGCGACGGAGATGGACGGCGTCACGGAGGGACCGCTCTTCAACGGCATGCGGCTGCTCGTGAAGGACCATCCGCAGCCGACGGTCCGTCACGACTCCACCCGCTGGCGCATCGGCACGTCGCCGCTGGAGGGATTCACGTCGCTGGTGGACGTCTATTTGGAGAACGACACCGTGAAGGCCGTTCCGCTGCCGTACGATTACGAGATCCGCCTCGCTGCCGGCATCGTTGACACGTCGCTCGGACTGTTCGGCACCACGCCGCAACCCCTCCCGTTCACCGTCTGGAACACCACGCTGGACCGGAAGGCGAAATGCGTCTTCGTCGAGATCGACATGAACGGCTCCGTCAGCCGGAACGACGAGCTCTTCATCATCGATGCCGATACGGCCGGTACGCAGCGGCTCACGTGGCATGTGCAGTTCACCGGCATCGAATCGGCGGCAGCGCCGATACCGGGTGACCGGTTCGGCATCCGCATCCTCAAACCGCTCACTCGGAACGATATGTACACGTTCGATGCCGCGCCGATGTCGGCGCCGGACCCTCCTTCCGTTCCCGGCACGTACGCGCTCGAGCAGAACTATCCCAATCCCTTCAATCCGTCCACGACGTTCCGGTTCACCTTGCCGGTGCGCGAGAAGGCGGAAGTGACGGTCTTCGACCTGCTCGGCCGCATCGTTGCGGTTCCGCTGAACGAATTCCGTCCCGCCGGTGTTACCACGGTGTCCTGGAACGCCGCCGGACACGCCAGCGGCGTCTACTATTATCGTCTGCGCACCCCCTCGTTCACGTCGGTGCGCCCGATGCTTCTGCTCCGCTGACCATGGCTTCTCCCGTCAATCCGAAACGGGTCCATACGCTCAAGGAACGTCCCCGCCGCGGCGGTACGGTCGTCTATTGGATGAACCGGGAGCAGCGGATGAACGACAACTGGGCGCTCCTCTTCGCCCAGTCCCTCGCCGTGAAGTATGCGAGTCCTCTGTCGGTGGTCTTCTGTCTCGTTCCCGAATTCCTGGAGGCGACCGAACGGCAGTACCGGTTCATGCTGACCGGACTCGAATCGCTCGAGCGCTCGCTCGCGGCAAAGAACATCCCTTTCCACCTGCTCCTCGGTGCTCCCGACCATGCACTCCCCCGTTTCGCCGCCCAACACGACGTTGAATCGCTCGTCACCGATTTCAATCCGCTGCGGCTGCCGATGCGGTGGAAGGAGCGGGTGACCGATGCGGTGAACGCTTCGGTGTACGAAGTGGACGCGCACAACATCGTCCCGGCGCGTATCGTCTCGCCGAAGCAGGAGTTCGGCGCCTATACGATCCGTCCGAAGGTCCACCGGCTCCTGCCGGAATTCCTCGACGAGTTTCCCGCCGTCCGGAAGCATCCGCATGCATGGCCCTTTCCCGTCGCGCCGGCGGACTGGAAGGCGGCGGACCGGAGTCTCCGCATCGACCGTTCCGTCGGCGCCGTCGCATGGTGTTCCCCGGGCGAAGCCGAAGCCCGCGCTGTGTTGGAACGGTTCCTCAATAGCGGTCTCCCGTCCTATGACGCGCGCCGCAACGACCCGACGCTCGACGGACAGTCCGGACTCTCCCCCTACTTCCACTTCGGCCATCTTGCTCCGCAGCGGGCGGCCCTCGAGACGGTGAAGCGGGAGGGACGGCCGGTCCATCTCATCGTACAGCGTGACAAGAACGGTTCGGCGGAGAACCGCGGGAACGCGGAAGCATTCCTCGAGGAGATGATCGTACGGAGGGAACTGAGCGACAATTTCACGTTCTACAACACGGCGTACGATTCGTTCGACGGATTCCCGGCCTGGGCACAACTGACCTTGAACGAACACCGCAAGGACCTGCGGGAGCATGTGTACTCGGCGGACGATTTCGAAGCGGCGGAGACCCATGATCCGCTCTGGAACGCGGCGCAGCGCCAGATGATGCGCACCGGGAAGATGCACGGCTACATGCGGATGTACTGGGCGAAGAAGATGCTGGAGTGGTCCGCATCGCCCGAGGAGGCGCTGGCGGGAGCGATACGGCTCAATGACCGGTACGAACTGGACGGCCGTGACCCCAACGGGTACGCCGGCATCGCGTGGAGCATCGGCGGCGTGCATGACCGGGCGTGGTTCGAGCGTCCGGTCTACGGAAAGGTCCGGTATATGAACGACAACGGGTGTGCGAAGAAGTTCGACGTGAAGCGGTACATCGCGGAGCAGTCCGGAGGGTGACGGGGTTCAGAAGAAGACGCCGACGAACGCCCCATGGGCGGTCCGCCGGTAGTCGAGGATGTCGTCGCTGAGGTTCCACCGCTGAAGGTCGAAACGGTAACCGGCGGTGATGCCGTCGAAGAGAAGACCGGGGAACAGCGCCTGCACTTCCCCCGCAATGGAGCTCATGGAGCCGTACTCCACGCCGAATCCGACGCTCGCATAGTGTATCGCCCCGACGACGCTCCCCTGCAGTCCGAACGCTCCCGAGAGCAGCCTCGCTTTCAGTCCCGTTCCGGCGCCGAAACCCCCGACCTCGAAATCCCTCGCGCCCGCATGCGTCCTCTCCGCCGCCAGGAACTGCGCCGAGATCACGACCGGGATGAACACGCCGTTCTTCACATCGCCGCCGGTGAGCGCGAACTCCGCTCCGCTGACCGCCGACACGGCGAACGCGCTCCGTTCCTGTCCGGCAAGGTCATAGGTCTGATAGCCCGCGGCGATTCGGGTGTTCATCTCGCGGTATTCCACCATCGCCATCGGTGTCGTGATGCGGATACGGGAGGAATCGGGCAGCGGATTGGACCCTTCCGCTTCGAACGTTCCCGCGGCGAAACCGATCCCGATCGAGCGGAACTCCATGGGTGACGAGGCCGTGTATCCGAAATCCTGAGCGGAGAGCGGCAGCACGGCGAGAAAGAGGATGAACGCTTTTTTCATGCCGGAGTATACAATTTTTTTCCCGAACAATCATTATATTGACGCATCACTTCGCAAGGACCCACACCGATGCGCATCCTCGTTCTCTTCCTTCTGGTCTCCGCCGCGGCGGCGCAGGAGGCGACCGTCTCCATCCTGCACTGGAACGACTTCCATTCGCAGAACGTTCCGTTCCAGGTCCGTTCCCGCAACCGGGCGACGAACTCCGACACCGCGTACTTCGTGGGCGGCGCCGCCACGCTCGCATCGTACCTCGCGAAGTATGACCGGGGCGATTCGGCGACCCTGACACTGCATGCCGGTGACGAGTTCCAGGGAACGCCCGTCTCCTCCATCACCAAGGGGGCATCGCAGGTGCGGCTGCTCAACATGCTCCGCCCGGACGCCTTCTCGCTCGGCAACCACGACTTCGACTACGGCCGGACCAATCTCGCCTCCCAATTGAAGACCGCCCTCTATCCAGCCCTTTCGGCCAATCTCATCGATCAAAAGAGCGGTACACCGTTCGCCGGAGACTATATCATCCGGCGCGTCGGCGGGGCGAACGTGGCGGTGATCGGACTGATGACCACGGAACTCTATTCCCTCTCCCTGCCGAAGAACATCGAGGGGCTCACCGTGAAGGACCTGGCCGCCACCGTGAAAGGGCTCGTGCCGGTGCTCAAGGCGAAGGGGGCGGACCTCATCATCGCGCTCACGCATCAGGGGGTGCAGGAAGACAGTCTTCTGGCGGTGCTCTGTCCCGACCTGGACGTCATCGTCGGCGGGCACAGTCATACGCCCCTCTTCCGGCCGAAGTACGTGAACGGCATCCTCATCGCCCAGGCCGGTTCGCGGGGACGCTGGCTCGGGAAGATCGAACTGACCGTCGACACGGCGAAGGACACCGTGCTGCGCGCCGCGTCGGAGCTCATCGAATGCCGGACGGCGGACGTGACGCCGGACGCCGCCGTGGCGGCCGTCGTCGACGAACTTGAGAAGGAGGCGGACTCCGGACTGAACGTACGGGTGGCGGAACTGAAGAGCGACTGGAAGCGGACCGGCGGCGAGAGCAACATCGGCAACTGGATCTGTGATGCGATGCGCGCGTACGCGAAGTCCGACATCGCCATCCAGAACACCGGCGGCATCCGGAAGGACGTGCTGGCGGGACCGCTCACCGTGCGGGACTTCTGGGAGATCAGTCCGTTCGGCAACACCCTCGTCACGTTCTCCGTCACCGGAGCCGAACTCCGCTCGATGTTGCAGCATCAGGTCTCCGTCAGCGACGACTTCTGCCAGCTCTCCGGACTGACCGTGGTGTATGCGAACCGGAACGGCGTCCGCACCCTTCACAACGTAACGGTCGGCCGGCAGACGCTGGACGACCGCCGCACGTACACCATCGTCACGAACAACTACGTAGCAGCGCAGGCGAAGAAGTACTTCGGACTGGAACTTCCCGAGTCCCGGCTGACGGCCCTGAACGTCACGGACCGCGACGTCCTCATCGAGGCCGCCCGGCAGCAGAAGGTCATCGACACGAAGCTCGAGAACCGCATCAAAGAGACCGAAGAATGAAACGCGCGGTCACGCTCTGTGCCGTCATGATCACGGCCGCGCTGTTCGTCTCCTGCGGGGACGACTCGAATCCGGTCAGCAAGATCGAGGACATCGTGTTCCCGGAGAAGGACATCTCCTACAACCGGCACATCCAGCCGCTGTTCAACATCGCCTGCGCCACCTCCGGCTGCCACGACGTGAAGACGAAGGCGAGCAATCTGGACCTTTCGGACTACACCGGCATCAAGCAGCGGTTCTACGACGTCGTCATTCCGCGGGACACGGTGCTGAGCCGGCTGCTCTGGAGCATCGAAGGACGTCCCGGCGCGGCCCCCATGCCGCCGAGCCGGAGTCTGACCCTGAACCAGCTCCGGGGCTTCAACCGGTGGATCATGGAAGGGGCGACCGATACCATCCGCTGATGCGGATGCTTCCCTTATAAAATGAGAAGGCCGGACACGCGTCCGGCCTTTTTCATTTCGCTTCGAGGATGGTCCGAAGGTCCTTTTCCAGCGTCTCCACCGGCATTTCGACGATGCGTCCGACCTCCCTTCCCTGCCGCTCCACCACGATGGTGGGCACACGGTCGAGATGATACCGTTCTTCGACGCCGTCCATCCCCTTCTTCGACCGGTCCAC
>WBUG01000096.1 GCA_008933835.1 Bacteroidota bacterium | reverse complement strand
TCCCAGCAGCAGGGCGTCGCTGGCGTCCGTCTCTTCGCCTTTGAAACTCGCGATTTCGTCATTCCAGTATTTGAACGTCCACCCCGGGTTTTCGATGACGCCATCCAGGGACATGAATTCCGTGACGACCAGATTCCGCATGATAGTCTCCTTCTGTCTGAGTTCCGTCAACCGCATTCAGTGTAACCCAACCTAAGGGCGCGGTCTTGTACAAAAGCGCAGCCCTATTCCACCAGGATTTGAACCGATGTGGCCGTTTCGCTGGTACGGCCATCGGTTAAATACGCGCGCGCGGTCAGATAGCCGCCGGTGCCCGCCGCAAAGGTGTAGGTTACGCTCGCCCCATCACTGCTGGTGCTGTCGGTGCCGATGACCGTCGGCGCACCGGTGGTGGGCGTCAGATAGAACTCGATGCGCGTGACCTCCGCCGTTGTGGGCGCTTCCGGCCAGCTTACGGTAATCCCCGTGTTGGCGGCCAGCACGCGCAGGCCGTTTTCCTCGCGCAGCGTCGGCGCGACCACTACCTGACCGACCGCCGGCTCGATGATAATGACATCGACCGCGAACACAAGCAGGCGGTTGGACTCCACGAACGGCCGGTTCTGCCCCGGCAGCGGCGCGGCGGCGTAGATCTGGTCGCTCATGCGCGGGGTGGGAAGCAGAGAACCTGTCCGGTCTGCGATGCGCTGCGCGAGGAGCGGCGTCATCGGCATCAGCATGTGGTCGCTGTCCGAACCGAGCGAGAGATAGTCCGGCGTGACGTAGTACCGGAGCGTATAGAGGGTGCCGTTCACGGTCTCCTGCACCGTCACCGGCGCGAGGGTCCGGAGGAAGCGCGGAACGTTCCCCGCCATCACCTGACGGAAGAGCTCCGCTTCCCGTTCGGTGCGGGTCAGGTCGCGGATGCGGAGGAACAGTTCGGCGGCGCCGGGAAGCGTGTCGGTCCGTTCCGGCAGCGGGAGCCGCTGGGCGAGGGCCGGTACGACAATGAGGGCGATGAGGAACAGGGAACGCATGAGGGAAAAATAGAGAATTGCCCGGAGAGTTGCCCGCACCGGGGGCAATAAAAAACCCCGCGCAAGCGCGGGGTCGTCGATTCGCGGTCCGGAACGTCCGTTACGGCTTCCGCTGTCCTCCGCCGAGGTCGCAGCCGAACTTCCGGCCGTCGCCGGCGATGGAGATGTTCCCGTCGCCGCCGCCGAGGGTGATGGTGAAGGTCTTATCGATGGTCCGCTCTTTATAGAGGTCGCCGTTCTGCATGGTGATGTTCCCCGTGAAGGTCCCTTCGATGGTGCCGCTCACCGCCTTGGAGAAGTTGTTCCGCCAGTTGGTGTAGTTGTCGCGGTTCATTCTGAACTTCGGACCGCGCACGTTCGTCATGCTCGTGATGCGCAGCGTGTGCGAGAAGGTGCGCTGCATGTTCCGGGTGATGATGCTGTCCACGGCCGTGCGGACGTAGACGGTGTCGGAGTTGAGCGTCACCGTGTCCTTGTTCAGGTCGGTGATGGTCCAGCCCCCTTTCACCATCTGCAGGTAGTGCTTCACGCGCGGTCCGACGAACGAGCCGGAACCGTCCACCACCTTGAACTTCAGTGTGGTCGCGGTGTCCGAGCCGCTGATGCGGAACTGCTGCACCGTTCCGTTCTTCTGGAACTGGTACTGGTAGAGACGGTGCACCGAGGCGCTGGTGACCAGGTTGCTGCGCGAACGGTCCACCGTCACCGTCCACCATCCGGTGGCGGGATCGTAGACCGGCACCGAAGCGTTCACCGTTTCGACGCCGCCGGACTTTGAGAGCGACGCGCCGAACGAACCGCCGCCGGCGACCGTCATGACGTCCGCGTACGAATCGACCGCGCCGCCGCTCTCGTCGCCGACCGCGGCGGAGATGGATTCGGCGGCGTCCTCATAGAGGATGCTCGAGTCGCCGGACGAGACCGGGTCGTCCTTGTCGCATCCCGCGGCGAACAGACCGGCGATGAGCGCCAGTGTGAAATAGAGTGTGCGTTGTTTCATGATGTACCTCCTGGTGGATTGTGGGAAGGAATGTTAAGGTTGTCGTTCTTTCATTCGCTCCCGCATCTCCTGGCCGCGTTCCTCCTTGTAGTGGTCGAATCGTTTCTTCTGGTCCGGTGTCAGGATCTTTTCGATGTCGGTGTCGCTCTGTGCCATCCGCCGCAGCGACGCTTTCAATCGTTCGCGCCGCGAACGGATATCCCGTTCGTCCTGCGCTCTCTGCATCTCTTCCGTCCGCAGGATGCCGCGGACCTGCGCCGTCTGCTCCGCCGTCAACGAGAGCCGCTCTTTCAACCGCGTCACTCTCGCTTCGGTCTGCTCCGCCGCCTGGGAGAATATAGCGAACGGAAGGACAAGAAGAATGACGGCAACGTTACGGATGTGCGAAAATATCATGAATCGCCTTTCTCTGACACTCACGATACAAAAATCGTTTAATGGCCGGTGTGCGTACACGCACATCGACGGGGCTGATTCTGTGGCAAAAAATCAGTATTTTTAGTCTGATTTAAGAGGGACGGAATCCATGAAACACACCAAACAGCGCCTCGTCATTCTCGGGACCGGTTTCGCGTCGTTCAGCGCGGTGAAGGGCCTCGACACGTCGCTGTACGACGTCACCGTCGTCAGTCCCCGCAATCACTTCCTCTTCACGCCGCTGCTGCCGAGCACCACGGTGGGGACCATCGAGTTCCGCTCCATCATCGAGCCCATCCGCACGGCGAAGGAGCACATCACCTTCTACCACGCCTTCGCCGATCGGCTCGACACCGCCGCGCGCACGCTCCTCTGCCGGAACGCGCTGGACGGGAACGAGTTCACGCTGCCGTACGACCTGCTCGTCATCGGCGTCGGCGCGGTGGGGAACACGTTCGGCATCGCGGGGGTGGAACGGTACGCGCTGCCGCTGAAGGAACTGGCGGACGCGCGCGCCATCCGGCAGCGCATCATCGAGAACTTCGAGCGCGCGAGCACGCCGGGGCTCCCCTTCGAGGAACGGAAGCGCCTGCTCCACTTCGTGGTGGTGGGCGGCGGTCCCACCGGCGTCGAGTTCGCGGCGGAGCTGCACGACTTCCTCACCGAGGACCTCGTCGAATCGTACCCCGCCATGGTGCCGGACGTCGCCATCACGCTCCTCGAGGCGGGCGACGCCATCCTGAGCTCGTTCGACGCGGCGCTCTCCGAGTACACCGTGCGCACGTTCCAGCGTCAGCGCATCGCGGTGCGGCTGCAGTCCGTCGTCGCCGAGGTGCGCGAGAAGAATCTGACGCTGAAGGACGGCTCGCACGTCCCCTACGGCCTCCTCGTCTGGTCCACCGGCAACACGCAGGCGTCCTTCGTCCGCTCGCTGCCGTTCGAGAAGGACCGCGCGTCGCGCATCATCACGGACGACCACCTCCGTGTGAAGGGGATGACGGACGTCTACGCGCTCGGCGACTGCGCCACCATCGAAGGCCAGGCGCTCCCCGCCACGTCGCAGATGGCGCAGCAGGCGGGACGCTCGCTCGCCCGTTCGCTCAACGCCCTCGCGAAAGGGCGGACGCCGGAGCCGTTCGTCTACAACCACTACGGCATGCTCGCCTACATCGGCGGCAACAAGGCGCTCGCGGACCTGCCGCAGGTGAAGGGGAAGGGGTTCTCCTCCTGGATCTTCTGGCGCTCCGCCTACCTCACCAAACTGGTGAGCGTCAAGAACAAAGTGCTCGTCGTCTTCGACTGGATGAAGGCGTTCATCTTCGGCCGCGATGCCAGCCGTTTTTAACGATATCGTCCGCGCGCTCGAGGGCCGCACCCCCGCGGTGCTGCACGACGCCGAAGGGCACCGCGCCTGCGTGCTGGTGCCCCTCGTGCTGTGCGGCGGCGAGGCGCACCTGCTCCTCACCAAACGGACCGACCGCGTGGAGCACCACAAGGGACAGATCTCCTTCCCCGGCGGCATGGTGGACGACGGCGACGCGTCGGCGCGCCACACCGCGCTGCGCGAGCTCGAGGAGGAGGTCGGCATCCCCGCCACCGCGGTGCGCATCGCGGGACAGCTGGACGACATCCACATCCCGAGCGGATTCGTGGTGACGCCGGTGGTGGGACTCATCGAACACCTGCCGGAACCGCGCGTCAATCCGGACGAGGTGGCGGAAGTGCTGCTCATCCCCTTCGCGAAGTTCTTCGACCCCGCGCTGCGCCGCACCGAATGGCGCAACCTGAAGGGGATGCGGCGCCAGGTGTACCTGTACGACGTATGGCGCGAACCGGTCTGGGGCGCCACCGCCCACATCATCAAACAGTTCACCGACCTCCTCGCCCGGAACACCGGCTGAGCGCATCGGCGGACCATCCCATTTTTCACTATCTTGTGACATGACCACGCACGCCATCGCCGTCGACCGTCTGGTGAAGGAGTATCCGCGCAAGGGGGAGGCCCCGTTCCGCGCGGTGGACGGCATTTCGTTCACCGTGGAGACGGGGACCATCTTCGGCCTGCTCGGTCCCAACGGCGCCGGGAAATCGACCACCATCAAGGTGCTCACCACGCTCATCCCTCCCACCGCCGGCAGCGCACGGGTGAACGGATTCGACGTGGCGACGCAGGGGGCCGGGGTCCGCAACAGCATCTGCGTTGTCATCCAGGAGAACGCGGTGGACACCTACCTCACCGTGCGGAACAACTTCCTCACCTTCGGCCGGTTCCACGGTCTGACGCGGAAGGAGACCGAGCTCCGCTCCGCGCGCGTCATCGAGCTGTTCGGACTGACGGAAGCGCTCCATCAGCGGGCGATGGACCTGAGCGGCGGCATGAAGCGGCGCCTGCAGGTGGCGAAGATGTTCTTCATCGACAAGCCGGTCGTCTTCCTGGACGAGGCGACCACCGGCATGGACACGTTCAACAAGCGCGCCACCGTGGCCGCCATCAAGGAGGAGGCGCAGCGGGGACGGACGATCGTGCTCACCACGCACATGCTGGACGAGGCGGAGGAGCTCTGCGACACCATCGCCATCATCAACCACGGCACCATCGCGGCGCGCGGCACCACGGACGACGTGAAGCGGATGGGGCTGGAGCTGTTCTACCTGACGCTGAAGGCGAAGGAGATCTCGCAAGAACTGAAGGAGGCGGCCGCGGCGCTGCAGCCGGTGAAGATGGAGGTGAAGAAGAACGACATCGAACTGACGGTGCGCGACCAGCACGCCGCGCTGGCGCTGCTGACCCGGCTGCAGGCGGAGGGCCGCCTCGTCGGCTTCGAGATGTCGTCCGCCACGCTGGAGGACGTGTTCGTGTCGCTGCTGGACAAGCCCGGCGGAGCGCGGCCATGATGCGGCGCATCTCGGCGGTGATGTACCGCGACATGCTCATCCGGCTGACGAGCCTCACCTGGTTCTTCTTCGACCTGGCGGTGCCGCTCCTCTACCTGCTGATGTTCGGCGTCGGGTTCGACAAGGCGGTCGGCATGGGGGTGACGACGGCGGGGACGTCGGTGGGGTACAACGAGTTCTTCCTGGCGGGGGTCCTCTCCATGTCCTGCTTCGGCAGCGCGGTGAACCAGGCGTACGGTTTCTTCCATGACCGCGAGACCGGCATCTTCTACGAGTTCATGACCTACCCGATGACGCGCGGCGAGTACCTGCTCGGCAAGGTGCTCTTCCAGTGCGTGATGTCCGTGGTGCAGGCGGTGCTGACCCTCGGCGCGGCGGTGCTGCTGCTCGGCATCCGGGTGGAGTTCGGGCTGCTGCCCCTCACCGTCGCCGCGGTGGTGGCCGGCATCGCGGCGTGGTTCTTCTCGCTGGCGGTCTTCGCGTTCCGCATCCGGCGCAACGACACCTTCAACACCTTCATCAACGTCGCGTACTTCATCCTGATGTTCGTCAGCAGCATGTTCTATCCGCTGGACCGGATGCCGGCGTGGCTGAAAGGGGCGGCGTACGTCAATCCCCTCACCTGGCACACCGACGTGCTCCGATACCTCACCATCGGCGTCGGTGATCCCTCCCTCGTCCTGCTCGAATCCGCGCTCTTCGCCCTCTTTCTCGCCGCGTCGTTCCTCTTCGCGGTGCACACGATGAAACGGGCGGTGTGAGCCCTCTGCCGGAGCGCATCGCTAAAGGAAAAAAGATGTCTCCCGCTGATCTCGCAGAAAAAACCGCAGAAGATTTCTTGAACGTGGAATCTTCTCTGCGTCCATCTGCGGAATCTGCGGGAAATATTTTTATGGTATCGGCGACCTTCCATAACCCCAGAACAATTCTTCAATGCGTCATGCTGAACCCCTGCCTGCGTTCCGCTGCGCGGAACTTCGGCGGGCGGGCCCGCCATGTTGCTGCTCTCCGCGGGGATTCAGCATCTTCCGCTAATGAAAGATGCTGAATCGGTCGTAGAACAACGCCCAACGCCCCGAGCTTGTCGAGGGGCGTTCAGCATGACACGGTACTCCTTCATCGTCATGCTGAACACCGCTCAATCGTTGCTCTTCGCGGTGATTCAGCATCTTTTCGTAAAGGAAGATGCTGAACTCCCGACAAGTTCCGTCAGAGAGCG
>WBUG01000142.1 GCA_008933835.1 Bacteroidota bacterium | reverse complement strand
TCGGCGCTGGAAGCGATGGCGTGCGGCGTGCCGGTCATCTCCTCCAGTGTGGGGGGACTGCCGGAACTGGTGCTGCACAATCAGACGGGATACATCGCGGAGATCGGGGATGTGGAGCGGATGGCGAAGTATGCGGTGGACCTGCTTTCGAACGAGCCGAAACGGCAGATGTTCGCAGCGGAGGGCCGGAAACGGGCGGAGGAGCAGTTCCATATCGACCGCATCGTGGACGAGTACGAACGGTACTACACCGCCGTCCTCAATGCGCCGAAGGTGGAATAAGCGGAGCGGTCAGGGAAGCACGGTGTCGGGCGTGTTCCAGTACCGCACCCAGCCGGTGTGCGGCACGACGAGCGGCACGGCGAACATCCGTCCGCCGAAACCGATGTACCGGAAGACGAGCGACGGCGCGGACGTGAGCGTCAGCGATTCCAGGTTCCGCTGGAAGATGCGCACCGGCACGGTCCCGGCAAGCCCTCCCGCGGCACGGTCGAGCAGGTCGTTCAGTTCGATCTCCGCCGCTTTCTTCTTCGCCTTCTCCGGGGAGTTCACGATGGAAGTGTCCGCACGGAATATCCTCCGCACCTGCTCCATCTCCCCATCCGACACCGTCACCGAATCCGCCAGCACTCCCCGCATCCGCTGCGCCCGGTAGGCGTCGCGCCAGAGCGCCGTCTCGTTCCGCACCGCATCGGTCTGGTGGTAGCCGCGCGCGTACGCCAGTTCGGTGAGGAACTCCTGGTCGATCACCTCGCGGAGACGCTGTTCCACATCGTTCCGAACGGTCCGGACCGTCGGATTCGGAACAGCGAGGTTCGTTTCGCGCACCTTCGAGACCGCTTCAGCGACGCTCCACCGTCGGTGCGGAAACGTGACGAACGCCGTCTCCATCGTGTCGCGCAGCGATTCACGGAGGGACGCTTCCGACGCTTCATCGACGAAGTAGGCGGCGGTGTCTCCGCGGACAGGTCGCCTCCGTGCGGCGTCCTCCGCGAGCAGGAGCACGATGCGTTTCAGCAGTCGCGCGTTCACCTCCGCCTTTTTGTCCTTCAGTTCCGCCGCCATGAAGTCCGCCATGCGGGCCGTCTCTTTCCGTTTCCGTAGCACCGCTTCCACCCGTTCACGCAGTGCGGCGCGTTCCTTCTCGCCCGCAGTGACGGTCACCGTTTTGCCCATCAGTTTCGCGATGTACCAGCCGTCATCCAGTTCCACCGGTTCGGAGGTCTCGCCGGGCTTGAGCGCAAAGACGACCTTCTCCATCCGTTCATCGGTGTCTCCCCACCGCGCCATCGCGGAGTCGGGTCCGGCGAACTCCCCGCGGGCATCATCGCCGAAGCGGAACGATTCCAGCGCGCGCCCGTTCCGGATACGCTCCAT
>WBUG01000019.1 GCA_008933835.1 Bacteroidota bacterium | reverse complement strand
TGGACGAACGTGAACGCGAATGGCACCTTTACCGTCCCCTACGTGCCCAATGGGACGTACTGGCCGCTCGCGGCCAAGGATGCGGACGGCAACGGCGAGATCGATCCGGAGAAGGGGGCCGACGCCATGGCGTTCAGCGATTCCATCGTCGTGAACAACGCGCCGGTCACCGGCGTGAACCTCACCTTCTTCAGCTTCCGGCCGTCGCTGATGCATGAGACCGTGGCGGCCGCCGAGAGCCTGGCGGCGTTCCTGCCGCCGGACAAGGTGCTGCGCATGGTGCAGACGTGGGACGCAGATTCGGTCGGCCGTTCGTCCTCGTGGAACCATGTGTATACCGCCAAAGGGAACAGCGCCGTGTACTCGGTGAGGGTCGGACAATTCGAATCGCGCATCGACTCGATGGACGACAACAACTGGAGCCTGCAGTGGTTGATGATGCACAAGCCGGTCACCGGTCTCGCCGGCGCGGTCGCGAGCGGTACCGCGATGGTCAATGTGGAGAACGCCGGAGGACGCACCTTCCGTCAGTCGCCCCATCCCGATACGCTGGGACTGAACGTGGAGATGACGTACAGCGATCATACCTACCATGATTTCTGGGGACAGATACCGGACACCAACGCGATGTACTGGAGCGTGCTCTACATCCTCGGCGTGGACTACGAACCGTGGCGCATCGACGGGAAGAAGTACCTCTGCTCGGGCACGACCGGTTCAGTGCTCTTCAGCGGTCCGCTCGCGGTCCGGAACGAACCGAAAGCGCCGGACGGTTTCGTTCTGCGTCCCAACTATCCGAACCCGTTCAATCCGGCGACCACGATAGAGTTCACGGTGCCGACCGATGGAGTTGTGCGTCTGACGGTGTACGACGCGCTGGGCCGCGAAGCGGCGGTGCTGACGGACGGATTCGTCCGGGCGGGAGTGCATACGGTGCGGTTCGACGCGTCGTCCCTCGCGAGCGGACTCTACGTCGCGAGGGGGTCGTTCAACGGCCGCGGGTCGATGGTGAAGATGCTGCTGGTGCGATGACCGCGGCAGGAAAGGAGGCCGGTATGGAACGACATCGGTCCGTGGTGACGGAAGGGGGAACGCTGACGCCGCTCTGCATCGAACTGCTGGTCGGCCGGCTGCAGGCGGCCGACGGGGCGGAGCGCAAGCGGGCGCGCGAAGCGCTGATGCACATCGGGCGGCTGGCGTCGCCCGCCGTGCAGACGCTGCTCCGGCATCCGTCGGACTCCGTCCGCTGGGAGGCGTGCAAGACGCTGATGCATCTGCGAGACCCCGTGTCGGCCCGTGCGCTGGCGCGGATGCTGACGGACGAGGACATGGACGTGCGCTGGGTGGCGGCGGACGCGCTCATCGAGCTGGAACGGCATGCGGTGGAGCCGGTGCTGGAACTGCTGCGGGAGGAGTACGACACGGTCACGCTCCGTGAGGGAGCGCATCACGTCCTGCACGCGCTGAGGATGGACGGACTGCTGAACGGAGCGGAGGAGCGGGTGCTGGAGGCGCTGGCGGTGAACGAACTCCCCTCCAAAGCGGCGTTCGCCGCCGTCCAGGTGCTGGACGAACGGCGGCGACGCCGGGAGGAGCCGGAGCATCACGTCACGGCGTGATGCTCCGGCGGTTCACAGCCTCCACCGCATCCCCAGGTACACCGTCCGTCCGTTGACCGGTCCCCAGACGAGGGCGCTGTCGAAGTACGACCCGCCCGGGTCCGCGGCGTCGATGATCGGATCGTCCTGACGGAAGTCGGTGATGTTCTCGATGCCGAGGTAGAGGTCCAGTCCCGCGAAGAACGACCGCGTCACCTGCGCGTTGGCGAGCGCGAACGCGGGGGAATGGCCGCGCGCGCGGAAGGGGAGCGGGTTCGCCTGCGTGTCGGGGAGGCGCTTGCTGCCGAACCACTGCACGGTCAGGTCGTACAGCATCTGCGGTTCCGCGTCGTCCTCGCGCTCCGTCGAGTAGGCGAGATTCAGGAACGCGCGGTGGCGTGCGACGAACGGCCGTTCGCGCAGCATTCCGCCGATGGTCTGCCGCACGTCCAGGTACCGGTACGCGACGCGGGTCTCGAGCCGTTCCAGCGGCTGCAGGGAGAGCTCCGTCTGCACGCTCAGGGAGGAGGAGCGTCCGTTGAGGGCGCGGAAGATGACCCGATGCGGATCGGTGTCGAGGTCCGCCACCATCTGCGAGACAAAGTCGGTGTAGTACACGTCCGCCGAGACCGTCGCGTCGCGGTAGTCCCACAGGAAGTAGTGCGTCACGTTCACGCCGGTGTTCCACGCCGCCTCGGGTTCGCGCTGGAAGTCGGGCACGCCGTCCGTGCGCACCACCACGGGAGTGCGGGAACTGGCGAAGAAGGCCATGTTCTCGGCGAAGATGTTCGCCGTCCGCTGTCCGCGTCCCGCCACGGCGCGGAAGACCCAGTCCTCCTGCGGCGTGTACCGCACGTGCAGGCGCGGCGTGAGGAACGCGCCGAAATTGTTGTGCCGGTCCCCACGCACTCCCGCCACCATCGAGAACTCGTCCCCCGGCGTGTACGTGTATTCGAAGAAGACCCCCGGCACCGCTTCGGTGCGCGTGTACCGCAGGTGCATGAACGTCTCGTCGTACTCGTCATAGAGCATGCTCACCCCGGTGCGGAACGTGTGCATCGTGTTGTCGAAGATGGACTGGTAGATGAGGTTCACGTACCCGGTCTGTTCGCCCGCGGCGTACTCGTGCGAGCGGAAGGAGGAGGACTGCCGGTTGCGGGTGTAGGACCACTGCAGTCCGACGCTTTGGTACTGTTTGCCGGCGAAGACGTACCCCGTCTTCCCCCACAGCCGCAGCTGCCGTCCTTCCATCGTGAACGCGTACTCCGCCGGTGCGGCGCTCAGCTGGGCGGCGGAGAGCTTCACGCCGTTCCGCGTCCCTCCTTCCTTCTTTTCCTCCACGAACTGTACGCCGAACTGCCCTTCCAGACCGGTGTGGTCGGTGAAGTGGAACCGCTGCACGGCGTTCAGGGTGGAGTAGAGCGGCATGTCGAGGAAGCGGTCGCCGTTCCGGTCCACCCCCAGGTTCTGTCCGCTGGCGTGCAGCATGGTCATGGACGACAGGTCGTGCGAGAGCGGTGTCCGCACGTTCAGATTCCCCTCGAACCGCCGGTCCTGATTGCCGAAGAGGTTCAGGAAGAACTGCCGTTCCTCCTCCTCCATCGGCTTGCGGAGTTCGACGTTGATCTGGCCGGTGATGGACTCGTAGCCGTTCGCCACCGAACCGACCCCCTTGGACACCTGGATGCTTTCGATCCATGTGCCGGGGATGTACGTGAGTCCGGCGGTCGACGTCAGTCCGCGGATGGCGGGGAGGTTCTCCACGGTGATCTGCGAGTACGTGCCGGCCAGTCCCAGCATCTCGATCTGCTTCGTGCCGGTGATGGCGTCGGTGAACGAGACGTCGATGGAAGGGTTCGTTTCGAAGCTCTCGGAGAGGTTGCAGCACGCCGCTTTAAAGAGCTCCCGCTCGGTCATGACGAGCATCTTCTGCGGAGCGAGGTAACTGACGTACGTGCTCTGCGTTTCGCCCACCACCTCCACTTCCGCCAGCGCCGTCGCGTCGCTCTTCAGGATGATGTTCACCTTCCGCTGGTCGGCGATGGTCACGGTGTCCGCTCGGTAGCCGATGTAGCTCACCACGAGGCGCCCTCCCGTGTCGTTGAGCGGCAGACGGAAGACTCCGTTGGTGTCCGTCACCGTTCCGGTGGCGGTGCCGAGCCAGTACGCGCTCGCGCCGATGAGGGGACGGAACGTCCCGTCGTCGCTCTTCTCCAGCACCACGCCCGTGAGCTGCTGGGCGCTGAGTGTCGAGACGAGCAGGAAGAAGGACAGGGATAATCGTTTCATGGTTCCTCCGTGGGAACGCGGACGCCGGAGCGGAGCGGCCGGTGCAGTGCGCACCCCGCGGTGAAAGCGTCAGAGCCGTGAGCGGCCGGACGATTCCCGCACGATGCGCGCACCGGTGCTTCCGCCGCACGATGCATGCGGCGTCCGCCGGTTCCCGGTTCGTCGTTAGTGGGTGGATCCGCCGTCGCGGTACAGGCAGCAGCCGGGGAGCCCGTTGTACGTCTCGTCGGACGCCTTGAACTTCTCGGTGTCGTGTCCGACGGCGGCGAGGCGCTGCTGCAGCGAATCGAGCGAGATGCTCTCCGAAAGGTACGCGACCTTCAGCTGCTTGGACTTCTTGTCCCACTTCGCGTACTTCACTTCGGGGATCTTCATCGCCTTCTCGATGCGGTTCTTGCACATGTTGCAGAGGCCCGAGACGGTGAACGAGGTCTCCTTCACGGCGTCACCCGAGACGGCCGGAGCGGAGAGGAGGATGAGAGAGAGGATGGCGGAGAACACGATGGTCTTCATGGTCGTTCCTTATGGTTGAGTGTACGAAAATGACGGAATACGGCCGTTCGGCCGCACCGCAGCACAGCGTACGCTCAGATACGGAACACCGAATGAAGGACGGTCAGGTCGTATGTGAGAGGGGGAGAGGAATCGAAGAATGGAACGCCGGCGAACACCGGTTCCGTCAGTGACGGAACGGGGGGAGCGGGATGCGGCTGGCCGGCGGAATCGGTCTGGAGCATCGGCGCGGTCGGGGTCTGCTGGGCGTCCTCGACCTTCACCGTCGTCATCACCGTGGTGCAGCACATTTCCGCGGAAGTCCCGTCGTCGCAGCCGCACGGGTCCTCATACTGCGCCGAGGCGAGCGCCGCGTCGGACACGCCGCCGCAGGTGTGGATGACCACGCTCACCCCCGCACCGAGCAGGGTGTAGACGATGAGGAACAGTATGGTGAGGGTCTTCTTCACGATGTACGGACCGTATTCAGAGAACAACGATGCCGGCCGGTACGGTTCCCGGCCGGGACCTTTCCGTCAGTTGTGCGGCACCTGCACCTGCTCGTCATGGTGCGGGAAGTTGAACATCGTGGTGGCCATGTAGAGGTAGACCGCCTTCCACGCATCCTCCACCTCCGGCGTGAACTCCGTGCCGAGGGAGGTGCGCAGCGCATGCAGCAGCGACTCCTGGAACGACATGAACTGGTGCCCCTCGATGCCGTAGGAGTGATGGATGCGGCCGAGGTTGAAGAGCATCGGCTGCAGCTCCGCATGGTTGTCGATCCCCTCGACGGCGATCTGCAGCATGCGCATCAGCTTCTCCTTCTGCTCCTTCATATCCCCGCGGAAGAGCCCGGCGACCTTCGGCTCCAGTTCGAACAGCTTCTTATAGAGCAGGTCGGCGATCTCGGTCCCTTTCGGACGCACCTTCTCAAAACTTTTCTTGACGAGCTCTTGTTGCTTCGGTGTCATGGATGTCTCCTGAAAGAAAAGAATGGTGTCACGGTTTCCGCTCCCGCAGAGTATGAATATTGTGCCGAAAAAAAAACGGGAAAAATCGGACGAAAGAGGCCGGTTCCTTTTCATGCCTGCAAAGCCGTGGCGCGAATCTTGCAAAAATAGGAAAAGTTGACAGATGTGGAATTGATTTTCCCCCCTTCTCTCTCTACTTTGATGGACCGAAAAAGGAGAGACCATGAACAAACGGACATTCGTGACCATGATGATGATGACCCTGCCGCTGACCGCCCAGCACGCCGACAAGCCGAAACAGCCCGAGGTGCCGGAACGCCGGTACGCCATCGAGAAACTGCAGATGGGGGATGTCGGTCCCGTCCGCATCGTACAATTATATGCGGACGGCTTCGAGAAGCTGTCGCTGAAGGAGAAGATCTTCACCTACCACCTCTACCGCTCCGCCATCGCGGCGCGGGACATCGCGGTGGACCAGCGGCACCGGCACGCGCTGGAGGTGCGCGAACTGCTCGAGGCGGTCGTCCGCCATCCGAAAGGGATCGATCCCGCCGTGCTCGGACAGATCACCCTCTACACGAAGCTGTTCTGGGTCAACAATTCGATGTACGACAACATCACCGCGCGCAAGTTCGTGATGCCGTGCCGGTTCGAGGAGTTCTCGGCGGCCGTCGCCGCGGCGGTGAAGAACGGCGCGGCGGTGACGCTCCGGAAGAACGAAACGCTCGCGAAGAAGCTCGAGCGGCTCCGTCCCTCCCTCTTCGATCCGGCGTTCGAGCCGGTGCAGACGAACAAGACGCCGGGGGAGGACATGGTGGCCGGCAGCGCGAACAATCTATACGAAGGGACGACCTATGCCGACGTGGAAGCGTGGGCGAAGTCCGGCGGGGAGAAGCATCCGCTGAACTCCAAAGTGGTGAAGGAGAACGGCGTCCTGACGGAGAAGGTGTACCGCACCGGCGACCGCCATCTCGGCGGGAAGGTCCCCGCGGGGATGTACGCCGAGGACCTCGAGGCCGCCGTGGCGCATCTGGAGAAGGCGAAAGCGTACGCGTCGAACCCGCAGCAGGCGGAGAACCTGGACCGGCTCATCCGCTTCTACCGCTCCGGCGACCCGGAGGACTGGCGCGCGTACAACATCGGCTGGGTGCAGGAGACGCAGTCCGCGGTGGACATGATCCACGGCTTCATCGAGGTGTACCTCGATGCGCGCGGCGCGAAGGGACAGTTCGAATCCGTGGTCAACTTCGCGAACCCCGAACTGACCGAGATGTTCCAGAAGGTGGGGACGGCGGCGCAGTACTTCGAGGACCGCATGCCGTGGGAGGAGCGGTACAAGAAGAAGGATGTGAAGCCGCTGAAGTACACCGTCATCAACGTGGTGGTCGAGACCGGCGACGCGGGTCCGGTGAGCGCCATTGGCATCAACCTGCCGAACGAACAGGACGTGCGCGAGCAGTACGGCAGCAAGTCCGTGACCCTCTATAACATCGTGGACGCGTACGAGAAGACCGGCGGCAAGGACGTGCTGAAGGAGTTCGCCGCGGACGAGGCGGAGAGGGCGCTGCAGGAGAGGTACGGTTCGCTGGCGGACAACCTCCACACCGCGCTGCACGAAGTGCTCGGTCACGCCTCCGGCAAGGTGTCGCCGCAGCTCACGGTGGACCCGCAGGCGGCGCTCCCCGGGTACTACTCCACGCTGGAGGAGGCACGGGCGGACCTGGTGGCGCTCTACCACATCTGGGACCCGAAACTCGTCGAGTTCGGCCTGGTGCCGAACACCGTCGAAGTGGCCCGCGCGATGTACGACAAGGAGGTGCGCAACGCCTGTCTGGTGCAGCTGCAGCGGGTGCCGAAGGGGCACGACCAGCTGGAAGAGGACCACATGAAGAACCGCCAGCTCATCGCCCACTGGCTCTGGAAGAACGCCGGATGCATCGAGCGGCTGGAGCGGGAGGGGAAGACGTACTTCCGCGTGACCGATTACGGGAAGATGCGCGAAGGGGTGGGACGGCTGCTGGCCGAAGTGCAGCGCATCAAGTCCGAAGGGGACCTCGCCGCCGCCAAACGGCTCATCGATACGTACGGGTTCAAGATCGACACGGCGCTGCGGGACCAGGTGCTGGCGCGGATGGAGAAGCTGGACCGGGCGGTCTACACCGGTTTCGTGATGCCGAAGCTCGAGACGGTGACCGATGCGAACGGGAACGTCACCGACGTGGCGGTGACCTATCCGCTCGACCTGACGAAGCAGATGCTCGAGTATTCGGACGTCACGAAGAAGGAGAAGGCGGAAGCGGCGAAACGGCTGAAGAAGTGATCCCCGCCGCTGTCGTCCGGTGAACGGAGCGGTCCGCACGGTGTGCCTGGTTTCCGGGGCACACTGCGTGCGGTCCGGGCAGGCTCCCGGTTTGCTCCTTATCTCCGCATTGTTATATTATCAGGTATGAAATCCGCTTACCTCCACACGACTCCCTGTCGTACCGGTCCGCTGCACCGCTGAAAGACCCCGCTCCGATGTCACGGAAAGTCTTTCACCGGAAAGACTTTTTTCATTTCAAGGAACCTTATGGAACACTTCGAGACCCGCGCGGTCCGCACCCAGGCCGGGCGCTCCGGCCACCGCGAGCACTCCGTGCCGCTCTACCTGACCTCCAGCTTCGTGTTCGATTCGGCCGAACAGGGACGCGCCCTCTTCGCGGACGAAGTGGAAGGGAACATCTACTCCCGCTTCTCCAATCCGAACACGTCGGAGTTCATCGACAAGATGGCGGCGCTCGAGCGGTGCGAGGACGGCTTCGCGTTCGCCACCGGCATGGCCTCCATCTTCACCGGCTTCGGCGCGCTGCTGAAGAGCGGCGACCACGTGCTCGCGTCGCGCTCCCTCTTCGGCTCCTCCCACCAGCTCCTCACCAAAGTGCTGCCGAAGTGGGGCATCACCCATACGTACGTGGACGCCGCCGCGCCGGAACGGTGGGAGGAGGCCCTCCGCCCCGAGACCCGCATGGTCTTCATCGAGACCCCCTCGAATCCCGGCCTGGAGCTCATCGACCTCGCGTGGCTCGGCGCGCTGACGAAGAAGCGCGGGCTCATCCTGGCGGTGGACAACTGCTTCGCCACGCCGTACCTGCAGACGCCGGCGGAGCACGGTGCGGACCTGGTGATGCACTCCGCCACCAAGTTCATCGACGGACAGGGCCGCGTGCTCGGCGGCGTCATCGTGGGACGGAAGGAGCTCATCAACGAGATCCGGTTCTTTGCGCGGCACACGGGCCCGGCGATGTCCCCCTTCAACGCGTGGGTCCTCTCCAAGAGCCTCGAGACGCTCGCGGTGCGGATGGACCGGCACTGCTCCAACGCCCTCGCGCTGGCGCAGGCGCTGGAGAAGGAGCCGGGGATCGATTCGGTGAAGTATCCCTTCCTGCCGTCGCACCCGCAGTACGCCCTCGCGAAACGGCAGATGCGGCAGGGGGGCGGCGTGGTCACCTTCACCGTCAGCGGGGGCTACGAACGGGCGAAACGCTTCATCGACGCGGTGACGATGCTCTCCAGCACCGCGAACCTCGGCGACGCGCGGAGCACCGTGACGCATCCCGCCTCCACCACGCATTCCAAACTGACCGACGAGGAGCGCGCCCGCGTCGCCATCACGCCGGGACTCATCCGCGTCAGCGCGGGACTGGAACACATCGACGACATCCTGGCGGACATCCGCCAGGCGCTGCGCCGTTCGTCCTGAACGGCGCCGGACGGCATCGACATTCACCACCACAAGGAGAACAACGATGGAATGGCTCTACGAACCCTGGACCTGGGCCGTCGCCGGTCCGCTCATCGGACTCTTCGTCCCGGCGCTGCTGCTCACCATGAACGGCAAGCTCGGCATCTCGTCCGCCTTCGAGCACCTCTGCATGATGCTGATGCCGAAGGAGCGGCATGCGATGTTCTCCTTCAACTGGAAGGACAACGGGTGGAAGGTGTACTTCACCGTCGGCATCATGCTCGGCGCCTACATCGCGACCAGGTTCTTCTCGTCGACGGACGTCGCCTTCCTGCCGGAACAGTACCACTCCCTCGGCGGCGTCATCACCCTCTTCGCGGGAGGGATGCTGGTCGGGTTCGGCACCCGCTACGCCAACGGCTGCACCTCCGGCCATTCCATCTTCGGTCTCTCCATCCTGCAGCCGTCGAGCCTGAAGGCGACCCTGTCGTTCTTCGCCGGCGGACTGCTCTACACCCTTCTTTCATCCATCCTGTGAGGCGGCCATGAAGAACTTCGTCTACGTCCTGTTCGGTCTCCTCTTCGGTTTCGTCATCACCAAGGCGGAGGTCATCTCCTGGTTCCGCATCCAGAGCATGTTCCGGTTCGAGGAGTGGCACATGTACCTGGTCATCGGTTCCGCCGTCGCGGTGGGAGCCCTCTCCGTTCAGCTGCTCAAACGGAGCGGTGCGCGCTCCCTCGCCGGCGAGGAGCTCGACTATAAGGGGAAGACGTTCCACAAAGGATTCATCTACGGCGGCGTCATCTTCGGCATCGGCTGGGCGGTCACCGGCGCCTGCCCGGGACCCATCTTCGCGCAGATCGGCGCGGGAGAGACCCCGGCGCTCGCCACGCTCGCCGGCGCTTTGGTCGGAGCGTATCTGTACCATGCGAACAAGTCGAGACTGCCGCATTGAGGAGGGGGAAGGGAGGGGAATGAAAAAGAGAAAAGAGAAAAAAGAAAAAAGAAAAAATGAAGTGATGCGATGAGCGAAGGGGGCGGGGCGGTTTCCGCGTGGTTTGCTTCGCCGTGAAAATCTGACTATCTTGGCGCAGAACATAGCCTTAAAGCGGTGAAAACCGCTTTTTTTATCGAGATTCCGAACCACTCCGTATGTCCCAGGAACCGTCCGTCAAACCCGAATCCCCGCCGCTGTCGCTGGAGAACATTCCCCGTTCCCTGCCGGTGCTGCCGCTGCGGGACGTGGTCATCTTTCCGCACATGATCTTTCCGGTGCTGGTGGGACGCGAATCCTCCCTCCGCGCCGCCAACGTCGCGCTCGAGAACAGCAAGTACATCTTCCTGGTAGCGCAGAAGGACCCGACCGTCGAGGACCCGGGACGCGACGACATCTTCACCGAAGGGACCGTCGCGAAGATCGTCCAGATCCTGAAGCTCCCCAACAACCTGATGAAGATCCTGGTGGACGGCGTGGTGCAGGGGTCCATCGAGGAGTTCGAGGAGAACGACCGCTATATGCAGGCGCGCGTCGCGCTGTCGCTGGAGGAGGCCGAACGCACCACGGAGATGGAGGCCATCGTCCGCCACGCGTCGTCCCTCTTCTCGGAGTACGTGCGCGCCAACCGCAACATCCCGCCGGAGGTGCTCGCCGCGTTCGAGAACATCAAGGATGTCCGGCGCCGTCTCTATTATATCGCCGCCAACATCCTGCAGACGGTGGAGGTGAAGCAGAAGATCCTCCGGCTGACGAACCCGAAGGAGCAGTTCCTGGAGGTCATCCGCGTGCTCAACGGCGAGATCAACGTGCTGAAGATCGAGCGCGAGATCGACACGAAGGTGCACGAGAACATCCAGCGGTCGCAGCGGAAGTACTTCATCCAGGAGCAGATCAAGATCCTGCAGGACGAACTGGGCGAGGAGGAGTCCACCCCCGAGCTCGCGAAGCTGAAGGAGGACATCGACCGCGCCGGCATGCCGAAGGAGGCGATGGAGAAGGCGCTGGAAGAGTTCGGCAAGCTGAAGAAGACCTCCTCCATGTCCCCCGAGTTCGGCGTCATCCGCAACTACCTGGACTGGATGGTGTCGCTGCCGTGGAAGAAGCGGACGAAGGACGACCTGGACATCGACCACGTGAAGGCGATCCTGGACGAGGACCACTACGGGCTCGAGAAGCCGAAGGAGCGCATCCTGGAGCACATCGCCGTGCTCAACCTCGTGAAAGAGATGAAGGGGCAGATCCTCTGTCTGGTGGGCCCGCCGGGCGTCGGCAAGACCTCGCTCGCGAAGTCCATCGCCCGCGCGCTCGGCCGGAAGTTCGTCCGCATGTCGCTCGGCGGCGTGCGGGACGAGGCGGAGATCCGCGGCCACCGGCGCACGTACATCGGCTCGATGCCCGGGAAGATCGTGCAGTCCATGAAGCGCGCCGGCGTCGTCAATCCGGTCATCCTCATGGACGAGATCGACAAGATGAGCATGGACTTCCGCGGGGACCCGGCCAGCGCGCTGCTGGAGGTGCTGGACCCGCAGCAGAACAGCACGTTCAACGACCATTACCTCGAAGTGGACTACGACCTCTCGAAGGTCATGTTCATCACCACCGCCAACGTGCGCTACGCCATCCCGCTGCCGCTGCTGGACCGCATGGAGGTCATCGAACTGTCCAGTTACCTCGACTTCGAGAAGAAGGAGATCGCGAAGCGCCACATCATCCCGCGGCTGGTGAAGGACCACGGCCTGTCCGACCGCGAGATCGCCATCCCGGACGCCTCCGTGCAGAAGGTCATCAACGAATACACGCGCGAGTCCGGCGTGCGCAACCTGGAGCGGGAGCTCGCCTCCGTCTGCCGCAAAGCGGCGAAGGAGACCGTGCTCGCCCGCGCGAAGAACGGGAAACGGCGGAAGGGGAAGGAGGCGCTGCTCACGGTCGACGCGAAGAAGGTGGAGGAGTACCTCGGCGTGCCGAAGTTCCGCTCCAAGGAGGCGGACAAAGTGCCGCAGGTCGGCTCCGTCACCGGACTGGCATGGACGAGCGTCGGCGGCGATATCCTGCACGTGGAGGTGACGCTGATGAAGGGGACCGGCCGGCTCACGCTCACCGGCCAGCTCGGCGACGTGATGAAGGAATCGGCGCAGGCGGCGCTGAGCTACATCCGCTCCAACGCGAAGAAACTGAAGCTGAACCCGGAGTTCTTCTCCAAGCACGAAGTGCACATCCACCTGCCGGAGGGGGCCATCCCCAAGGACGGGCCCTCCGCCGGCATCACGATGACGATGGCGATGATCTCGGCCATCGGCGGACGGGCCGCGAGAGCGGACGTGGCGATGACCGGCGAGATCACGCTCCGGGGCGAAGTGCTCCCCATCGGCGGCCTGAACGAGAAGCTGCTCGCCGCCAAGCGGGCCGGCATCCGCACCGTGCTCATCCCGAAGGAGAACGTGAAGGACCTTGCGGAGATCACGGACGGCGTGAAGAAGGGGCTCGCCATCGTGCCGGTGGCGACGGTGGACGAGGCGCTGCCGCACGTCTTCGGAAAGCGGACATGACGGACCACGCATCACAGAACGCAACGGACGGATGGATATGGCCTATCAGGTGACCGCACGGAAATGGCGGCCGATGGTGTTCGACGACGTCATCGGACAGTCGCACGTCTCCGACACGCTCCGCAACGCGCTGGCGCAGAACCGCCTCGCGCATTCGTTCATCTTCAGCGGCACGAGGGGCTGCGGCAAGACCACCACGGCGCGCATCCTCGCGCGGGCGGTGAACTGCCTGTCGCCTAAAGGGCACGAACCGTGCAACGCGTGCGAGGTGTGCCGCGAGATCATCGAGGGACGGTCTCTGGACGTCATCGAGATCGACGGCGCGTCCAACAACGGCGTGGAGCAGATCCGCAACCTGCGCGAATCGGTCCGCTACGCCCCCGCGCGAGGCAGCAAGAAGGTGTACATCATCGACGAGGTGCACATGCTCTCGACCGGCGCGTTCAACGCGCTGCTGAAGACGCTGGAGGAGCCCCCGCCGCACGTCCTGTTCATCTTCGCCACCACCGAGATCCACAAGGTTCCCGCCACCATCCTCTCGCGCTGCCAGCGGTACGACTTCCGCCGCATCGGCCTGACGGAGATCACCGCGCAGCTGCGGAAGATCGCCGCGGCGGAGGGGATCGCGGCGACGGACGATGCGCTGCTGCTCATCGCGAAGAAGGGGGACGGCTCCATGCGCGACGCGCAGTCCATCTTCGACCAGGTCGTCTCCTTCTGCGGCGCGTCGTTCGACGCGCGCCAGGTGGCGGACGCGCTGAACATCGTCGACCTGGAGCTCTTCTTCCGGGTGACGGACGTGCTGAAGGCGAAGGACACCCCCGCCGCGCTCGCGCTGGTGGAGGAGGTCATCAACGGCGGGTACGACGTGAAGGAGTTCCTCTCCGGCATCGCCGAACACGTGCGCAACATGATCGTCGTCCGCACCACCGGTTCCACGCAGCTGGTGGAGGAGTCGGACGTGCACCGCGCGCGGTACGCCGCGGACGCTCCGTCGTTCGAACTGTACGACCTGCTCCGCATCATGAAGGCGGTCACCGACGCCGAAGGGGCGGTCCGCTTCGCCGTGCAGCCCCGCTTCCGTCTCGAAGTGCTGATGGTGCAGCTCACCAAGATGCCGTCGTCCGTGAAGATCGACGACCTGCTCTCGGAACTCGACGCGTGGAAAAAAAAAATCCGTGACGGAGGAACGCTCCCCCGTCCCGCGGTGACCGAACCTCCCACGGTGACCGAACGTCCCGCCGTCATGGAGCACCCCGCATTCTCCGGATCCGCTCCAGCCGCCGAGTTCAGGGTCCCCTCGTCCGTCGAAGAAGCGCGTCCCCGCTACACCCTTTCCGCCGCCGCACGCACGGCCGAATCCCCCGCACCCGCGGAACCGGCGCCGGCTCCCCCTCCTTCCTCCTCCTCTCCGCTCACGATGGAGCAGGTGAGGGAACAGTGGCCCGCCATCGTGGACGAGATGCGCCGGAAGAAGATCTCCGTCGGCACCATCCTCGGCGAAACATCCCCGCTCACCGTCGCAAACGGCATCCTCACCATCCGCTGCGGCGACGAGTTCCACCGCTCCACCGTCACGCGCAACAAGGAGGCCATCTCCGAGACCATCGCCGTCGTCGCCGGCGGACGCCTCCGCGTCGATGCGGTCATCCAGGACCCGCTGGACGAACAGAGTGCTCCCGCTCCAGCAGCTGCCGCGGGGACCACACCGCCGCCGAAGACCGCCGAAAGCACTCCCATGGACCATCCGCTCGTCAAAGCTCTCTATACAGAATTCTCCGCCGAAAAGGTGAATTAGGGAGTCCGGTTATCGAAAAATACGGGCATATCGGGCATATCATTCATAGAACCCGCTAAAATCGAAAGATTGAGCGGGTTTTTCTTTTTCGGGAACTCCGGTTCGTTGAACTATATAGAAGAAACAATCAACGAAACCAACCCATTGAACGGAGTCCTCATGAATGCCACAGTCCGAACCGGGTACGATGAACTGTACCAAAAGGAAATGGTTCCCCACATGACGCTGCTCTATAACTATGCCCTCCGGCTCACCGGGAACGAAGATGATGCGAAGGACCTGCTGCAGGACACGTACCTGAAGGCGTACCGCTTCATCGACAAGTACCAGAAAGAGACCAACGCCAAGGCATGGCTCTTCCGCATCCTGAAGAACTCGTTCATCAACAACTACCGGAAGAGCACCCGCACGCCGGACCAGGTGGAATACCAGGAGGTGGAGGAGTACGTGGACCTGCTCCGCGACAAGAGCTCTCCCGCGAGCGACCTTCGGAACGACTTCTACGACAATCTGCTGGAGGACGAAGTGGTCTCCGCGATGGACTCCCTCACCGAGGAGTTCCGCACCATCATCATCCTTTCGGACCTGGAGCAGATGACGTACGAGGAGATCGCGGACATCCTCGAGATCCCGCTCGGGACCGTCCGTTCCCGGCTCCACCGCGCACGGAAGGTGATGCAGGAGAAGCTGTACTCCTACGCGGTGAACCACGGATACATCACGCCGAAGCGGAACGCTCCGGCGCCCGTCAAAGCGAAAGCGAAGCTGAACCTGGCCGCGGCGTAGGGCCGGAGCGGTGGGGCGGTCAGAAGGCATCCGAGGGCCCGGATGCCTTTTTTATTGTACGCCGATTTCGTACGTTGATGTCATGACGCGACCCTTCTTCCTCCTCCTCTTCCTTCCGCTCCTCCTGCCGGCGCAGCAGAAGCTCCTCATTCCGATGGACCTGCAGCAGACCGACCATCTGAAGGCGTACGGCATCGCCTTCTGGACGCTGCAGCGGGGGATGGAGGTGGACTGGCTGCTGAACTACCGCGGAGGCTCCTTCCTCATCGACAACACCCCCTCCGCGGCGGCGGAATGCCGCATCCGCGGCGTCCGGACGGAGGCCGTCGGCGGCGACCGGGCCGCCGCCATCCTCGGTGAGATCGCGGGGGAGGACAATAACATGGACGTGGTGCGGCTGGAGAAGGCGCCGAAGGTGGCGGTCTACGTCCCCCCCGGATTCAAACCGTGGGACGACGCCGTCACGCTGGCGCTGGAGTACGCCGAGATCCCGTACGACAAAGTATGGGACCCCGACGTGCTGAAGGGGAAGCTCTCCGAGTACGACTGGCTCCATCTCCACCACGAGGACTTCACCGGACAGTACGGGAAGTTCTACGCCTCGCACCGCAACTCCGCCTGGTACATCGAACAGCAGATGAACTACGAGACCACCGCGCGCGAACTCGGCTACCGGAAAGTGTCGGACGAGAAGAAGGCGGTCGCCCGCACCATCCGCGACTACGTGGCGGGAGGGGGATTCCTCTTCGCGATGTGCGCCGCGACGGACAGCTACGACATCGCCCTGGCGGCGGAGAACGTCGACATCGCGGAACGGATGTTCGACGGCGACCCGGCGGACCGCGACGCGCAGAAGAAGCTCGACTTCGCGAAGACCTTCGCCTTCCGGAATTTCACCATCGAAATGAACCCGATGCGCTACGAGTTCTCGGACATCGACGACCCCCCGAGCGACCCGGTGCCGCTGCGCGATCCCGGGACCGACTACTTCACCCTCTTCGAGTTCTCCGCCAAGTACGATCCGGTCCCCACCATGCTCACGCAGAACCACGTGAACATCCTCAAGGGGTTCATGGGCCAGACCACCGCGTTCAAACGCTCCCTCATCAAACCGACCGTCACCATCCTCGGCGAGCGGGAGGGGACCGACGAGGTCCGCTACATCCACGGCAACGTCGGTCGCGGCACGTTCACCTTCTACGGCGGACACGACCCGGAGGATTACCAGCACGCCGTCGGCGATCCCCCCACCGACCTGAACCTGCACAAGAACTCGCCGGGATACCGCATCATCCTCAACAACATCCTCTTTCCGGCCGCCAAGAAGAAACAGCAGAAGACCTGAACGTTCGGTCCCTTTCTTTTCTCCGGCCGAAATGCGTATATTGATGCCGGACCTTCCCGAAGGAGGGCCGATCTCCCACCGAACACACCGACGATGAAGACCACCGGACACTGACGAACGAAGCACGGCTCACGAACCGCGTCACCGCTCCTCTTCCGCCCCTTCGTTCCCCGTTCAGCATCGACCATTGAAAGCCTCACAGCGCTCCCGCGCCGTGTCATCCATTGTCCGGAGGTCCGCCATGTCCGTCATCGCCCTTCATTCCGTTTCGTTCCATCATCCGTCGTCCGCGCCGCTCTTCACGGACGTCACACTCGCGCTCGACACCTCGTGGCGCACCGGTCTCATCGGTCGCAACGGCCGGGGAAAGAGCACGCTGCTCCATCTCATCGCCGGCGTGTTCGAACCGGACCGGGGCACCGTCGCGCCGCCGCCGTTCCCCGCCCTCTTTCCCGTACCGGTGTCGGACGAACACGTGTCCGCCCTCGAGGCCGTCCGGGCCATGGTGGCGCCGTTCCGCGACTGGGAGCGGGAGATGGAACGGCTCCTGCGCACTCCGGACGAACCGTCGCTCCGCCGCTACGGTGAGATCGAAGAACGGTACCGCCGCGCCGGCGGGTACGGCGTGGAGGGCGCGATCCTCCAGGAATGTTCACGGCTCGGACTGGATGAGGAGACGCTGGCGCGGCCCTGGCGCACGCTCAGCGGCGGTGAGCGCACCAAAGGGATGGTGGCGGCGCTCTTCCTCCGGACCGGTTCGTTCCCGCTGCTCGACGAGCCGACCAACCATCTCGACGCCGACGGCCGGGAGCGTCTCGGCCGCTACCTGTCGCGGAAGGAAGGGTTCATCGTCGTCTCGCACGACCGCGCGCTGCTGGACGCCTGCTGCGACCACATCGTCGCCATCGAGCGCGCCGGCATCCGCACCATGCCGGGAACGTACGCCGACTGGAAACGGCAGGTGACGCTGGAGGAGGAGACCGAACGGGCGCGCGACGGTTCGCTCCGGCGGGAGATCGCCCAGCTCGAGACCGCCGCGCAGCAGCGCCGCTCCTGGTCCTTCGCCCGCGAGAGCGAGAAGAACTCGGCGGCGGACAGCGGCTACGTGAGCCATAAAGCGGCGAAGATGATGAAGCGCGCCCTCTCCATCGAGCGGCGCATCGAGGAGCGGATCGAGGAGAAGCGCTCGCTGCTGATGAACGTCGAGACGGTGCGCCCCCTCGCGCTCTCCGGCGCCGGCACGCCGCCGGACATCCTCCTCTCGCTGGAGGAGGTGACGCTCGGGTACGGCGGACGCGCCGTCCTCTCGGGATTCTCGCTCACCGTCCGGAAGGGCGAACGGGTCGCCCTCGTCGGTCCCAACGGCTGCGGCAAGAGCACCGTGCTCAACGCCGTGCGCGGAACGCTGCCGCTCATGGCCGGCCACCGGCGGAAGGGAGCGGGGGTCGTTCTCGCGGAGGTGCACCAGCATCCCGTCTGGTCGCACGGTTCGCTGCGCGGCCGTCTGCGCGCAGAGGGGATCGACGAGACCGGGTTCCGGACGGTGATGGGCTCCTTCGGCGTCTGCGGCGACATCTTCGACCGGCCGCTGGAGACCTTCAGCGAAGGGGAGCGGAAGAAGGTGGACCTCTGCCGTTCCTTCCTCCTGCCGGCGCATCTGCTGGTGTGGGACGAGCCGGTGAACGCGCTGGACATCGAGGCCCGCGAACGCATCGAAGAGGCGCTGCTCCGCGACGCTCCGACGATGCTCTTCACGGAGCACGACCGGCGGTTCGTCGAAACGGCGGCGACACGGGTGGTGCGGTTGTGAGAGCCTGCAGGAAAGGACGGGTTTCAATTCCGGTTCCGTTTGAGTATATTTTTGCAACCGGTCCTGTCCGTGTCTATCCGGACCGAATGCGCCGAATCCGATCAATACACCGATGCGCCAGTTCAAACGGGCGTTCTTGCTCTGTTCCGTTCTTCTCGCCGTTCTTCAGGCTGCCCCTGCTGAAGCCGATACGGCATCGGTGCAGCAGTGCATCCTTGTCGTCGAATCGCAGCCTCCGCACGCCGCCGTGGAAGTGAACGGCGCGCTCCGGGGGCAAACTCCGCTCCATCTCGCCATCTCGGAGGATGACACGATCACTCTCGCCATCTCTTTGGACCGGTATGTTCCGTACGCGACACCGGTCTATCCGATGGGACGTGACACGGTTCGTGTCTTCCGTCGGTTGCTGTCGAAGTATGCGTACATCGACTTCCGCATTACCCCGCCCGACGCCGCCATATCGGTCGATGGTGTAGAGATCCACCCCGCATCCGGAGCACCGGTTCCGGTGCTGACCGGAGAACGTCTCCTCTCCGCCTCCCATCCCTCGTTCACCAACGCATTACAGAGCACCGTGTCGTTCCGTTCCGACGAACGATGGAGCGTCATCGGCGACTTCGACAAACCGTCCTACGATCTTCTCGAGTACTCACTGCTGCTTCCAGGGTCGGGACAGATGATGGACGGCAGTTCTGAAAAGGGTGTTGCCATCATGGCAGCAGCCGGATTGACCGTCGCCGGTATGATCAGCTCGGAGGGGGTGTTCATGTACCATTTCCTCCGCTATCGTTCGGAGAATGATAAGCTGAAGAACGCCAACGCAGAGCAGGAGCAGCTCCGTATTGCGGCTTCTGCCCGTTCTTCATACGATGCCGCGCAGAATGCCGTCGTGCTGCGGAACGCTTTCGCTGCCGGATTCGCCGCTGTGTACGTGCTGAACATCCTCGATATCCTTCTCTTTCATACGCAACGGCATACATTTGACCTCGAGCCCTCGTTCGAACCTTCGTCTGGACGTTCGATGAATGCCGTATTGCTGACGGTGCGGGGGAGCATATGAGAACGGCCTCGCTCCGCCGCTGCGGATGGTGCGTCGCGGCACTCATGTTGTCGCTTTCCTCATGCGATTTGGAACCCATTGAACTTCAGTTTCATCCGAACCCTCCGAGCATCTCCCTGAACATGTCCAGCGAAGATTCTGTCATCGTCACATGGACCGACAACAGCATCCTCGAGGACGGATATCTGGTCCAATGGCGCACCGGGAACGAAGAGGAGTTCATGACGGCGGGGCAGACCGGACCCAACGCTACCCGCTTCGTTCACCGCCAAGCAGTGGTGCCGAATGTTTTCTATGAATATCGCGTCGGCACGAAAAAAGAAACGGCCGTCCGGTTCTCCGGTTCGATCAAAACGTATCTCTCGTTCTTCGGTCCGGCGCAGCTGAACGTCACGGGAGTATCGGCGACATCGCTGCGGCTCAGTTGGTACTATGTACAGCAATTCGAGGACGGATTCCGCATCGAGCGGAAGCAACTGCCCGGCGGAGCGTACGCGGTCGTCGGCGAAGAGGCCCGTACCGCCCGGACGTTCACGGATGTGAACGTCGATCCGACGAAGCAGTACCGGTATCGTGTGTACGCGTACACATCGAAGAACATGTCGTATGCCGACAGCATCCAGGTGCACTTCGGAGGTGCTTCGTGGGCCGAACTGCCATGACGAATGTAACGGACAAACACCTCACCGCTCTGGCCATCATCGAAAGGACCGTACTATGAAGAGAACGTTCTTGCACTTCCTTGCAGCGCTTACCGTGCTGCTCCCCACCCTCCATGCCGGCGTCGTCACCGTCACCCCGGAGAAACCGAAGAAGGGGGAGACCGTCACCGTGACGTACGACCCCGCGGCCGATGGTGCGGTGCATGCGGCGGCCGCCGACGTCTATGCGGTGGTGCTCTTCGTCAACCCGGACGGGCTCCCCTCCATGCTGGAACAGAAGATGACGAAGACCGGCGCGGTGTGGAGCACGTCGTTCCCGATGTCCGACCCGAAGGCGGTCGGTTTCACCTACCGGTTCGATGCCGGCGACGCGACGGACGACAATGGCGCCAATGCCTGGACGTCGATGGTGTATGACGCGAAGGGGAAACCGGTCCGGGGCGCGCAGATGATGGAAGCGCTCGTCCGTCTCTCGCGCAACTTCTACGGGTTCAAGCATACGGTCGACTCCGCCGCGGCGAAGACGTTCCTGGCGGCCGAGCGGAAGCAGTATCCGGACCAGTGGCGTGCCGCCACGCTGTCGTGGTCCATGATGTTCAAAGCGGACCCCGGGCCGAAGACGGTGAAGCAGGTGAAGAAGGAGCTCGATGCGCTCTATAAGAAGTATGCGAAGGACGAAGAGGTGGTGCGCGAGTTCATCCAGTGGTTCCACCGTACGGAACAGTCCAAGAAGGCGGAGGAACTGGAAGCGGCGATGCTGAAGAAGAACCCGGCCGGGAAGTTCGCCGAGATGAAGGCGCAGCAGACCCTGATGACGGAGGTGGACCCCGCGAAGCGCGCCGCGATGGTGACGGAGTACATCGGCTCCTTCACGGTGCAGCCCGGAACGGAGCCGCTCTTCCTCTCCGCGTACATCCGCGCGAAGGACCTCGACAAGGCGGCGGCGTTCCTGGAGAAGTATCCCAACGTCTCGCCCAACTACTATAACAACGTCGCGTACGGTATGATCACCGGCGGAAAGGTGGAGGAAGGGACGGCGCTCGCGAAGAAGGGGCTGGACCGCACCGTGACCGGGGAGGTCCGCACCTCGCTCGATTTCATCGGCGTCAACCGCGCCTCATGGCTCTCCAACGTGAAGTACCTTCGCGGCATGATCGCGGACACGTACGGCGACGGTCTGATGCGTCTCGGCCGTCACGCCGACGCGGTCGCGCCGATGGAGGAGTCGTATGCGCTGATGGAGGGGGAGGACCCGGAGAACGCGGCGCGGCTCGCGGAGTGCTACGTGAAGACCGGACGGAACGACAAGGCGATGGAGATCGCGTTCGGTTCGCTCGTGAAGGGGAAGGGCTCTCCCTCGCTGCTGGAGCAGTACCGCGCCGCCTACACCGCGGTGAAGGGGAGCGCCGCCGGGTTCGATTCCGTGGTGACGTACGCGAAAGGGCAGATGAGCGCAGCGCTGAAAGAGAAATTGAAGAAGGAATGGCTCGACAAGCCCTCCGTCGATTTCGAACTGAAGTCCCTGGACGGCACCCCCGTGAAGCTCTCCGCGCTGAAGGGGAAGGTGGTCGTGCTGGACTTCTGGGCGACGTGGTGCGGACCCTGCCTCTCGTCGTTCCCCTCGCTGCAGAAGGTGTACGACAAGTACAAGGGGAACCCGGACATCGTCATCCTCGCCGTGAACACCTGGGAGCGCGTCGCGCCGGAGCAGCGCGAACAGCATGTGAAGGACTTCATCGCGAAGAACAAGTACACCTTCCCCGTGGTGTTCGATACGGACGTCGTGACGAAGTACGGCGTCGACGGCATTCCGACCAAGTTCTTCATCGGCCGCAACGGACAGGTCCGCTTCAAGGACGTCGGCTTCAGCGGCGCGCAGGAGATGGAGGACAAGATGGACCTGCAGTTCGAGATGCTGCTGGCCGAGACCGCCGCGAAGTGACCGCGGGAGCGAAAAAGCCGGGTCCGCCCGGCTTTTTCATGCTCCGGACCCTCCGTTCGCCGATGCCCGGACGCCGTTCGCCGAGAAACGGGGAACCCGGAGGCCGATTTTTCGGTATGTTCATGCATCCAATCAATCGGAGGAAGACATGAACGGACAACGGAAGATCAGCAAAGGGACGATGGCCATGGGCCTCATCCTGATGGCGCTCGGAGCGGCGATGCTGATGCAGAACATGGAGCTCATCGACATCGGATCCGTCTGGTCGCACTGGCCGCTCGGCTTCGTCATCGTCGGACTGGTGACCATCGCGAACGCCGCACACCGCAAACAGTTCGGTGAAGGCGCTTGGTGGGTCTTCTTCGGTCTCTGGCTTTACATCTCGCTCCGCCACGTGTGGGGCCTCGGCTTCGGCGAGACCTGGCCCGCGCTCATCGTGGCGTGGGGCGTGAGCCTCATCTGGAATTCGACCTTCAACGCGCCGGTCCGTACGGCGAAGGAGTGCTGACATGGAGAACACGAAACGTTCCTTCCTTTCCACGCAGTTCGTGCTCGGACTGCTCATCATCGCCGTCGGCGTGCTGTTCATGCTCGACAACCTCGGGCTCTTCTACGCGGGGGACCTGCTCCGCTACTGGCCGGCGCTCCTCGTGGTGTGGGGACTGACGAAGGTGACGCAGGCCCCCGGCACGCCCGGACAGGTGTTCGGCTGGATCCTCATCGCGGTCGGTTCGCTCATGGTGCTGGACCGGATGAACGTCATCGACTTCCGTGTGTGGGACTGGTGGCCGGTCATCCTCATCATCATCGGCCTCAACTTCCTCCGGAGTTCGGTCAACCGTACGCGCCGCGTCGAAGCCCGGATCGAGACCGGAGCCGGCGCAGGGGAGGAGACCGACGCGTACTTCCGCAACGTGGCGCTGCTCAGCGGCGTGAAGCGCTCCATCACCTCGCGCGAGTTCCGCGGCGGCGAACTGACCGCCGTCATGGGAGGCTGTGAGATCGATCTGCGCGAGGCGGAGATCGCCGGCGACGAAGCGGTGCTCGACGTGTTCGTGCTCTGGGGCGGCATCGAAGTGCGCGTGCCGATGGGCTGGACCGTGACGGTGAAGGCGCTCCCCATCATGGGCGGCGTGGACGAGAAGGTGTACCCGCCGAAGGAAGGCCCCGCGAAACGCCTCGTGCTCACCGGCAACATCGTCATGGGGGGCGTCGAGATCAAGAACTGATCGCGCCCCTTCCCGGCCGTTCCCCGGAGCGCCGCGTGCTCCGGGGAACGGCATCATCGCGCTCTCTGTGACCACACGGACCCAATGCACCCCATCCTTTCCGACACCCGCCGCACCGCCATCTACCTCGTGATGTGGGGACTGCTCGGCCTCGTCGCCGGTGCGGTCATCGCCTCCGCCACGGGGAGCCGCATCCTGCCGGCCATGGCGTTCGCCATCCCGCTGCTGCTCGTCTTCGCCGAGATGAACCTCTCCGCCTGGTACATCTCCCGTACGTTCCCGCTCGAGTCGCTCCCCGGATGGCGCGGTCTGCTCGGCGTCGCGGCGTCGGTGCTCACCATCTGCGTCGTGTGGGGCGCCGCGGGATGGGGATGGCTCGCCGCGGTCCAGTACCTCTTCGGCGTCGTCCTGTATCCGTACGACGGCGCGGTCATCCTCGCCGGCATCGCGGCGGCGGGCGTTCCGGTGTACATCATCTCCCTCACCGCGTCGTACCTCATCGCCGCGTTCGAGCGTTCCCGCGCGGCCGAGCAGCGGGCGTTCGAGATGCGTCTGCAGGCGCAGAACGCCGAGCTGAAGGCGCTCCGGATGCAGATCGACCCGCACTTCCTCTTCAACAGCCTCAACTCCATCGCCGCGCTGACCTCCGCGGACCCCGCCGCCGCGCGCACCATGACCACCACGCTGGCGGACTTCTTCCGGAAGAGCCTCGTCTTCGGCGCGAAGGAACGCGTCACGGTGGAGGAGGAGTTCTCGCTGCTGCGCAGCTATCTGGACATCGAGAAGGTGCGGTTCGGACGGCGGCTTTCCGTATCGGAGCGTGTGGAGGAGTCCGCCCGCGCATGCCTCCTGCCGCCGCTGCTCCTCCAGCCGCTGCTCGAGAACGCCATCAAGCACGGCATCGCCGATTCGCTGGAGGGGGGGACCGTCACCGTCACGGCGGAACGGCGGAGCGACCGGCTCTTCCTGACCGTGGAGAATCCGACGGAACCGGGCTCCCCGGAACGGAGCGGCACCGGTTCCGGCATCGACATCGTGCGCCGGCGGCTGCGGACGTCGTACGGCGAGGAGGCGGGGCTGCAGTCCTCCCTCCGCGAGAACATCTTCCAGGTGGTCCTCTTCATGCCCGCAGGAGAACAGCGATGAGCACGAAACGCATCACGGCGGTCGTCGTCGACGACGAAGAACTGGCGCGGCGCCTGCTGCGCGAATATCTCTCGCACCATCCGGAGGTGGAGGTGGTGGCGGAATGCGCCAACGGGTTCGAGGCGGTGAAGGCGGCGGAACGGAAGCCGGACCTGATGTTCCTCGACATCCAGATGCCGAAGCTGAGCGGGTTCGAGGTCATCGAACTGCTGGACGAGCCGCCGGCGGTGGTGTTCGTGACGGCGTTCGACCAGTACGCGCTGAAGGCGTTCGAGGTGCACGCGGTGGACTACCTGCTCAAACCGGTGACGCGCGAGCGGTTCGACGAGGCGCTCGCCCGCGCCGCCGCGCACGTCGGCGCGAAGCGACCGTCGAAGGCGAAGGAGGCCGCGGCCGCGGCGCGTCCCGCCGGACAGCCGCTGGAACGGGTGCTGGTGAAGGAGGGGAGCAAGGTGCTCGTCATCCCCGCGGAGCAGATCGACTACGTGGAGGCGCAGGACGATTACGCGTCGTTCCGCGTCAGCGGCCGTTCCCACCTCAAGATGCAGCGGCTGGCGGAGCTCGAGACCGTGCTGGACCCGCAGCGCTTCGTCCGCATCCACCGTTCGTACATCCTCAACATCGACCGGCTCGCCAAGCTCGAACTCTACGGCAAGGACTCCCGCATGGCGGTGCTCAAGGACGGCACACAGCTTCCGGTGAGCAAGACGGGATACGATAAGCTCAAAACCATGTTATGATCCGTTCCTCCGGGATCATCCGGTCGGTTCACGGACCCTCCGTCCCTTCCACGTTCTATGTTCTCTATGTTCTCTATGTTCCCTATGTACCTATGTGTTTCCTCTTCGGCCCCCTCGTACTGACCTTCCCTTGATTCCTTCGATATCGGAGACCGCCACAGCATCGGCTTTCTTTTCACCGGCGGACTCCGTATACTGTGCATCATGTTCTTCCGCCTCCCCTACTCCAATATCGTCTCCGGTCTGCCGGACCTGATGCTCGGCATCACGTTCCTCGTCACCTGGATCGACCCGTACGCGCTCGGGGACGACATGGTGCCGTTCCTCTCCATGGTGATGCTGCTGGAGTTCATCATCATCCATTCCTCCGGCTTCATGACGGCGTTCGCCCTCCGGGGCGGCGACAAGAAGAAGACGCTGCTCATCATGGCGGGACTCGGCGCGTTCTACATGCTCTTCGCCGGCGCCTTCGCCGCCAGCTTCAACTCCTGGTGGCCGGTCATCGCCTTCGGCGGACTGCTCCTCAACCGCATGCTCAGCGTCATCACCGGCCAGGCACCCGAAGGGAAGGAGACCGACTTCGCGATGATGCAGTGGGCGAGCAACGTCTTCTTCTACCTCATGAGCGTCTTCGCCGCCATCATGCTGCCGCTGCCGGAGCTCGGCGTGACGCACGAGCAGATGGCGCACCTCGACATGTCCGGCGAGTTCGTGGACGAGCCGCACCGGATGATGGCGTGGGGGTTCCTGTACTTCACCCTCGTCAGCGCGGTGGAGTTCGCCATGCGCAACACGTCCGCGGCGGCGCCGGAGAAGCCGGCCGTATGAATGTTCGGTATCATCTCTGCGACGTCTTCACCGACCGTCCCTTCGGCGGCAACCAGCTGGCCGTCGTGCCCGAGGCCTCCGGCGTTCCGGAACCGCTGCTGCAGCGCATCGCGCGAGAGTTCAACTTCTCCGAGACCGTCTTCGTCTATCCGCCGTCCGACCCGCGGCATACGCGCCAGGTCCGCATCTTCACTCCGCAGAACGAGCTCCGCTTCGCCGGTCATCCCACCATCGGCACGGCGGTGACGCTCGCGATGTCGGGGCTCATCCCGCTCACGGGGGACGAGACACGCATCGTGCTGGAGGAAGGGGTCGGTCCGGTGCCGGTGACGGTGAAGAAGGTGAACGGCGTTCCGTCGTTCGCGCAGCTCACCGCGGCGGAACGGCCATCGTTCAACGATGTGGTGCCGGCCCCCGACGTGCTGGCGCATCTCCTTTCCATCGAGCGGACGGACCTGCTCAATGGACCATACCGCGTCCGGTACGCCTCGGTCGGATTCCCGTTCCTCATCGTGATGGTGAAGGACCGTTCGGTGCTGGCGCGCCTCCGCCCGAACACGGCGGTGATGGAGACGACGGGTCTGAAAGAGGTGTTCGTGGCGGTGCCCGATGCGGCCGCGGAGGGATTCCACTTCCGCGCGCGGATGTTCGCGCCGCTGCTCGGGATCCCGGAGGACCCGGCCACCGGCAGCGCCGCGGCGGCCTTCGCCGGATACCTGGCGGCGATGGACCCCCGCCGGAGCGGCACGCTCCGCTGGAACGTGGAACAGGGGGTGGAGATGGGACGGCCGAGCGCGCTCTACCTGGAAGCGGACAAACAGGACGGCGCCACGACGGCGGTACGGGTGGGCGGGAGCGCGGTGATGATGGGAGAAGGGGAGTTATCGATACGGGAGATACAGTGAATCATTGATTCATCGGATCATTGTGTCATTGATGCAATGGATCAATGAACCGATGGACCGATCATATCGAACTGCATATGATGCCTCGTTCAGCGAAGTTCTTCATCCTCACCACCGTCGTCAACGTCGTGCTGTCGGCGATGACGGTGTTCAACTCGAACCTGCGGGACGTGCGGCTGGCGGACGTGGCGACGTTCTACGCCACCGCGTTCGGTGCGGGGGCCTCCGTGGCGGCGCTCGCATTGAGCCTCCTGAACCGGCGGCGGAAGGAGAACGGCCCGGCGGAGTGACCGTTCAGCGGCGCCGTGTGTAGTGGATGCGCCAGACGGTGTTCCACGTCGCGCCGCCGTCCGTCGAACTGGTCCAGTCCCACACGAACCGCTCCTTCTCGATGGAGCGGAACACCATCTTCTGCATCACCCGCTTCCCGTTCCGCTCGAACTCCCGCTCGAAGTACCGTTCCGTCCCTTCCGCGCCCCCCGTGAACGGCATGTACCCTCCCGCATTGTCCACCCACGTCTGCTTCCATCGTCCGCTCTGCGCGTCGATGACCGACAGGCTCCGGCCTTTGAACCCCTTGTTCACGCCGCTGTGGATGGAGAAGTCTTCGTGCAGCGCCGCGCCGTCCAGCACCTTCGTGATGCTGTTGCGGCCGAACTCCTTCACGGAATCCCTGCCGTACCACCAGGCGTCCCACTCGCCGACCCAGAAATCGAACATCGCCGAATCGGCGGCGGTCTGGGCGGTGACGGGAACCGCGGTGAGGGTGAGCAGCAGGAACAGTGTGGCGATGCGCATGCGTCCTCCGGTCGTTGCACCAATCACGGCATTGCCGCGGGAAGAAGCAACAGACGATTGTCGAGGAAGTTCAGGACTCCCGGAACTCCCGCACGAACCGCAGGGCGAGGGAGGTCCGTGTGGGGAACGTGAGGGCGCCGGCCGACAGCATGATGACGGCCGGAAGGGCGTTGAGCAGCCAGACCGGTTCCGTCTGTGCCAGGCCGCCGGTGACCGCGATGATGCAGACCGCCAGACCGAACATACCGGCTCCTTCCAGGATGGCCATCCGCAGGAGCATCGAGGTCTGCATCACGGTGACCGCCTTCGCATAGAGGTCGTCGTCCGGCGAAGCGGTGCGCCGGGAGGCGTCGACGAGGCGTTTCGGGACGATGACGGAGGCGAGGATGCATGAGAGGGAGAGGAGGGTGACGATCAGCGAGAGGGTGGAGACCGTTTCGGCGTCGGCGGCGTCCGACGCCGGCGTCGTCGTGAAGAGGACCGCGATGATGAACAGGATGGAGGCCATGCTTGCCATCAGCGCCCCCTGGATGATCTGCATCGTTCGCAGCCGTTCGGGGGTGAGCCGCCGGTCGAACTCGGTCTCGGAAAGCGCCGCGTAGATATTGCTGCTCATGGAGGGTCCTCAGGGTCTGGAATGGACGTGCGAGATGGCGTTGTCGTGTACCCGGAGCATGTCGGCCGGGTCGTTCATCGTGACGTTCAGGTCGCGCACGATGCCGTCCTTCAGGCCGTAGATCCAGCCGTGGACGTTCAGGTCCGCGCCGCGCGCCCAGGCGTCCTGGATGACGGTCGTTTCGCAGACGTTGAGCACCTGTTCGATCACGTTCAGTTCGCAGAGCCGGTCCACCTGCTGTTCGTGCGTTCCCGCGCCGTCCACGATGGGGGCGTACTTCTGATGCACGTCCTGGATGTGCCGCAGCCAGTTGTCGATGAGCCCGTACCGTTTCCGCTCCAGCGCCGCCTTCACGCCGCCGCAGCCGTAATGTCCGCAGACGATGATGTGCTTCACCCGCAGCACGTCCACGGCGAACTGGATCACCGAGAGGCAGTTCAGGTCCGTGTGCACCACCACGTTGGCGACGTTGCGGTGGACGAACAGTTCGCCGGGGAGCAGGTTCACGATCTCGTTCGCCGGTACGCGGCTGTCCGAGCAGCCGATCCAGAGGTACTCCGGCGACTGCTGCCGCGAGAGGCGTTCGAAGAAGTCCGGATGGCGCCGCTGGATGTCGGCGGACCAGGCGGCGTTGTTGTCGAGAAGCTGCTGGAGCGGTGGTGGTTTCATGTTCGGTTGTCCATCGCTGTTCGGTACAGGGTGCGGTATTCGGCGGCCGAATGCTGCCAGGAGAGGTCCGCCCGCATGCCGTTCCGCTGGATGATGCGCCATTCCTCCGGCAGCCGGAACGAATCCACCGCGCGGGTGAGGGCGTGGGTCAGTGCGAACGGCGTCGCGTCGTTATAGGTGAAGCCGTTGCCGTCGCTCCGGCCCGCGGCGCGGCGCTCGTGCCAGTCGAACACGGTGTCGGCGAGTCCGCCGGTCTTGCGCACCACCGGCACGGTGCCGTAGCGGAGCGAGTACATCTGATTGAGTCCGCACGGCTCGTAGTGCGAGGGCATGACGAAGATGTCCGCACCCGCTTCGATGTGGTGCGCCAGCCGGTCGTCGAATCCGATGACGGTCCGCACCCGGTCCGGGTATCGCTCCGCCAGTCCGCGGAACATCCGTTCGTACCGTTCTTCTCCCGTGCCGAGCACGATCCACTGCGCGTCGAGCGCCATCAGCTCCTCCAGCGCCCCTTCCACCGTGTCGAACCCCTTCTGCGCCGCCAGCCGGGAGATGATGCCGATGAGGGGACGCCGTTCGTCGTACGGCAGACCGCTCTCGGCGAGCAGGTACCGCTTGTTCTCGTTCTTGCCGGTGAGGTCCTCCGCCGAATACCGGAACGGAAGATGCCGGTCGGACGCCGGGTCCCACACGCGCACATCGATGCCGTTGAGCACGCCGGTGAGGTGCCGGGCGCGCGTCCGCAGCACCGTCTCCATCCCCGCGCCGTACGCTTCGGTGAGGATCTCGCGCGCGTACGTGGGGCTCACCGTGCTCACCGCGTCGGCGAAGAGGATCCCCGCCTTCATCATGCTGAACGTACCGTTGAACTCCAGCGGGCCGCCGGGGAAGAACAGGTCGCCCCGCAGCTCCGCCTTGTGCGTGGTGTCGGGCGAGAAGCGTCCCTGGTAGCCGATGTTGTGGATGGTGAAGAGGATGCCGGTCGTCCGGAACAGCTGGTCCCACCGGTAATTGTCCTTGAGCAGCAGCGGCATCAGCCCCGTCTGCCAGTCGTTGCAGTGGACGATGTCCGGCTTCCAGCGCATCCGCTGCATCGCTTCGATGACCGATTTGGAGAAGAGGATCCAGCGTTCGTCCTCGTCCCAGTCGTTCGTATAGAGCGCGCCGCGGTGGAAGAACTCGCGGCAGTCGATGAAGAACACCGGCACGGCGGAACCAGGGAGCGTCGCTCGGTGCAGGAAGACGGAGCGGACCAGTCCGCCGACCCGCACCGGGATCTCGCCGTACTCGCCGAGCCACGTCAGGCCGTGCGCCGTTTCGTCGATGGTGGAATACTTCGGGATGAAGACGCGGACGTCGTCCTCCGGCGAGGCGAGGTGCGCCGGGAGGGCGCCGATGACGTCCGCCAGACCGCCGGTCTTGGCGTACGGAGCGCATTCGGAAGCGACGATGGCGATGTTCATAGGGGGAGGTCCGGGTCCGGTCCGTATAATATCAGAAAGGGGGAGTGAAAAGACAAGCGCGGGTCAGTAGGTGCCGTACCACAGGTCGTCCGCCGAAACGAAAGGGATCCGCAGGTACTTCTCCGCCTCGATGATGACCGGGGCGAACAGCGCGGGGTCTTTCCGTCCTTCGCTGCGGGCCCGTTCGTACAGCGGCAGCGCTTCGGAACGGAGTCCCTCCATCTCCAGCACGTTGGCGTAGCGGACCAGGCTCAGCAGGGGATAGAGCGCCGTCTCTTCCGACGGGGCGGAGCGCATCGCCTTCAGGAAGTGTTCCTTGGCCCGCTCCATGTCGCGCTCGATGACCGCCAGCTTGCCGAGACTGAAGTAGGCGACGGGGGCGGAACCGGTGGCGTTCGCGGGGTCCAGGTCGAGCGCCAGCCGTGCTTCGCGTTCGGCGGTGGAGATGTCGCGGTCGAGCGAACGGAAGAGACGGGACGACCGCGCGTGCGCGAGGATGCGGATGTCGAGCAGCCAGCGCAGGAGCGTCAGGTCCGGATCGAGCTCCACGCTCCGGACCGGAGCGGGAGCGGCGAAGGTGAACTCCTGCCGCTGCTGGTCGAGACGGAACATCTTCGGGATGCGCTTTGCGCCGACGGTGTACACGAACCGGACCGGTCCGGTGAAGAGGTCGCCGCGCTGTTCCACCGAGAGTGTCACCAGTGTGCGGCCGCGCGGGGTGGTCGTCTGCGACCACCGCATCGCATACTCCGGCGCGCCGGAGCGGTTCAGCCACTGGTCGAAGAACCGGTCCAGCGGCGTTCCGTACGATGCCTCGCTCAGCCGCTGCAGGTCGGCGGGTCCGGGCGACTCCAGCGCGTACAGTGCCGTGACGGCGGAATCGAACGCTTCGCGTCCGAGCAGGTCCTCCAGCATCAGGAAGAGGAACCGTCCTTTGTAGGAGAGGACCTCGTTCTCGTTCGCGCGGTTGCGCCGACCCGCGCTGAGCGGCGCGGCGGGGTAGAAGCTCAGCGCGTTGATCATCAGGTCGAGCCGCTCGCGACGCTCCGTGCCGGCGCCGCCGTTCCGGTGGAGGATGTACCGCGTGGCAAGATAGCCGGACCAGCCGTCGTCGAGCAGCGCCAGTGAATCGGCGGAGGCGAGACGGAAACGGCGTGCGAGCTCGCTCAGCCAGGGATTGCGCGTCGAGCGGCGGAACGCGGCGGTATCGAACACCGCGAGGGCCGGAGTGTTCCGCGCGATGACCAGCGTGCCGGTCCGGAACGGCTCCTGCAGAATGTCGTCGTCGCCGATGACGGTGAAGCGCTGCACGAACGAACCGCCGCGGCCGCTCAGCCGTCGGTAGTAGGAGGCGGCGTCCGCAAGGAACGCGATGAGCGAGTCGGCGTACCGCGCATCGAGCCGCGACGTGTCGGCGAGCAGCGTCACCGTCACCGGCGGGTCGTGGGCGGTGACGCTCCGCTCGGAAAGGAGCATCGAACCGCAGAGGGAGAAGAACTCGGAGAGCGGCACCGGACCCGCGGCGGCGAACCGGTGCCGACGGCTCCCTTCGTCGTCCGTGACGGTGTCCGCCGGCGTCCCCGCCATCACCCGGTGCGGTCCGTCGACCGAAAGGAGGAGCGACGCCGTGTCCGCGGTGCGTGCACCGAAGGAGGGGAGCCACCCGTCGGGTGCGGCGTTGAGCAGGATGAACTCGCGGGGATTGATGAACGAACGGAGATGCGACGACGAGTCGAGCGCCGCTTCGAACTCCACCGAGAGGAAGAGGGAATCGCCGCGGTACCGGAACGACGGGAGCGTCACCGTGTACTCCGCGCGGCCCGATGCGGTGCCGGTGCGCCGGTACGGGAACCGGTCCTCGTCGATGTCGCGCACCGCCTCGATGTCGTACGAAGCGGGAACGGTGAAGCGGAGGGCGCTCGCCGAATCGCCGAGCACCGTCAGCCACGTCCGCACCGTGCCGGCGATCTCCCCCGTGCGGGGGTCGACGGTCACGGCGGCATGGAACGCGCCGGTCTTCACCGGTTCCGGAGGCGCCCCCGCCGCCGGAAGGATGAGGAGTATGTGCAACAGCAGGAGCCGCATCATTGGATGGGCGGAACGGGATGGAACGCGTGTCCGCAAGGTTTCGCGAGGCGAAGCAGGACGGCCGGTGTGATGCCTATCCCCCCTGAATTACACTCAACGGTACCGAACATTCCGCCAAAACGCAACAGGCGTCACGGGCGCGGTTCAGCGGCTCCGGTACAGGTCGGTCAGTGCGATGAGGTATGCGCCGGCGCCGAACCCCACCATCGGAATGGCCCCTTCGTACGTCGCCTGTTCGTAACCGTACATCTCCGGGATCAGATGGTAGTTGAAGCGGGCCTGTGCGGTCACCCAGTCCAGCAGATGCTTCGCCTTCGCCGGCTCGCCGTACCGTACGTGCGCCGTGGCGATGCGCATGTCCAGGAAGATCCACTCCTGGCATTCGTACCAGTCCGGACTCTTGATGCGGATGTAACCTCGTTGCGGATCGGGGACCCGAAGCACCGGCTCGAACGCCGCCATGTGCGAACGGAAGAGCGCCGTGTCGACGATGGCGCCGGAGGCGAACACCTCGTACGAGCCCCCGTCACGGTACTCCTTGTGGTCGGCGGGAGCTCCCGCCCGCCCCATCACCGCGCCGGTGGCGTCCACGAGCACGGTGCGGATGCCGTTCTGCAGCGTCGCGGCTCCCGCGAGGTACGGTCCGGCCTCGACGCCGGCCGCGCGCAGCAGCGGAGCGATGTCCAGCAGTCCCGCCGCGCAGGCGGCGGCGGTGTACGAGTACTGTTCTCCGGGCAGATGCCGCTCCCACGGTCCCGATTCGCGGCGGATGAGTCCGTTCGGAGCGATGGAACGGAGGATGGGATCGGCGATGCGCTTCGTCAGGATCTCGCGGTGCTCGCGGACGAACGCCGTGTCGCCGCTCTCCCGCACGTACGCGGCGACGCTGCTGAGGAAGAGACCGAAGCCGTCGATCTCGATGTTCGGCCCGTTCTCGTTGAAGTCCGATTCTTCCTTCCCGCTGCCGAAGTACCGGCAGACGGAGATCTGGTAATCGGCCCCGACGCCGTGGTCCCGTCCGTCCGTGTGCATGAACTCTTGATAATGGTTGGAAGGGGCGGAGAGCATGAACGTGAGTCCCCGCTTCGCCGCATCGAAGAGTCCCATCCGCGCCAGCGCCGTCACCGCATAACAGCCGTCGCGCACCCACGCGATGTTCCAGACGCCGGGGGGAAGGGAGGCGAGGATCTGGCCCGGTGCGTGCGGGAAGACCTCGTTCGGTCCCACCTGCGCCATCGTCAGCACGCTCACGGACTGCTCGGCGGTGTTCCGCTCCTCCGCCGAGACGCCGGACGGGATGCGCGCCTGCGCGATGACCCTCCGCATCCAGGCGATCTCGGAACGGGACAACGAGGAGGGAGACTCCGCGATGCGTTCGGCGGCCCGGGCGATGACCTCGTCGTTGCGGTGGAGCGGATCATTGAAGGAGAAGAGGAAGTACCGTTCGCCCGGACGCTTCGCTTCGGCGCGGAGGAGCGTACCGGTCCCCTCGTGCGCCTCCATGGTGAGGGCGCGGAGGACCTTCTCCGGTCCCTCGGCGGCCGCGACGAACACCTTTTCGCCCGTGGTGAAAGGGGCGAAGTACCGCATCGTGAAGCGCGGGTAGCGGACAGCGATGACGTGCGTGTTCGAATCGTACCGCACGGAGCGCGGCCGCTCCGTCACCTCCGGACGGATGCCGTACGCGAAGGGACGGACGAATCGGGCGGAATCGTACGCCTGGAAGATGTGCGGCGACACCGAAACGATGCGGTCGCTCACATCGTCGTACACGGCGGCGATGAGGCCGTTGGTCGTGGTCAGTTTCGTGTACGAGCGCTTCGGCGCGGGACCGATGAAGAACGCTTCCTTGTAGGAGGCGTCGTTGTAGAGACCGAGCACGCCGCCGACGATGCCTCCCGGACCGCCGCCGTCGTAGACGCGCACGGCGAGCGTGTTCCTCTTCCGGAGTCGCTTCGCGGGGATGCGGTACACCCGCTGTTTGTTCCACGCCGGCTCGAACACCGGCGAGACCGTTCCCATGCCGCCGAGCGGTTCCCCGTTCAGCCAGGTGGAATCGACGTCATCGATGAGACCGAGCGCGAGCACGACGTCGCCCCGCTGCAGCGCCGGAGGGACGGTGAACTCCGTCCGGTACCACGCCGTACCGTCGTGGTCCGGAGCGGTCTGCGTCTCCCACGACCCCGGTACGGCGACGGTGCTCCAATGCTTGTCGTTGTACGAGGGGGAGATGAAACGGACGCTGTCGCTGAGGGTGAACCGCCACACCGCGGGGAGCGGTGCGTTCTGCGCGTGCGTGACGGTGATGAAGACGAGGAGGAGAACGAGCGTTCTCATGCGGATGGTCCTGTGGTCAGTGGAGGAGGAAATCGGCGACGGTCCGGAAGAACGCCTCCGGTTCGTCGAGCCAGGGAAAGTGTCCGGAACCCTGCATCATCTCCAGCCGCGCGCCGGGGATGCGTTCGGCCATCGTCACGCTCCATTCCGGTGAGACGTGCACGTCGTGCGCTCCGCCGATGATGAGGGAGGGTACGGCGATGTCCCGCAGACGGTCCCGGACGTCGTACCGCTGCAGTTCCTGCGAGATGAAGTACTGGTTCCGCTTTGCGTTGAATGGCGTCGCGGCGAAGATGCGGTCGATGGCGGCACGCGCCCCTTCGGTCTGCACGTCGTACTGGTAGATGGCGCGGTTGAACTGCCGCACCCGCTCGTCGTGCGGAAGGGAGCGTATCTCCTGCGACAACCGTTCGTACCGGGGATAGAGCGGATGCGCCGGATCGCGGAAGGTCCCCTTCTGGAACCGCCCGGTCGGCGCGGAGCAGACGACGACCAGTTTCGCGGCGCGCGCCATGTGCGCCAGTGTGTACTCGAGCGCGGTCCAGCCTCCGGCCGACTGCCCCATGATGCTCCACCGGTCGATGCCGAGGTGCGAGCGCAGCGCTTCGATGTCCTCCACCAGCGTCGGGATGCCGTACTCGCTCTTCTCCGTCACGTCGCCGGACCCGCCGGTCCCGCGCGGATCGAGACGGATGAGCGTGAAGCGCTCCGCGAGCACGTCAAGGGTCGTCCAGCGGTGTCCGTCCACCCCCCACGAGACCGGAGCGATGAGGAGGGGGGCACCGGTGCCGGAGACGGTGTAATGGATGGAGGAAGTGCGGACGGGGAGGAGGAACGAACCGTTGTTCATGCCGAAATATACGAAGAATGAGAATTTTCCGTGCCGAAATATGAGTACATTAACGCAGTACACAGGAGGTCATCCATGAACAACATTCTTGCGGTCCTTCCGCTGTTCTTCATCACCGGATGTTCGATGTTCTCTTCCGCGTCGTTCCCTCCGCTGGACACCGTGCCGCAGGTGGACGTATCGCGCTACGTCGGTACATGGTACGAAATCGCGTCGTTCCCCTTCCGTCAGCAGGAGGGATGCACCTGCACCACCGCGGAGTACGAAATGCTCGAAGAAGGTGTTCTGAAGGTGACCAACACCTGCCGGAAGGAGGGGGAGACGGACCGGGCGGTCGGCAAAGCGTTCGTCGTCGAAGGAACGAACAATGCGAAACTCCGCGTGCAGTTCTTCTGGCCCTTCCGCGGCGACTATTGGATCATCGACCTGGCGGACGACTACTCCTACGCCGTGGTCGGTGTGCCGAGCCGGAAGTACTGTTGGGTCCTCTCCCGTTCGAAGAGCATGGATGACGCGGTCTACGCCGGAATCACGGAACGGGTGAAGGCGAAGGGCTTCGACGTGTCGAAGTTCAACCGCACCGTGCACGACTGTCCGTGAACAGCGTTCAGAATTTCGCGGTCACGCCGAGGATGGGGGTGATGCCGAAATCGTACCGTGCCGTGCGGGTGATGTTCCCGGCGGTGTCCGCCTTATAGGAGTACGAGATGATGTTGTCGCGGTTATAGACGTTCCACAGGTCGATGTAGGCCGTGATGGACCATCCGGTGAGGATCCACTGCTTGTCGACCCGGAGATCGATCTTGTGGTAGTCAGGATAGCGCGCGGAGTTCAACGGCCCATCCAGGATATAGTAGACACCGCCGCGGAGCACGGTCCCGTCCGGCGGGGTGTACGGATTCCCGGACGCGAACATGAACTTCGCCCCCACCTGCCAGCCGTTCCCCAGTTCCATTCCTCCGATGAGGTTCACGATGTGCGGACGGTCGAACTCGAAATCGTAGAGCGGACCGTCCGGCGTGTCCCGTCGCTGCGATGTGGAGTACGAATATGACGCGCTCCCCGCGAAACCTTCCGTGAACTTCCGCTGCACCGACAGTTCGATGCCTTGGGCGAACCCGCTGCCGGTGTTCACCAGCAGGTGCGAACTGTCCGGTGCGACGATGACGTCCTCGAGGTCCTTTCGGTACACTTCCAGCGTCGCCTTGGTGTCGTCTCCGACGCGGTGTTCGAGTCCGAGCACGGCGTGCCGGGCGCTCGCGCTCCGCAGTGCGGCATTGCGCGGGTCGGGTGCGATCTGGTAGCTCTGCGGTGTTTGTGCGTAGAGGCCCCAGGCGGCGTTCAGGGAGGTCGTGCCGGTGATACGCCACGTACCGGCGAGGCGCGGGCTGATCGTCGTTTCACCCGTCATGGTGAAGTGGTCCGCCCGCAGCCCTCCGGTGAGCGTCAGGGAGGGGAGGGGCCGGACGACGAGCTGACCGTAGAGCCCGTTCTTCCACTCCATCGAAGGGAGGAACGTGATGGTTCCGGCGGGAGTGATGATGCCGGTGCGCGATGTGTCCGCCGGAAGCCAGGATTCGTTCCGGGAATCCACCGCTTTCACCGTGAATCCCGCCGATGCCTCGAAGGCCGGGTTCAGCTGCCAGACCGACTCGCTCTTCAGTGTGAGCTCGTTCTCGAGGATGTCTTCACCGCGGAGTTCGCGGTCGGTCAACGTTCCCTGCCGGGTCGACCATCCGTTGCCGGTGAAGGAGAGCGTGGTGGTGATGAAGGCGTCCCGGGCCACGAGCGAGCGCCACGTGAGTCCGAACGCCGACCCGTAATCGTCCCTCGACAACACTTCGTACTTCGTCATCGCGGACGATTCTTTCGTCGTCCCTTCTTTCTCGATCTGGTCGATGTAGTAGAACCCGACGATGCTCAACCGGTTGTCCGGATCGAGGTCCACGGTCACCTTTCCCACGGCATCGTAGTACTGCGGCGCAGCAGGACGGTCCATGATGGAGGTGAGGATGTCGAAGAACCCGCGCCGTACCGAGAACACCATGCGGCTGTTGCCGGACAACGGTCCGTCCAGCATCGTCCCGAAACCGGCGATGTTCACGTTCACGTCCGTGTTGAAGGTTTCGCGGTTCCCGTCCTTCATGGTCATGTCGAACACCGACGAAAGGCGGTCGCCGTACCGTGCGGGGAACGCGCCGGTCAGGAAGTCGACGTTCTCCAGCAGGGAGGGATTGATGATGCTGATGATGCCCATCGACTCCCCCGAACGGGCGAAATGGATGGGATTGTAGATCTCCACATTGTCCAGCAGTGTGAGGTTCTCGTCCGGACTTCCACCGCGTACGATGAGCTGTGCGCTCTTGCCGCCCGCGGTCGCGACGCCGGGCATCGACTGCATGACCCGGAAGATGTCCTCGGCGGAACCGGGAGAGCGGCGGATCTCCTCCGGCGACAGCGTGCGGACGCTGACAGCATTCTCCGCCGGACGAGCGAAGTACTCCGTACGGACATCGACGGCGTCGAGTTCCACGGCGGATGCGGTGAGCCGGAAGTTCGCGGTGGTGTTCCGCAGCGGATGTACCGTCACCTCGGCGGTCGTGACCGCTTCGTATCCGATGACGGACGCCCGAACCGAGTGACGACCCGCCGGTACCCCGTCGATACGAAAATACCCCTCGTCGTTCGCCGCCGCGCCGAGCGCGGTGCCGGCGACGGTGACCGTCGCTCCGGGGAGCGGCTGTCGGGTCACGGCATCCCGCACCTCCCCCGAGAGCGTACCGTGCTGTTGCGCGGACAGGATGTACAACGGAGCCAGGAAGAGCACGGCGGCGGTGATGCGGAGGTGAGCGGTCATGGATGCTCCGGTTCGATGCGTTGGAGGTCAGCGTCTCTTTCTATATGATGATGCGAACGGTGAAAGGGTGCGAAATGTCGGACGGCGGTCACCGACCGCCGTCCGACGTTCGTATCACCGGCGACCGCGCGCGGCAGCGCTGCCGCTGCCGTCACAGAGACCGGTACCGTTGCCGGACCTGACCCCGGACCCCTTGGCGCCGGTTCCGTCCTGCGCACCGGTCCGTTTCCCCTTCGCGGAGCCGCCGCCCTGCCGCGTTCCCGAGTTGTCGCAGAGACCGTCCCCGTTCTGATCGACGAAGAACGAGCGGGTTCCGTTCGCAGCGTTGGTCCTTCTCGTCTGTGCCGACGCAGTGTCGGACATCAGAAGGGAGATGCTGAGCATCGCCGCGAGGGCGATCGGGAAGGTGATGAGGCGTTTCATGGTTGCTCCGGTTGTTGTTTGTATGAGTGGATCGTTGTTGGTGACCATTCCAAGCCCAACAATCGTGCCACCCTTTACGGAGCGGAATGTATGCCGATCCGAGGCGTTGCATCGGACTCTTCGACAAATTCGTCGTCGGGTTTCGACAATGCCGTCGAAGTGCCGGACATGCAATTTCCACTTTTTTCACTATATTCTCGGTGAACCATGCGCACGCAGCTCACCACATCGCCGCGGACCGCGGCCGAACGGCTCCTGCAGAACGACGTCGTCGCCTTTCCCACCGAGACCGTGTACGGACTCGGCGCGAACGCGTTCAGCGGCGAAGCGGTGAAGAGGATCTTCCGCGCCAAGGGACGGCCGGCGGACAATCCGCTCATCGTCCATGTGGCGGAGACGGACCGGCTCCCGTCGGTCGTCCGCAGCGTGCCGAAGTACGCGGAGCGGCTCATCGAAGCGTTCATGCCCGGTCCGCTCACGGTGGTGCTGCCGAAACAGCGCCGCATCTCCGCGCTGGCGACGGCGGGACTGGACACCGTCGGTGTCCGCATCCCGGACCATGCCGTCGCGCGCCGGTTCCTCGCCGAGTGCGGCGTGCCCGTCGCGGCACCGTCGGCCAATCTCTCCGGCAAGCCGTCCCCCACCACCTGGCAGGCGGTGAAACGCGACCTCAACGGCCGCATCCCGATGATCCTCAAAGGGAATCCCTCCCGCATCGGCGTCGAATCCACGGTGGTGGACTGCACCGGCGCCGCACCGGTCATCCTCCGCGCCGGCGGACTCACGCTCGAAGAGCTCCGTTCCGTCGTCCCCTCCGCGCGGCTCATGAAACCGAACTCCGCGGGGCGCGTGAAGAGTCCCGGCATGAAGTACCGGCACTACTCCCCCCTGGCGTACGTCTTCCTGGTGAGCGGTCCCTCCGAAACGGTGCCGATGAAGAGCGCCGCGTACATCGGTCTGCACGGCGTCGGTGTGCGTCCGTTCGGGATGAAGAAGGTGTGCCGCTCCGTGACGGAGTACGCCCGTTCGCTCTACCGCTTCTTCCGCGAGTGCGACGACCGTGGCATCGAGACCGTGTACTGCGAGACGGTGAGCGAGGACGGTCTCGGCCTCGCGCTCATGGACCGCATCCGCAAGGCGTCGCTCCAATGAACACGTTCCGTTCCGCCATCAACACAGGAGACCGTATGGTCCGACTCTGCCTGCTGCTCATCGCCGCCGCCGTGCTGCTGCCGGCGCAGACGAAGACGCCGTCCAAAACGGCCGAACCGCCGGCCCGCCCGGCGGAAGAGAAGAAATGGGAGATGAAACAGTACTTCCTGGTGCTGCTGAAGCGAGGACCGGTGCGGAATCAGGACTCCGTCACCGCCGCCGCCCTGCAGAAAGGACACCTCGACAACATCACGCGCCTCTATAATGAAGGGAAGATCGACATCGCGGGACCGATGATGAGCGACGGCGACCTGCGCGGCATCTTCGTCTTCAACTGCGCGACGTACGACGAGGTCTTGAACCATTGTACCACCGATCCCGCCATCAAGGCCGGACGCCTCGTGGCGGAGATCCATCCCTGGTACGCGGCGAAGGGCTCCGTGCTGCGCTGACATGCTCATCCGCGAGAACATACGGCTGGCCGAGTACACCACCATCCGCCTCGGCGGACCGGCGCGCTGGTTCTGCTCCTGCGCCACGACGGACGAACTGCGCGAAGCGCTGAAGTTCGCCGCCTCCAAACGGATGCGGGCCCACCTGCTCGCCGGCGGCTCCAACACCGTCTTCGCGGACGCCGGATTCGACGGGCTGGTGATGAAGGCGGACATGCAGGGGGTCGAGTTCACGGACGACGGAGAACATGTGCTGGCGTCGGTGCAGGCGGGCGAAGAGTGGGAACCGTTCACCCGGACCGCGGTGGAGAAGGGCTTCGCCGGCGTCGAATGTCTCTCCGGCATTCCCGGAAGTGTCGGCGCCGTGCCGGTGCAGAACGTCGGAGCGTACGGACAGGAGGTGAAGGACACCATCGTCTCCGTCACCGCGCTGGACCGTACGACGCTCGACACCGTCACCTTCAGCAACGACGAGTGCCGATTCGGTTACCGGCACAGCCGATTCAAAGCAGAGGATGCGGGCCGCTACATCGTCACGAGCGTCCTCTTCCGTCTGAAGAAGAACGGACGCCCGGTCATCGGCTATCCCGAAGTGCGGAAGGCGGTCGAGGCGGCGGTGCCGCTCGCGACGCTGGCGGACGGACGCGAATCCCTGACCGCCGTGCGGAACATCGTGCTGGCGCTCCGGCGGAAGAAGTCCATGGTCATCGACCCGTCGGATCCGAACACGCGCTCCGTCGGCTCCTTCTTCATGAATCCCGTGGTGACGGACGAACAGCTCTGGTCCATGAAGGAGCGCTGGAAGAGCATCGGCGACGGAACGGAGATGCCCCTCTTCGCGTCCGAAGGGAGGACGAAGGTCCCCGCCGCCTGGCTCATCGAACGCTCCGGTTTCGCCAAAGGATACACGAAGGACCGGGTCGGCATCTCCGAGAACCACACGCTCGCCCTCGTCAACCGCGGCGGAACGACCGCGTCGCTCGTCGCGCTGGCGGAGGAGATCCGGGACGGCGTCTTCCGCACCTTCGGCGTGCGGCTGGAGCCCGAAGCGAACATCATCCCATGAACCACAGGAGAACGACGATGAAACTGCTCACCGTGCTGCTGCTCGCCGCGGTCATCACCGCACCGGCGGACGAGAAGAAGAAGAAGGGGGAGAACTGCTGCGCCGGAGCGACGGAGGAGTTCGCCGCGTTCGGGAAGGATATGGCGTTCGTCGCCGCGCACGAAGCGCCCCTTCCGGCGGCGATGAAGCTGGACGGCGGCACGATGAAGGAGATCCCGGCAGCGGACGGCCAGAAGGCCCGCATCTTCGAGGTGAAGGCCCCGGCCCCGACGCAGAAGTTCCTCTTCGTCATCCATGAATGGTGGGGGCTGAACGACTACATCAAGGCGGAATCGGAACGGCTGCAGAAGGAGCTCGGCGACGTCACCGTCATCGCGCTGGACCTGTACGACGGCCGCGTGACGGCGGACCCGCAGACCGCGGCACAGTACGTGCAGCAGGTGAAGGAGAAGAGGGCGCAGACCATCATCAAAGCGGCGATGGAGTTCGCGGGACCCGGCGCCCGCGTCGCGACGCTCGGCTGGTGCTTCGGCGGAGGCTGGTCCCTGCAGAGCGCGCTGCTGCTCGGTCCGCAGGCGGCGGGCTGCGTCGTGTACTACGGCATGCCGGAGAAGGATGTGAAACGGCTCCGCACGCTGCAGTGCGACGTCCTCGGCGTCTTCGCGTCGCAGGACGGCCACATCACGCCGAAGGTGGTGGAACAGTTCGTGAAGAACATGAAGGCGGCGAAGAAAGCCCTTGCCGTCCATTCGTACGACGCCGTCCATGCCTTCGCCAATCCGAGCAATCCGAAGTACGACCAGGAGAAGGCGGAGGACGCGCATGCGAAGGTCATCGCCTACCTGAAGGCGAAGTTCCAGGCGGCGCCGTGAGAACGCTCCTGCTGACGCTGCTCGCGGCCGCTTCGGTCTCCGCACAGGCCGCGTACGATTCTCTCTACCTCAGGAGCACCGTGTACCGCAACCTCACGGCGCTCTACGACCTGTCGCGCACCGAACGGGCCGACATCGTCTTCTTCGGCAACTCCATCACCTACGGCGCCGGCAGCTGGGGCGAACTGCTCGGACGGGAGCGTGTCGTCAACCGCGGCATCGGCGGCGACAATCTTCCCGGTATGCTCCGCCGCGCCGGACAGGTCACCCGGCTGCGTCCGAAGCTCTGCTTCGTCATGGCGGGCATCAACGACCTCTATACGGACGCCCCGCCGGATACGGTGCTCCGCCGATACGCACAGCTCATCGATACCCTGACCGCCGCCGGCATCGTTCCCGTCATCCAGTCGACGCTCCACGTCAACCCGAAGTGGAAACGGACCGAGGAGAAGAACCCGCAGGTGGCGCGCCTCAACGCGCAGCTGCGGCAGCTCGCCGCTTCCCGTTCGCTGGATTTCGTGGACCTCAATCCGGTCCTCGCCCCCGCCGGTGTGCTGCTGGACGAGTATACCACCGACGGCGTCCACCTCACGCCGGCCGCCTATGCGCAATGGCGCGCGCTCCTGCTGCCGGTGCTCGCCCGTCACGGTCTGTGAACCCGCACCGCATCGGAATTCCCTCCGATTTTCGTATATTGAACCTCGTTGTCCGCACGTTTACCACCATCGAAAGAACGGAGTCACTCATGAAGCGTACCATCGCCCTGATGATGTTCATCGTGTTCATCGTCTCGGCCTCCGCCGCGCAGAGCGGCGCCCCCAAATCCACCGCCACCAAGAAGAAAGCCGCCGGAACCAAGACCATGACCACCCAGAAAGAGAAGATGAGCTATGTCATCGGATATGACATCGGCCGGAACATCAGCAACGATTTCCAACAGCGCGGGTTCGATGTGGACAACGCCGTTCTGCTCGAAGCGATGAAGCACGCGCTCGCCGGACAGCCGTCGACGCTGACCGACGACGAGACGAAGGCCGTCACCGAGGTCTTCCAGCAGCAGATGCTCGAGAAGCAGGCGATGGCCTCCGAAGCGGTGCGGAAGGAAGGGATGGAGTTCCTCGCCGCGAACGCGAAGAAGGACAGCGTCAAGGTCACCGCCAGCGGACTGCAGTACAAGACGCTGCGGGAGGGGAACGGGAAGCGTCCGGCGGACACGAACACCGTCACCGTCCACTACCGCGGCCGTCTCATCGACGGCACCGTGTTCGACGAGTCGTACAAGCGCGGCGAACCGGCCACGTTCCGTCTCAACCAGGTCATCAAGGGGTGGACCGAAGGGCTGCAGCTGATGTCCGAAGGGGGGAAGATGGAGCTGTACATCCCGTCGGATCTCGGTTACGGCGACCGCGGCGCGGGTCAGCACATCAAGCCGGGCTCGGCGCTCATCTTCGAAGTGGAACTCATTTCGGTGCAGTGAACGCCGGTCAACAATGAACGGAGGTGCCATGAAACGACCGCTCATCATCGCTCTCATGCTGTTGCTCGTCCTCTCCGTCTCCGCGCAGGAGAAGAAACCGGCCGCACAACCGAAGCCGAAGCCGGCCGCCGCCGCAACGAAGCCGGCGGACCGCAAGGCGATGCTCAAGACGATGCGCGACAAGCTCACCTACCTCGTCGCGTACGACTCCGGACTCCGCATGGTGGCGGACGTGCAGGCGAAACGGCTGGACCTGGATTCGAAGGTCTTCGCGGCGGCGCTCACGGACGCCGTTGAAGGGAAGGCGCCGGCGCTGACCGACGCCGAAGCGAAGGCGGTGATGCAGCTCTTCGACCGCCTGATGAAGGCGACTCCGGAGGAACGCGAGAAGATGCAGCGGGAGCTCTTCAACATGAAGTGACCCCCTCTCCCGCGGTGGAAGGACGAAAGGGCGTTCCGGTTCCGGAACGCCCTTTTTCTTTGGAAGCCCCGCTTCCAGGGGGAAGAAAGGCGTTTCTCTCTCCGCGATTTTCTGCTATATTACCGCAACGAAAAAGGAATTCCCTATGTCCACTAAAGCGGTGCTCATCACCGGCGCCAATGGCGAGATCGGCCACGGCCTCGTCACGCGCCTCACGGAGAAGGACCCCTCGCTCCGCATCGTCGCCATCGACGTCCACCCGCTCAGCCAGACGCTCCGCGAGCGCTGTCACGAGGTCATCGTCGGCGACATCATGGATTCGTCCCTGCTCGACCGCCTCGCCGCGTTCTACGACTTCGGCACCATCTACCATCTGGCCGCCATCCTCTCCACCAAGGCGGAGCGCGAACCGGTGCTCGGCCACCGTGTGAACGTGGACGGCACGCTCGGTCTGCTGGAACTGGCCGCCCGCCAGGCGCGCGCCACCGGCGAGAACGTGAAGTTCCTCTTCCCCAGCTCCATCGCGGCGTACGGTCTGCCGGATGTCCCGACGAAGATGAAGGCGGGGAAGGTGAAGGAGACCGAATGGCTCGACGCGCGGACGATGTACGGCATCAACAAGAAATACTGCGAGGACCTCGGCCGCTACTACAACTGGTACTACCGGCAGATCGACCCGCAGCCCACGGCGGCGCATGTGGACTTCCGCGCGCTCCGGTTCCCCGGACTCATCAGCGCTGTCACGCTCCCCACCGGCGGCACGAGCGATTACGGACCGGAGATGATGCACTACGCAGCGCAGGGGAAGGAGTACCGCTGCTTCGTGCCGGAGAGCGCCACGCTGCCGTTCATGGTGATGCCGGACGCCATCAACGCCCTCCTCACGCTCGAAGCGACGCCGGCGAAGAACCTGACGCAGGTGGTCTACAACATCGGCGCCTTCAGCGTCTCGGCGAAGGACTTCTACGACGTCATCCTGAAGGCCTTCCCCGGCGCCACGGTCGAGTTCCGGCCGGACGCGCTGCGCCAGAAGATCGTGGACAGCTGGCCGGCGGACGTGGACGATTCGCTCGCCCGGCGCGAGTGGGGGTGGAGGCCGGAGTACGACTTCCGCCGCTCCTTCGAGGAGTATCTCATCCCCGCGGTGAAACAGCGGTATGCGAAATGAAACGAAAGGACGAGTGAACGATGACGGAAACGACGAACATCGAACTGCGGTGCAACAAGACGAGCGACGGCAAGTACAGCGCCGTCACCGTGGTCAACGGGAAGGAAATGAAGGAGAAGGAGTTCGCGGTGAACCGGAGCACCGAGTTCGCCGTCGTGCAGCTTTACCAGCGCGTGACGGAACGGTACGCCGGGGTTCGGCCGGTCATCAAGGGACTGGACAAGCACGCGATGGAGGCGGTCCAGCGCTCTGCGGCGAAGAAGTGAGTCGCTCGGGGGAGCCGGCCGGTCCGCATCGCTGCGGAGCGGTCAGCTGTTGAGCGGGGGATTGTAGTTGCCGACGAGGTCCGATTCGATCTTCTTGCGGAGCCGGGAATCCTCTTCGGGCAGGATGCAGATGCAGTTCGGCTCGTACTGACCGAGGGCGGGGTCCTTGTGCCGGTCGAAGTACTTCGCCAGATTGTCCGTTTCGCCCACGAAGATGCGCTGGTGGTTCACCCGGTTCATCTCGTCGGTGGAGCGGTTGGTGATGAAGAAGACGGCGCCCATCTCCTTGAACAGCGTGGTCATCGGCCGGATGACGAAGCTGTACTTCTTCCCCGACTCTCCGGTGAATGTGACTCTGGACATACGCGGTTCCTTTCCCGTTCTGCACGTGATGTACCAGTATCATCATTAATCACCCGAACAGCAAGGGATATATTCGGACGGTACAAGGAACGGCCCGGGTCGTACCGACCCCGGGCCGCCGGGCGGAGGAGAGGGTTCCGCCGTCAGTCGGTGTTCGCGCTCAGCAGTTTGTCGCGCATGGCGGTGGAGGCGGTGCGGAAGAAGCTCTCGTCCGGTGCTCCGGTCACTCCCGCATCGCCGCGGAACCATTCGGGGTTCGTGCAGATGCTCGCCGCGACGAAGGCCTTGTAGCGCATCGTGCCGTCGGCATGCGTCATGCGGATCCGCTCCATCGCCGCCACCAGTGCGGTCACGTCCGCCTCCGGATGCCGCATCTTCAGTTTCGCGCTCATCCGCAGCGCCGATTCGACGAGCCCCGCGTTGTCCGAACGGAGCGCCATCGTCAGGTTCTTCACGGCGAAGGCGACCCGCTTCTCCGTCGTGTCGTACTTCAGGCCGCCGCCCGCGGTGCCGGTATGAACGGCCGTCAGGCAGAGCGCCATCGCGATGATGAACCGTGCTTTCATGATATCCTCCTGTGTGACTGTGGACCGCTGTAGGTGATGTTCCCGTGTGCGGATACAAGTTACGCCCGTCCCGTGTGAAAGGTGTGGGGACGGGGTCAGGAGGTGTAAAGAGTTGTCACGAACAGCGCCGATAGCCGACGTAGTCCACCTAATAGGTGGACTACGTCGGCTTGAGGTGGACGACATCGGCACAATAATCCCTATGAAGATCTCCCGCGAACGCTTCGAACAGATCGCCCAGGACGCCTTCGACGCCCTCCCGCCCGACTTCACGGACGAGGTGGAGAACGTCCATATCGTGGTGGAGGATTATCCTTCCGAGGAGGTGCAGGAGAAGATGCACTGCGACCGGTACGGCCTGCTGGGTCTCTACGAAGGGGTCCCTCTGACCGAGCGCGGCTCCTGGTACGGCAGCTATCCGGTGCTGCCGGACAAGATCTCGCTCTACCAGAAGAACATCGAGTCGGTGTGCGACGACGAGGAGGAACTGGAGCTCCGCATCATGGAAGTGCTCTTCCATGAACTGGGGCATTACTTCGGGATGGACGAGAAACAGGTGCGGAAGGCGATGAGGAAGTATATGTAGTGCTTACTATATCAAAAAAATAGTCACAACTCATCCTTTTCGCCACTTCATGCGGGAATAGCAGGAATGCAGAATTCCACGGAAAGCGTTCCTGCATTCGGAACACAATTCAACGCGATTTTCTGTATATTGTCCATGGATTCCGGATCCCGACCCCGTCGGGATGCTCTATTTATAGAGGTACTGTCACCGTCATCTCCTTTAATTTTTCTCTATTCTTATTTATTTGTTTGTAATCTCCCGTGCTAGCCGTCAATAATCTCTCCATCAACTTCGGCGAACGCTACCTGTTCGACGACCTCTCCTTCACCATCAACCCGCACGACCGAATCGGTCTGGTGGGGAGCAACGGCGCGGGGAAATCGACCCTGCTCAAGATCATCGCCGGGCTCAACCAGCCGATGGAGGGGAGCGTCAACAAGGCGCGCTTCGTCACCGTCGGCTACCTGCCGCAGGACGCGGTGGTCGAATCGGACCTCTCGCTCTATAAGGAGGTGGAGTCCGCTTTCGAGGACATCCTCCTCATCGAAGAGGAACTGAACGAGGCGTACGAGAAACTGGCGGTGACGGACCACACCACCGAGGAGTACGCCGAACTGCTGGAGATCATCGGCGAACTGCAGCACAAGCAGGAGGACGCCGACGCGTTCCGCCTCAAGTCCAAGATCGAGACGGTGCTCATGGGGCTCGGCTTCTCCGTGCCGGACCTGGACCGGGGGGTGGGGGAGTTCTCCGGCGGCTGGCAGATGCGCATCGCCCTCGCCAAACTGCTGCTGCGCGAACCGTCGGTGCTGCTGCTGGACGAACCGACGAACCACCTGGACATCGAATCGCTCCAGTGGCTGGAGCAGTACCTGCAGAACTACAACGGCGCCATCATCCTCGTTTCGCACGACCGCGCCTTCCTCGACACGCTCACGAAGAAGACCTTCGCCCTCTCGCTGGGGAAGATGGAGGTCTACGCCGGCAACTACTCCTACTTCGAGAAGGAACGGGTCGTCCGCCGCGAACTGGTGATGAACGCGAAGAAGAATCAGGAGCAGCAGCTCAAACAGACGCAGGAGTTCATCGACCGCTTCCGCTACAAGGCCACCAAGGCGCGCCAGGTGCAGAGCCGCATCAAGCAGATGGAGAAGGTGGAGCTCATCGAGGTGGAGGATGAAGAGGAGGAGATCCATTTCCACTTCCCGACGGCGCAGCAGAGCGGCCGCGTGGTGATGGAACTGAAGGGGCTCCGCAAGGCGTACGGCGGCACCGTGGTGTACGACGGTCTGGACTACACCATCGAACGGGGCGACCGGGTCGCCATCGTCGGGGTGAACGGCGCGGGGAAGTCCACCCTCTCCAAGATCGCCGCCGGCGTGGAGCCGTTCCAGGCCGGGGAGCGCAAGGAGGGGTACAACGTCATCGTCTCGTACTTCGCCCAGCATCAGGCGGAGGAACTGGACATGAACAAGGAGGTGCTGCAGACGGTGGACGAGGTGGCGGTGGGGGAGATCCGGACGCGCCTTCGCACCATCCTCGGTTCGTTCCTCTTCCGCGGGGACGACGTGTTCAAGAAGGTGAAGGTCCTCTCCGGCGGCGAGAAGAGCCGCCTGGCCCTCGCCAAGATGCTGCTCGCGCCGGCCAACTTCCTCATCATGGACGAGCCGACGAACCACCTGGACATGCGCTCCAAGAAGGTGCTGCAGGAGGCGCTGCACGAGTTCGACGGGACGTACCTCATCGTCTCGCACGACCGCGCGTTCCTCGACTCCATCGTCAATAAGGTGCTGGAGATATCCCCCGGGGGACGGCTGCGCGTCTACCTCGGCAACGTCAGCGAGTACATCGAGGCGAAGAAAAGAGAGAAGAGCGCAGGGAACGATCAACGATCATCGATGACCGTTGAACAGCGGCCGGACAGCGGCCGGAAGACCGTCACCCCCGCCGCGCCGGTGAAGGAGACGGAGAAGAAAGAGGGGAAGCCGAAGAAGAACCTCTTTCAGGTGAAGAAACGGCTGGAGCAGACGGAGAAAGCCATCGCCGCGAAGGAGCAGGAGAAAGCGTCGCTCGAAAAGAGGATGGCCGGAGAGGAGTTCGCGAAGTATCCGGTGAAGGCCAAGACCATCAGCGCCGAATACGCCGCGGTCACGAAAGCGCTCAATGAACTGATGGAGGAGTGGGCGAAGCTGTCGGAAGAGATGGAACAGAACGAAACATAAAGAAATTAAGAAGCTGGATTCTACAAGGAAGTGCAACGCAGTTGATTGAAGACTTCCTTCGGTGTTCGGTAATGTAAAACTTTTCTTGGTGTGTTGTTGAGTTTCCGTTCCAATCGTTTCACGTCAGCATCAGAGACA
>WBUG01000095.1 GCA_008933835.1 Bacteroidota bacterium | reverse complement strand
CGTGGAATTATGGTGATGTGATTGTTAATACCAATGCTGACAAGGTCTTTGCATTACAAAACAATGGAAATTCGGATTTGTCAGTGACCAGTTTGTCCGTTTCAGGAAGTAATGCAAATCAATTTTCGATTGTTTCTCCCCCAACGTTACCGCTGACAATTGGCTCGGGCGGGTCTCACAATATTACGGTGAGGTTCGCTCCGTCTGACACCGGCACGATGAGCGCGTCATTTGACATTGGAAACAACTCCGACAATGCAGGTCCCTTAAAGTCTTTCGGTTTACAAGGGTTTGTTCATTTTGCAGCGGTTCCTCCACACGCAAATGATGCTATCAACATCTCAAATCATAGTTTTACAATAAATTGGAACAGGATAAATAACACGAATGGATACCTTGTTGACGTTTCACAAAATCACTTATTTACAACATTTGTTGGCGAATATCACAACAAGGATGTTGGGACGGATACTTCAATCGCCGTTGTTAATGTTGATTCCAATTCAACTTTTTATTTCCGGGTAAGATCCTATACCACAAGAGATACAAGCGGCTATTCCAATACCGCGGTAGTAACAACTATCCTTCCGCTAGAAATAGCATTTTTTAATATAAATGTAAGAGGCTCTGCTGCTGAACTCATTTGGCATACATCGACAGAAACAAATACATCGGGGTTCGAAATTCAACGAAAGACTGCTGAGGTAGATTGGCAAACAATTGGATTTGTGGACGGAGGTGGGAATACGTCTTCTCGAAATAGATACACTTTCATCGATAACCACTTGAGGGCGACAAAATATGCATACCGATTAAAACAAATTAGTAATAACGGTCTGTTTCAGTTTTTTGGTTACCACGAAATTGAAATAGAAGCGCCAAAAATGTTCTCACTTTCTCAAAACTTTCCCAACCCATTTAATCCATCAACAACAATTTCATTTAATATTCCCTACGACCAATATGTTTTGTTAGTAGTGTATGATGGATTAGGACGCGAAGTGGCAATGCTAGTGAACGAAAAAAAATCTGCGGGAAGTTACTCTGTAGGCTGGAGCACCAAAAATAGTGCTAGTGGGCTATATTTTGCTCGAATATCAGCGGGCGAGTATACAAAGATGATAAAAATGACACTAATCAGGTGAATCTGAAAAATAAAACCGCCACAGGTTGGCGGTTTTATTGGGCAACGTCATTTTGTGCCCACTTTAATGGGTGGGCTGTTGCTATTAAAGTTGCACCTTGTCCCGCACCATGTTGGTGGTGGTGCGGAAGTCGATCTTGCCGCTCCCCATCTGCGGCAGTTCGGGGATGACGACGAACTGCTTCGGCAGGGCGATGTTCGGCAATTGTTCGGCCATCTTCTTGAGGGTCTCCTTCTCATCGATGGCCTCGGTGACGGCGGCGACGATCTTCGCCCCCTTCATCTGGTCCGGGATCTCCACCACGCAGCATTTCGCCCCCTGCGGCAGGAACTTCTCGAGCACGTCCTCCACCTTGATGAGGGAGACCATCTCGCCGCCGATCTTCACGAAGCGCTTCAGCCGGCCGACGTGCCAGAGGTAGCCGTCCTCGTCCATCCATCCCATGTCCCCGGTGTCGTACCAGCCGTGGCGGAACGCCATCGAGGTCGCTTCGAAGTCGTCGAAGTACCCCTTCGTGATGTTGTCCCCCTTCACCAGGATCTTGCCGATCTCGCGCACTCGGCATTCCTCGCCGCTCTCGTAGTTCTCCAGCCGTACGCGGACGCCGGGAAGCGGTTTGCCGACGCTGCCGGGACGGTTGTGCTGGACGGTGTTGACACAGAGGCCGGGACTCGTCTCGGTGCAGCCGTACGCCTCCAGCAGGGTCTTGCCGTGCCGTTCCGAATAGAGCTTCCGGAGGGCGTCCGGACATTTGTCCGCCCCCGCCAGCATGATGCGGCAGGTGTCGAAGTCACCCTGGTTCGCCTTGTTGCCGTACCCCCAGAAGAAGCTCGGCGTACCGGCCATGATGGTGACCTTCTCCTCGCGCACCGCGTCGCACACCCCTTTGAAATCAAGCGGATTGGCATAGGTCACCACCGTCATGCCGGTCCACACCGGCAGCCAGGCATGGGCGGTCTGGCCGAAGACATGGAAGAGGGGAAGGTTGCCCAGCACGATATCCTTCTCGCCGAACTCGTACACTTCGGAAAGACTCTTGAGGTTGGCGGAGATGTTCTTGTGGGAGAGCTGGACCGCCTTCGGTTCCTTCTCGCTGCCGCTGGTGAAGAGGATGACGATGTTGTCGTCCTCATGCCCCTGCGCCACGGAACGCTTCAGCACCGCGGCCGGGAGTTTGGAGCGGAGCGCTGCGGCGAGCTTGTCCACCACGCTGATGCTCGCCATGATGTCCTCCAGGAAGACCATGCCCGGCACGACGGGACACTGGATCTTCTCCAGCAGCGCCTTCGAGGTGATGATGGTCTTGAACGCGCACTTCTTCTGGGCGAACTCGCAGTTCTGCGCCGCGCCGGTGGAGTAGTTGATCATCACCGGCACCCGGCCGCTCATCAGGACTCCGAGGGTGGACAGCAGACAGCCCGCCGACGTGGGGACCATGATGCCGATGAATCCGGGGTCGTACTTCTGCAATTTTTCGGAGAGGATGAGGGAAACGATGAGGGCGCGGGAGTACGTGATACGGCGGTTGAGCGTACGGTCCACGATGTACTCTTTGCTGCCGTACTTCTTGGCGGTATCGATGAACTTGTGGTGCAGAAGCATGCGGGTTCCTTCCGTTTTTTTTCCCGAAGGAAGTTAGTGCATGGGAAGGGAAAAAGCAACGCGGCGGAGAAACGGAGTGAATGCGTCTTGACTTGTTGCCTTAATTTTTTATCTTATTCAAGGTATTCACCTTATTGATTTAGGTAATATACATAATTATCAGCATTTTATTAGCGCCGGACAGAAAAAGCGGTGAATCCGTTCCGAATTCCGCGTTTTCCCGTCCGCCGTTCCATCACCACATTGAAAAGGAAGAAAGGATGAACCATCGTCGCACCGCGCACCGCACTGCCGCACCGTACCGGCGGTACTTCTCGCTCGCACTGCTGTTCCTCTCTGTCACCCATAGTCTGCTCGCTCAGGACTCGCTCACGACAGCGCCCTCCCTGGAACAGCGGGTGGCCGGTCTTGAAGCATACCTGAACAACGCGAATCCTTCCCCCGGCGGACACGCGCTGCCGTCGTCCGGCATCGCGGGACCGGGACACAACGGATGGATGATGACCAGCGCGGCGCTGGTCCTGTTCATGACGCTGCCGGGACTGGCGCTCTTCTACGGCGGACTGGTGCGGCGGAAGAACGTGCTGTCGGTGCTCGCGCAGTGTCTCGGCATCGCGGGACTGGTGACCATCCTCTGGTGGGCGGTCGGATACTCGCTCGTCTTCTCGGACGGCGGCAACGCGGTCCTCGGCGGGTGGAACCATCTCTTCCTCTCGGGCGTGGGTCCGGCGCCGGACACGTCGTACGCGTACTGGGTCTCCGAGAACATCTTCGCCATCTACCAGATGATGTTCGCCATCATCACCCCCGCGCTCATCGTCGGCGCCATCGCCGAGCGGATGAAGTACTCGGCGGTGCTCCTGTTCGTCACGGCGTGGATGTTCCTCGTCTACTTCCCCCTCGCGCACATGGTATGGGGGGCGAACGGTCTGATGAACGGCGTCTGGAACGCCGACGCCGCCGTCCGTTCCATCGACTTCGCCGGAGGCACCGTGGTGCACATGTCGTCCGGCTGGTCCGCCCTCGTGCTCTGCCTCATCCTCGGCAAGCGGATCGGTTTCGGGCGCGAACCGATGCTGCCGCACAACATGGTGCTGGTGATGGTGGGGACCGGGATGCTGTGGGTGGGGTGGTACGGATTCAACGCCGGTTCGGCCCTGGCGGCGGACGGCATCGCGGCCAACGCTTTCGTCACCACCACGCTCGCCGCCGCCGTGGCGTCGTTCGTCTGGCCGATGGCGGAGTGGGCGGTGCGGGGAAAACCGTCGGTGCTCGGTTTCTGCTCCGGCGTGGTCTCCGGCCTGGTGGTCATCACCCCCGCATGCGGGTTCGTGGACGTCAACGGCGCCGTCGGTATCGGCGTGGTCGCGGGACTCGTGCCGTTCCTCGCGGTGTGGAAGCTGAAGTCGTGGCTCGGCTACGACGATGCGCTCGACACGTTCGGCGTGCACGGCGTGGGCGGAACCCTCGGAGCCATCGTCACCGGTCTTGCCGCTTCTCCCTCCGTCAACCCGAACCTCTCCGCCGCCAACGCCGCGGCGCAGGCGAACGGACTGGCCGGACTCGCGCTCAACGGCGGTCTGGTGCTGGAGCAGCTCAAAGCGGCGGGATTGACCCTCCTCCTCTCCGTCGCCGCCACCGTGCTCATCGCCTACGCCGTCCGCGCCTTCATCGGCCTGCGTCCGAGCGCTTCATCCGAACTGACCGGACTGGACATCGCGGAACACGGTGAGGAGGGGTACACCGGAGCGCACTGACCGCGCGGGGTTTGACCTTGGCTGTTCCAGTCGTTATTTTATCTTATCATCACCTTCAAAGAGAACCATATCCATGAAAAAGATCGAAGCCATCATCCGTCCCCATAAACTCGACGAAGTGCGCGAAGCGCTGCAGGAGGCGGGATTCCGCGGCCTGACCGTGACCGAAGTGAAGGGTTTCGGCCGCCAGGGGGGGCACAGCGAGATCTACCGCGGCTCCGAATACACCATCAATTTCTTGCCGAAAGTAAAGATTGAGCTCGTCTGCCCTAACCCCAGTCTGGACAAAGCGGTGGACATCATTCTGAAGCATGCAAAGACGGGTGAGGTGGGGGATGGAAAGATATTCATTTCCGCCGTGGAAGAGGTCATCCGGGTGCGGACGGAGGAGACCGGCGAGGATGCGGTGTGATGCCGTACGCCGCATCGTTGAATTTCTCCACAGCCGTCTTTCTGGCATTGTGTGTGTCTCCGGCGTCACGTTACGAAGAATTCTCTTGCGTCTTTTTTGGAAACAATCTATTTTAACCACGCAATTAACAGTAACACCGTTGATGCACTTATAATGCTTCCGGCCTAACGGCGGAAATGTTATGCGCTCCTGATGCTCAGTGATGAAACCTCGCTGAACAACAGAGGATCGGCAGACACAAAATTTCGGACCCCGTTCGAGATGCGTTAAAGTGGCACCAATGCCGGTGGTACCCTCGCTGAAACAATCTCATCAGTGAGGAATTTCATACAATCTCATAGAGGAGCAGTTATGGAAACAGGTACCGTGAAGTGGTTCAACAATGCCAAGGGGTACGGCTTCATCTCCCGCGAGAGCGGCGAAGATGTGTTCGTGCACTACAAGAGCGTTGTTGGCGACGGTTACAAAACGCTGAACCAGGGAGACAAGGTCCAGTTCGAAGTCGAAAAAGGGGCCAAAGGTCTTCAGGCAGCGAAAGTATCCAAAGTGTAACAACGATACTACTGTTCGCAGCAGTCACCCCGCGTTCCGCGGGGTTTTTTATTGCACTCGGTCCCTGCGCGGTCCCCGACCGCGCGGCACCCCATCACCAGGAGTCATCATGAAACGGATCCTCTCCCTTCTCACCCTGCTCGGCACGGCGCTCTCCGCGCAGACGGACAGCGCCGCATCGCCGTGGACCCACACGCTCGTCTCCGCCGTGACGCTCACGCAGGTGTCGTACACCGACTGGACCGCCGGCGGCGAGAACGCCATGGCGTACACCGTGTCCCTGGACGGACGTTCGGTCCGCGACGCGGGGATGTTCCACTGGAGCAACTCGTACAAGGTCGCGTACGGACAGACGCGGCTCGGCAGCAAGGGGATGCGGAAGATCGAGGACAAACTGGAGCTCGAGAGCGTGCTCACGTACAAGCTCGGCACGCACGTGAACCCGTACGCTTCCGCCACCTTCAAATCGCAGTTCGATGACGGCTTCAAGTACGACGACGCGGCGGGAACGAAGGTGCAGACCTCGGCGGGGTTCGATCCGGTGTACATGACGCAGGCGGTCGGCGTGGGATACGAACCGGCGCCGCAGGTGCGGACCCGGATCGGCGCCGCGCTGCGGGAGGTGCTCTCCGACGCGCACGGATACGCGGACGACCCGAAGACCGCCGGCGAGGTGGAGACGTCGAAGGTGGAGGGGGGACTGGAATCGGTGACCGACGTGTCGCTGCAGTTCGAGGAGAACCTGCTCTTCACCTCGAAGCTGGAGCTCTTCTCCCCGTTCCACGACCCGGACGTCATCATCCTCCGGAGCGACAGCATGCTCGCGGCGAAGGTCTCGTCGTACATCACGGTGAACCTGACGCTGCAGCTCATCAACGATGCGAACATCACCGCCCGCACCCAGGTGAAACAGGGACTGGCGATGGGACTCACGTACACCCTTCTATAGAAAGGAGGTTCTCATGATCAAGGAATTCATGGCATTCCTCCAGAAGTACGGCGTCATCGGCCTTGCCATCGCGGTGGTCATCGGCGGCAAGGTGAACGCCTTCGTCTCCGCGACGGTGTCGGACCTCATCATGCCGGTGGTGGGCATCTTCCTGCCGCAGGGGGCGTGGCAGACGTGGGAACTGACGCTGGGACCGCTGAAGCTCGCCATCGGCCACTGGCTGGGCGCCACCATCGATTTCGTCATCGTGGCGTACATCGTCTTCGCGTTCACGAAGTACATCCTCCGCGAAGAGACCTCGAAGAAGTGACCGCCG
>WBUG01000141.1 GCA_008933835.1 Bacteroidota bacterium | reverse complement strand
CGACTACATCGAGTACATCGCCGGGAATTCACCCTTCATCCTCTCCGCGCCGCACGGCGGGTCGCTCGAGCCGGCGGAGATCCCGGACCGCACGTTCGGCACCACGACGAAGGATGCGAACACCGAAGAGACGGCGCGCGACATCCAGGCGGCGTACCACCTCCGTACCGGACAGTATCCCCATGTCATCATCTGTCGGCTCCACCGGAGGAAGCTCGACGCGAACCGCGAGGTCGCGGAGGGGGCGCAGGGGAACGAGTTCGCGGTGCAGGCGTGGAACGAATTCCAGGCGTTCATCGATTCCGCGAAGGCGGCGGCGGTCCGTTCGCACGGCGCGGCGTTCTACATCGACCTTCACGGCCACGGCCACGCCGTCCAGCGGCTGGAGCTCGGCTACCTTCTGACCGCGTCGGAACTGGACCTCCCGGACAACGCCCTTGATGCCGCCGCCGGATACCGGAACTCCAGCAGCATCCGTACGTTGGCCGCCGCCGCGGAGGTCCCGTTCGCGGAAGTGCTGCGAGGCGAATCGAGCTTCGGCGGGTTCATGGAGTACCTCGGGTATCCCTCCGTTCCCGGCGTGATGAGGCCGACGCCGGCGAACGATCCGTACTTCACCGGCGGATACAACACCGACCGTCATGGATCGCGGAACGGCGGCACGGTGAGCGGTCTGCAGATCGAATCGAACTACACCGGCGTGCGCGACACCGACGCGAACCGGAAGGCGTACGCGCGCGCCATGGCGGACGCGGTGGCGCGCTTCAGCCGTCTGCATCTCTTCAACGAAGTGACGCTCCTCCGCCCCGCGGTTCGCATCAACGAAGTGCTCTTCGATGTCCCGGACGACGACGCCGGAACGCCCGCCCCGGAGGGAGATGCGAACGGCGACGGCGTCCGAAGCCCTCGGGGGGACGAGTTCATCGAGATCATGAACACGGGGGGCGATACGGCGTCGATCGGAGGATACCGGCTGGCGGACCGCGGCCTTGCGACGTTCTTCACCTTCCCTGAGGGGACACGACTCGCGCCGAACGGAGTCGCGGTCGTGTTCGGCGGGATGGGGCCGGGCGGTTCCGGACCGAACGTTCCCGCCGGTACGCTGGTCTTCGCCGCCCGTCCCGGCATCGCCGATTCCGGTTTCGCCGTCTCCGCCTCCAAGTCCGAACTCCTCTCCGCCGGAGACGGAGTGGTGCTGCTCGATCCCTCGGTCAATTACGCCGCGGACGAAGTGTGCTGGGGGAGCGCCGCGGTACGGACGAAGAACGGACGAAAGCTCGTCGCGCCGAACACCGCATCGGGCGACAGCATCGCCGGCGCCATCCGGCAGTCGGTCACCCGTACGGTGCCCGGAACCGGTGCCTGGACGAGTCACCGGTCCGTCTCTTCATCGCCGTACT
>WBUG01000140.1 GCA_008933835.1 Bacteroidota bacterium | reverse complement strand
CGTGCGGCTCCACTCCCACGTTCCCGATGGTCGCCGTCACGCTCCGCGTCGCGGTACTGATCACCGACACGGAGTTCGAGTTCCTGTTGGCGACATACACCGTGGAGCCGTCCGGCGAGATGGCGGGTATGAGCGGGGTCGCCCCCACCGTGATGGAGTCGATGACGGTGCGGGACGGGATGTCCAGTACGCGCACCTCGCCGGAAGAACGGCAGGTGATGTACGCATACCTTCCGTCCGGCGTGATCACGGCCTGGTACGGCTCGAACCGGAAAAGATACCCCGCCGGCAGCGGCGGGACGCTGCCCGAGACCGGCACCGTCGCCAGGACGCTCTGGTCCGATGTGCGGATGATGGTGACGTTGTCCGAGAACGAGTTCATCACGAGCAGCAGGCTGCCGTCCGGCGTCATCGTCACGCCGTGCGGTTTCAGCATCGCGGGAGTGCCGATGCTGCCGATGACCGACATGGTGGGGGTGTGCACGACCGTGATGGAGGTGCGGGCGTCCTCGAAGTTCGTCACGTAGGCGGTGTCGCCGCTCGGTGAAAGGGCGACCTGCGCGGGGGAATGAACGCCGGCCGTCAGCTCCCCCGCCGGTGCGTTGTCCGATACCCGGAACCTGAGCAGCCGGCTTCCTCCGATGAGGTTCACATAGTAGAATTGATTCTGCCGGTCCACCGCCACATTGTGCGGCGAGAACGGAGCGCCGGACGAGGTGTTCTCGCGTCCCGTCGTCACGTACCGGATGATGCGGTGACGGTCGAGATCGATGACCGCGGTGAGGTCCTCCCCCTGATTCGTGACGTACGCCAGACCCCGGGCCGGCATCGCGGTGAACGGCACGGTACCGTCGTCCTTCTTCGCTCCGGCATCGATCCACCGTATCAGCAGATCGCGCAGTTCGGAGGGGAACGGGAATCCCGGCGGCATGGCGGGCTGGGCGGCCGGCGCGACCGTCGTGTCCCGGTTGAGATGCTGGATGAGGTGGCTCTTCGATGCGCGGAACGGCACGATCTGCGCGACGTGGTCCGTCCCCTCCAGCGCGGACTCCCAGGTGGAAAGGTCGTACGACGAACCGCCGTGCATCCCCTTCGGCAGACGGTGGACGCCGGCGTCGGTGGAGGCATGGCATCCGTGCACGGCGCATCCGCTGGTGAAGAGGGTCTGGATGTGCTTGGAATAGATGATATCGCCGGCGCCGATCTGCGTCCAGTCGCGCGGCGTCAACGCGACGGTGCGGCGATTGGAACTGACGTCCACGGAACCGTCCGCGAACGCATGGTACGGCACCGCCGTATAATAGTAGGTCGTTCCGTTCGTCACGGCGGAGTCGGTGAACGATGCGGCGGTGACCGGCAGCCGTGAAGCCAGCAGTGTCGCGTTCGACGCTGAGAACACCTCTTCCGTGCTCCGGTAGAGGTCCA
>WBUG01000018.1 GCA_008933835.1 Bacteroidota bacterium | reverse complement strand
CGGAGTTTCAGCCGTTCGCCCCGGTCCACGGCGGCGCGGAGATTCTTCCAGAGTCCCGGCGGATTCTGATAGTCGAAGATGTTGCCGGCATGCAGCACGACACGCTCCGGTGACGGCGCGGCGGCTGCGGCGGCCGCGAACGATTCCTCGTTGTATCCCCAGTAGAGCACGTGCGACTTCTCCGCGATGCGCGGGTACTTGCGGACGTAGTCTTCGCGCGTGGTGTCGGTGACGAAGACGACGCGGCGAGCGTTGTCGAGCGTGCTCCGCTCGAGGTACGTATCGAGCAGAAGGGTCGGCCGGCTGCGGGTGAAGTCCTTATAATAGACGATGTCCACCCACGGGTCGATGAGGACCAGGATGTGCGGAATGCCGTAACGGCGGCTGAGACGTTTACCGATGAGATGGGAGCTGTGGGGCGGACCGATCGAGACGACGGCGTCGACCGGTTCGCGTTCGATGAGCCGCCGGGCGGCGGGAAGGGCGGAAAGGTTCCACCCCACGCGCGCGTCCGGCACGAAGAGGTTCATCCGTACCCAGATGGCGAGGCGGTGCTTCCAGTCGGTGTTCTCCCGCGAGATGGTCTCGGAGGCGACCAGCGGCGCGCCGCTCTTCTTGCCGAGGAACGAGCGGTACAGTCCGAACGGATCGTTAGCGGAACTCTTCACCACGGTGAGGGCGGGGTCCACCTCCGCCAGGAGCGACTCATCCCGGTGCGAGAAGGTGTCCTCGTCCGCCGTCACGACGGAGGGCTGCCAGCCGTGCTTCGGGAGATGCTTGATGACGAAGAGGGGCCAGTGGAGGGACGCCTTGCCGGAGGGGGGCCAGAAGTAGGAGATGACGAGGAGGCGTTTCACGGGTCGACGGTCACTTCCGGAGCCAGAGTTCGGTGATGGCGGCTCCCTTGTAGTGGAGCGAGAGGAGCAGGTCGCACACTTCGCGCACACAGCCGTGTCCGCCGTCCGCTTCGGTGACGTAGTGGGCCGCCTTCCGGTTGATGACGGTGCCGTCCGCCGGACAGGCGGCGAAGCCGACCTTCTTCAGCACCGGCAGGTCGTTGATGTCGTCGCCGATGAACGCCACCTCCTCCCACGTGAGGGAGTACTTCTTCATCAGTTCCTCCACCGCCTCCACCTTGCTGACGATCCCCTGGGCGAGGTCGTCCACCCCGATGCGCTGGGCGCGCAGCTCCACGAGCTTCGTCTTCTCGGTGGTGACGATGGCGAGCTTGTACCCCGCCTTGCGCAGCAGCACCATCCCCATGCCGTCGCGGATGTTGAACTTCTTCAGGTGGAGACCGTTGTCGGAATAGTACGCGCCGCCGTCGGTCAGGACGCCGTCGACATCGCTGACGAGGAGTTTGATCTTCTTCAGCCGGGAGGTGAGGGTCTTTTTCATGCCGTTCGTTCGTGCGGGAGTGTCCGAATTCCCATCAAACTACGAAAAAAAAGGATGAACTGAAACGCGGGGGCGGGTGAAAGATGGATGAAAAAATGGTACATTGACCGCGTCATGACGACCGCGGTCATATCGGACATTCACGGCAATCTCGAGGCGCTCACGGCGGCGCTGGAGGAGATCGACCGGCTCGGCATCCGCCGGACGGTCTGTCTCGGCGACGTCGTCGGGTACGGCGCCGACCCGGCGGCGTGCATCGACCGTCTGCGGGAGCGGGGCATTCCGGCGGTGATGGGGAACCACGATAAAGCGGCCGCGGGACTGCTCGACACCTCCGATTTCAGCACCGCCGCGCGGGCGGGCATCGCCTGGACGGCGTCAAGACTGACGCCGGAACACACGGACTACCTTGCGTCGCTGCCGCTGTTCTTCTCGGAACCGGAGGCGATGTACGTCCACAGTTCTCCGGACCGGCCGGAGGAGTTCCGGTACCTGCTGCGGTGGGAGGATGCGGAGAAGAGTTTCGGAGCGTTCCCGCAGGAGCTCTGCTTCGTGGGTCATACGCACCGTCCCGTCATCTTCGGCGGAGAAGGGGTGGAGCGGGCGCTCCGCCCCGGGGGGCGGTACATCGTGAACGCCGGCAGCGTCGGCCAGCCGCGGGACGGCGACCCGCGGAGCTGCATATGTCTGTTCGACACAGAGCGCCGCGAGGTCCGGCATGTGCGGCTGCGGTACGATGCAGAGACGGCGCGGCGGAAGATCCTCGACGCCGGTCTTCCTCCGAAGCTCGGCGACCGTCTGCTCGTCGGTCTTTAAAACGAAGAACCCCGCGCCGTGCACGGGGTTCGCTGTTTCAGGTTATTCCGTCCCTCACATCACCGCGTCGAACTCCTTCGCGAACGTCTCCTTGTCCCGCATCCCCACCAGCGTGTTCCGGATGACGCCGTTCCGGTCCACATAGAACGTCGTCGGTATCCCCTGGATGCCGCCGTACGCCTTCGCGATGCCGCCGTTGTCGATGATGACCGGATACGTCATTCCTTTCTCCTTCGCGAAATCGGAGACGAGCGTCAGCGCGTCGTCGTCCTGGTCCACCGACACGCCGATGATGAGCGCACCCTTCGCGGCGTACTCCTCGTTGAGCGCCACCAGGTCCGGTATCTCGCGCACGCACGGACCGCACCACGTCGCCCAGAAGTTGATGAGCACCGGACGGTCCTTCGCGACCTCGGAGAGGGAGACCTTCGCTCCGTTCCCGTCGTACCACGAGAAGTCCGGCGCTTTCGTCCCCGCGGCGGGTCCCGCTTCGATGACGTGCGAAACGTTCTGCACGTACCGCGCGTTGCCGGCGGCGGGAGCGTTCTTGTCGTTCTTGGCGTCGCCGCATCCCGCGAGCAGGAGGGCGATGATGGGCAGGGAGAGGGTCCGGAGCGTCATGGTCTCAGCGTTTCGTGAGCAGGGAGAGGAGTTCGCTCTTCTTCATGCCGCTGACGGCGGCGCAGAGCGTGTTCTTGTACTTCCAGAGGACGACCGTCCGGCCGTCGGGATTCTCTTCGATGTACCAGTCCGTGCGGGTCAGTTCGTCCTTCGCCTTCTCCGGGAGCCCGATGCGCTCTCCCTTCATCGCTTCGCTCATGTCCGCCTGGTAGATGTAGACGATGTCGTCGCCGATCTGGTAGACGACGTGCGCCAGTTTCACTCCGTTGAAGTCCGAGAGGACGCCGGCGCAGGAGTTGCAGTCCTTCATCCGTGGGACGTTCACGTCGAAGGCGACCCCCTGTTCGAGGAAGGTGCGGACGCGGTCGCTCTCGCCGACCATCTGCGGCTTGATGGCGCCGCCGATGACCGCCTGGTAGTTGGAGAGGGACTGCCGGATGATGTTCGCGTCGTCCGACACGGTCGCGTACGGGTTGAGGAGCGAGTAGACCCCGACCGCCACCGTGAGCAGTGCGGTCACCGCGATGACCGGGTTGAGGCGGACGCCGAAGAGCCGCGAGAACCAGGAGAGGCCGGAGCGGTGGACGGTCCGGTCAAGGATGGAATAATAGAGCGATGCCGGCACGCTGACCATCGGCACCTTGTCGTGCACCGCCTGCTTGGCGGCGGCCAGTGCCTGCAGTTCGTACCGGCAGTGCGGACAGACCTGGGCGTGCTGCAGCAGTTCCTTCGTCCGGTCGTCGCTCAGCCGGCGGTCCACCACCTCGCACGCGCAATCATGGAATTCAGTGCAGTTCACGATGCCGTCTCCGTCTCGGGTGATCCGTCATGTCCGCCCCGTCCGATGAATCCCCGTTCCTTCGCATAATGGTACAGTTGAGTGTAGAGCAGTTTCCGTCCCCGGTGCAGTCGCGAGCGGACGGTTCCGACCGGTATCTGGAGGAACTCCGCGATCTCTTCGTACGTCATCCCTTCGATGTCCGAGAGGATGACCGCGGTCCGGAACTCCTCCGGCAGGGTCTCCAGGGCCTTCGTCACGTCGTCGTCCAGCAGCTGCCCGAACATCTTCCGCTGCAGGTCGTTATCGTCCGACGTGTCGTCCCGGATGATGTTGTAGTATCCCTCGACCTCGTCGTAATCGACCGTGTCCGGTTCCTTCGAGTCCTTCCGGTACTGGTTGATGTACGTGTTCTTCATGATCCTGAACAACCACGCCCGCAGGTTCGTTCCTTGCTCGAACTTGTCCCAGAAGCGGTACGCCTTCAGGAAGGTCTCCTGCAGAAGGTCGTTCGCGTCGTCGGCGTTGCCGGTGGTGCGGAGCGCGTAGTTGTAGAGCACTTCCATGTGCGGCACCGCCTGCGCTTCGAACTCCGCATGGCGGGGGTCCTTGGCGGCGAGTGCCAGAGCGATGGGGAACATTCGGCTTTCGTGATGGGCTCCCCGCGGCCGCCCGTTCTGTGGGGGATAACAGCGGACGGGGGGAGCAAGTTCCTCGGGTCGGGGACGTGTGAACGCCTCAAAGTACCAAAAACGGTGCAGAGTTACAAGAATTTGAACCTTGCTGTCCATGCAAAGGATTGATATATTGAACGATTCTACGAACGAAAGAGAGCCGAACCATGCACATCGTCATCCCGAAAGAGAACGTCAAGACCGAAGTCCGCGTCCCCATGCTTCCCGCCGGCGTCGACAAGCTCGTGAAGAAGGGGGCCGCCGTCACCGTCGAGGCGGGCCTGGGCGCCTCGCTCGGCATCGCCGATGCGGAGTACGCGAAGGCCGGGGCCGCCGTGGAGAAGAACCGGAAGAAACTGCTCGCCGCCGGCGACATCGTCCTGCGGCTGCGCAAACCGGAGCTGAAGGAGGTGGCCGGACTGAAGAAGGGGAGCGTGCACATCTCGTACCTCGACCCGTTCAACGAGCCGGCGCTCATGGCGGCGATGGCGAAGCAGAAGGTCTCGGCCATCTCGATGGAGATGATCCCGCGGTCGACGCGGGCGCAGAAGTTGGACGCCCTCAGCTCGCAGGCGAGCCTCGCCGGATACGCCGCCGTCATCCTGGCGGCGGAACAGCTCGCGAAGATCTTCCCGATGATGATGACGCCGGCCGGCACCATCCAGCCGTCGCGCGTGTTCGTCATCGGCGCCGGCGTGGCGGGGCTGCAGGCCATCGCCACGGCGAAGCGGCTCGGCGCCAAGGTGGACGCGTTCGACACGCGGCCCGTCGCCAAGAACGATGTCCTCTCCCTCGGCGCCAAGTTCGTCGAGGTGGACCTGGGGGAGACCGGGCAGACCACGCAGGGATACGCCAAGGCGCTCACCGAGGAGCAGCTGAAGAAGCAGCGCGACGTGATGAAACAGTACTGCGCCCAGGCGGACGTGGTCATCACCACGGCGCAGGTGTTCGGCCGGAAGGCTCCGGTCATCGTCACGAAGGAGATGGTGGCCGCCATGCGTCCCGGCTCCGTGGTGGTGGATCTGGCGGTGGAGACCGGCGGTAACGTGGAAGGGGCGGTGCTCGGTAAGACGGTGGTGAAGAACGGCGTCCGCATCGTCGGCGTCGCCAACATGCCGGGGAAGGCGGCGGTGAACGCCAGCCAGATGTACACGAACAACCTCACGAACCTGCTCGAGGAGTTCTGGTCCAAGGAGTCCAAGCGGTTCGAACTGAAGCTCGACGACGACATCATCAAAGGCTGCCTCATCACCCACGCCGGCGCGGTGGTCCATCCGACGTTCGCGCCGAAGAAGGAGGGGGTGAAGTGAGATGGACATCCTGACCGTCCTTCCGTTCCTGCTCATGATCTTCGTGGTGGCCATCCTGCTCGGCACGGAGGTCATCTCCAAGGTCCCCTCCATCCTCCACACGCCCCTCATGTCCGGCTCGAACGCCATCTCCGGCATTACGGTGGTCGCCGCGCTCGTGGCGGCGGGAGAGGGGCATAACTGGGTCAGCACGCTGCTCGGCACGGCGGCCGTCGCGTTCGCGATGATCAACGTCGTGGGGGGGTACCTCGTGACGAACCGGATGCTCTCGATGTTCAAGAAGCACGAGGAACCGAAACCATGACGTTCCTCGCAGAGATGGTGTACATCGCGGCGGCGGTCCTCTTCGTCGTCGGCATCAAGCGCATGAGCGCGCCGGCCACGGCGCGGAAAGGGAACCTCCTCTCCTCGCTCGGCATGTTCCTGGCGGTGCTCGGAACGCTCATCCATTTCCGGATCCTCACGCCGGAGTTCATCCTCCTCGGCATGGTCATCGGTTCCGCGGCGGGGGCAGTGCTCGCTCGGGTCGTGAAGATGACCGAGATGCCGCAGATGGTGGCGCTGCTCAACGGCTTCGGCGGACTGGCGAGCCTGCTCGTCGGCTGGGCGGAGTACCACAAGAACCCGTCGGCGGACCTCTACACCGCCGTCACCACCTTCCTCACCGTGGTGGTGGGGGGGCTCACCTTCTCCGGAAGCGTCATCGCCTGGGCGAAGCTCAAGGAAGTGATGACCGGGAAGCCGATCCTCTTCCGGGGCCAGCAGACGCTGAACGCCGCCGTGCTGCTGTCGGTGTTCGCCGGCGGCGTCCTCTTCTCGATGGACCCCGCGAACAATTATCCCATCTTCATCGCGCTGGTCGGCGTCGGTCTCCTGCTCGGCGTCACGTCGGTCATCCCCATCGGCGGGGCGGACATGCCGGTGGTCATCTCGCTGCTGAACAGCTACTCCGGCATCGCGGGATGCCTCGCCGGATTCGTCATCCAGAACACGGTGCTCATCGTCACCGGCTCGCTCGTGGGGGCCAGCGGCATCATCCTCACCAACATCATGTGCAAGGCGATGAACCGGTCGCTGGCGAACGTGCTCTTCAGCGGCTTCGGTTCCGTCACCGCGAAAGCGTCGGCGGGCGAGAAGGGGGAAGTGAAGTCCCTCACCGCGCCGGACGCGTACGCGCTGCTCGAAGCGGCCGGTTCGGTCCTCTTCGTCCCCGGCTACGGCCTGGCGGTGGCGCAGGCGCAGCACGCCTGTCACGAGCTCGCCGCGCTGCTGGAGAAGAACGGCGCCGAGGTCGCGTTCGCCATCCATCCGGTGGCGGGACGCATGCCGGGGCATATGAACGTGCTGCTGGCCGAAGCGAACGTGTCGTACGACCTGCTGAAGGAGATGGACGACGTCAATCCCGGCATCGACGCGGTGGACGTGGCGGTGGTCATTGGCGCGAACGACGTCGTGAACCCCGCGGCGCGGGAGGACGCGTCGAGCCCCATCTTCGGCATGCCGATCATCAATGTGGACAAGGCCCGCACCGTCATCGTCATGAAACGTTCCATGGCGGCCGGATTCGCCGGCATCGAGAACCCGCTCTTCTATAAAGAGAACACCCGGATGCTCTTCGGCGACGCGAAGGCGGTGCTGCAGGAGCTCGTCTCCGAGTTCAAACGGACGTGATGCGGTCCCGCCGCATCGCCGCAGCATGAACAACCGCGCGGACCGGCCCTGACGGCGGTCCCGCTCCAACACGAGGACGCAATGCCATTCTCCATCGATCCCATCTACATCCTCATCCTGGCGGGCTTCGTCGGGTTCGAGATCATCAAGAAGGTGACGCCGACGCTCCACACACCGCTGATGTCCGCCACCAACGCCATCTCGGGCATCTCGCTCGTCGGCTCGCTCGTGGCGGCCGGCAGCGACCACCTCACCGGGCAGGTGCTCGGCTTCGTCGCCGTCACCGCCGCCACCATCAACGTGGTGGGCGGGTTCATGATCACCGAGCGGATGCTGAAGATGTTCCGGAAGCGGGAGAAGAAGTCATGAACTACATGATGGAGATCGTCTACCTCTTCTCGTCCGTCCTCTTCATCATGGGTCTGAAGGGGCTCAGCCATCCCGAGTCCGCCCGGCGCGGCATGCACATGGCCGAGGCAGGGATGCTCTTCGCCGTCATCGGCACGCTCGTCGGCAAGCAGATCGTGACGTGGGAATGGATCATCGCCGGCATCGCCGTCGGCTCCGCCATCGGCGCGGCGATGGCCATCTTCATGCCGATGACCGCCATGCCGCAGCGGATCGCGTTGTCGCACGCCTTCGGTGCCCTGGCCGCCGTGCTGGTGGGCATCAACGAGTACATCGAGAAGGGGCACCTGGGCGAGATCACCAACGGTCTCATGGGCGCCCTCGGGTTCGAGGTGCTCTTCGGCGCGCTCACCGTCACCGGCTCGCTCATGGCGTTCGCCAAACTGAACGAGATGGTGAAGGGGGCCCCCATCACCTACAAGGGACAGAACCTCGTCAACGTGAGCCTCTTCTTCGTCACGGTCGGGATGTTCCTCTACCTCATCTTCAATCCCTACGACTACGCCATCTTCTACACGATGATCGCCCTGTCGTTCCTTATCGGCGTCTTCATCGTGCTCCCCATCGGCGGGGCGGACATGCCGGTGGTCATCTCGCTGATGAACTCGTACGCCGGCCTCGCCGCCGCCGCGACGGGCTTCGCCATCGACAACAAGGTGCTCATCATCGCGGGGTCGCTGGACGGGTCGTCCGGCTTCATCCTCTCCATCATCATGAGCAAGGCGATGAACCGCTCGTTCACCAACGTGCTCTTCGGCGCCGTCGGCACGCCGCAGGTGGACACCTCCAAGCTCGCCGAGGAGCGTCCCATCCAGCGCATCGGCATCGAGGACGCGAAGTTCGTGCTCGAACAGGCGGAGCGCGTGGTGGTGGTGCCGGGCTACGGCATGGCGGTGGCGCAGGCGCAGCACACCGTGCGCGAACTGAGCGACGAACTGGAGAAACGCGGCACGAAGGTGGAGTTCGCCATCCATCCGGTGGCGGGACGCATGCCGGGGCATATGAACGTGCTGCTGGCCGAGGCGAACGTCTCGTACGACCAGCTGCTGGAGATGGAGGTCATCAATCCCACGATGGACACGGTGGACGTCTGCATCGTCATCGGCGCGAACGACGTGGTGAACCCCGCCGCCCGCACCGAGAAGGCGAGCCCCATCTACGGCATGCCCATCATCGACGTGGACAAGGCCAAGACCGTCATCGTGATGAAACGGTCCATGGCATCCGGCTTCGCCGGCATCGAGAACCCCCTCTTCTACGAGCCGAACACCAAGATGCTGTTCGGCGACGCGAAGAACGTGATGCAGGAACTGGTGGCGGAATTCAAAAAGGTCTGAACGGACCGCACGGAGTCGTCATGAACAAGGTCACCACCACGGTCGCCGCCCTCGCGGCGACCGTCGTTTTCTTCGGATGCGGCGGCGGCCGCGTCACCGTCGAACCGCCGGAACTCCCGGCGGCGGAACGCGAGTTCCGCGGCGTCTGGGTCGCCACCGTCGGCAACATCGACTGGCCGAGCCGGCCGGGACTCACCACGGAGGAGCAGCAGCGCGAGGCGCTCGCCATCCTGGACACCGTCGCGGCGCTGCGGATGAACGCCGTCGTCTTCCAGGTGCGGCCCCACTGCGATGCGCTCTACGCCAGCGACCTGGAGCCGTGGTCCTCGTACCTCACGGGGGAACAGGGGAAGGCGCCGGAACCGTACTACGATCCGCTCCGGTTCTGGACCGACGAGGCGCACAAGCGCGGCATCGAGCTCCACGCCTGGTTCAATCCGTACCGCGCCTTCATCGCGCGTGGCGGACGCGAGATCCCCGCCACGTCCGTCGCGAAACAGCGGCCGGAGCTCGTCCGCAAGACGGGTGGCGACCTGTACTGGCTCGACCCGTCGCTGAAGGAGGTGCAGGACCTGTCGTACGCCGTGGTGATGGACGTGGTGAAGCGGTACGACATCGACGGTGTCCACTTCGACGATTACTTCTATCCGTACGGGGACGGCACGTTCCCGGACGACGAGAGCTGGGAACGGTACCGCAGCGGCGGCGGCCCCCTCTCGCGCGAGGACTGGCGCCGTTCGCATGTGAACACGTTCATCGAACGGGTCTACCGCGGCATCAAGACGGAGAAGCCGGCGGTGAAGTTCGGCCTCAGCCCCTTCGGTATCTGGCGGCCGCGCTATCCCGCTTCCATCACCGGCTACGACCAGTACAACCGGCTCTTCGCGGACGCCAAACTGTGGCTGAACGAAGGGTGGATCGACTATTGGACGCCGCAGCTCTACTGGCCGGTGAACCAGGTGCCGCAGAGCTTCCCGGTGCTGCTCGGCTGGTGGGCGAATGAGAACACGAAGGGACGGCACCTGTGGCCCGGCATGATCATCAACCGGCCGAGGGACGAACGGACCGCCGACGAGATCTTCAATCAGATCATGATCGCGCGGGGATTCGTGCCACAGGGACCGGGACACGTCCACTTCAGCATGAAAGCGTTCCTCCGCGACAGCACGGTGATGAATCCGATGCTCACCGCCGGACCGTACCAACGCCCCGCCCTCGTGCCGCCGACCCCCTGGCTGGACGATGATGCTCCCGCCGCGCCGGCCGTCACCGTCACAACGGACGGGGACTCGCTCCGCGTCGTGTGGAGCCATGCAGCACCCTCGGACGTCTTCCGGTCGGTGCTCTACTACCGGTACAATTCCGTATGGACGTACGACATCGTCTCCGGCGGAAGTTCGGAACGGACCTTCCCGCTCCGCCGCACCGTGACGGAACCGGTACGGAACGCCCGCGCGGATGAAGCGCCGCGCGTGCGCACCGAGACCCTCACCGCCGTCGGCGTCTCCGCGTCGGACCGGATGGGGAACGAAAGCATCTGGGCGCCCGTGACCGTGAAGACGGACACGGCGGCCGTCATGCCATGAGAAAGGAAGCAATGAAGAAGATCCTGTTCCCGTTCGTCCTCTGTGCGTCGCTCGCCGTCGCGCAGGAATCATCGCCGAACGCCGATTATTATCAGACCGCCTACAAGCTGTACGGCACCGCCCTCCGCGCGCAGCTGCACCAGATCATCAAAGACCACACCGTGGTCTCGTATTCCTCGTTGTACACGCATTATCAGTCCACCGACAACAAGCCGAACGGGAAGGTGTGGGACATGTATTCCGACGTGCCGGGAGGTGCTCCGGCGTACGAGTACTCGCACGGACAGAAGACCTGCGGAAGCTACAGCAAGGAGGGGGACTGCTACAACCGCGAGCATTCCTGGCCGCAGAGCTGGTTCAACAGTCAGTCCACCCCGAGTTCGGACCTCTTCCACGTCTATCCCACGGACGGATACGTCAACAACCGCCGGAGCAACTACGCGTTCGGCGTGGTCGGCGTCGCGTCGTGGACCTCGTCCAACGGCAGCAAAGTGGGAGCGAGCTTCTCTCCGGGCTATACCGGCACGGTGTTCGAACCCATCAACGCGTACAAGGGGGACTTCGCCCGTTCGGCCTTCTACATGTCCGTGCGGTACTACGGCGAGGACGGCGGCTGGAGCACGAGCAGCGGCACGAACAAGTCGGACCTGCTGCCGTGGTACAGTGCGCAGCTGCTGAAGTGGCATCTGAGCGATACGGTGAGCCAGAAGGAGCTGAACCGGAACGACGCGGTGTTCGGCATCCAGCACAACCGCAATCCCTTCATCGACCATCCGGAGTTCGCCGCGGAGATCTGGAACACCGCCGCGGCGCCCCTCGTCGCCGCCGTCACCGCACCGACGCTGCAGAGCGTTGTGGTGGACTTCACGCGGTACGTCGATTCGACCGCGTCGGTCACCGCTGCCAACTTCACGCTGGACCACGGCATCGGCTCGCCGGCCTCGGTGGAGTGGGGGGTGAACAGCGACGTCTCGAAACTGAAACTGAACGTCCCGGCGCTGGAGCCGGGAACGACGTACGCGCTGCAGATCAAGAACCTGAAGAGCATCAACGCGGTGACGATGCCGGACACCACCGTCACCTTCAAGACCCCGGGCATCGCGTCGGTCCGCGGAGAACGGACGCTCCCCGCCGGATTCGTCCTGGGGCAGAACTATCCCAATCCCTTCAATCCTTCGACCACCATACCGTTCTCGGTGGTGACGGAACGGCCGCTCACCCTCACCGTGTACGACATGCTCGGGCGTATCGCGGCGCGTCCGGCGGAAGGGGTGTACGGCGCCGGTGAGCACCGGGTCACGTTCGACGCGTCGGCCCTCTCCGGCGGCATCTACTATTACCGCCTCGACTCCCGCGGCGAATCCTCCAAGCGGAAGATGCTCCTCTTGAAATGACGAATCACCGTTCGTGTTGTAATGCAGAAGCCCGGTGTATGCCGGGCTTTTTCATTTCGGGATGAAGAGTATCTCAGAATCCCCGCCACGGGAGAAATCCCACGTCACAAGTCACAAATCACAGTTTGAGTACGCGATGTGCTCGCTTGACCATGCTCTGCCCTGCACGCCGAGCGCATCGCTGAGAGATACAATAACCACAGAGTCCGCGGAGTTGAGCGACAATACGCCGCAGAGTGCGCAAAGAAGCATAAAGCATCTTTGTGTTCTCCGCGAAGACTCTGTGCTCTCTGTGGTTCCGCTTTTTGGATATATCTCATTGTGCTCGACCGACCACGAATAGAACTGCACGGTGAGCGCATCGCTGATAAAACAGAAGATGTCTCCCGCAGATAACGCTGATTTCGCAGAAAAAGCCGCAGATGATCTCTTCAACGTGGAGTCTTCTCTGCGTACATCTGCGGAATCTGCGGGAAACAGTGTTTCGTGAACGGTGGCGACCAAGAATGATGTGATGGAGTACACACCGCTGTCATTCCGAACCCCGAACCCTCGCTTTCCTATTGTGAGGGGTGAGGAATCTGAAAGATGCGGTCCATAAAGGGTGGGAACACCATTCATCGTAAGAAGGATGCTGAATTCCCGCCGGGGGCCGTCAGAGAGCGGGATTCAGCATGACGCGGTGTTGTGTTCGCCACCCCTCGGAGAAATTGTTATGAAGGTGGAATGCGATTCGCGCCATTCATCGGGAAGAGAGTAGGTGTGGTGTCAGCGGAGACGTGAGTGGCAGTATGCGAAGATTCCGAATGCGAGAACTGATGACCTACCTTCGGGAGAATCTGAAAGTAAGTCCTATCGTTCTTGAATCATTGAATCGTGAATGATGTGCCGATCATGATTCTCAAATCCCTTGTTGCCATATCTGACTCAAATCGAGAGACATGGACTACACCGAATGAATACAAGGTTGATACGGTCAAAGATATGTGTTCATTCAGTGGTGTTGATGTGGATAATCCAGCGTCACATGTGATGTCGTACGATCGATAATCCTCTTTGCTGTTTTGTGAGATGTGACCCATGAATTGTGTATCGGCTGTTTGGGTTGAACTGAGTAGATATGAGAAAGATGGACCGCCGAAAACAAACACTTGTGTTCCAAAATCGGCACATGCAACTTTAATGTACAGTGGTAACTCTATGTATTGATTGGTGAGCATTGCCTCTACATTCCCATAGAAGAGGGAATACCATTCGGATTTCACCCCCTTCTGAACATATCGCAAACCGATATGTATCAATACGTTCTCTGTAGCGCTGAGAAGTGTGCTTATTCCGCCAATAAAGCCTAATCGTGTCTTCCAATGTACTCCCGAAATGAGATTCCCGGGGTCGGACAATTTGGCCACGTTCACACCGCATTGAATCTCAACGAGAGTCTGTGATTGAGAATCTGAATGGCAGAACATCATCATAATGCATACAATTATCAGATGTTTCTTCTGAAGTACCATATCCCGTCCCCTTCTCCTAATGTATCGTCCAGGCTGAAATCGTAATACCATCATCATTCAATGATGCCGTCTTGAGGATGTCGATAGAAACAATCATTTCTTCACACCGCGGAAGACGATGGTGCAATCCCCTGATATCATGATGATGAAGAGGCTGTTCGGAAACACTGCTATATCAGCGCTAAATACCCGGTCGATTGGCAGGGTATGAATCAGTGTCCATCGTGTTCCGTCATAATGATGCACCCCGCCATTAAAATCGACTGCGTAGATATCATGCTCGGTCACTCCTTCAATCGCTGAAAATCTGTTCGAACCGTTCAGCGTGCTCCATGAGACCCCATTAAAGCGATCGATGCCGCCGGTTCCGACCGCGTAGACATTTGGTGAGGTGGTTCCCCAGTAAGTATTGGTACCCCATCGTGGATACGTGCTGTTCGTCGAATCAAGAACGATAGTAGTATCGTTCTTGATTCGAATGAGCTGGAGGAGCTCCGTTTGGAGGGAAGGGACGTGTAGTCGAGTGATTGCATTCACTGCCTCACCATAGATACCCAGCGGATACACGGACGGCAAACCGTACGGATATTCTCCGGATATCGTGTCGATGCTCCAACTGCCTTGTGAGAAAGAATAGACTTCCCCCCGGTCGCCTCCAATAACGATCGATCCCGGACTGCCGGTGCCTTGCAAAAGAATACCGGGTGTGGTTAACGATATACGAGACCAAGACATACCGTCGTAGTGCAGCAGCAATTTCATAAAAATCATCTTCGTTGGTTCTTTTGAATCATATCCGACGATATCGCCAAATGCATAGACATCGTTCCACGCAAGTCCAAAAAGACCCGAGAGCGAAAATGCGGATGACAAAATACCATCCGGTCTTTCATTCGCCGATAGTATCAACCTGTCCCATGCGACACCATTGAACTTCCACATTTGCCCCCTGCTGTAGTAATCATGTCCAACGACATACACGGCAGTGTCGCTGCTCCCCCAAACGTCCAACATGATTGTTTGTACGAAACCACCGGGGATCGGTGCATAACGAATCGTATCGATGCTCCAAACGTACTGTTGTGTCGGGTCTTTCGGTGGTGCGATGGGGCCCTGGTAATTCTCGGTACAGGATAGTGGTATCACGGAAAACGCTACGACGAGTACTTTATGAAAGCCTTGCATTTCGTATCCTATTGTTCAATAATAAGGGGAGAGAGATGCGCCCTCTCCGCCTGTATCGGTCATTTCGAGTACACCATTCGCCTGACCTGAGAAAATTGTTCTGTGATAATTGAATTATAGTAGACGCCGCTCGGCATATGAGACGCAACCTAGGTCACAGAATGATGACCAGGGCTTTTTCTAGAATTCACAAGTTGATCTGATCCCAACGATACGACCAATTTATTGAGCAAATGGAGAGGAACAACATAAAAAGCGAATGATGCCAACGCTATTTCGAGAAATATTCTAGGTGCGAGGTCAGCGGTGACGTGAGTGGTAAAATGCGAAGACTCCGAATGCGCGCAGGGCCTGTGACTGGGCATGCACGGTGCCGATCTCGTCCACCCCGTATCCGTCCTCGCCGCCGTTCGGGTTCCAGCCGTTCCGGATGCCGTGGTCCGACGCGCGGTGGAGCGTCACCGTCGCCCGGCCGTGATGGTTCGTCCAGACGTGGTTCAGCATCCGTTCCACTTTCACCGGCACTTCGGCGAGCTCTTTCGGGGAGATGTCGTACGCGTCGAACAGGTAGTGGACGAACGCGCCGTTGCCGTCCATGTGCTTCTGATAGAAATCCTCACCGTCCACCCAGCCGTTCGCCGGGTCCAGGATGTGCCGCGCTGAGGCGACGGCGATGGTGCGGTACCGCTCCTCCTTCGTCGCGCGGTGGAGCGCGTTGAGCAGGGTGAGGTAACTGGCGGACTCCCACGGCAGCTGTTTCCCGAACGCCGCCGCGCCTCCCCGTCCGGCCCACACTCCGTTGCCGCGGTAGAAGGTCCGCTCCACCCCCGGCGTCCGAACGTCGCCGTTCCACACCAGCAGTGCATCGTCCAGATACTTCCGTTCGCCCGTCGCCTCATACAGACGGCACGCCACCGCCGCCATCAGGTTCATGTTGCTGTTGGTGAAGATGCGCTCGCCGACGTTCCACCGGGGGGGATAGTTGTACCAGCTCCAGTAACCTTCGTGGGACGATAAACGCCCTTCCTTCTTCGCCTCGTCGTACCGTTGCCGCGCGTCGGCGAGCCAGACGCCGTTCTTCCTGCCGGTGAACTCCCACCAGTACAGCTCCGCCAGACAGATCCACGCACGGTCGTCCACCCATGTTCCGTTGAACATGGCGGTGAGAGGGAAGCGGGTCCGGTAGCGGTGCAGGATGGCGGTGTCACCCGTCGCGCGGAAGAGGAACGCGTCGCCGATGGCGCCGTTCGCCCCCTCCCAGCCGGAGGTGTACACCGCGTAGAAGCGCTGCGCGACGGCGGAGGCGCGTTCGGTCCAGACGGTGTGCGCGGAGGCCGTACGCTTCGTCTGCGCCGGCGCGGGGAGGACGAGAAGGAGGGCGAGGATGATGAATGATGATCTCATGCGGCGGGAGAGGGAAGGCGCGGCAGGCGCCCTCCCTCCCTCCATCATTTCACGATGGCGTCCAAGGTGTTGGTGCTGACCGAGTGGTAGCCGGGCCGCGCCTTGGCGTACACCTCTTTCGCCCAGGCGAGTCCCGTCGGCGTCTTCACCAGTTCGGTGTAGAGCGGTTTGATGAGCTTCCGCCGGCCGACGTTCATCAGGTAGTTGCGCATCGGACCGTAGGCGGTCTCGTACCCGCTCTTGATGCAGCGCTGGAACCACTCGCAGGCGATCTCGGCGTTGCCGGTGCGGGTGAAGTTGAAGGCGTAGTCGAGCTCGATCACCTTCTCCAGCCGCAGTTCCGCGGGAAGATTGCGGAGGAAGTAGAGCCAGTGGTGCGTGGTCCAGTCCGCCGTGACGAGTCTGGACGGGGGCGTGCCGGCGTTCCAGGCGTCGATCTGCGCGGTCACCTTCGTGAACTCGTCCGAGCGGGGCTCGGGACAGTTCGCCGGGAGTCCGGGAGCGTAGATCCACGCGTCGATGCCGATGGCGTTCTTCTTCGCCGTATCGGTGAAATGCTTGTGGAAGATGGCGAGGAACGATTCGGTCGTCATCGGATGGAACGCGTTGTCGTTGAAGTATTTTTTAAGGAAATCGTCCCACGCCGGGCGGCCGAAGGTCTCTTCGCACAGACGGAGGAAGAAGTATCCTTTGTTGTACGCGATGTCGGTCACCCCTTCGTCCGGGTCGCGTCCGCTCAGGTCCAGCTTGAGCCGCGTGTCGGGGTTCGCAGCCCCCATTTCTTCGATGGTGCCGCGCAGGTCCTTCAGCGTGAGCACCGAGAGCATCTCGGCGTAGGGGGCGCCGTACACCTTCTCCATGATGCGGTGTTCGAAGTAGACGGTGAATCCCTCGTTGAGCCAGAAGTCGTTCCACGTCGCGTTCGTCACGAGGTTGCCGGACCAGGAGTGCGCCAGTTCGTGCGCGACGAGCGCGACGAGGGAGCGGTCGCCCGCCAGGATGGTCGGCGTGGCGAACGTGATGCGCGGATTCTCCATCCCGCCGAAGGGGAAGCTCGGCGGCAGCACGAGCAGGTCGTACCGCTCCCAGCGGTACGGTCCGTACAGCTCCTCCGCGGCCGCGATCATCTTCTCCAGGTCCGCGAACTCGTACGCCCCCTTCTCCACGACGGAGGGTTCGGCGTAGACGCCGCTGCGGGGACCGAGCGGACGGAACTCCAGGTCACCCACCGCCAGCGCGAGCAGGTAGGAGGGGATGGGCTGCTTCATCTCGAACCGGTACACCCCCTCCGCGCTCTTCGTGCCGGAGTTCCCCGCCGCGCTCATCACCGCGACCAGGTCCGGCCGCGTGCGGATGACCGCCGAGTAGGTGAAGCGGACCCCCGGTCCGTCCATGCACGGCACCCATGTGCGGGCGAGGATTGCCTGGGACTGGGTGAAGAGGAACGGCTTCGTCTTGCCCGCCGTCTGTGACGGTTCGAGCCATTGCAGCGCTCCGGCGGAGGGAGAGGTGGAATACTTCACCGTCACCTGCTTCGTCTTCGGTGTGATGGTGATGGTCAGCGGCGCGCCGAAGATGGCGTGCGGTTCGCCGATGGTGTATTTCGCGGCGCTTGTGCCGTCCAGCGTCACCCCCTCCACCGAAAGCCCCTTCGTGTCCAGCACCAGCGTGCTGCTCTTCTTCAGGTTCTTCAGGTCGAGCGTCGCGGTGCCGGAGAGGGTCTTCGCTTCGAAATCCGCTGTCAGGTCGAGCGAGATGTGTGTGACAGTGACGTCGGCGGAGTTGGCGTAGGAGTGGATGTCGGGGGTCATGGTCTTCTTCTGGGCGTTGAGGGTCAACGTGAACAGGAGCAGGAGCGCGGTCAGTTTCATTGCATCCTCGGTTGGTGGAGGGTGGATTGCCTCAATATATCAATCCGGCCGTTCAAAAACTATCCTTGCAGAACGGCGGTTTGCGGGTGAGTGCCGGGGGAGTTATATTTGCGGCATGGAACCGCGGACGCGCCTCCGGCGGTTATAGGAGCGGCGCAGACCGCCGTATCTTTCACCATCGACCGAACTCCCTATGGCAATCCCCATTTTCTTCGTCGGACACTGGTTCCTTTCCCTCTTCAGCCAGACCTTCTTCCTGCACCGCTATGCGGCGCATAAGATGTTCACGATGAGCCCGTTCTGGGAGAAGTTCTTCTATCTCTTCACCTTCATCACGCAGGGCTCCTCTTTCCTCAATCCCCGGGCGTATGCGGTGATGCACCGGATGCATCATGCGTACAGCGATACGGAGAAGGACCCGCATTCTCCCCACTATTTCAAGAGCATGTTCCGGATGATGTCCCGTACCTATGACATCTACATCGACATCCTGATGCGGAAAGTCTCTCCCGGCGAGAATTTTGAGAAGGGGATACCGGAATGGAAGGTTCTTGACCGTCTCTCGGCGGCATGGATACCGCGGGTGTTGTGGGGAATCGCGTATACGCTGTTCTATATATACTACGCCGATGCCTGGTATTGGTATCTGCTTCTCCCGGCCCATTTCATCATGGGGCCGATTCACGGCGGCATCGTGAACTGGTTCGGCCATAAGCTGGGATACGTCAATTTCCATGACACCGGAGACCAGTCCCGCAATACGCTTCCGCTGGACTTCGTGACGATGGGGGAACTGTTCCAGAACAATCACCACCGCTATCCGAACAGTGCGAACTTCGCCAAGAAATGGTTCGAATTCGATCCGACCTATCCGTTCATGAAGCTGTTCGAATGGCTCGGCATCATTCGAATGACGAGAAGTGCGGAGATACAGTAGAACTCACAAAAAGCCCCGGAATCTTCGGGGTTTTTTGTTGTCACCGTCCGAATTGGTTTGAACTTTTCGTGCAAATCGGGCGTTCACTATGGAAATTAGGAGAAACACGCATGAAAAATGGTCTTATCGCCCTTCTTTCCGCCACCTTCGTGTGGGTCGTCTACATCGTCATCTCCACGAGTCTCGAAAGCAATCTGTTCAAAGAATGGGATTTCCTGGCGAGCATCCCGTGGATGCGGGCGACGCTGTGGGATTTCTACGCGCTCATTCTGGTGCTCCTTCTCTGGGTCTATTATAAGGAGTCGTCCATCGTTCTGAAGGGAGTATGGACGGTGCTCTTCGTCGGACTCGGCAGCATCGCGGTCACGGCGTACGTGCTGCTGCAGATCTTCCGGCTGAAGAAGGGCGAGGGGCTGCACAACGTTCTGCTGAGGAAGTGACGATATGGAAACGGTGCTGTTGACATCGTTGTACGGCTGGGGATTCGTCTTCGCGATGATGTGTCTGCTGTGGCTCATCTACCGCGTGACGAACAAGCCGATGATCGTGGATGCAGGGTGGGGGATCGGTCTCGCACTCATCGGCATGCTGTACGCGTGGTCCGGTGAAGGCGACGCGATGCGGCGGCTGGTGCTCGGTGCGATGACCGGTCTGTGGGGTCTCCGTCTCGGTCTCTATCTGCTCTTCACCCGCGTGCTGGGGTCGCACCACGACGCACGGTACGACATGCTGGAGAAGGGATGGGGGAAGAACATCCCGTTCCGGTACTTCATGTTCTACCAGTACCAGGCGGTCACCATCGTCATCATGACGGTGCCGTTCATCCTCATCGCGGCGAATCCCTCCCCCTCGCTGCACTGGCTGGAAGTGGCGGGCATCGGTGTGTGGTTCGTCTCGGTGATCGGCCAGGCAGTGTCGGACGCGCAGCTGCACGCGTTCAAGAGCGACCCGGCGAACAAGGGGGAAGTGTGCCGGCGCGGTCTGTGGAACTACTCGCGGCATCCCAACTACTTCTTCGAATGGCTCATCTGGGTGTCGTACTTCCTGATGGCCTCCGTCACGCCGTGGGGCTGGCTCACCCTGTACGCCCCGGCCGGGATGCTCTACGTGCTGCTCCGCATCACCGGCATCCCGCTGACCGAAGAGAACGCGATCCGCTCCAAAGGCGAACGGTACCGGGAGTACCAGCGGACCACGAGCGCGTTTGTTCCGTGGTTCAAAAAGAACCGTTAACGAAATTGATTCATCGGTTCATTGATTCATTGAATCATTGTCCGATGAACCGATGAATCAATGATCCAATGATTCAATTGATTATCATTTTTCTCCTATGATTTCTTCTCTTCTCGAAAAGAACCTCCTCCCCGACCCGCTCATCCGTTTCGGCATCCGCCGTCTGCTCGCGCAGCGTCTTCGGGAGGAGACGAAACCGAACGCGGAGGCGCAGCAGGCGCATCTCTCGGCCCTCATCGCGCGGCTGAAGAGCGGACCCATCGCCGAGAACACCGCCGAGGCGAACGAACAGCACTACGAAGTGCCGACGGAGTTCTTCCGGCTCGTGATGGGAAAGCATATGAAGTACAGCTCCGGCTACTGGAACGCGGGGGTGGATTCCATCGACCGGTCCGAAGCGGACATGCTGGCGCTGACGGTGGAACGGGCGGAACTGAAGGACGGCATGACGGTGCTGGAACTGGGCTGCGGCTGGGGTTCGCTCTCCCTGTTCATGGCGGCCCGGTTCCCCAATTCCTCCATCACCGGCGTCTCGAACTCCCGCACGCAGAAGGAGTACATCGATGCCGAGGCGGCGAAGCGCGGTCTGACGAACCTGACCATCATCACGGCGGACATGAACACGTTCGAACTGCACGAGCAGTTCGACCGCGTGGTGTCGGTGGAGATGTTCGAGCACATGCGGAACTACGAGCGGCTGCTGGAGAAGGTCTCGCGGATGCTGCGGCCGGAGGGGAAGCTCTTCGTCCACATCTTCACCCACCGGGACTTCGCGTACCTCTTCGAGGTGAAGGACGAGAGCGATTGGATGTCCCGGTACTTCTTCACCGGCGGCATCATGCCGAGCGACGACCTGCTGCTCTACTTCGCGAAGGATGTCCGCATCGAGAAGCACTGGCATGTGCCGGGGACGCATTACCAGAAGACGAGCGAAGCGTGGCTGGCGAACATGGACCGGCACGAAGCGGAGATCCGTCCCATCCTGGCGGCAACGTACGGCAAGGAGAACGAGACGAAATGGTGGGTCTACTGGCGCGTCTTCTTCATGGCATGCGCCGAGCTGTGGGGATACCGGAACGGGAACGAATGGCTGGTCAGTCACTACCTCTTCACGAAAGCGCGATGAAGACACTCCTTGTCATCCTCCTGATGGCGTCCGTCGTTCGGTCCGAGAACCGCACGGAGACGCAGCGGTACACCGGCACCGCCACGGACCTGAAGAGCGGAACGGTCATCTACTTCGAAGAGCACGAAGCGGTGTACGAAGGAGGGGAGCACGTCCGTTCCGTCATCACTTACCGCGACCCGAACCGGGCGGTCATCGCCGAGAAGCGCATCGTGCTCAACGGCTCCTCCGCGGCGGCGTTCCGTCTCGAAGATTTCCGCTACGGAACGATCGAAGGGGCCGAACCGGCCGCCGGCGGGCTGAAACTGTTCGAGAAGGAGAAGCACGGCTCCTCGCTGAACGAACGGACACTCTCCATTCCCGGCACGGTGGCGGTGGATGCGGGACTGAACGTGCTGGTCCGTCAGTCATGGGACAGACTGGAGCGGGGGGAGAAGGTGGGATTCAACCTCGGCGTTCCGTCCCAGCTTGATTACTTCCAGTTCCGCGTTGTAAAGGAGCGGGAGGAGATGTTCCGGGGACGGAAGGCGATGGTGGTCCGCTTCGAGTCGGACCATTGGTACATCCGGCTGTTCGTGGACCCCGTGGTGGTGTGGTACGATGCGGAGACGCGGCGCGCATTGAACTATGAAGGTATTTCCAATATTTACGACCGGAGCGGGAAGGCCTACCTTGTCCGGGTGACATTCGACAAACCGGGACCGTGAACATCACGCTCCCCCGACGAACGACGACGTCCTACGACAGCAAACGACTGAGATGAAGAAACTCGCCATCATCGGCACCGGCATCGCCGGCATGGGCGCGGCGCACTTCCTGCACCGGAAGTACGACGTCACCCTGTTCGAGAAGAACGACTACGTCGGCGGCCACACCAACACGGTGACGGTGGACGAAGAGGGGACGCCGGTCCATATCGACACCGGCTTCATGGTCTTCAATCACGTCACCTATCCGAACCTGCTGCGGCTCTTCGCGGAGCTGGAGGTGCCGACGAAGAAGACCTCGATGTCCTTCTCCGTGCGTCACAGCGCGAGCGGGCTGGAGTTCAGCGGCACCGGTCTCAACGGACTCTTCGCCCAGCGGCGGAACCTCTTCAATCCGCGCTACATCGCGATGCTCCGGCAGATCGACCGCTTCAACACGGAATGCGAAGAGGTGCTGACGGAGTTCCGCTACGCCGAAATGACGCTCGCAGAGTACATCCGCGAAAAAGGATACGGCGACGACATGCTCTATAAGTACCTCATCCCGATGAGCTCGGCGGTCTGGTCCACCCCCATCGACGAGATGCTCGGGTTCCCGGCGTACACACTCGTCCGTTTCTTCAAGAACCACGGTTTTCTCGGATTGAACACGCAGCATCAATGGTATACGGTACAGCACGGCTCCCAGTCGTACCGGGAGAGGCTGATCGCGCCGTTCCGGGACCGCATCCGTCTGAACGCGCCGGTGGCCTCGGTGCGCCGGGAGCGGGATGGCGCCACGGTGACGCTGCGCAGCGGCGCGTCCGAGCGGTTCGATGCGGTCATCTTCGCTTCGCACGCGGACGAAACGCTGGCGATGCTGGAGTCCCCCACGGAAGGCGAACGGCGCCTGCTCGCCCCCTTCCGCTACCAGGAGAACATCGCCCTGCTGCATACGGACGAATCGGTGATGCCGAAGAACCGCCGGGCGTGGTCCTCCTGGAACTACCGCATCGACGGCGACGCGCGCGGTTCCATGGTCCCCTCCACCGTGTACTGGATGAACAGTCTGCAGCAGGTCTCGGAACGGAAGAACTACTTCGTCAACATCAACGGCGAAGAACTGGTGCATCCTGCGAAACGCATCACGCGGATCGTCTACACTCACCCGGTCTTCTCGGTGGAGGCGATGAAGGCGCAGAAGGAACTGCCGTCGCTGAACGAACAAGGACCGCTGTACTATTGCGGAAGCTATTTCCGGTACGGTTTCCATGAGGATGCGTTGACCTCTGCGGTGGAGTTGGCGGAACGGTTGGGAGGAGAGGGATGGAGGGGATGATAATGAGAAAGAAAAAAGAAAAAAGAAAAGAGAAAAAAATGAACGATGGACGGAAGAAGGTCGATGGTAGAAGGTCGATGGTAGAAGGTAGATGGTAGAAGGTGGAAGGTAGAAGGTAGAAGGTAGAAGAAAGAATGCGATTCAGCTCTTCATTATATGAATGCACGGTGATGCACCACCGGCTCGAGCCGTTGAAGAACCGGTTCGTGTACCGGGTGTACATGTTCGCGCTGGACCTGGACGAACTGGGGACGCTGCACCGTTCTCTGCGGCTGTTCAGTCACGACCGGCCGAACCTCTTCAGTTTCCGGGACGCGGACCATCTTCCGCTCGGAAAGAAGACGGCGCGGGAGAACCTGGAAGAGTACCTCCGCCGGAACGGCGTACGGGAGACCGTCGGACGCATCCTGCTCATCACCAACGTGCGCACATTCGGGTACGTCTTCAATCCCGTCTCGTTCTATTATTGCTATGACACCGCCGGGAATCCGCTCTGTGCCGTGCCCGAGGTGGGAAACACGTTCGGAGAGGTGAAGCCGTTCCTGCTCCGCCGGGAGGACCGGACGGAGACGGGATTCCGGCGGACGGTGACGAAACACTTCTACGTCTCGCCGTTCATCGACCACGACGCGTCGTTCGATTTCCAGCTCGGTCTGCCGGACGAGCGGCTGCATGTGGTCATCAACGACCACAAGGAGGGGAAGAAGTTCTTCCTCACGGCGCTCACCGGCGTGCGCCGGCCGCTGACCGACGCCCGTCTGCTGTGGTACACGCTCCGGTTCCCGTTCATGACGCTCCGGATCATCACGCTCATCCACTGGCAGGCGCTCAAGCTCATGTTGCGGCGACTGCCCTTCTTCCGTAAGCATCAGCATCCCGAACTCCAGCAAGGAGCCCTTCAATGGAACAAGTGAGAGAACGCACCCTCGCCGACCTGCTCGCGTCGGGCAAACGGTTTTCGCTCTACGAGCGCATCGTCCTGCGCATCCTGGCGGACCTGACCAGGGGGACGATGCTGCTGACGCTGCCGGACGGCGAGACCATCCGCATCGGCGACCCGTCGTCCGACGTCCGCGCCACGATGCACGTCCGTTCCTACGGCATGTTCCGCCGGGCGGTGCTCTACGGAGACATCGGCCTGGCCGAGGCGTACATCGACGGAGAGTGGGAGACCGACAGTCTCACCGGCGTCGTCGCCTGGTTCATCCACAACATCGACCGCTCGCCGGCCCTCTCCGGTTCCGGACGGAGGGGCTTCTCGCCGGTCAACCTGTTGAAGGGGGTCAACCGCATCGCCCACCTGCTCCGCTCCAACACCGTCGCCGGCGCGCGCCGGAACATCGCGGAGCATTACGACCTGAGCAACGACTTCTACGCTCTCTGGCTCGATCCGGGCATGACGTACTCCGCCGCCCATTTCCGCAACGGCGCCCGGACGCTGGAGGAGGCGCAGACGGAGAAGTACGACCGTCTCTGCCGGAAGCTGCGTCTCAATGCAGCGGACCATGTGATCGAGATCGGCAGCGGATGGGGCGGCTTTGCGGTGCACGCCGTGAAGCGGTACGGCTGCCGCGTCACCACCGTCACCATCTCGAAGGAGCAGTACACGTACGCGAAGGAACGGTTCGAACGGGAGGGGGTGGCGGACCGCATCGACATCCGTCTGACCGACTACCGCACGCTCACGGGACGGTACGACAAGCTCGTCTCCATCGAGATGCTCGAGGCGGTCGGACACGAGTTCCTCGGCGCCTATTTCCGGAAGTGTCAGGAACTCGTGAAGCCCGACGGACTGATGGCGTTCCAGGTCATCACCTCGCCGGATTCGCGGTACGACCAGTTCCGCACCGGTGTGGACTTCATTCAGACCCACATCTTCCCCGGCACGCTCCTTCCCTCCATCAGCGCGATGGTGAAGGCGGTCAACGCCACCGGTGACATGCATCTGCTGGACATGAAGGACTTCGGAGGGGACTACGCCGCGACGCTGGCGCAGTGGCGAGAGGCGTTCAACCGCCGGCTGGACCGGGTGCGGGCCCTGGGCTTCGACGATCGCTTCATCCGGAAATGGAACTACTATCTGAGTTACTGCGAGGCCGGTTTCGCCACCCGGAACATCTCCGTCGTGCAGATGGTCCTGACGAGACCGAACAACCGTTCCTATTAGTCGAACCACATTCCGCCATTCCGCCACGACACCGGCCCGCCAGCCGGTGTTTCCCTATTGCGGGAATGCATCGGTTCCGTCGAACAATTTGCATGAATGTGGCGGAATCGCTATTTTCGTGTGACCTCCCTACAACATCATTCATCGGTCTGTATGAGAATACTTCAATTCGCCGCGGTGACGGCCGCATTGTTCATTGCCGCGGGAACGCTCTCCGCTCAAGGTCGTGAGTTCGACGTCATCTATAAAAAGGACGGAACGACGGTCGTCGGTACCATCCTGGAACGCATCCCGGACAAGACCGTGGTCATCGAAGTGAACGGGGAGACGGAGTTCGTCGACTATTCGGAGATCAGGAACATCGCGCGCGAGTTCTTCCCCGAGATCACCGATGTCGTGCCGAGGAGCGGTGAACCGGGAACTTTGGTGACGGTTCGCGGTGCGTTCCCGAAACAGCGTCCGTCGAACGGCGCCGTGATGCTGGGAAAAGAACGAGTCACACCCGAGCAATGGAAAGCGGATGCGGTCAGCTTCCGGGTGCCGGAGGACATGGACGCCGGTACCGTGCCGGTGACGGTCATCGCCGGCAATCAGAAGGCGGCGGCGAAACAGCCGTTCTTTGTGAAGGCGAAAACGGAAACGCCGGTGTTCTCATCCCCGTCGTCGTATGACGCATCGTCCTACGATGACCTCGGCGGTGCCATCTTCGGCGCGTATACGATGCCCAGCGGCTCGTTCGGCGCGACCGAAGGGAACGACGCCGGGTTCGCAACGGGAGGATTCGGTTTCGGCATCGAAGGGCGCGTCCGCATCGCGGAGAACTTCTACATCCCCATCGGCACCATCGCCAGCTTCAACGGACTTGACCTTGAGGCGATGAATTCGTCCATCGGCGGGACGGCCACCGTCGAGTCCGAGAGCGAGATGTTCACGAGCATCGCCATCTACGCCGGACTCGGGCTTCTTGTGCCGCTGGACGACGACGTCAACCTGTTCGTCTCGGGCGAGGCGGCGTTCGGCTTCTACGAACTGCCGGACGTCACGATCAGGAGCACCTTCTTTTCCTCCAGCGTCGAATCGGAGACCGCGTTCCCGTTCGGCTTCACCTGGTCCGCCGGTCTCATGTTCACCGACGGCACGACCCTGTCGTACCGGATGGTGATCATGAAGCCGAACTACGAGCTTGTCGGCCGCGAACTGCAATCGGATTACGGCGCCATCGTGCTCGGCATCGGCATCTGACATCGCGCGGGCACACCGGGGCCGTTGCGCCGCACCGCCCGACGCGGACATCGTCGAAGGAGACCATCATGACAATACGACTCATCACCGCCATCCTCATCCTGACGCTCGGCCTTTCGGCGCAGGTGAAGTTCAAGGTCGGCAGCCTCGGAACGAAAGAGGAGCAGAACGCCTCGGCCGCGGGGCCGGCGGACCTCGTCGCACAGCTCTCGTTCAAGGACGAGAACGGGAACGGCATCCTCGAGAACCGCGAGCGCGCCACCGTCACCGTGAAGATCGTCAACAAGGGGATCGGCAACGCGGAGAACCTGAAGGTCTCCATCACGGACGATTCCAAGACGCCGGACCGCGCCATCTACATGGACCGTCCGAAGACGGTGGACCTCATCCCGCCGAAGAAAGAGGCGACGCTCGTCTTCAACATCCTGGCCGGGAAAGGGGTGAAGACCGGCGTCCGCAAGTTCGTCATCACCGGCGAGGAGAAGAACCAGTACGACCTCGAGACCGCGTACCTGGAGCTCTCGACGCAGGAGTTCGAGCCGCCGAAGCTGAACTTCTCCGGCATCGAGATCTCGGAACGGGGCGAGGGACTCTACGCCAAACGGTACGACGGGCTGCTGGAGAAAGGGGAGCGCGTGCAGGTGAAGGTGGCGGTGCAGAACATCGGTCTGGCGAAGGCCAATGCCGTGAAGTACGCCGTCAAGACCACCTCGCCGAACATCGTGCTGGACGCCAACGAGGGGGAGATCGGGGACATCCGCTCGGGCGAACTGAAGGAGTTCTCGTTCATCCTCAGTCCGACACCGCGGTTCAACGGAACGGGAGACCTGCCGGTCTTCCTGACGCTCGAGGACGCGGAGAAGGACGGCGTCCTGTCCGACTGGCAGCTCCCCATCCAGCTGGACCAGAAACCGGCGCAGCCGAAGGTGCTCGCGGTGGAGGCGAAACAATCGCAGCAGCGCACGGTCACCGTCATCAAGACCGGTCCGAAGAACACCGCCGGCGATTTCGTGGACATCCAGGACGTTCGCCCCGGCAAGACGCGCAATCCGAACGCGGTGGCGGTGGTCATCGGCGTGGAGCGGTACTCCCGCATCGTCTCCGCCCCGTACGCCGCGAACGACGCGGAGATCATGAAGCGCTACTTCGAGAACCGGTTCGGCATCGACCCGTCGCGCATCCTCTTCTACACCAACGAACAGGTGAACGGCATCTTCTTCAAGAAGATGTTCGACCCGGAGAAGGGGGAGCTGCGGGACCTCATCGGCTCCCGCGCCGCCGAGACCGACGTCTACGTCTTCTACTCCGGCCACGGCATCCCGAACAAGAGCGCGGACCAGACGTTCCTCTTCCCGGCGGACGGCGACATCCGCTTCCTGGAGGACTACGGCTATCCCATCGCCTCGTTCTATGAGAACCTCAACCGCCTGAACACCCGCTCCGTCACCGTCATCCTGGACGCCTGTTTCAGCGGCGCGTCGCGCGGGAGCGGCATGTACAAGGAGGAGAACCTCATCGCCGCCAAGGGGATCAAGCTCAAAGTGACCAAGCCGTGGACGGCCTATAAGAACTTCACCGTCATCAACTCCTCCAGTGGGGAGGAGACCTCCCTCGGCAACGACCAGACCGAGACCGGGCTCTTCACCTACTACTTCACCGCCGGACTGCGCGGCGAAGCGGACAAGGACAAGGACGGCGAGATCACGCTCGGCGAACTGAAGGCGTACGTCGAGACGAACATGATACCCCATTCCAAACGCATCAGCGGACAACAGACGCCGGAGTTCTACGGCGATCCGGACCGTGTGCTGGTGAGGTACTGATGTCCTTCCTCCGCCCGCTCCTGTGCCTGCTCCTCGCCGGCCTCGTCACCCTCTCCGCCCAGGAGAAGGGGAAGTGGGTGACCGGGAAAGCGGCCGTCTTCGGCACGAACTTCGCCGCGATGGAGACCGAAGCGGTGAAGCGTGCGAGGGCGGACGCGCTGAACCAGGCGGGCATCGTCGTCTCCGCCTCCTCCTACCGCGTGCAGACCGAAGACAATAAGGACCTCTCCGATTACTACAGCGCTTTCACCGAAGCCTCCTCGCGCGGCATCATCACGGAAGAGCGCAATGTCCGCATCTCGGACCCGGTGCGGGTGACGAAGAGCGCGGCCAAGGGGGAGCGGCTCTTCCAGGTGGAGGCGCAGCTCGAGGCGTTCGTGGTGGTGCCCGACGGCGCCGCCGACCCCGGATTCTCGCTGAGCGTGCGGACGAAACGGACCACGTACCGCGAGAGCGAACCGGTCCTCTTCGATATCGTCGCCTCCCGTGACTGCCGCCTCACCATCATCAACGTGAAGAGCGACACCATCCAGGTCCTCTTCCCGAACGGTCTCACCCGCGACAACCGCCTCGGCGCCAAACAGAAGTTCCTCTTTCCCGAAGGGTTCGACCTCTACCTCACCGTGGACGGTGACGCGAAGTCCTCCACTGAGGAGTTCATTCTCGTCGTCACGAAGGACGACGTTCCTGTCGCGGAGGTGAAGAACGCGACCTTCTCCGGGGACGAACTGGTCCTCCCGAAGCTCACGCTGACCGACCTTTCCCGCTGGCTGGCGAAGATCCCGCTCGACCGGCGGACGATGGACCATATCGTATTGTCCGTCGTGAAGTGACCGCTCCCGCCGCGACGGCCGGTCCCTTGATCGCGTCATGCCGTTGCGTCGGCCTCCCGCTGTTCGCTGTCCTGCCACGCTTCGTACCGTCCCCTCATGCTTCCGCTCCCGTTTGAATCAAGAGCGGCCGCTCCTGTTTCTCGGCGCCTTCTCCGGCATCCTCCGGTAATTCATTGCACGATGAACGGATAATTGGTATTATAGAAACGGCTCTGTCTCCATTCCGTCATCAGACCGCTGAGCCGCCATGAACGCCCTGTTCATCACACCACATCGTCTCATCGCTCTCCTCGTCCTCTTCGCCGTACCGTTGTCATCACAGGAACTGGACGTCATCCATCTGAAGAACGGACGCAGCGTCTCCGGCACCATCCTCGAACGCATCCCCGAGAAGACCGTCGTCATCGAGACGAAGGAGGGGGTCGAGTTCGTCGACTTCTCCGAGATCCGCCGCATCGTCAAAGAGTTCGTGCCGCACGTGGAGAGCTTCGCTCCGGTCACCGGCGCACCCGGAACCGTCGTGAGAGTGAACGGAACGTTCCCGGCCCAGCGTCCGGCGGACGGTGCGGTACTCTTCGGTGAAACGGAGGCCGAAGTGCTGACATGGACCAAGGAACGCATCGACGTGCGGGTCCCGGAAGGGACGATGGGGAACCGGACCGTTTCGGTGGTCGTCGGACCGCACCGCGACGCGGCCCGTTCGGCGTTCTCCGCGGGTGGCGTACAAGGGGAAGCGGCCGCGAAGCGGAGAGCGGCGCTGTCGGCGCCGACGGCGCAGAAGCAGGCGAGAGCGCCGGAGGAGGAAGGGATCGACCTGAGCGGGTTCTGGCTCACGCTCGGGTACGTCATGCCGCACGACGACCTCGGCATGAGCGACCTCCCCTCGATGGGATTCGCCAAGAAAGGGTTCAACCTCGGCTACGAAGGGCGTATCCATCTCGCGGAGTTCCTCTACCTCCCGCTTTCGTTCCAGGTCGTGTACATGGGCTTCAACACCGACGCACTTTCGTCGCTGACCGGCACGACGGTCTCGTCCGAGGGGGGAAGTTACGGCATGGTCTGGTTCGCACCGGGCGCAGGACTGGCGCTGCCGCTCTCGAACAACGTTCATCTGCACGCATCGGTCGACTACGGCGTGACCATGGTGCACCGTCCCGACCGCACCATCGGCAGCGTACCGTGGGCGAAACAGGAGTCCGCCAATACCTTTACCAGCGGCCTCGGTTTCAGCGTCGGCATAACGTTCATCGACGCCGTCATCATCGGGTACCGCGAACATACCGCGAACCCGGTCCACACGGTCACGGTCTCCAATTCGATGACGACCGTGACGAAGGAGGTCGAGGTGGAACAGAAGACCTCCGTCGGCATCGTCTACGTCGCATTCACCTTTTGACACGGGAACCCGCGCCCGGACCGTCGACGCGGTCGGGCAGGGACGCATCAACTCTGGAGGCATTCATGCGCATCATCGGCACGCTCATCGTGCTCACCGTACTCACCGCCGCACCGGTCCGGCCGCAGGGGAAACAGACCTACGGCATCACCTCCGTCGAACAGAGCGGCGACCTCATCGTCATCACCTACTTCCATACGCCGGTCGGCGACGAGCCCGACGCGGAGTACGACGTCTCGGTGCGGCTCACGCGCGAGAAGGACAAGGCGTTCAGCGTGCGGATGAAGGAGTCGCGCGGTGACATCGGCGACGGACGCTTCGTCGGACCCAACCGGCGCATCCTGTGGGCCTATAAGAAGCAGCTTCCCAAAGGACTGCCGTTCGACGACATCGAGTTCGAACTGACGATCGAGAAGAACACCGGCGTTCCCGCGTGGCTCTATTACGCCGGCGGTGCCGCCATCGTCGCCGGCGCGACGGCCGCCATCCTCCTTTCCGCATCCGACGACGAACCGTCCGGCGGGGGCACCGGAACGCTTCCCGCGCCTCCCTCCAGCCGTCCCAATTGATGAACGCCATGTTCGGCCACGACCCATCGACCGCGGAGTCTTCGATATGAAACCGCATACCGGATTGTTCCTCCTCCTTCTCCTCGCATCCGCCGCGGCGCTCGGCGCCGCTCCGGCGGCCAGGACGTACGTCCCCGTCACCATCGACAACCGGAACAACGCAGAGAATCTGACCGACTACACCGTCCTGGTGAAGGTCAACACCGCGCAGCTCATCGCCGCGGGCCTGATGAACGCGGACGGCTCGGACATCCGGTTCACGACCGACTTCACGGACGACCTGCCGTACTGGATCGAACCGGGCATCGGCGGCGCCCGGGGGATGAACACGGACACCACCTATATCTGGGTGAAGGTCCCGTACATCCCGGCGTCCGCGCGGAGCACCATCCACCTGTCGTACGGCGAACCCGCCGCCGCCCCCCGCAGCGACATCACGAAGGCGTTCCTCTTCGGGGACGACTTCAACGACAACACTCTCGACGCGGTGCGGTGGATCGCCGCAGCGGACAATCTCGGCAGCGCGTCCGAACAGAACGGCCGCTATGAGCATCAGTCGCCGAAGACCACTCCGCAGTCCAACACCTACCTCGCCTCCCGGCAGAAGTTCACCGGGTCCGTGATGTTCGAGGGGCGGTTCCGCAAGGGAGGATACATCTACCGGCGCATCGGTCTCTCCACGCTGACCAACGACAACACCACGGCCGGCATCTGCCAGTGGCAGGACTTCGGCGAGTTCGGCGTGCAGGTCCATTCCGGCGGTTCGATCTCCGGGACGAACTTCCGGACCGACAGCTGGGCCATGACGAACAATCCCGAGTACTACGTCTCCGTCGCCCGCCGCGCGAACGGGACGTTCGTCTTCGATCTCTCCGTCCCCTCCACGGAACCGGGCGGACCGCAGGCATGGCATACGGTCATCACCGACCGCACCGTTCCCGCCGATACGGGACTTCGCGTTTTCGCGTACGAAGGCGTCTGGGTGAACTCTCCGTCGTCCCTCATCCGCTATGAGGACGACCTGCGCGTGCGGAAGTACAGCGAACCGGAACCGGCCGCCCGGCTCGGCAGCGACCTCGCCGCCTACTATCCGTTCACCGGCAGCGCGTCGGACAACGGGCCCAACGGACTGCACGGGACCGTGTCCGGGGCGTCGCTGACGGCGGACCGTTTCGGGGTCGCGAACAGAGCGTACGCGTTCGACGGGGTGAACGACCGCATCGTGGTGGGAGACCCGGTGCCGGCGCCGCTGCAGATCCAGAACGAGATCACCCTCTCCGCCTGGATCAAGATCGCCGCGATGCCGGCGGAACTCGGAATGATCGTCGGGTCGCAGTACGACGGGATGCAGTCGGGCGCGAGCATCTTCGTGGACAACCGCACCAACGCGGACGGTCAGGTCAATCCCGCGGGACACATTCATTTCCAGATCGGTAACGGCGGGTGGCATGTCACCAATTCGTCCTCCGTCCTTCCGGTCGGCACATGGGTGATGGTGACGGCCACTCGGAAGTCCGGCGAAGCGGGGAAGATCTACTACAATAACATCCTGCAGTCCTCTTCGAGCGTCGGCTGGACCGGCACCGTGTCGTACTCGGGCGCGTGGTTCGCGATGGGGGACCAGAAAGACATGTCGCGTCCCTTCAACGGCTCCATCGACGACGTGCGCATCTTCAACAGGGCGCTGAGCGCCTCCGAGGTCGATTCCCTGTACCGCCTCGGCGGTTACGATGCCGCACCCGCCGTATCCGGATTCGATCCCCCCTCGGGTGCCGTCGGTTCCTCGGTCACCATCACCGGTTCGAACTTCGGTGCGTCGCAGGGGAGCGGTTCGGTGAAGTTCGGCGCCGCCGCTGCGGGTGTCGCCAGCTGGAGCGACACACAGATCAACGCCGTGGTCCCGTCGCTTGCGGCAGGGGCGTACACCATCACGGTCACGACCGGCGCCGGGTCCGCAGCATCGGCGTCCCAATACCTGGTGACGGGTACGGCGGCGGCGTATCCGGAACCGCTGCCGGCCATGGTGCGGACCGTCGTTCCGACGACGCTGACCACCGGCTCCATCGACTACATGATCGAACGGAGCGGCAACCTCTGGCTCAGCGGGGAGAACGGGCTCGTCGCCCGCGCCGCATCGATACCGACGGCCGGTTCTCCCGTCACCTGGACCGTGGCGAACAGCGGCATTCCGTCGACCGAGACCGTGTACGCCATGGACTTCCTCTCCGGCGGAGTCGGCCTGGCAGGGACGGGAACGGGAAAGATCTACCGTACGACCGACAATGGCGCGACATGGACGCTCGTCTACAATTCCCCTGCGACCACCGATTTCATCAACTCCATCAAGTTCTTCAATACGACGAATGCGGTGGCCGTGGGGGACGGCATCGGTACGTCGACGCCGACCGCCATGGCCTTCCTCTCTTCCACGAACGGCGGCTTGACCTGGGTGAACAACAATTCGTACATCGTCGGTACCACCTATCCGTCCGCCGTCTCCTTCCCGGTACAGACCGCCGGGTATCTGACCGGGTACAAAACAGTCGGATCGAAGAACTATCGCGGACTCTGGAAGACGACTGATGTCGGAGCGTCGTGGAACTTCCAGTCCGTGGGCACAGCCTCCGCGGATTCGATGGTCGGCGTTTCGTGCGTCTCGTTCCGCACGGCAACGGCAGGGGTCGCGGTCAAGTCGGATTCCACCGTCTGGAAGACGTCGAACGGCGGTACGTCATGGCAGAAGGTGGGACAACTGCCGAGGCTCGGGTACGGCATCGCGTTCGTGAGCGCCTCCACGGTGTACATCACCGGAAGGAACGGCATGACGGCGCAGGTGGACCTGAACGCTTCCACCGTACACGCGGCGGTCATCGCACAGGACGCGCTCTTCGCTGTTCCGTCGTACTCCGCCGCCATCGGTGGACTGTTCGTGCCGGACTGGGGCTTCACGAGGACGTACTACTCCACGGTCAATCCCGGCACGGCGTTGGCGACGCCGACGCTCATGTCCCCGACCGGCAGCACCGTGGTCTCGGCCGGTTCCACCGCGTTGAACTGGACATCGGTCAGCGGCGCCACCGCGTACGACGTGGAGGTCGGAACGGCCATCTCGTCCTCCATCCGGGGGAGGGTCTTCACGGCTTCGACGACGCAGTGGACGGTCTCCGGCCTTTCGCCCGGAACGGTGTACCAGTGGCGTGTGCGGGCGCGCAGCGTTTCGAACTCGTCCGCCTGGTCCGCCGTCGCATCGTTCATCTCGGCGGCCCAGCGAACGGTGAGCGTCGTGCCGGTCTCCTATCCGAAATCACCGTCGGCACCGACCGATTACCGGCTCGTCACCATCCCGAGCACATTGTCACAGACCGTCGGGACCTTCCTCAACGGTTCGTCTCCGGCGGACTTCCGTCTCTTCCGCGACAACGGCGGTACGCCCCCTTCGCATCTCTCCGAACTGACCGGAGCGGCCGTACCGTCCGTGGGCGAGGGGTACTGGCTGGTGAAGAAGGGCGATCTCCTCATTGAAGGGACGTTGTCTCATCCCTCACCGTCGGCATCGACCGGCTTGTACGCCGTCGCAACGCGGGTCGGATGGAACATCATCGGCAATCCCTATCCGGTGCCGGTGAAGTGGAGCGATGTGCGGAGCGCGAACGGACTCGCCGGCAGCGCGATGGCGTACGCCTACGAGGGGACCGGCGGTTTCCAACAGGCCGACATCCTGAAGCCGTACACGGGATATTATTACTTCTCCGGCACGACAACGTTGCTTGTACCGTTCCCCTTCGCCGATACGCCGGACCTTTCCGTGCAGCGGCCGGCGTTCGCGCTGACGCTCGAACACCGTTCCGATGCGGGTACGGACCGAACGCTCGTCATCGGAACGGACGACGGCGCATCGGCCGGCATGGACGAGTTCGACGAGCGCAAGCCCCCCGTTTTCGGCGATCAGACCGCCGTCTGGCTCGACCGGCCCGATTGGGATCCGCGGCATCCGCGGTTCGCGTCGGACATCCGTCCGGCACTGGGGGAGGGACAGCGGTGGGACATCGTGCTGCAGCAGACGAACGGTACGTCCTCACGGCTCATCGTCCATGGCGGCGAATCATTACCGGAAGGGTACTCGGTCATCGTCATGGACGGTGTTTCCGGTGCGGTGCTGACGCCCGACGCAGAACGGTCTGTCTCCGTGCCGGCACGGGAGTCGGCCTGGCCGTACCGCGTCATCGTGGGTCGGCGCGAGTTCATCCGCGCACAGATGGACCCCACGGCTCCCGTGACGTTCGCTCTGCATCAGAACTTTCCCAACCCGTTCAATCCGGCGACCACCATCCGTCTCTCGCTGGCGGAGGACGCCGTCGTGACCGTGGAGGTGTACGACCTGCTCGGCCGCCGCACGGCGGAACCGTTCCGCGGACCGCTGCTCCGCGGAGTTCACGACGTTCCGTTCGACGCGAGCGGACTCTCCAGCAGCACGTACTTCTACACCGTGCGTGCGGTGCGGCCCTCGGACGGCGCGCCGCTCTTCTCCGCAACGAAGAAGATGCTGCTGTTGCGATGAACGGTGTGCGCTGTTCCGCACCACGACGGAGCAGCGCACGTCATCCTGCCGTTCCTCCGGGGTTCCGGAACATGAGAATTCCATCCCGACCCTTTGCACTCCGCGTTCCGTTCCGTATCTTGCTTTCACCGATCGTTCTCCTCCGGCCGTCCGTACGGCGGTCATCCTCCGAACGGCCCCTTCCATCATGTCACTCATAGTCTGTTGATATTTTCTGCATGTTTGCCCATCATTCGACCATGAACGAACGAGGAGACACTATGAAGCTTCGTCAATTCGTCGGTGCCGCAGTGCGCGACATCCGTCTTGGTCAGGACCTGACACAGGAGGAACTCGCGAACCGTTCCGGACTGCACCGCACCTACATCACCGACGTGGAGCGGGGGAATCGGAACATCTCCATCGAAAGCATCGAGAAGATCGCGAGCGCCCTCCGTACTCCGCTCTCCGCCCTCTTCGCGCGCAGCGAGGAGCTGCAGACGCAGGGACAGGGACAACCGGTCCGGCTGATGCAGCACCGGCCGAACCGTGACGCGGTGCCGGTCGAGATCCTCATCGCCGAGGACGACCGCTCGTTCATCGACCTGACCGTGCATGCGTTCAAGAATGCGAACGTGCGCAACACCGTTCACACCGTGCATGACGGCGGCGAAGTGCTCTCGTTCGTGCACGCGACCGGACCGTACGAGAAACGTTCCTCACTGCCTCTTCCGTCGCTCATCATCCTGGACCAGAACATCCCGAAGGGGGGAGCGTTGGAGGTGCTGGAACGGTTACGGTCGCACCCGGCGTCGAAAGAGACACCGGTCATCGTACTGACCGCGTCACAGAACGATGTGAACTCCATGCGCAAGGCGGGCTTCTCCTTCGTGGAATGCGTGACGAAACCGGTGAGCGTCACCGACATCAGCCGCGTCGCCGCCACGTTCGGCATGCAGCTGATGCTCGTGAACGGCCGCCCCCCGGTGGCCGTGCCCTCTGAAGGACGATAATACACGTCACTCAAGTCGGACAGAAGTCCGGTTTTTTTTGCATATCAACAAGACAATATTGTCCGATTAAAGGAAAAAACGTTCAGGGCAGATAAAAAAAAAGACCCATCCGGCCGGATGGGTCTTTTTTTATTTCCCGATACGGAGACGCTCATTTGACGCCGAGGAACTCCACCTCGAAGACGAGGGTGGAACCGGGAGGGATGGGTCCCGCGGCCTGATCGCCGTACGCGAGGTGCGGCGGGATGAAGACTTTGCACTTGGTGCCGACCGGGAGCAGCGGGAAGAGTTCCGCCCAGCCGGGGATCACCTCGTTCACCGCGAAGGTGACCGGTTCGCCGCGCGAATAGGAATTGTCGAACTCCTCCCCGCTCAGCAGCGTTCCGCGGTAATGCACCGTCACGCGGTCCGACGCTTTCGGTTTGCGGCCCGTGCCGGAATGGAGGATGATGTACTGCAGTCCGCTGGCGGTGGTGATGACGCCGGGTTTGCTCTTGTTCTCCGCAAGGAACCGCTCTCCTTCACCCTTCGATTTCGCGGAACGCTCCTGCATCTTCTCCTGCGCCTTCGCCATCATCTTCTGCTGGTACGCCATCATCACCGTCCGCATCTGGTCCTGCGTGAGCAGCGGCGTCGCGGCAGTGTCGGACGCGTCCTTCAGTCCCTGCAGGAACGCCTCCGGCTCCACCTCGATCCCCTGCCGGGCGAACGTCGTGCCGACGTCGATGCCGATGCTGTACGAGACGCTGTCCGTATCGTTCTTCAGTTCCGTCTTCGATTTTCCGCCGCAGGCGGCGAGGGCGAGAGCGAGGCCGGCGCCGGCGGCGATGAGCAGGAGAGTCTTCATGGTTCCGTTCGATTGGTGGATGAAATGCGAACGCCCCCGCAGGACGGAGGCGCCGGTGTGTGTCCGTTCAAATGCGCTGTAATGTACGGAGGATGCGGACCGGGAGCAAGAGGAAACGAGCAGCTCAGTGGATGAGCCGGAGGTAATCGTCGATCGAGACGATGCCGGAGACGAGCTTCTTTGCGGCGTCGAAGCGGAACGGTTCTCCCCCCTGGGCGTACGCCGCGGCGAGCACGTCGGCGCCGGAGGCGCGCCGGGCGAGCGCTTCGCGGACGGGACCGTCCACCTCGAGCACTTCGTGCACCGCCAGCTGACCGCTGTGGCCCGTCTGCAGGCAGGCGGCGCAGCCGGTGCCGCGGTAGAACGAGATGAGATTCTCCAGCGGTGCCATGCCGGCGGCGGCGAGGTCCTGCCGCACCGGCGTGTACGCCTCGCTGCAGTCCGGACAGATCCGGCGGGTCAGGCGCTGGAAGATGATGCCGTTGAGGAGCGACGGGAGCCACGCTTCGGGGATGCCGAGGTTCATCAGCCGGAGGAGCGCCGATTCGACGTCCCCGGCGGTGACGGTGGTGACGACCAGCGCACCGGAGAGGGCGGCCTCGGCGGCGGCGAGTCCGGTGTCCGCATCGGTGAGCGCTCCGATGAACAGTACGTCCGGCCGGTACCGCATCACGGACCGGATCATGGTGGCGTTGTCCGTCTGCTGTCCGGAGTCGCACTGCACCTGGTTGGCGAACGTCAGCGGCGCTTCGATGGGCCGCTCGACGGTGACGATGTTCCGGCCGCTGTCGCGCAGCGAGGTGAGCAGGGCGTACGCCGTGGTGGTCTTCCCCGCGCCGGGAGGACCGGCGATGACGGTGAGCCCGTGCGACCGCTGGGCGAGCCGGTGGGCGGCGGTGAGGTTCTCGGGGGAGATGCCGGTGGTCTCCAGCGACGGTACGTCGGACGCGGCGCGGATGACGCGGATGATGAGCCGTTCGCCCGAACCGGTGGAGAGCGTGCTCATCCGGAACTGGAACCCCGCACCACCGTACGTGGCGGCGTAGCTCCCTTCCTGGGAACGGTTCTTCTCGAAGATGTTCAGGTTTCCGCGGACCCGGATGACGTTGATGATCTGCTCCTTCACCTCGCGCGGAAGCACGAACATGGTGGAGAGGACCCCCGTCATATTGAAGAGCACCCGCAGGTGCGATGCGGAGGGTTCAAGGTAGATGTCCGACGCGCCGGCGTTGATGGCGCGGATGAAGATCTCGTCGGTGAGGATGTCGGCGGTCGGGAGGGGACCGTTCTTCACCAGCGCCGCCACCTTCTCGCCGTCCCGCGTGGCGAGGTCCAGCTGCTCGAGGGCGTACTTCGACGGCACCGTCCGCTGTCCGTCGCCGGTGCGTTCCCCGGCCACCGTACGGAACGCGGACCGTGTGGTGATGACCGGAACGATGAACGCCTTCTCCTGACGCTTCAGCGCCTCGATGACGGTGCGGTACGGCGGCGTGTAGAATCCGACGGTCACTTCGACGCCGGTGTTCGTGACCGGCACCGCATGGTACCGTTGCAGGAAATCCTGCCGCCGTCCGGCATCGTGACACGCGACCATGCTGGGGGTGAGCAGGACGAACGGCACGGTGTAGAGCTCCGAGACCGCCTGTCCGACCGTCAGTTCGTCGATCCCGGCCGTGTCGATGAGCACGTCGACGATGGAACGCTCGGGCGAGAGCGCGAGCGTGCGTTCGCACCGTTCGTGCCGTTCGCGGTCGAGCACGCCTTTGCCGTGCAGATGCCGCAGGAGCCGCTGGTCGTCGTCCCGGATGTTCATCGTCTACTCGAAGAGTGCGTCGACGTCCTTCTGCGAGACGGCCGGCGCGGCCCGTCCCTGAAGGGAGTTGGAATGCTGGATGCCGACGAGGGTCATGAGTTCCTGTTCGGAGAACGACGCGGCGGCACGGCGCGACGGTACGGTGCGCAGTTTCGTCCCGAAGAGCGGGTTCTTGAGCAGCGGCTCTCCGCACTGACCGCAGAACCGGTCGATGAGCGAAGCGCGGAAACCGCAGGAGCAGCTCGCCACCGTCAGCTTGTCGCCGCACGTCAGGCACTCGACGGCGGAGCGGGGATTGTCGTTGTTGCAGGAGGGACAGATCATACGGCGGAACCCTCCAGCGACAGCAGTTTCGTCATCACCTCCACCACCTTGCCGGCGGAGTACGGTTTGATGATGTAGTGGGCCGCACCCGCCTCCTTCGCCTCCTTGATGGTCTCGATGTTCGAAGCGCCGGAGATCATGACGACCACGCTCTTCGGGTCGGTCTCCTTGATCTGACGGAGCACCTCCATGCCGGAGAGGAGCGGAAGCATGTTGTCCAGGAAGACGATGGTGGGGCGCAGTTCCCGGAACATGCGGACCCCTTCCTCGCCGTTCTTCGCCTGATGGCAGCGGGTGACGCCGGCGCGGGTCATCGTCATCGCGAAGAGGGCGCGGATGTGGTCCGAATCGTCGATGATGAGGACGGAGATGTCGTTGATGTGCATGGTGCGGCCGTGATGGTTCAGATGGCGGACCGGGTGACGCGCTGGACCTCTTCCAGCGTGGTGAGCCCGGCGATGACCTTCTTCAGTCCGTCGAAGCGGAGGTCCCGGAACCCGTCCTTCACCGCGGCGTCGCGGATCCGGGAAGTTTCGGCGTTCTGGTAGATGAGCGTCTGGATCTCCTCCGACACGCGGAACACTTCGTGGATGGCGATGCGCCCCCGGTATCCCTGGTGGTGACAGGCGGGACAGCCGGCGGCGCGATAGAAGACCGTCCGCGACGCCAGACCGCTGATGCCCGCTTTGTAGAGCACTTCGTCGGTCGGCCGGTACTCCTCCCGGCACGATGGACAGAGCCGGCGGACGAGCCGCTGACCCACGACGCCGATGAGCGCCGGCGCGAGCCAGTACGACGGTACGCCCATGTTGATGAGCCGCGGCACCGCACCGACGGCGTCGTTGGTGTGGAGCGTGGAGAGGACGAGATGTCCGGTGAGCGCCGCTTCGGTCGCGATGGTCCCGGTCTCGGTGTCCCGGATCTCGCCCACCAGCGCCACGTCGGGGTCCTGCCGCAGCATGGCGCGCAGGGCGTTGGCGAACGTCAGGTTCCGCTCCGGGTCCACGTTCACCTGGTTCACCGTCTCGACCATGTACTCCACCGGGTTCTCGACGGTGACGATGTTCTTCTCCACCGACCGGATGTGGTTGATGGCGGCGTAGAGGGTGGTGCTCTTGCCGCTGCCGGTGGGACCGGTGACCAGCAGCAGTCCGTTCGGCTGCTGCAGAAGGTGGAGGAGCAGGCTCAGGTTGTGTCCCGACAGTCCGAGGTCCTCCATCTTCTTGTTGATGGAGCCCTTGCTCAGGATGCGGAGCACGAGCTTCTCGCCGTGGACGGTCGGCAGCGAGTTGACCCGCAGGTCGAACGAACGGCTCTCGATGGTGAGGGAGAGGCGGCCGTCCTGCGGACGCCGCTTCTCGAAGATGTCCATCCCCGCCTTGTTCTTCACCACGGCGGCGAGTCCGTCGGCGAGGGTGGCCGGGAAGGAGGCGATGCGCTGCAGCACGCCGTCGAAACGGAACCGGAGCCGCACTTCGTGCTCGAAGGGTTCCAGATGGATGTCGCTGGCCCCCATCTTCACGGCGCGGACGATGACCTCGTCCACCAGCATGATGAGGGGCGGGAACGCCCCCATCTGCTCGAGGCGCTTGACCTCCTTCTCGCCGCTGCGGATGAGGTCGTACTTCTCCAGGTCGATGGCGCTCGCGAGCCGCTTCAGCTCATCGTAGCCCCCCTGGTTGATCTTGAGGGTCTCGAAGAAGTCGGTGATGTCGGTGATCACCGGGATGATCTTCATCCCGGTCATCTTTCCCAGTTCCTCCAGAAGGCTTCGGTACGGGGGATCGACCATGGCCACCGTCAGCTCGTTCCCGAAGAGGAACATCGGGATGACGCGGCGGGAATGCATCACCGTTTCGGGGATGATCTCCTTCGGCGCGGAGCCCGATTCGGCGTAGAGGGTCATCACCGGAACGGTGAAGGCCTCGGCGATGAGCCGCGGAAGCTCCTCCGCCGGGAAGACGCCCGCTTCCACGAGGGCGGCCGAGAATCCGCGGGCCATGCCGTAGTTGCTGGCGTGGTCCACGAACTGCTCCCAGCGCTCCCTGGTGAGCAGCGACCGCTGCAGACAATGGTCGCGGAAGTGGAGGTCTTCGCGGGCGAACATCATTCGAACAGTTTGTCCAGGTCGGATTGCGACAGCGTCCGGACGGTCCGGCGCGCCACCATGCGGTGCCCTTCTTCGATGAGCTCGGTCACGGCGGCCTCGTCGAACTGGGGCACGTTCACGATGCGGAGCTGCGTGCCGCTGTTCACCATGGCGGCGATGGCGGCCGGAATGGGCTCCCCGCAGGAGCCGCAATGACGGTACAGGAGCGGGTTCCCGTGGGAACACGCGATGCACGTCCACCCCAGTTCCGTACCGCACTCCGCGCAGGTGAAGGGGGGGTCGTAGTACCGACGGTGGCACGTCGGACAGCTATGTCCGGGCTGCATCATTCCATCAGTCCGAATCGGTGCAGGAGATCGAACACTTTCGCCGGCTCGTACGGTTTCAGGATGTAGCCGTCGGCCCCCGCCGCCTTCGCCCGGCGTACGTCCTCTTCGGAGGAGATGGAGGTGAGCATGAAGCTGCGGACGTCCGGCGAGAGGGTCTTCATCTGTTCCAGCGCCTGCACGCCGTTCATCTTCGGCATGATGTAGTCGAGGAAGACGGCGTCCGGCATCGATGTGCGGAACTTCTCCACCCCCTCCGCACCGTCCTCCGCCGTCTCGACGGTGAAGCCCTTCTTGCGCAGCAGCGCGCTGAGCAGCGAGCGGTTGTACATCGAATCGTCGACGATCAGGATCTTCTTCATGCTCCTCCCGAGCTCTTAGGTCTTGTCCGCGGTGATGCCGATCTGCGCCAGCGCCTGCTGCAGCGGCCGTATCTCCTCTTCGTACAGCGCGATGCTCTCCTCCGCGCCGTCGTGGTACACCGTCAGCACCGGCCGCGCGCCCCGCACGATCTCGGCCTGCACGATGGAACGGACCGGCACCGTCACGCTCCGCCGGAACGGCGAGAGGGGACGGGTGAAGACCGTGCCGAACGGAAAGACCGTCAGGACCTTGAGCGTGAAGGAGTAGAAGAGCAGCAGTCCCGCGGCATGCACGCCGGCGAGCATCGGCAGCGCATCGACGAACGTCTCCACGTTCGGTGCGTAGAGGAGGTACGGTATGTACACCCACAAGGCGGAGGTCAGGAACACGAAGGCTCCGTCCCAGAACGGATGAAAACGGGAACGGTAGAGCGGTTGCATGTCAGCGGGCCCTCCTCAAGGTGAAACTCCCGCCGGTCACCGTCAGGTCGTACCGGGGGAAGGTTCGGTCACGCAGAGGAGTGGAACCCTCCGCACTGATGGTCATCGAATCGTCCGTTGCCGATGTGATGAGACTGAACGAAAGCGTGTAGGTATGATCCCCCGCCGCGGTGCGCGGCGATCCGCCCAGAATGACCGTGAGGTCGTCCGCCGACATGACACCGGCGAACGTTCCGCTCCCGCCGTTGAGATGGAGCGGTTTGTGGTAGTACTCCTGCGATTTCATCGCCAGATATCCGAGCTCCTGTTCGATCTGCGTCAGATACATGGCGTCGTTGTTCTCTTCGTACAGCCGGACACCCATCGCCAGCGCAATGAAGACGATGAACATGCCGCCCGACAGTAATAATTGTTGTTGTTGACCCATACCTCTTCCTCATCATCGGATTGTGGGTGTCCTCACCACTTTCAAAACCTGTGCCGGGGAATTGCCGAAAATTGAATTAAAAACAGTGGTTTTCGGTGGCTATTCCTTTCCCAGGATGTCTTTCGGGCTAATATCAGCCACCTGTATCATCTTCACCCTGTATTTGGTACCATATTGTAGACATTCTCTTGCCCGATGTGTTATCAATATGATAATCCCTATTATCGAATTGATAACCAATTTTCTATGAAATCGCATGAAATGAGGAAAATTCAGCCATATTCTATGGCATAATACGTGAAAGACTTGGTGGAACCGCGATTACGATTAATCATCCAATCGGTACACTCATGCGCATATTCCTGTTCACCTTTCTCCTGATCGTGTTGATGACTCCCGCCATGGAATCCGGACAGAAGCCTTCGTCAGCCGTAACTGTATACACCACCGCCGAGAACACGCCGCTCAGGCTCACCAAGGAGACCGCGGTGCCGTTCGAGGCGTCCGTTCAGCCGTTCGAGACCGAAGTGTGCGTCTTCGTCAATCCGGCGAACGCGTTCCAGACCTTCCTCGGCATCGGCGGTGCCCTCACCGACGCCTCCGCGGAGGTGTATGCGAAACTTCCGCCGGCGAAACAGCGCGAGTTCATGACCGCGCACTTCGACGCGGAGAAGGGGATAGGGTACACGCTCGCCCGGACCACCATCCACAGCTGTGACTTCAGCAGCGGGAGCTACACGTACATCGCGGAAGGGGATGCGGAACTGAAGACCTTCTCCATCGAGCATGACCGGAAGTTCAGAGTGCCGTTCATCAAACAGGCCGTCGCCGCGGCCGGCGGTTCGCTCATGCTCTATGCGAGCCCGTGGAGCCCCCCGGCGTTCATGAAGACCAACGGCTCCATGCTGCAGGGAGGGAAACTGCGGCCGGAGCACTACCGCGCCTGGGCGCTGTACTTCACCCGGTTCATCAAGGCGTATGAAGCGGAAGGACTTCCGATCTGGGGCGTCACCGTGCAGAACGAACCGATGGCGAAGCAGACCTGGGAGTCGTGCATCTTCACCGCGGAGGAGGAACGCGACTTCCTGAAGCTCCACCTCGGACCGGTGATGGAACACGAGGGGCTCGGCGCGAAGAAGATCGTGGTGTGGGACCACAACCGCGACCTCATCGACCACCGCGTCAACGTCATCTACGGCGACCCGGACGCGTCGAAGTACGCGTGGGGGACGGGCTTCCACTGGTACGAGACCTGGTCCGGCGGCGCGCCGATGTTCGACAACATCAAGGCGGTGCGCGAGGCCTTCCCGGACAAGCAGCTCATCTTCACCGAAGGGTGCGCCGAATCGTTCCGTGACGACCACTACCAGTACTGGCCGAACGCCGAACGGTACGGCATCAACATGATCAACGACTTCAACAACGGCACCGCCGCCTGGACCGACTGGAACGTCCTGCTCGACGAACGGGGCGGACCGAACCATGTCGGCAACTTCTGCTTCGCGCCGGTGCACGCGGACACGAGAACGGGCGAGCTCGTGTACACGCCGTCGTACTACTACATCGGACATTTCTCGAAGTTCATCCGTCCCGGCGCCCGCCGCATCGGCACCTCCGTCAGCCGGAGCCGGCTGCTCTCCACCACCTTCCGCAACGCGGACGGTTCGATGGTGACGGTGGTGATGAACGGCTCCGACTCGGCGGTGACGTACCGTCTCATCGTCGGCGGACGGACCGCATCGGTCCCCATTCCGCCGCGGGCCATCCAGTCGCTCCTCTATTGAAGGCGGCCGGGACGAGACCGGACCGTCCGGTCCCGTCCAGCACCGCCGTTCCGTTCAACGCCGTCCAGGGAAACGCCATGCACCGTGCTTCGCTCCGTTCCGCTCTTCCGTTCCTCCTCCTCATCCTCGCCGGCGCCGCCGCGGCGCAGAACACCATACCGCAGCGGGTCGATTCGCTGCTGCGGCTGATGACGCTCGAGGAGAAGATCGGACAGCTCAATCAATACACCGACAACGGCGTCGCCACCGGTCCGGTCACGCCGGACAACGAGAAGGAGCGGCAGGTGATGCAGGGGAAGGTCGGCTCCATCCTCAACGTGCTCGGCATGGAACGGACCCGGGCGTGGCAGGCCATCGCCATGCGCTCGCGTCTGCGCATCCCGCTCCTCTTCGGCCAGGACGTGGTGCACGGATACAAGACGACCTTTCCCATCCCGCTCGCCGAGTCGTGCAGCTGGGACCTGGAGGCCATCGAACGCGCCGCACGCGTCGCGGCGGTCGAAGCGAGCGCCGGAGGGGTGCACTGGACCTTCGCTCCCATGGTGGACATCGGGCGCGATCCGCGCTGGGGCCGCGTGATGGAAGGGGCGGGCGAAGACACGTACCTCGGCTCGCTCATCGCGGCGGCGCGCGTGCGCGGATTCCAGGGACGCGGTCTCGGCAGCACGGATGCCGTCATGGCGTGCGTGAAACACTACGCGGCGTACGGTGCGGCGGTCGGCGGACGCGATTACAACTCGGTGGACATGAGCGAACGGATGCTGTGGGAGACCTATCTGCCCCCCTTCAAGGCCGCCATCGACGCCGGCGCCGGCACCGTCATGACCTCGTTCAACGACCTCAACGGCGTCCCCGCGACCGGGAACGCGTACCTGCTGCGCGACATCCTGAAGGGGCGGTGGAACTTCGGCGGATTCGTGGTGAGTGACTGGGGTTCGGTGGGGGAGATGATCAACCACGGCAGCGTGAAGGACGCCGCGGACGCCGCCCGGAGCGCGCTCCTGGCGGGAACCGACATGGACATGGAGAGCCGCTGCTACACCGGCACCCTCGCGCGGCTCGTCGCCGACGGCGCCGTTCCGGCGGCGGCGGTGGACGATGCGGTGCGGCGCGTGCTGACGAAGAAGTTCGAGCTCGGTCTGTTCGACGATCCGTTCCGCTTCTGCGACCCCGCGCGCGAAGAGCGTGCGCTGAACGATCCCGCTCACGCCGACGCGGCGCGCGACATGGCGCGGAAGAGCATCGTTCTGCTGAAGAACGACCGCGGCATCCTTCCGCTCGCGAAGGGACTGAAGACCGTCGCGTTCATCGGTCCGCTCGTGAAAGAGGTGAAACAGAACAAGGGATTCTGGGACGTCGAACTTCCCGGCGTCGACTCCAACTTCATCGTCACGCAGTGGGAAGGGGTGAGCGCCGCGGTGAGCCGTTCCACGACGCTGCTCTACGCCAAGGGGTGCGACATCGACGGGACGGACCGGAGCGGATTCGCCGAAGCGGTGCGCATCGCGAAGAAGGCCGACGTGGTCATCCTCAGTATCGGCGAACGGCGGGACATGAGCGGCGAAGCGAAGAGCCGCAGCGACCTCTCCCTTCCCGGTGTGCAGGAGGAACTGGCGATGGAACTGCTGAAGACCGGCACGCCGGTGGTGGTGCTCATCAACGCCGGACGGCCGCTGGTGTTCAACGGCCTCGCAGAGAAGGCGTCCGCCATCCTCTACACCTGGTGGCTCGGCAGCGAAGCGGGGAACGCCGTCGCGGACGTCCTCTTCGGCGACTACAACCCCTCCGCCAAACTGACGATGACCTTCCCGCGCAGCGTCGGTCAGATCCCCGTCTACTATGACCACTACAACACCGGCCGTCCGGCGACCGGGGACGGCGACCGCTTCTACCGCAGCGCGTACACGGACCTCTCCATCCATCCGCGGTACGAGTTCGGGTACGGACTTGGCTATTCGCCCTTCACGTACGGCGGCCTGCAACTCAGCGCCCGGACGATGACCGCCGGCGGAAGCATCCGCGCGACGCTCACCGTCACCAACGCGGGCCGGTACGCCGGCGAGGAAGTGGTGCAGCTCTACCTGCGCGACCTCGTCGGTTCCGTCGTCCGGCCGGTGAAGGAACTGCGCGGGTTCCGCAAGGTCCGCCTCGCTCCCGGTGAGACGAAGAGCGTCACCTTCACCATCGACCGGGAATCGCTCTCGTTCTATGACCGGACGGCGCGTCGCGTCGTTGAACCGGGGGAGTTCGAACTGATGATCGGCGCCTCGTCGCGCGACATACGTTTGAAGGAGCGGTTCGAGCTCGTTCCGTGACCGTCCGGCCGGTGAGGGGATCATCCTTGCTCGCGCAGTTGACCGCCCTCACACAACGCGCTGACCATATCATGATATAGGTTTCCCGCGGCGCCGGTCCGTGTATATTGGTGCATCCACTCACCAATGAAAGCGGACCGATGCCTTCCTTCCTTCTTCGCACCATCACCCTCGTTGCACTCCTCGCCGTCACCGCACCGGGGCAGACCGACACCGTCTATGCCGATGCGCTCTTCCCGCAATGGCACGGCGGCGCCTGGGGGAACAATACCGTGGACCTTCAGTCCCACACCGCACCGCACTCCGGCACCTCGTGCGTCGAGATCACCTATCCGGAATGGGGAAGCTACGGATTCGACCATCGCAGCGCGTTCTGGGAGCAGCTCTATTATTATTACCCCAATCAGTACACCTATCTGAACCTCCGGTTCAACCCCGGCGCCGACGTGTCGCAGATCGGCGGTCTGCATGTCACGCTCGACCTCGGCGCCGATGTGCCCGTGACGGCGTATCTCCCCGGCGCGCTCTCGCCGAACACATGGTACCATCTCCGCATCCCGGTCATCGCGTTGAACCCCGACCGGAAACCGTTCTTCCGCGTCTACTTCACCAACGCCTCCAGTACGCTCACACCGCACGTCTATCTTGACGACATCTGTTTCGAGTACGTGAGCGATTCGACGGCACCGGTCATTTCCTCCGTGAAAACGACCGACATCGAGCAGGACGCCGCGACGGTCTCCTGGAAATGCGACGAACCGACGATGTTCACATTCTCCTACCGTGTGCAGGGCGTGACCGATTCGGTCATCCTTCCTCCGCCGGCGGAGTATGCGACCATCGGGTCGGTGCGCGTGACGGGGCTCGTTCCGGCGACCGTGTACCAGTACCGCATCGCCGCCCGCGACCATCAGCGCGATGCCGGCGTGCCGGCCAACATCAGCGTGCTGACGGGAACGTTCTCCACCCCTTCGGCCGACACGCTCGCGCCGGTCATCACGGAGCGTCAGGTCATCAGCACGTACCAGAACCGGGCGGTGCTGGTATGGCGGACGAACGAGCCGGCGATGACACAGGTCGAGTACGGCGCCGGGTCGTACGGGACGGTGTACGCCGATTCCATCCTCACGCGTCTCCACACGGCGGTGCTGACGCACCTCGCCCCTGGAACGGCATACCAGTACCGCATCGCATCGGAGGACAAGTACGGCAACAGGACGGTTCAGTCCTCGTTGCCGCCGTTCTCGTTCTCCACCTCCGCGGCGGTGTCGCGTCCATCCGCTATCTTCAAAGCGGACCATCCCGTCTACCAGTGGAACGAGGTCGGTCCGCACCAGGTACCGTGGGAGGCCGTCTCCGTGCTCGACCTCGGCTACCTCTGGGTGACACCGAGCGATACCGGCTATACGCTGACCCTCGCGGCCGAGGCGGACTGGTACGGGTTCAACAACTGGATCGCCGAATCGCGCCAGTACATCGCGTCGGGACATGCGGCCGGCCGGAAGGTCATCTGCATGCTCGGCGGCGCGGGTTCCAACGTGGACAGCGTCTGGAACAAGGCCACCGCGGCCGGAACGGTCAACACCTTCGCGCAGAACGTCACCGGCTTTCTGACCTGGGTCGGTTTCGACGGAGCGAGTCTCGACTGGGAGAACGACATCGAGTTCCCGTCGTTCGTGCGCTTCGCGAAGGCGCTCCGTACCGCCTGGCCCGGCGCGTTCATCGACGTCCCGGCCGGTTTCAACGGCGACGACGCGGCGGACTTCGCTCCGATGAAGGACGCGGTGGACACCTTCACGCCGATGAGCTATATGGCGGTGCCGCAATGGGGAGGATGGCTCCTTCCGGTACCGGTGACCCCTCTTCATTCCGCCGGCGGCAACCAGTACGGCGCGGACGTGCTGCTGCAGCGGTGGGTGAACGCGGGCGTTCCCGCCTCCAAAGTGCTGCTCGGCATCGGCGGGTTCGGCGCGGTGTGGGGCGATGCGAACCAGGACGGACTGGCGCCGGTACGGCTCTACGTGAACTCCGGGTATCCGAACGGCGAGACCGGCCCGATGGAGGGGGACAACGTGGTGACCTGGCCCTTCGTCCGTTCCGTCCTGCGCCGTACCACGGCGATGGACGAAGCGTGGGACGAGCTGTCGCAGACGGCGTACTGGAGCACGCGCGACTCCACGAAGCAGGTCGCCGTGCCGTATCCCGGACGGTCGTACGACCTGAACATCAGTCTGATGTTCTGCGAGACCGCCCGTTCCATGAGCCGCAAGGTGGAGTTCGTCGAGACGAACGGCATGCGCGGCTTCAGCGTCTGGACGCTGTCGCAGCTGATGGAGGACGGCGGCCGCGGTCCGGTGCTCGACGTCGCGTCGACGATGAAGCTCGACGCCGTCACCAGCGGCGCGCCGGGCGGCGGCGAGGACCCTTCGGCCCCGGCGGCCTTCGCGCTGGAACAGAACTTTCCGAACCCGTTCAACCCGATGACCACCATCGGATTCACCCTCGAGACGTCAGGCATGACGACGCTGAAAGTGTACGATGTCGTCGGCCGTGAGGTCGCGACGCTGGTGAACGGACACCGGAACGCGGGCCGCTCGGCGGTCTCGTTCGACGCCTCCCGTCTGGCGAGCGGCATCTATTTCTACACGCTGCAGTCGGGGAACTTGCGGTTCTCCCGGAAAATGATGCTGGTGAAATGACGCTGTGTTCCCGGGCCGGCCGTACGCCGGTCCGGGGCGCTCTCACCGCCGGCGGAGGATTTGGAAAAGTGGTGCCGGAATGCGTATTTTGCTCCGAATGGTTATCCGCCCCCCCAGCCCGTCCCTGTCCCTGTTCGCCCTCCTCGCGGTATTCATGATCTCGTCCGCACCCGCCGCAGAGCGTACGGCGGAACGGTACGTCGTTTCGCGGTGGGGTATGGAGGACGGCCTTCCGCAGAGCTCGGTCAACGACATACTGCAGACCCGCGACGGTTACATCTGGTTCTCGACGCACGGCGGATTGGTGCGCTTCGACGGCACGGCGTTCACGACGTTCGACCGGAACAACACGCCCGGTATGCGGTCTGACCGCCTGCTCGGACTGTTCGAAGCGTCGGACGGCGCGTTGTGGCTTTCGTCCGAGGACGGATTCATGGAGTTCCGTGACGGCCGCTGCACTCCGTACCTCATCGTCCATGACGGACTGGTCTATTCTCCCTCGATGGTGGCGCAGGACGCGCGGGGAGTGATGTGGCTGTCGGTGAACGGCGTGCCGTACCGGAGAATGGGGGACCGCTTCGAACGACAGAACGTGCGGACCGATACCGCGCTGGCGCGTCGTGCGACCGACGATCCGGGCGGGGTCTGGCTGATGCACGATTTCGACCTGCTTCGTACGGTGGGCGACACCATCGTCCGGGTTGCGGATTTGCGCGGCCGGCTTTCCAGCACCGTACGGGAGGGGGTCGAGCATCCCGCCGGCTCCGGCGTGGTGTACATGGCGACGAACGGCGACGGCGTCGCACGGTACGAAGAGGGCCGTCTCACCCTCTATAGCGAGTCCGAGGGACTCACCTCCCGATTCGCGCTGCGGGTCATCCCGGACCGCGGCGGCGGACTGTGGACCGTCTGCTACAACGGCATCGCCCGGTGGAACGGAGACGGGTTCGCGCCGTTCGACGAAGTGCCGGCGAACGGGCAGGACCAGATCACCTCCATCATGAAGGACGGGGAGGGGAACTACTGGATCGGCACGCCGAACCGCGGATTGTTCCGTGTCCGGCCCTCTCCTCTCTGGACGATCGGCTCCGCCGACGGTCTGAAAAATACCAAGATGCTCTCCCTCACCCGGCGGCGCGACGGCACGTTCCTCTTCGCGACGAACTGCGGCGGTGTGTACGAATGGAGCGGCGGACGCGCCGTTCCCTCCGCCGTCAACGCCTTCCTCCCGAACCTGTGCGTCTGGTCCGTGTTCGAAGATTCGAAAGGACGCTTCTGGTTCGGCGCACAAGTGCTGTACCGCACCTCTTCGCTTACCTCCCCGGGGCGGATGTTCGATTCGACCGACGGCTTCACCGGACGGGACGTCTTCGCCGTCACCGAAGACTCCCGTGGGATTATCTGGATCGGCTGCCTCAACGGACTCTTCCGGTACGACGGCGAACGGTTCCGGCGCTACAGTACGGCGGACGGGCTTTCCTACAACGATGTCCGCACCATCGTCGAGGATGCCTCCGG
>WBUG01000094.1 GCA_008933835.1 Bacteroidota bacterium | reverse complement strand
CGGCGGTCCGGCGCTGCGGCGCGGACCGGACCAGGTTCTTCATGTCGCCGGAACGGATGGAATCGATGATGCGCTGGTCCCCTTCGAGCAGCCGCAGGGCGATCCAGCGGGCGTTCGGGAGTCCGGGGAAGGCCTGGTCGATGCGCGCGGTGAGCTCCGCAACGGAGCGTTCCAGTTTCGGCGATGTCTTTTCGAGCCGGTACGGCCGGCAGACGTACGAGCCGACGGCGACCTCATAGACCGCCTTCAGCAGTTCCGGGATCCCTTCCTCCTGCCGCGCCGCGGTCGGAATCACCGGGATGCCGAGCCGTTTGGCGAGCCGGCGTTCGTCCACCGCCACGCCGTTCCGTTTCGCCTCGTCCATCAGGTTGAGGCAGAGCACCGCGCGGTCGGTGATCTCGAGGACCTGCAGCACGAGGTTGAGGTTGCGTTCGAGACGCGTCGCGTCCACGACGATGACGGTGACGTCCGGCTGGGCGAAGAGGATGAAATCACGGGCGACCTCCTCGTCCGTGCTGTTGGAGAGGAGCGAGTACGTGCCGGGAAGGTCGACGAGCTTGAAACGCTTGGCGCCGTACTCGAACGCTCCTTCGGCGCGGGTGACGGTCTTGCCCGGCCAGTTGCCGGTGTGCTGACGCAGTCCGGTGAGCGCGTTGAACACGGTGCTCTTTCCCGTGTTCGGATTCCCGGCGAGGGCGACGACGAAATCGGTGTCCTTCATCGAGATGCCGAGCCGGGTGAGCGTGCCCAGGTCGCGCACCGGGCAGTCGTCGCAGTGATGGGCGTTGAGGTCGGTCATGGGTCAGTTCCTTTGCACGAAGATCATCTGCGCGTGGTTCCGGCGGAGCGCAACGAGGGTCCCGCGCACCGCGTAGGCGGTGGGGTCGCCGGACGCGCTCCGCATCTCCGCCCGCACCGTCGTTCCCGGCACGATGCCAAGGTCGAGCAGCCGGCGGCGCTGCTGTCCGCGGCACGCTTTGGAGATGCTCAGCACCACCGCCTCCTCCCCCGGTTCCACGCCGGCGAGCGTTTCCACGGGACCGGTCACCGTTTCGGTGGCGGCGGACGGTTCCACCGGCTCCACGGTGAGATTGCCGGCGACGACCGGAGCGAGCACGATCTCGTCGCCGTCGGCGGCGAGTCGGACCCGTTCGTTCGTCCGTTCGATGAGCATCAGATGCATTCCCGCGTAGACCCCCTGCGCCGTCAGCTGCGCGTACACCGCTTCAGGTTCGTCCTCGATGTGCGTGACGACCGCCGTGTCCCCTTCGTTGAGCGAGAGCAGGGAGCGTCCTTTCCGCGGCGGCATTTCGCCGGAAGGGGAGGGGATGGGGTCGCCGTGCGGGTCGAAGTGCGGATTCCCGATTTGTGCCGCAAGCGCTTCGGCCTGGGCCGGGGTCATCCGGTGCTCCTGATGTTCGGCCGAGGCGTGCCATTCGGTCTCGGGGACGCTGGTCTCGTCCGCCAGGTAGCGCTCCCACAGGCGGTGGACGCGGATGACGCGCAGCGCGTACGAGCGTCCTTCCGGCGTGAGCGCGACGCCGGTGTCGTGCGTCAGGAGCAGGCCGAGCGAGCTCAGCCGCGACACGAGCGATGCCGCCTCGTCCGCGCGGATGTCCAGCGCCCCCGCGATGCTGCGGACGGTGCAGGGAAGATGGTTGTATTCGCAGTCGTACAGATGCTTCAGCGCGTCCTCGATGAGCACGCGGCGGACGCCCCGGCGGGCCCGGTTCCAGCGTGCGGCGAGCCCGTACCGCGGCATGAAGAAAAGGGCGAGCACGAGGGCGAGGAGGCCGGCGGCGAGCAGTGCGTTGACGGGGTCGATCATAGGGTCCTCACGCGACGTGTTCGACGAAGATGCTGGCGGCGACGACGGAGCTCAGGCTCACTTCGCGGCCGTCGATGGAGACGAGCAGCGAACCGTCGAACGACATCTTCCGGAGGACGGCGAACTGCTTGTGCAGCGTGATGCCGATGGAGGAGACGTACTTCAGCAGGTCGGAGTTGGCGTCGCTCACGCGGAGCACGCGCACCTCACTGCGCTCCGGTGCGTCGGAGAGCGGGATGCTCATCGAGCAGACGATCTGCCCCTCCTTCGTCGGGATGGGGTCGCCGTGCGGGTCGAGCAGCGGATGGCCGAGCACGTGGTCGATCTTCTCCTCCATCGTGTCGGACATGATGTGTTCGAACCGCTCCGCCTCATGGTCGATCTCGTCCCACCGGAAGTGCAGCACCTCCACCAGGAACATCTCCCACAGCCGGTGCTTCCGGATGATGCGCAGTGCGAGCCGCTTCCCCTCCTCCGTCAGTTCCACCCCCTTGTACGGGGTGTGCGTGAGCGTCCCTTCCTCCGCGAGCTTCTTCACCATCTCCGTCACGGAGGCGGGGGAGATGTTCAGGTTCCGGGAGAGGGACGACGTCGTCACCTTGCCGTCGTTCGTCTGGAGCTTGTAGATGTTCTTGAGATAGTTCTCGATCTGTTCGCTGGCCATGGCGGGGCTCCTTCGTCGTTCAATCGTGACCGCAGGAACAGGCGGCGTCGTTCATCGATGCGGCCTTCCCGAAACATTCGCGCCCCTCCTTCACCGAGAAGTACACCAGCCCGAGCGCTCCGGCGGCGTCCACATACGGGAGCGCGAGGAACTCGTACAGGAAGCTCGACGCGAGCAGGATCACGGACATGTAGACGCACACCAGGTTGCAGTTCGCGTCGGCGATGATGGCCTTGGAGCCGAGCATCGTTCCGGTGAGCCGCTTGTAGCGGATGAGGAGCACCATCGCCGCGATGGAGACGAGCGAGATGACCACGCCCCAGAACGTCGATTCCGGCTGACGTCCGGTGTAGAAGGAGAGTAGGGCGGAGAGCGACAGACCGGCGGAGAGGGCGTAGAAGGACCATCCGGTGATCTTCAGCGCCGTGACCTCGAACGGGCTCTTGCTGCTCGCCGGATTCCTGGTGATCCGGTACACCATGGCGGCGATTCCGATACCGGAAATGGTCTCGATGAAACTATCCACCCCGAATCCGAAGAGCGTCAGCGATTCATCCGAATACCCGACGACGGTCGAGATGACCCCTTCGGCGATATTATAGACGATGGTGACAATGCTGAGCGCCATCGCCAGTGTGTACCAGCGGCTCAAATCCTTTTGATTTGCATCAGAAGCTACTGCAGAAATGGTCATTTGGAGTCCTGAATGTATATTTTAGGTTCACCTAAAATATAAATCCGCGAGAGGCAAATGTCAAGAGCAGGGGCTATTTTTTTTCAAAGAGCTTCAACCATTCCTGAACTTGGGCAGGCGAAAGAGGGGTGTCCGACTTTTCGGTGACGGAATCATCGGATGAAGAGAGGAGGTTCGCGAAATGCTTGGAAGAGTGGGTCTCACAGGAACAGACACGGGCGAAGTCGGTGATGCCTCGATCGGACGAGACGATGGAGAGAAGGGAGCGGTGCTTCGAGTGTTCGATCATGGAGCGTATCTTCTCATCGGCTGACACGGGATGGGAGTAGACGACATGCACCGGCGCATGGGAAGGGTGCCCGCCGGAAGTTCCGGGAGGGGCGCCATCGAACACGATGGTGCACCGGAACTTCCGGCGGTGGGTGAGCTGAGCCACGGCATGAATGAGCGCTTCGCGCGCGGAGGCGGCGTCATGCGCCAGGGTCTTCTTCAGCGCCGGAATGGCATGGAGAAGGTTGTATCCGTCGATGATCGTGTGCTGCCGGTTCATGGATGCTCGGGCGTGCGCATCAGTTCCGGTGGAGGTCCTTATGCATGATGCGGCGGGTCTCCATCAGGCGGTCGTCCGCCGGAAGGTCCACGAGACGCCGGTTCATGTCGTCGTCATCCTCGGCGTCGAGCGAACGGGCGGCGAAGTCGATGATGCTCGGCGGGAAAACGCCGTCGCGCTCGTAGAGCGACCGCTTCTCCCGGAGGAAACGCGCCGATTCGACGCAGCTCTTCGGCAGGGCGGGAAGCCGGCTCCAGAGCTCCTTGTCCCGGAAGATGTTGCCGGAGACGTAGTGCGCATCGGTGATCCCCTCCGCCTCCGGATGCGTCATGCCCCATTCCGCCGCCATCGTGATGCCGGCAAGCAGCAGATGCAGCAACGCGCTGCCGTCGGGACTTCGGAGCTCCACTGTCTGACGTCCGTCGTTCTCGGCGTACGGCGTCCGCTGCAGCGGGTTGACCGTCATGGAGAGGTTCCCGGATGCGGCCCAGCCGAGCGGCACGCGGATCATCGCGCTGCGGTTCATGTCGCTCCAGCAGACGCGCGTCGGCGCCTCCTGGTTCGGCACCAGCCGCAAATAAGCGGACGACGTCGTGTTCCCGAACGCTGTGAGCGTGTCCGCGTACGTGCAGAGTCCGCCGATGACGGCGCGCGCATCGGCGGAGAGCGCGCCGGAAGGGCCGGTCATCACGTTGCGTCCTTCGGAACGCACTTCCATGTGGATGTGCAGTCCGTTCCCGGCGATGCCCTCCTCCAGTTTCGGCGTGAAGGTGGCGACGCAGCCGTGCTTGTAGGCCGTGTTGCGGATGAGCCAGCGCGCGAGCACGAGATTGTCCCCCGCTTCCTCCACCGGCGCCGGAAGGAATTCGATCTCCAGCTGTTCGGCCTGTCGGTCCGCGATCTCTTCCATGTCGCTTCGCACGCTTTCGATGTACCCCACTTCGCTGTGCGCGTACTTCACGGTGCCGGTGATCTGGGTGACGTGACGGACCATCTCGTCCAGCACCATGCCGGTCTTGATGAACGGCGCGGAAGCGTGGTACCCGCGCTGTTTCGCCGCGGCGAAGGAGCGGTTGGCCGGGGTGCTCAGCAGGAAGAACTCCAGTTCGCCGAGCGCGTGCAGTTCCTTGCCGGTGCGCGTGCGGAAGAGTTCCGAAGCGCGGTGCAGCAGCGTGTCCGGCGCGAACGGAGCGAGCGAGCCGTCCCGGGTGAGGTACCGGCAGACGAAATCGAGGCTCCGTTCCACGAACGGGTTCAGGAAGGCCGTGCGGTACACCGGAACGACGTAGAGGTCGGACAGTGCGGTGTCCACCATCCCCTTGAAGAGGGAGGAACCGTCCACCCGTTCGCCGTCCGCGAGGATGCGTTCGGCCTGCCGGCGGTTCGCGATGGGGAGCTTGAGCTCCTTCAGCTTCCCGTCCAGCGCGGTGTAATGGAAGGTGATGCGTTCGATCCGTTCCTGTTCGATGACGCGAAGAAGGTCTTCGCGCGAGAAGTCCCGCCGCGGCTTGTCCAGCAGCACCGAGAGGGGATTGGCGAGTGCGTAATGAGGATGGTCCATGATGAAGGCACGATGGTTGGTTGGGCGGACGGTCGGTCCGCGTTCGTTCACGTGCCGGCAAGTACGGAATATTTCAGCGCAAATCCAACCGCATCGTCTGCACGCGGTCGCGGTAGAAACCGGCGGAACGGAGGATGTCCGCAGCCCCGGTCTCGGAGGGCCGCCGTCCGTCGACATACTCGACCACGATGTCCTGTTTGGAGGGATACCGCTCGCGCAGGTGGGCGGCGAAGGCACGCACGGCGTCCGCATCGACCGCGTCGCCGGTGAGCCGGCGCAGGCGGGCGCCGTACGATTCGGCGGAGAGGACAGGGGCACCGCCGCGGAGAACGAGGAAATTCGAGGGAAGACGGGAGAAGTTCGTCTCGCCCCCCGGAAGGTCGATGCCGCTGCCGTACGGGTTCGCGGGGTCGGCGGCGTTGAGCACCGTCCGTTCGTCGCCGGCGGGACTCCGTTTCACCTCATCGAGCATCGACACCGCTTCGGGGAGCGCGAACTGCATGCCGGAGAGACCTTCGATGAAGTATCCGCGCCGGACCTCACCGCGCATCTCCATCCGCTGCAGTTCCATCGCCGTCAGGGGCCATGAGCCGGTCATCTCCTCCCGTTTCGCGATCTCGCGCGCCACCACGCCGTACCGGAGCAGCAGCTGCCGAGCCCGGCGGCGTACCATCTCTTCCTCCGTCGTGGCGGGACCGAGCACCGCGGGCCGGCGGACGAGGGACCAGTGACCCTGCCATCCGGGGATGTTCCGCATCGCCTCGCGCACGTCGCGCATCGCCGTGGCGCGGAACGGATTCCGTTTCGGATTGACGATGACGATGCGTTCGTCCGGATGCAGAGCGGGATCCGCCGGCCGGTACCGTTTCACGTTGAGCACCTCCTGCGCCGCGTCATTGGTGACGAGACCGCGCCAGAACAGTTCCGAGATGCCGCGGTTCAGTGCGGCGAGGGAAAGGGTGGTCCCTTCGCGCAGGTCGCTTAGGAACGCGGCGCCGTTCTCGGTGATGTACCGGAGGAGCGTGCGGGCCGCGGAGGAGAGCTCTTCGCTCTCCGCGGAGCCGGCGGGAAGGAACGCCCGCGCGTCGCCGCGAAGGAACCAGAGCAGACGGCCGTTCGGCGTGCCGCACGCGACGAGCTCTCCGCGGCCGGAGAGGGACCGGAGCATGTCCGGTTGGTATCCCGCGACGCGGCCGCGGAACAGTTCCCCTTCCCACATCTCCGGCGGGGCGGCGAATCCCTGCATCTGTTCGGCGACGGCGTGCACACCCTGTTCCCCCTCGAGACGGGCGGGGGGATGACGGTGCTGCCAGACGGAGAGGAACCGCGTCAGCTCGTCCAGCGTGGCCGGTTTGATCTCGCGCCGCAGCATCGCGAGCGACGCGCGATGGATGCGGTCCAGGTTCGGCCGGTAGCACCACTGTTCCCGCGTCGCTTCTCGGGTGAGCAGACCGCCGACGAACGAGCCGTCGTCGGCGAGCGCTTCGAGTGCAGAACGGAGCTCCTGCAGCGGCGCGCCGAACCGTTCGGCGATCGCCTCCGTGTAGACCGGACCATGGGTCCGCAGATGCCGGGCGACGAGGAACCGCAGCGCCTCGTCGAATCCGTACCGTTCGCCGTCCGCCGGGGCCGTTCCGGCGACGGAGGCATACAACGGCAGTTCTTCCGTCAGCACGAGGTACCGCCGTCCGCCGAGCGACACGGGGGAGAGGACGCCGCTGTCGCGCAGTCCGTCCGCGATGTCCGCCGACACGCACCGTTCGGCGAGTTCGGGCTCCGTCAGTTCGCCGAGACGCAGCATCACTTCCATCAGTTCCGCTCCGGTCCGCGCCCGGCGCGTGATGCCGGTGTGCTGCAGCTGCGCCTCCACCGCGTCGACGGCGTCGT
>WBUG01000017.1 GCA_008933835.1 Bacteroidota bacterium | reverse complement strand
TGGGCGGCGGCGATGTTCAGCGAGGTGAACGACCTCCTCGCCTGGTTCACGCTGGCGTTCGTCCGCCTGGCGGAACAGGTACCGTACGCGTCGGTGGACACCTCGACGTTCGGCTGGCGCGAAACGGTCATCTACTCCGCCGTCATTGCGATGCTCTTCCATCTCCGGGACGCACGGTTCCTCAAGGCGACCGCCGCGCTGATGATGCTCTTCGCCTCCGCGCTGCTCTTCGCTTCGGCGATGGAGGAGCAGGAGAGCGTACTTCGTGTGACCTTCCTCGATGTCGGACAGGGGGATTGCGCGGTGGTGCGGTTCCCGGGGGGAGAGACGTACGTCATCGACGCCGGGCCCGCGGGCGGAGGGAAGGATGCGGGCGAGGATGTGGTCGCGCCGTTCCTCCGGCGTCAGGGCGTTTCGCGCATCGATGCGGTGATCACCACGCATCCGCACGCGGACCACATGGGGGGCGTGCCGGCGCTCCTGCGCGGCTTCGAGGTGCTCGAGACCATCGATCCCGGACAGCCGTTGAACTCCCGGCTCTACGGCGTCTACGATGCGCTGGAGCGGGACCTTCCGCAGACCACGGCGCGGGCCGGGATGGTGCGCAGCGTCAGCGGCGTGCGGGTGTACTTCCTCCATCCGACGGAACGGAACATCGACCGCGATTCGACCGATGGATATTCCGACGTCAACGACGTCTCGGTCGTCATGAAAGTGGTGTACGGTTCGGTGTCGTTCCTCTTCATGGGGGATGCCGAAGCGGAGAGCGAACGGGAGATGACCGCAACGTACGGCGGGTTCATGGACGCCGACGTCCTGAAGGCGGGCCATCATGGTTCGTCCACGAGCAGCACCGAAGAGCTGGTGGAGTCGGTCACTCCGGCGCATGCGGTCATTTCCGTCGCGCGGTTCAACAAATTCCGCCATCCTTCCCGCAAGGTCATCGAGCGGTTCGAGCGGGCCGGGGCGGCCGTCCACCGGACGGATCGTGACGGCGCAGTGGTGATGGAGACCGACGGAGTCCGTCTCACGGTCCGGCACTGGAAGGAACGGTGAAGCCGCTCAACGCCTTCTATTATATGTTTCATCTTGTCTCCATCTTCGTTATTTTATCCCCGCAGAGCACGATTTTCACCAATTCCGACCCGATGGCTCCGAAAACGTTCACGACCGACTCCGGCATCCCCGTCAAAGCGTACTACGGTCCCGAGGACGCGGTGAGAGGCACCGCCGGCGAACGGCCGGGGGAGTTCCCGTTCACCCGCGGTGTCTACCCGGAGATGTACCGGTCCCGGCACTGGACCATGCGCCAGTACGCCGGTTTCGGCACGGCGAAGCAGTCCAACGAACGGTACCGCTATCTGTTGTCGCAGGGGACCACCGGTCTCTCGGTCGCGTTCGACCTTCCGACGCAGATGGGGTACGATTCGGACCATCCGATGAGCGAGGGGGAGGTGGGGAAGGTCGGCGTCGCCATCGATTCGCTGGCGGACATGGAGACGCTGTTCGACGGCATTCCGCTGCAGGGCATCACCACCTCCATGACCATCAACGCCACGGCCGCCATCCTGCTGAGCATGTACGCCGCTCTGGCCGAACGGCAGGGGGCGGACCTGACGAAGCTCTCCGGCACCATTCAGAACGACATCCTCAAAGAGTACATCGCCCGCGGCACGCACATATTCCCTCCCGCTCCCTCCATGCGGCTGGTGACCGACACGTTCGCCTGGTGCAGCCGGCATCTGCCGAACTGGAACACCATCTCCATCAGCGGGTACCACATCCGCGAAGCGGGTTCCACCGCCGTGCAGGAGCTCGCCTTCACGCTGGCGAACGCACGGGCATACGTGCAGGCCGCGCTCGCGGCGGGACTGGCGGTGGACGACTTCGCGCCGCGGCTCTCGTTCTTCTTCAACGCGCACAACAACTTCTTCGAGGAGGTGGCGAAGTTCCGCGCCGCCCGGCGTCTCTGGGCGGAGATGATGAAGGAGGAGTTCGGCGCTGCGAGGCCCGATTCGATGAAGCTGCGGTTCCACGCGCAGACCGGCGGTTCCACGCTCACCGCGCAGCAGATCGACGCCAACGTTCCGCGCGTGACGCTGCAGGCGCTCGCGGCGGTGCTCGGCGGAACGCAGTCGCTCCATACCAACGCGCGGGACGAGGCTCTCGCGCTTCCCACCGAGGCCTCCGCACGGCTCGCCCTGCGCACGCAGCAGGTCATCGCCTTCGAATCGGGCGTCACGGACACCGCGGACCCGCTCGCCGGCTCGTACTTCGTGGAGGCGCTGACGGACGATATCGAAGCGCGCGTGAAGGAGTACCTCCTCCGCATCGACGGCATGGGAGGGGCGGTGAAGGCGATCGAGAAAGGTTTCTTCCAGGACGAGATCGCCGAGAGCGCGTACCGGTACCAGCGCGCCATCGATACCGGGGAGAAGGTCATCGTCGGCGTGAACCGGTTCGCCGGAGCGCCGGAGCCGGAGACGGACCTGTTGAAAGTGGACGGCTCGGTGCGTGACGAACAGATGCGCTCCCTCGCCGCCATGAAGGCGCGGCGCAACACCGCCGCGGTCTCGTCATCCCTCGGAGCGCTCCGCACTGCGGCGTCCGGGAGCGAGAACGTATTGCCGCACATCCTTTCCTGCGTGAAGGAATATGCGACGGTGGGCGAGATCTCGGACACACTGCGGGAAGTGTGGGGCGTCTATGAATGAACCGAACGGGATCCGCGGAACGTTCTCCAAGCAGCGTCTGGCGGGGATGAAACGGCTGCTCCAGAAGAAGTACCGCGAGGAGGAGGGGCTCTTCATCGTGGAAGGATGGAAGAGCCTTGCGGAAGCGGTAGGGGCGGGAATCCGCTTCCGTACGCTGCTGATCGTCGAAGGGGCGGCGGACGATGCGGCGCTGCTGGAGCGGCTCATCCGGAACGCCGATGAATCGTTCGCCGTGTCCGAAAAGGAGCTCGCGGATGTCACCGATGCGGTGACGCCGCAGGGGATCGCCGCCGTGATGCCGATGTTCGACCCGGAGGCCGCGCTCCGTTCGATGGCGCCGGAACAGGGGATCATCGTGGCCGCGGATTCGGTGAACGACCCGGGGAATCTCGGCACCATCATCCGCACGGCGGACTGGTTCGGCGCCGCCGGCGTGGTCATCGGCGAAGGTTCGGCCGAACCGTACAACCCGAAGACCGTCCGCGCCACCATGGGTTCCCTCTTCCATCTTCCGGTGGCGCACGGCGTACCGCTCCCGGCGTTCCTCCGCCGCCGGCGGCAGGAGGGATGGAGCATCATCACCACCGAAGTGAACGGCTCCGAACTGCTCGGCACGGTCGTCCCGCCGGAGCGTTCCGTCCTCGTCATCGGCAGCGAATCGCACGGCGTTTCGGAAGAGATATCCTCTCTGGCGGACCTGCGCGTCGCCATTCCGAAGTTCGGCACCGCGGAATCGCTCAACGCCGCGATGGCGTGCGGCATCATCCTCTCCCATTTCACCATGCGACGCTCATGATCACCGACGTACCCGGCATCGCCGTCGGTCACTGGACCGACACGGAGCGCATCACCGGATGCACCGTCGTGCTCTGTCCCCCGGGCACCGTCGCCAGCTGCGACGTGCGCGGGAGTTCGCCCGGTACGAGGGAGCTCGAGGCGCTCTCACCGGTGCGGCAGATGCAGGAGACGCATGCGGTGCTCCTCTCCGGCGGCAGTGCGTACGGGCTCGGCGCCGCCAACGGCGTGATGCAGTACCTCGCGGAACGCAAGATCGGATACTCGACTCCGTGGGCGCTCGTTCCCATCGTGCCGAGCGCCATCATCTTCGATCTCAATGTCGGCGACCCGACCGCCTTCCCGCAGCCCGCGGACGCCGCTGCGGCATGCGCATCGGCCGGGAAGCTCGTGGCGGAAGGGAGCGTCGGCGCCGGAACCGGAGCGGTCGTGGGGAAATGGAACGGCTTCGTGAACGCGATGAAGGGCGGCGTCGGTACAGCGTCGCTGCGTGACGGTGAGCTCGTCGTCGGCGCCCTCGCGGTGGTGAACGCGGTCGGCGATGTGGTGGACGCGGATGGTTCGGTCATCGCCGGCGCACGGACGGGAAGCGGATTCCTTACCGCGGAGGAGCGGCTGCGGCGGTTCAACGACGACCGGCTGCTGACGCGCAACACGAACACGACGCTCGTCGTCGTGGCGGTGAACGCACGGTTCAACAAAGTGGACACCCACCGCATCGCGCAGCGGGCGCATGACGGCATGGCGCGCGCCATCGTTCCGTGCCATACCACGTTCGACGGCGATGTTTCCTTCGCCCTTTCCTGCGGAACCGTCACGGCGGCGGTGGACCATGCGGCGGAGATGGGGGCCGAAGCGGTCGCCCGCGCCATCCGCAGCGCGGTGCGTCATGCCGGTTCCCTCGGCGGCGTTCCCGGCCTGGCGAAATAGTGATTGGTTTTTCCCGATTATCTTTCAATATTCATCCGTGAAATCGAGGCACCCTCTTCGCGTCGTCAGCCTGCCGCGGGCGCTGTCCAAGCTCGGATGGTGCTCCCGGAGCCAGGCGGAACGGCTCGTGGCGGAAGGGAAGGTCTCCGTGAACGGCCGCATCGTGACGCAGGCGGCGTTCCGTGTGGACCCGTCGGCCGACCGGATCGACGTGGAGGGGACGGAAGCCTCCCGGACGAAAACGTTCGTCTATCTGTTGCTGAACAAGCCGGCCGGCGTCGTCACCACGAGGTCCGACGAACGGCAACGACGGACGGTGTACGACCTGATCCCTTCCGGCAGAGGGGGAGGACACCTCTTCCCGGTGGGGAGGCTGGACAAAGAGACCACGGGAGCGCTGCTCATCACCAACGACTCGCAGCTCGGCGAGCGGCTCACGAATCCTTCGTCGAAGTTCCCGAAGACCTATGCGGTCGAGTGTGAAGGCAGACTGACCGCCGAAGATCGGCGCCGGCTCGAAACGGGCATCGTGCTCGACGACGGCACCAGGACGCTGCCGGCCGTCGTCGAACGAGCGGAAACGGACGGCTCCATTTCATCCTGTCAGCTCACGATCATCGAAGGAAAGAACCGGCAGATACGCCGGATGTTCGATACGCTGGGTCATCCCGTCCTGTCGCTGCGCCGCATCGCCATCGGTCCGGTGGAGCTCGGCACGCTTGAAGAAGGAACCGTACGGCCGCTCACGCCGCGGGAGGTCGCATCGCTGAAGAACGAGGCCGAATGACCATGCCGTCCATCGTCTGTCAGATCATCGAAACGTGCATCTTCTCCTTCGAGAACGCCCGTCCGTCGTACCTGATGCTGAGGCGCTCGAAGAACGAGACGCTCTATCCCGACCAGTGGCAGATCGTGACCGGTTCCATCGAGACGGGCGAAACGGCGGTGAACGCGGCACTGCGCGAAGTGAGGGAGGAGACCGGATACACGCCGCAGCGCATGTGGGTGGTGCCGCACGTGAACACGTTCTTCTCCGCCCGCCAGGACGTGATGCATCACACCGCCGTCTTCGCGATGCAGGTACCCGCCGGCTCCGATCCGGTGCTGTCCGAGGAACACGACGAGTTCGGGTGGTTCACGCTGGAGGAAGCGAAGAAGCTCTGCGTCTGGCCGGGGCAGTCCGCCGCGCTGGACATCGTCCACACGTACATCGTCTCCGGCGCCCGTGCCGCCGCCTTTTCCATGATACCGTTATGAGAACGCTCCTCCTCGTCCTCCTCTCCGTCACCGGCGTGTTCGGTCAATCCGAGCCGGCGTCCTATCCCGTGACGGCGAAGGATCCGAAGAACGCCCGCGATTATCCGGGGGGACGGGGCGAGCATCAGCTCATCATCTACACGTCGGCGTACGGACGCCGTTCCACCGGCACCAACCAATGGGGGGTGGAGGCGACGGTGCGCAACGACGTCGTCGTCGCGTTCGGCGGGAACGATTCACCGCTGCGGCCAGGGGAGTACGTGCTCTCCGGACACGGCCGGGCCCGCCAGTTCCTGCTCAACACCATCCGGATCGGCGCGAAGATCACCGCGGACGACAGCTCCGTGACGGTACGGTTCGACGCCGAGTCGTTCCGCATCTATACCGCCATGCGGCTCGCCGAACTGCGGAAGAAGTTCACCGCCCTCTCCCGGCAGTTCCCGGACGAACAGCGCTCCGCGCTCGCCGCATCGCTCGACGCGTTCGGACAGTTCCTGAAGGACAGCGCGATGGCGGGCACCGGTCCGGTGGATTCGTCCGTCTATGCGGCCGGCATGGCGCTCATGGACGGGCTCGAGTACCGCATCTCGCTCTCACCCTCGGTGGAAGGCCGCGGCGTCTGGCATCGTCCGGTGGAGCGGAGCGGCGAGGAGATCGAACGGCTCGTCCGGACGTACGCCGAGGCGGGATTCAACATGATGTTCGTCGAGACCATCTGGCGGGGGGAGACCATCTATCCCGGATTCATCACGCGCCAGAAGCCGCAGTTCGCCGGGTTCGACCCGCTCCGCGCGTACATCGACGCCGGGAAACGGCACGGCGTGGAGATCCATGCGTGGATCCACACCTTCTTCGTCGGATACGTCGGCGCGGCGGACGACTCGGGAACGGGACCCATCCTCACCAAACATCCCGACTGGGCCATCGTGAAGCGGAACGGCGAGAACGTCTCCCGTGCAGAAGCGGGATACCTCTTCGTGAACCCGGGCCATCCCGATGCCCAGGACCTCATCGCGTCGCTCTACCGCGAAGTGCGGACATTATATCCGGACATCGCCGGCATGCAGCTGGACTACATCCGCTATCCGGTCGGCGTTCCGCTGGAGGAGTCGTCCGACTACAGCGCCCGTTCGCGGGAGGCGTTCAAGGCGGTCTCCGGAACGGACCCGATGGACATCGATCCCATCACGGCGCCGGAGAAGTGGGAGGAATGGCGGAGGTGGCGGCAGCAGGTGGTGACCGATTTCGTGAAGCGCATCCGGTGGGAGAATCCCGAGACGCTTTTATCCGCGGATATTTTTCCCGATATTGAGGAAGCGCACCGCACCAAGATGCAGCGATGGGACGAATGGGCGAACAAGGGGTACGTGAACGTCCTCGCCCCGATGGCCTACACCGTCAACGCCGACTGGGTGGCCGAGTCCATCGTCCGCATGCGGTCCGTCGTGGGAGAGTCCTTCCCGCTGTACGTGGGACTCGCCCCGTACATGAAACTGACGCCGTCGATGCTGCTGCAGCAGATCGAACGGTGCCGCGAACTGAAGGCGGACGGGATCATCCTGTTCGCCACCTCCAGTCTGAGCGCGGAGCAGCTGCGTCTGCTCGCCGCCGGTCCCTTCCGGACCCGGGCGGTGCCGCCGCGGCTGCTGCAACGAACCATCAAACCGTAAGGAGCAGGAGTGAGCATTCTCGTCGTAGGCTCGGTCGCCATCGATGACATCGAAACGCCGTTCGGCCGGGCGGACAACGTCCTGGGCGGGTCCGCCGTGTACATCGCGGTCGCCTCGAGCTATTTCACCACACCGGTCCGCCTCGTGGGGGTCGTCGGCGGGGACTACCCTCCGCAGGCCATCGAGTTCCTCAACGAGCGCGGCATCGACCTCGAGGGTCTCGAGGTCATCAAGGAAGGTCGCACGTTCCGCTGGTCCGGCCGCTACCACTACGACCTGAACAACCGCGACACCCTCTCGCTCAACCTCAACGTGTTCGAGAAGTTCGACCCGAAGATCCCCGAATCGTACCGCAAGACGCGCTACATCTGTCTCGGCAACATCGATCCGGTGCTCCAGCGCCGCGTGCTCGAGCAGGTCGAGCGGCCGCGGCTCGTGGTGGGCGATACGATGAACTTCTGGATCGAGACGAAACGCGACGAACTGTTGAAGACGATGTCGCTGTTCGACGCGTTCATCCTCAACGACTCCGAAGCTCGGCTCCTCTCCGGGGAACCGAACCTCCTGAAAGCGGCGCGCCGCATCCGCGAGATGGGGGCGAAGACCCTCATCATCAAGAAAGGGGAGCACGGTGCGCTCCTGTTCCACGAGGACCAGATCTTCTCCGCGCCGGCCTATCCGTTGGAGGACATCTTCGATCCGACCGGTGCGGGGGACACCTTCGCGGCGGGATTCACCGCCTGGCTCGCGAAGACCGACGATCTGTCGCACGAGAACGTGAAGCGGGCGGTCATCTACGGCAGCACGATGGCGTCGTTCTGCGTCGAGAAGGTCTCGGTGGACGGACTGCGCGACCTGTCGTACCTGAAGATCCAGGACCGGTTCCGCGAGTTCAAGGAGCTCTCCCGGTTCGATGAGTGACCGCTCCGCGCACCGTTCCGTTTTCCGACTCCCGCGTACCGCGGGAGTTCTCTTTTTGAGGCATGCATGATCCGTTCCATCGAATGGCGTTCCGGAACCGTCCGCTTCCTCGACCAGACGCTCCTGCCGTCGCGGGAGGAGTACGTCGAGACCGCCGACATCGAAGTTCTGGCGGAGGCCGTCGAACGTCTGAAGGTCCGCGGAGCGCCGCTGCTCGGCATCACGGCCGCGTACGGCGTTCTGCTGGGGGTCCGCTCCCTCCGGGAAGCGCCTTTGGAGGGGTTCCTGGAAGCCTTCACCCTCAGCGTGGATCGGCTCTCTCGCACCCGTCCCACGGCCAGGAACCTCTTCGGAGCCCTGGAACGGATGCGCGGCGTTGTGCGTCTAAACCCTCGATGCGGGAGCGGTGCGCTGTACACATTGCTGGAACAGGAAGCGCTGGCCGTGCATGATGAAGACCGCCGGCTGTGCGATTCCATCGGATTCTACGGCGCGCAGCTCATCGAAGAGGGGGCTCGCATCCTGACGCACTGCAACACCGGCGCTCTCGCGACCGGCGGCATCGGCACCGCGCTCGGCGCGGTCGTCACGGCGCACGCCGCGGGGAAGCGCCCGTTCGTCTATGCGGACGAGACGCGCCCGCTCTTCCAGGGGGCGCGGCTCACGATGTGGGAACTGCGGAAGGCGGGGATCCCCGCGGCGCTCATCACGGACGGCTCTGCGGCCTGGGCGATGCTGCGCAAGGGGATCGATCTGGTCATCGTCGGTGCGGACCGCATCGCGATGAACGGCGACACCGCCAACAAGATCGGCACGTACCAGCTCGCCATCGCCGCGCGGGCGCACGGGATTCCCTTCTACGTCGCGGCGCCGCGCACCACCATCGACGAGACGCTGCCGGACGGCAGCGGGATCCCCATCGAAGAGCGTACAGCGGTGGACCTGCTCGGCGGTTTCGCCGCGCCCATCGCACCGGACGGGGCGGAGGTGTTCGCGCCGGCGTTCGACGTGACGCCGGGGGCCCTCATCACCGCCGTCATCACCGAACGCGGCATCCACCGTCAGCCATACGAACGGTCGCTGCGGGAGGCGCTCGCGCCGTGATCGCCGAGACCGAAGCGGTGGTGCTGCATGCGATGCCGTACGGCGACACGAGCAAGATCGTGACGCTCTATACGAAACGGTACGGAAAGCTGAAGGTCATCGCCAAAGGGGCGCGCGGAGAGAAGAACAAGTTCGGCGCCTCCATGGAGCCGCTCTCCGTCTCGTCGGTCATCCTCTATAAGAAGGAGCACCGGGACCTCCACCTGCTCTCGAAGAGCGAGACCGTCCTGCCGCTCCATCGTATCCAGCAGGACACCGACCGCCTCTTCACCGGTCTGGCGCTCATCGAGCTCACCGCGATGGTGATGCACGACGAGCACGAGGACGCCGGTGTCTACGCGCTGCTTGTGGATTCGCTGCGAGCGCTGGACGCGGCGGACCGGAACGCGGTGAACGTGCTGCTGACGTACACCGTGAAGCTCTTCGGCCACTTCGGGTTCGGTCTGGACCTGTCCCGCTGCGCCGTCTGCGGCCGGGATGTGACGGCGGGGGAACTTCCGTTCGTCCTCCTCCGTTCGTCCGACGGCACGGTCATCTGCGACCGGTGCCACGCCGACGGACATACGAACGGACAGCGCATCGACGGGGGGGCGTTCCGGTCCCTGCAGTTCTTCCGCCAGTGTGCCGTCGGTTCGTGCACGTCCCTGACGCTGCCGCCGGCGGCGAAGGACCGCATCCTTGCCGCCCTCCAGACGTATCTGCAGTATCACGTGGAAGGGGCCCGAACTTTACGGTCGCTCTCGTTGTTATACACCGCGACAGAGCAGCGACCGACCTGAACCGTTCACATTTTCGTCATTAGGGAGCAACACCATGAAACGTTCCATCGCCGCCGCGTTCGTTCTCATCCTCATCGGGGCCGTCTTCGGCGCCGTGCTCGTGTCCGACCTGGGAGGGACCGGCATCGGTCTCGCCGAACAGAAGAGCGTGAAGCTCGGTTCGGACCAGCGTCCGGAGAAGTCCGACCTGAACCTGCAGGCGGCCAACGAAGCGTTCGTCACCGTGTCGAAGAACGCCACCCCCTCCGTCGTCTCCATCGTCGTCACCACCAAGGCGCGAAAGAACCCGCACGGCGAAGAGTTCTTCCGGTTCTTCCCGGACTTCCGCTTCCGTGACCAGGACGAGCAGAGCCAGGGTTCCGGTTCCGGCGTCATCGTAACCAAGGACGGATACATCATCACCAACAATCACGTCATCGAGAACGCGGCGGACGACGGCATCGAGGTGGCGCTGAACGACACCCGGCGCTTCAAGGCGAAGCTCGTCGGCACCGACCCGCTGACCGACGTAGCGGTGGTGAAGGTGGACGCCAAGGACCTGCCGGTGGCGATGCTCGGCAACTCGGACGAGGTGCAGGTCGGGCAGTGGGCGCTCGCCATCGGCAATCCGCTCGGCCTCACCTCCACGGTGACCGCCGGCATCATCAGCTACATCGGCCGCAGCATCCGCATCATCAATGACAGTTACGGGGTGGAGAACTTCATCCAGACCGACGCCGCGGTCAATCCCGGCAACAGCGGCGGCGCGCTCGTGAACATCCGCGGCGAGGTCATCGGCATCAACACCGCCATCGCCACCACCAACCAACGCTACCAGGGGTACGCGTTCGCCATCCCGATCAACCTGGCGCGTTCCGTCGCCGAGACCATCATTCTCTACGGGAAGGTGGAGCGCGGCTACATCGGCGTGCAGATCTCTCCGGTGGACGAGACGCTCGCCAAAGCGAACGGGCTCGACAAGGCGGAAGGTGTCTTCGTTCAGGAGGTCATCGGTGAAGCGGCCAAAGCGGCGGGCGTGAAGGCGGGGGACATCATCCTCACCATCGACGGCAGACCGATGAAGGCGCCGAACGAACTGCAGGCGTACATCGCCACCAAGCGGCCCGGCGACAAGGTGAAGCTCGTCATCTGGCGCGATGAGAAGCGCCTTGAGAAGACCGTCGCGCTCCGTCCGCGCACCGAATCGCGAGACGTCGCCTCGGCCGAGGGGACGGACGAGGAGGAAACGCCGGCGGAAGAGACCTCCGGACGCACCGTGGAGTTCGCGTCGCTCGGCTTCTCCGTGAAGAAGGCCGACGCCCGCACCGTCCGGGACCGGGAGGTGAACAGCAGCGTCATCGTCGCCTCCGTGAAGAGCTACGGCGAGGCGTTCAACCGCGGGCTGCGGGAGAACGACATCATCCTGGAAGCGGACCGGAAGCCGGTCGCGACCGTCTCCGAGTTCGAAAAGATCGTGAAGTCGAAGCGGGAAGGGGACGCCGTACTGCTGCGGGTGAAGGGGGCACAGGGGGCCGCACGGTTCGTCTCGGTGATGATCCCGGAGAAGTGACGGCGGAACGGCCGGAAGAATGAAACGAAGGCGGGCTCCGGTCCGCCTTCGCCGTTTGAGGGAGGGCGTTGGAACTCGAGCCGTTTTTATGTATTTTCCCTCCGGTATCAGGAATCCTCCCCGCATGGAACGCATCGCATTCGCATTCATCATCATCACGCTTGTTCTGGCAGGCTGTGAAAGGAGCCATTTCGTGACCTCATCCGGCGTCACCGTCGATGTCATCGTCCAGGGGAACGGACTGCAGCCCCAAAAGGGGCAGGTGGTCACCGTCCATTACACCGGCTGGCTCACCGACAGCACGAAATTCGACAGTTCGGTGGACCGTGGCAAGCCGTTCACCTATCAGTTCGGCGTCGGACAAGTGATCCAGGGTTGGGACGATGGCGTCGGCACCATGAAGGTCGGCGGCAAGAGCCGTTTCACCATCCCTCCGGAGCTCGGCTACGGCCGGCGCGGGGCGGGCGACGCCATTCCCCCGAACGCCACCCTCATCTTTGAAGTGGAACTGCTCGGAGTGAAGTGATGGCCTCGCCCCATCTCATGATCCATATCGTGCCCGGCAAGTGTGACTACTGCGGATGTTGCGTCGGCGTCTGCCCGGAGGACGCCATCGAACTGCAGGAATCGTCCATCGCCGTCATCGAAGAGCGGTGCACCAACTGCCGGAAGTGCGTCTGGGCATGTCCGTGGGAGGTCATCGAGTTCCACCGCGACGGTGTCGCCGGGATGCCCACCGCGACGCCGATGCACCGCAACGAATCCGTTCCTTTCTGACATGAACACCGAATACGATATCATCGTCGTCGGAGCCGGTCCCGCCGGTTCCACCGCGGCGCGGTACGCCGCCGCAGGAGGAGCGCGTGTGCTCATGCTGGAGAAGGACCGCGACGTGGGATACCCGGTCCGTTGCGGCGAAGCGGTGAGCCACGAAGGGGTGGTGCAGTTCATCCAGCCGGACCCGCGGTGGATCGCCGCCACCGTGACGAAGTTCCGCTTCGTCGCTCCCAGCGGGAAGAGCGTGGTGCCGAAACTCGACGGCGGCGGGTACGTGCTGGAACGTCGTCTCTTCGACTATGAACTGGCGAAACTGGCGGCGGCCGAGGGTGCCGAAGTGGTGACGAAGGCGTACGTCTATGACCTGCTCCGCGAGAACGGCGCCGTCACCGGCGTTCGGGCGTTGATCAAGGACAAGCCGGCGGAGATCCGCGCCCGCATCGTCGTGGCGGCGGACGGCGTCGAGTCGCGCATCGGGAAGATGGCGGGGATCGACACGACGTGCCACATCCGCGACATGGAGAGCTGCGCACAGATGACGCTCTCCGGCATCGACGTGGACGACGACGTGCTGGAGTTCTACTTCGGCGGCGACTACGCGCCCGGAGGATACCTGTGGGTCTTCCCGAAGGGGAACCGGAGCGCGAACGTCGGGCTCGGTCTGTCGGTGGAGGAGGCGAAGAAGAAGTCCGCCATCCGGTTCCTGCAGGAGTTCGTCGCGAAGAAGTACCCCGGCGCGGCGATGCTGACGCACATCGCCGGCGGCGTGCCGTGCGCGACCACGTGCGACCGTATCGTGAAGGGGAATGTCATCCTCGTCGGGGACGCCGCGCATCAGGTGAATCCGATGTCCGGCGGCGGCATCATCTCCGGCATGATCGGCGGCATGATCGGCGGCCAGACGGCGGCCGAAGCGCTGAAGAGCGGGGACCTGCGGCACCTCGAAGAGTACCAGAAGCGGTGGCAGAAACGTCTCGGCTGGCGCCACGACGTGTTCTATTCCATGAAGGAGGCGGTCTCGCATTTCGACGATGCGACCTATGACGCCATCTGCGATTCCGCACTGAAGCTGCCCGAGGAGAAACGGACGCTCGGCGGCATCTTCCGGTCGGCGCTCTGGAACCAACCCTCGCTCGTGCTCGACGTCGCCAAGGTCTTCATTTCGTAGGAACCGCCATGCCCCTCCGTGCCGCGCTCCTCCTGCTTCTCCTCGCCGCCGGCTGCGCCGCTCCGCCGGTGCAGAACGGCCGTGCCGCCATCGTGGACATCCTCTCCGTCGAACCCTCCATCGTGCTCGACATCCGCTACGCCACCGCGAACAACTTCACCGGTCAGGTGCTCTATCCCGCCGCGAAGGCCAAACTGCGCCGGGAGGCGGCGGAATCGCTCGCCGCGGTGCAGCGTGAACTGAAGATGATGGGGCTCGGTCTCAAGGTGTACGACGCCTACCGCCCCCTCGCCATCCAGTGGAAACTGTGGGAGGTCGTCTCGAACCCCTCGTACGTCGCCGATCCCCGCAAGGGTTCCCGCCACAACCGGGGAGCGGCGGTGGACCTCACCATCGTCGATTCGCTCGGAGCCGAGCTCGAGATGCCGACCCCGTACGACGACTTCACCGAGAAGGCGTCGCAGTCGTACGAAGAGCTGCCGGAGAGGGTGAAGCGGAACCGCGCGCTGCTGCGCGACGTGATGGAACGGCACGGCTTCCTCCGCATCCAGAGCGAGTGGTGGCATTTCGACTTCCACGGATGGGAGCAGTTTCCCGTCATGGACGAACCGCTGTGAGCCGCACCGCTCCGTCCCGTATCCGCCGCATCCTGCTGGTCCGGACGGACCGCATCGGCGACGTGGTCCTTTCGCTGCCGATGCTGCCGGCCCTCCGCCGGCGTTTCCCGGACGCCTCCGTCACGGTGCTCGTCCGGCCGTACACGGCGGACCTGGTCCGGAACCGTCCGGACATCGACGACGTGATGCTGTGGGAGGGGGAAGGGATGGCGCGCGTCGTCGGGTACGTGCGGCGGCTGCGCGAACGGTCGTACGACCTCTGCATCCTGCCGTATCCCCGCTTCGAACTGGCGCTCATCGCCTTCCTCGCCGGGATCCCGGTGCGCGTCGGAACCGGATACCGGTGGTACTCGTTCCTCTTCAATGAGCGGGTGTACGAGCACCGCAAGGACGCCAGGCGGCATGAGGCGGAGTACAATCTTAATCTCCTCCGCGTGGTGGGGGCGGACGTTCCCGTGCCGCTGCAGGTCACGTTGACGGTCCCGGGTGACGTGCAGCACGCGATGGATGCGCGGTTGACCGAGCTCGGCGTCGGGGACTTCATCGTGCTGCATCCCGGCAGCGGCGGCTCGGCGCGCGACTGGCCGGTGGAGCACTTCACGGAACTGGCGGTGCGGGCCAAGGGACGTCTCGGATGTTCCGTCGTGCTGACCGGCAGCGAGCACGAACGTTCGCTCACTTCGGCCATCGCCGGAGCGGCGTCGCCGGGTGTTGTGGACCTTGCCGGACGCCTGAGCCTGCTGGAGCTGGCCGCTCTCTATTCCCGCGCGCGCGCGTTCGCCGCCAATTCGACCGGTCCGCTGCACATCGCGGCGGCCGTCGGCGCGCCGGTGCTCGGATTCTATCCGCCCATCACGCAGTGCAGTCCCGCCCGGTGGGGACCGTACACGCATCGTCGGCGAGTGCTGACGGGGGACAATGCGGACTGTCCGCTCTGCAAGGGGACACCGTGCCGCGGCGCGGTCTGCATGGAACGCATCACGGTGGAACGGGCGCTCGACGCCCTGACGGAACTGTACCATGAACCTCGGTAAGACCATCCTCCTCCTCGCGTCGGCGCTCTCGCTCGCGTCCGCGCAGACGCCGGCGCACCGTCCGTTCGGCGTCGGCGAGCGACTGCTGTTCGACGTGAACTACGGTTTCATCACCGCCGGGTACGCCGAGATGAGCATCCCGTCGCTCGACACGGTGCTGGACGCCGTCACCTATAAAGTGCTCTTCACCGTGCGCTCCACCCCCACGTTCGACATGTTCTTCGAGGTGCGGGACCGGTATGAGACCTACCTCGACACTGCGGCCATCGTGCCGTGGCGGTTCGAGCAGCACATCCGGGAAGGGAAATACTCCCGCGATTACACCGCCTTCTTCGACCAGCGCAAGAACGTCGCGACGGTCGGCGAAGGGACGTATCCCATCCCGCCCAACGTGCACGACATCATGTCCGCCTTTTATTTCGCCCGGACGGCGGACTATTCGCGGTCGAAGGTCGGCGACCGGCTCAAGCTCCAGAACTTCTTCAAGGAGAAGGTGAATCCGCTGGACGTGAAGTTCCTCGGCCGGCAGAAGGTGAAGGTGGCCGCCGGGACGTTCCAGTGCATCATCCTCGAGCCGATGGTGAAGGAAGGTGGACTCTTCAAGAGCGAAGGCCGTATCCTCATCTGGCTGACGGACGACGAGAACCGCATTCCGGTGAAGGTGAGCACGAAAGTGGTCATCGGTTCCATCGATGCCGAACTGAGGGAATATTCGGGACTGCGCCACGAGATGAAAGCGAGGGTGAAATGAACGGCGCGTCCGCCTCCACGCATCCGGAAGGGGTGCGGTACGCTCCCGGACTCTTCGCGTTCACGAGTCTCGTCCTTCTCTTCGTGTTGTATCAGCTGGTGGGAGGCGGCCTGACGCTCCTGGCCGTCGGCTCGGCCATCACTGAAGACAACGTGATGCTGGCCCGCACCGCCACGGTACTGGCGCAGTTCCTTTTCCTCCTCGTCCCCACGCTCTGGCTCGTCCGCCGGCAGCACGGCTCCTGGTCCGCCGCGCTCCCGATGCGGATGCCCTCCGTCACCGAGCTCGTCCTGGCGGTGCTCGGCATGGCGGCGCTGCTGCAGGCGGCGGAGGGGTACCTGTACTTCCAGGGAAAGATACCGGTCCCGGCCGCGATCGAGCCGTTCGTGGAGGAGATGAAGCGGATGATCGAAGCGACCTACCGCACCCTCATCGAAGCGCGGTCGTTCCCGGAGCTCCTCTTCGTGCTGTTCGTGGCGGCGGTGACCCCCTCCGTCTGTGAGGAGGCGATGTTCCGCGGGCTCATCCAGAAGAACGCCGTCCTCGCCACCTCGCCGGTGAAGGGCTTCGTCATCACCGGCGTCGTCTTCGGTGCGTACCATCTCAATCCGTTCCAGCTGCTGCCGCTGGCGGGATTGGGGATCTACTTCGGATACCTGCAGCACCGTTCTCGGTCGCTCATCGTGCCGATGACGGTGCACCTGATGAACAACGCGCTCTCGGTCGCGGCGGCGTACGCGTACGGCTTTGACACCAGCGACATGCCGTCGCTCCTCAAAGGGGGCGCGGAGGAGGCCTCCGACCTCACCGTGTTCGCGACCACCGTCCTCTTCCTCGCTGCGTTCGCCGTCATCCTCCGTGCGTATCGCAGCGTCACCGAACCCCGTCCCGAAGGGAACGCCGCATGAGCGTCGCCGCATCGCTGCACGAATGTTCGAACCATCCCGGTGTTCCGGCGATGCATCTCTGTCATGTCTGCGCCGCGCCGGTGTGCGGCGATTGCTGCATCGAACAGGAGGGGCTCGTCACCTGCCGCGAGGCGCAGCACCGCGAGACCGCGTCGCACCGCGTGCTGCTCGGCCGATGCGCCGACCTCTTCGCGTCGGACCTCGTCGTGCGGAACCTCTCCGCGGCGGGAGTGGAATGCCGGCGCTTCGATCCGCGGGAACACGGTGTGGAGGAGCCGGTGCGTCTGTTCTGTCTTCCGGCGGAAGCACCCCGCGCGTTGGAGACGCTCTCGTCACTCGACCTGTCCGATTTTCTCATAAGGGACCATCATGCCCGGTAAGTTCTCCAACCTTCTTCCGCGCGTCCTCGTCGCGCTCGTCGGCGTTCCGGCGCTCCTCTTCATCAGTTACACCGGCGGCGTCTGGTTCCTGCTCTTCGTCCTGGCGGTGAGCCTGCTGGCGCTGCACGAGTTCTTCGGCATGGCGAGGGCGAAGGGGGCGCAGCCGATGACCGGATTCGCATCGGCGGGTACGGCGCTGCTCACGCTGTCGTTCTTCCATGAACGCATCCACGACTTCGTCCTGCCGTTCTTCCTCGGCAGCGGCGGCATCTCGTTCCTCCAGAAACTGCAGCTCTTCCTCACCGTGCTGTTGCTCTTCCTCTTCCTGACCCTCGTCATCGAACTCTTCCGCAACCGCGGCTCGGCGATGCTCAACGCCGGCACCACCATCTTCGGCGTGATGTACGTGGGGGTCTTCCTCGCCTCGTTCGTCGGCATCCGCGAGCTGTACGGCGCGGAGTTCCCGTACCATCTCGCCGTCCGGCATTTCCCGGAGGCGCTGCCGCTGTCGGACACGGCGCTGCGTGAGGCGACGTACGCGTGGGGCGGGCTCACCGTCATCGCCATCTTCCTTTCCATCTGGGCCTGCGATACGGCGGCGTACTTCGGCGGTCTCACGTTCGGAAAGCACAAGCTCTTCCCGCGCGTCAGCCCGAACAAGTCGTGGGAGGGGGCGCTGTTCGGTTTTGCGGGTGCGGTGGCCGCCATGATGCTCTTCTCGGACGCGTTCCTGCCGTACCTCCTTCCGCATCAGGCGGCGGTCATCGGCGTCATCATCGGGGTGTTCGGGCAGGTGGGGGACCTTGTCGAGTCCCTTCTCAAGCGCGACGCCGGCATCAAGGACTCCTCCGTGCTCATCCCCGGCCACGGGGGCGTGCTGGACCGGTTCGACAGTCTCATCTTCGTCGCCCCCGTCCTCTACCTCTACATCGATTTCGTCGTCCTCTCGTGAACGGAGAGCATCGGCACCCATGAAGACACAGACCGGAAAGATCGCCATCATCACCCTCGGCTGCGCCAAGAACACGGTCGACAGCGAGGCGCTGTACTCCCAGCTGCTCACGAACGATTTCGCGCTCACCGATTCCATCGACGAGGCGGACATCGCCATCGTCAACACCTGCGGTTTCATCGACGCCGCCAAACGGCAGTCGGTGGACACCATCCTCTCCGCCGTGCAGCGCAAGAGCGAAGGACAGCTCGAGAAGGTCTTCGTGATGGGATGCCTCTCGGAACGGTACAGCCGCGACCTGGCGAAAGAGATCCCGGAAGTCGACCGGTTCTTCGGGACGAACCAGCTGCCGGACATCCTGGAGGAGCTCGGCGGCAAGTACAAGTACGAACTCCTCGGTGAACGGGAGGTCTCCACGCCGCATCACTATGCGTACCTGAAGATCTCCGAAGGGTGCGACAATCCCTGCTCGTTCTGCGCCATCCCCCTCATGCGTGGTGGACATGTCTCCAAGCCGGCGGAACAGGTGATGGACGAGACGATGCGGCTGACCGCCAAAGGGGTGAAGGAGCTCATCGTCATCGGGCAGGACACGACGTACTACGGCCTGGACCGGTACGGCGAACGGAAGCTCGCGTCCCTCCTCGAATCGCTCGCCTCCGTGAAGGAACTGGAATGGGTGCGCCTGATGTACGCGTTCCCGTCCAAGTTCCCGCAGGACGTGCTCCGCGTCTTCGCCGAGCAGCCGAAGCTCTGCCGCTACCTCGACATGCCGGTGCAGCACGCCTCCGATGCCGTGCTGAAGTCCATGCGGCGCGGCATCACCCGCCGGGCCACCGAGGAGCTCATCACGACGGTCCGCGCGGCGGTGCCGGACATCGCTCTGCGGACGACGCTCATCGTCGGGTACCCGAACGAGACGGAGAAGGAGTTCGAAGAACTGGTGCAATTCGTGCGCGACGTGCGGTTCGACCGGCTCGGCGTCTTCACCTACTCGCAGGAGGACCAGACCGCCGCCTTCGGCCTCGGCGATCCGGTGCCGGCGGAGGAGAAGGAGCGTCGGAAGGAGCATCTGATGGAGGTCCAGCGGTCCATCTCGCTGGAGCGGAACGAGGAGCGCATCGGCCGCCGCACACGCGCCGTTGTGGAGCGTACGGAAGGGGAACATCTGGTGGGCCGGACCGAGTGGGATGCGCCAGAGGTGGACAATGAGATCTTCATCGTGCCGTCGGGACGACCGGTGCGCATCGGTGATTTCGTGGAGCTCACGGTCACGGATGCGACGGAGTTCGACCTGTACGGCGACATCATCTAGGAGGAAACGATGCTCAGGACGCTGACGGTCATGTCGCTGCTGGGAATCCTCACCGCCGCCGCGCAGGTGGAGGCGCACCGTCCGGGCGCGATGACCGACATCCCGGAGTTCAGCGTCGATGCGCTCAGTTTCGCGTCGGGCGATTCCACCGTGTCGCGGGTGGACGTGTACGTGCAGGTGCCGTACGACGCGCTGCAGTTCGTCAAGGCCGGGGGCGCGTTCGCCGGACGGTACGAAGTGACCGTCAATCTGCTGTCGCCGGACGGCGCCCTGCAGTCCGAAAAAGTGTGGAACGAAGAGGTCCGCGTCCCGTCGTTCGAAGCCACCATCTCACGCAACGGCGCCAGCATTTCGCAACGCTCCGTCACCGTCCCGCCCGGCATCTACACCGTCCGCACACAGGTGCGCGACCTCGAATCCAAGAAGGTCTCCACCGTGGTCCGAAAGATCATCGCCGGCAACTACAACGCCGCCCCGCTCTCCGTGAGCGACATCATGCTCGTCTCACGGCTGACGCAGGACGGGGACCGGCGCTCCATCACGCCGAACGTCTCCGGCAACATCGCCGAGAGCGGAAACCGGTTCCTCACCTTCTTCGAGATCTATGCCGCCGTGCCGGCGGACTCGGCGGAGGTCCATTATATCGTGACGGACAACAAAGGGCGGCAGATGGTGAACTGGTTCCAGCAGGTGCGGCTCTCCGGACGGAAGACGCCGGTCATCGCGCGGTTCGACAGCGCCCAGTACGCCACCGGCGCCTACATGGTCAGCATCGAGGTCCTGCCGAAGCACGCGCCGGCGGACCTTCGGCCGGTCCTCAAGCAGCGGGCCTTCGTCGTCCGCACCGGCAATCTGCCGGTGTCGGTGACCGACCTGGACCTCGCCATCCGTCAGGCGCGGTACATCGCGCGGGACAACGAATACGAGCTCTTCGAGAAGGCCGGGAGCGACGACGAGAAGCGGACGCTGTTCGACGAGTTCTGGAAACGGCGCGACCCGAACCCCGCGACGCAGCGTAACGAGGTGATGGAGGAGTACTACGGCCGCGTGCAGTACGCCAACGAACATTTCACCCATTACATCCCCGGGTGGAGGACCGACATGGGGATGGTCTTCATCATCTTCGGTGCGCCGAACAACGTCGAGCGGCATCCGTTCGACATCGACTCGAAACCGTACGAGATCTGGTCCTACTATGAGTACAGCCGCAACGTCGTGTTCGTGGACGAGACCGGCTTCGGCGATTACCGCCTCCTGACGCCGATCTGGGACCTCATCCAGCGGCTGAAGTACTGACGCGGGAGTGGAGCGTGACCCTCCCTTTCCGTTCGCTGCTCCTCTTCCTCATCGCCGCTGCTCCGGCCGCGGCCCAGCCCCGCCTCGGCACCGTCGACATCACCGGAAATTCATTCCATTCCACTCGCCGGCTGACGGACCATCTCGGCCTTTCGCCCGGACAGCCGGTCAGCCCGGCGCTCGTGCGGGAGATACCGGAACGCACCGCAGCGCTCTACCGTGCGGACGGTTTCTTCCTTGCCTCCGTCGATTCCGTCGTCAACCGGTACACCGACGATTCCTCTTTCGTCGCGCTCCATCTCTATCTTACCGAAGGAGTCCGTTCCCTCGTTGCGCGGTTCACCATCGCTGGACTGACGGAGGAGGAGGAGCGGACGCTTCGTCCGCGCCTGGCGAGCGGTGAGGGAGAGCCGTTCCTGCCGGGGGTGCTAGAGGAGGACATCGGAACCGTAACGGATTTTCTGTCGGAACGGGGCTTTCCCTTCAACAAAGTGCGCACCGACAGCGTCAGGACGGTCGATTCCGCCGGAGCTTCGGTCTCCGTCGCTCTCGTCGTCGACCGGGGACCATACACCGTCATCGAAGAACTGCGCGTCGGCGGGAACACCGCCACGCGACGTGCGGTCATCGAGCGGGCCGCCGGCATTGAAACGGGAACCCCCTTCTCCGACCGCGCCATGGAACGTCTCCGGCGGCGTCTGCAGCGGACGGAGCTCTTCAGCGCGGTCTCGGAGCCGGAACTGTATCTGCTCGCTCCTCCCGATTCAGGACGGGCGCGGGCGGGAGCAGAGGTCACGGTCACGGAAGGGAACGTCAACACGTTCGATGGCATTCTCGGTTATGTTCCCGAGGCACCGTCGGGAAGCGGCGGGTACCTCACCGGTGACATCGCCGTCGCCTTCCGGAACCTGTTCGGAACCGGGCGTCGGACGTCGGTGCGGTGGAAGCGCGAAACGGCGGAGACGCAGGAGTGGGAGATCGCCTACACCGAGCCGTGGATCGCCGGGCTGCCGTTCGATGTCGGCGTCTCCCTCGCGCAGCGCAAACAGGATTCGTCGTACGTCCGCTCCCGCTGGGCGCTCTCGCTCGGATATCCGGTGACGGACGAGATCACGCTCCATGCGCGCATCTCCTCGGAAGCGGTCTTTCCCCCCGGCGACACCGCGCGATTCACCGTGTTCGAGAGCGGCACGACCCTCTTCGCGGCGGGGCTGGCGTTCGATTCGCGCAATGACCGGCGGAATCCCTCCGGCGGCGGAGCGTACAGCACGACGATCGAAACAGGGGAGAAGCGCATCGACGGACCGGCGGCGTTCCTGACGCCGGGGATGGAGCGGCGTTCAACGGTACGGAGGCTCACGCTCGATGCTGAGACGTACGTACCGCTCTGGCCGCGGCACGTCCTGCTGGCGTCGCTGCACGGCCGGCAGGTCACGTCGTCCCGCATCGAACGGAGCGACCTCTACCCGTTCGGCGGAACGACCACCGTCCGGGGGTACCGCGAGAACCAGTTCTTCGGCGCCGATGTGGTGTGGGGAACGCTCGAGTACCGGTTCCTCACCGGACGCGCGTCGTCCCTCGTCGCGTTCGCCGACGGCGGATACTTCCGCCGGCCTGCCGATGCGGCGGACGGGTCTCCGGGACAGGAGCGGTCCCTCGCGGGATACGGTCTCGGTGCGCGCATCGAGACCGGCCTCGGTCTCATGACCGTCTCCTACGCGTTGGGCGAGGGGGATTCGTTCGGCACCGGCAAAGTGCACGTCGGTCTGGAGAACGGATTTTGAACCCCGTCATCATTGGCATCTTACGGCGAATTTCGTAGATTCCATCATTCGTTCTGCCCATCCTTTCTCAACCATTGGAGGTCTTCGTGAACCGCACCGCACGCGCCGGCGCATTGCTGTTCCTTCTCGTCCTGACCGCATCGTCCACCGTACCACCGGTTTCCGGTACCGTTCCTTCCCATCTGCGGCCTCATCTCGCCCGTATCCAGAGCGAATACGGCACGGGATACTGGGCGGAACGCATGGCCCGGCAGCGGGCATTGATGAAATCCGGCGCGCCGCAGAGCGTGACCGCCGTGCAGGAGACGGTGCGGGTGCCGGTGCTCATGGGGAAGTACTCCAACTCCGCCGGCGTCCATTCGCCGCAGACCTTCCAGCAGATGCTCTTCGACGGTCCGAACCCGACCGGGACCATGACGCATTTCTACCTGGAGAACTCGTACGGGAAGCTCTACATGACGGGCGATACGTACGGCTGGTATCCGACGCCGCGGGCGTTCGACTATTATGTGCATGACGGCGGTTCCAACAACGCCGGGCTCGTGTACGGGGGACGCGACTTCACCATCGACCTGCTCGTGGAAGCGGACAAGACGGTGGACTTTTCGAAGTACGTGAAGTACACCGATGCGGACGGGCCGCACGTGCCGTACGCCGCCATCATCCACACCGGCGGTGATGCCGCGGCGGGAGCGGACAACATCTGGTCCCACCGCTGGAACATCCGCGGCCGGCTGCTCGAGCGGAAGAACACCGGCACGGAGTCCATCGTGGACGTGTCGCGCATCCGCACGGACGGGAAGTACATCACCAACGATTCCCTCGGCGGCAAACCGGTCATCTTCGACGGCGATTACGCCATCCAGCCGGAGTTCGCCGGAAGCAGCAACACGAGCGGCGCCCCGAAGCCTATCGGCGTCTTCACCCACGAGTTCGGGCACATCTTCGGACTTCCGGACCTGTACGACACCGACAACAGTTCCGCCGGAGTCGGCAACTGGTGCCTGATGTCCGGCGGCTCGTACGGGGCGGACGGGGCGCATGAGGCCACGCCGGCGCACATGAGCGCGTGGTGCAAGGTCACGCTCGGATGGATCACTCCGGTCACCGTGAACTCCTTCATGCCGAACCAGCCCATCCGGCACGTCGAAACATATCCGGAAGTGTACAAGATCAACGTCCGCAACACGGCCGGCGGGCAATACTTCCTCGTCGAGAACCGGCAAAAGGTAGGGTACGACAAGTACCTGCTCGGGACCGGACTTCTCATCTATCACATCGATCCCTCCCGCAGCGGAAATTCCAACGAATCGCGTCCGCTGGTCGACGTGGAGCAGGCGGACGGACTGCGGCAGCTCAATCTCTCCACCGCCCGGGGGGACGGCGGCGACCCGTTCCCAGGTTCGTCCGACAACCGTCATTTCGACGGCTACACCAAACCGAGCAGCGTGGATTACGCGTCGCTGCAGTCGTACGTCGGGGTGCGGAACATCAGCGCGTCGGACACCACGATGACCGCGGACCTCGATGTCGGCACGCGTCCCTTCATCATGGTCCGCGCCGTCACCGAGACCGAATCAGGGAGCAACAACGCCAACGGCCGCGTGGACGCCGGCGAGACGGGGAATCTCTCGGTGCAGCTCGAGAACGTCTATCCGACCGCTCTGACCAGCGGCACGCTCACCGTCCATTCGACGACGCCCGATGTGACCGTCGATTCGTCCGCCAAGAACGTCTCCCTCGCCGGTCTCCAGACCTCGTCGTTCGACATCCTGAACGGCATCACCGTCAAACCGGGGGCCGAGCCGCGCCGCATCAATCTGACCGTGAAGGTGCAGACGCCCGAGGCGGCATTTCAGGGGTCGCTGCCCCTCTTCATCGGATATCCCGGCATCGTGCTGGTGAACCTGGACAGCATGGCGACGGACAACATCGCGGCATACTTCGAAGCGGCGGTCACGGCCAACGCGAAGCATTACGAAACGGTCGCTGCGATGTCATCGACCCTGGGAAAGACGCAGCTCGGCTACCGTACGACGGCGGTCATCTTCTCCGGACGGAAGACCTCGTCCATCATCAGCGATTCGCTCGGGGCGCAGCTGACCGCGTTCCTCGACAACGGCGGCAAGCTCTTCATCACCGGGCAGAACATCGCGGAAGACTTCAAGAAGCGGAACAGTCCGTACGCCGCGTCGCTGCTCCGCTCCTCCTGGACCAAGAATGTCGTCATCGGACGGATCCTGAACGGAATACCCTCAGACCGTTTCGGCGCGGCGGTGCCGATGCTGAACGTGGCGGGGGGTGATGGGGCACGGAACCAGACCTCGCCGGACGAGATCATGGTCGATACGCTCACCGCACACGCGTCGTTTCTCTGGAACAGCAAGAGTGGCACGGCGTACGGCGGAGCGTGGTGGGAGGATGCGGCGAAGGGCTCGAAAGTGGTCTTCTGGTCGTTCGGTCTGGAGTCCATCAATGACAGCGCGGCAGGGGGGAGCTCCCGGAAGAACGCGATGAAATCCGTGCTGGATTGGTTCGCCGGCATCACCGCCACGCCGGAGCACGCCGGTACGGCCGGACCGGCCGAATTCCGCCTGAGCGCGAACTATCCGAATCCGTTCAATCCATCGACCACCATCCGTTATTCGATACCGTCCGCCGGGAACGTATCATTGAAAGTCTATTCACTGCTCGGTCAGGAAGTGGCCTCCCTCGTCAGCGGAGTACAGACCGCCGGTGAACATACGGTGACGTTCGATGCATCGAACCTTGCCGGCGGAGTATACCTGTACCGCCTCGCAAGCGGAGCTTCCACACAGGTCCGGAAGATGGTTCTCGTTAAGTAAACACCGCCGACGAGGCAGGGAGTCATGTCCCGTCTCAATGTATTCTATCAAAGGGCCGGACCTTTGTCCGGCCCTTGCTGTTTCCGTGTTGTGCCCTGCGTTAGTCCATTGCCGTGCTTGAGAACCTCCCGAACTTCCGTTACATTGTGCACGAACGGACCGTTCCGACCATTTCGGGAGTGACCATGAACATCGCGCTCGTGATGCTCTTCTCCGGCATCATCCTCGCCATCGGATACCGCTTCTACGGCTATTACATCAACAGGGTGCTCCAGCCCGATCCGGACCGTCCCACTCCCGCACAGACCATCAACGACGGCGTCGATTTCATCCCCACCAAGCCGCTCGTCCTCTTCGGACATCACTTCGCCGCCATCGCCGCCGCGGGCCCCATCGTCGGTCCCACCCTCGCGCTCTATTATGGTTTCCTCCCGGCATGGTTCTGGATCATCTTCGGCGTGGTGCTCATCGGCGCCATGCACGATTTCACCTCGCTTTTCATCGCCGTCCGCGAAGGGGGGAAGTCCGTCGCCGAAGTGGCGCGGAAGACCCTCGGAAAACCCGGGTTCATCTTCTACATCGCCTTCGCCATCCTGCTCTGTCTGCTCGTCATCGCCGCGTTCCTGCAGCTCACCGCCATCGCCCTCACCTCCGCGCTGCCGCCGGACGAGGTGAACATCGCCGCGAGCGAGGCGGGGGGACTGCACATGACCGACGCCGGCGGTGCCCTGAAGGTCCAGATCGGCGGGGTCGCCTCCGCCTCGGTCATCGTCATGACGTTGCTCGCCCCGGTCATCGGATGGATGATCTACAAGCGGCGCATGAACCTCTGGCTCGTCACCATCGTCGCGTTCATCATCTCCTTCGGTTCCATCGTGTTCGGATACTTCTACCCCGTCACCTTCGCCCCGACCACCTGGATCATCGCCATCACCGGCTATGTCTTCTTCGCGTCGTGGATACCGGTCTGGATCATCCTCCAGCCCCGTGATTTCGTCAACGCACAGATATTGTACCTCGGACTCGCCTCCATGGTCGCGGGCGTCGTCGTCGCCGGATTGAACGGCGCGGTCATCCACACCCCCGCGCTCAATCTCGAGGAGGCGATGACCGCCCCCAACCTCGGTCTGCTCTGGCCCTTTCTCTTCATCACCATCGCGTGCGGCGCCGCTTCCGGTGCGCACGGACTCATCTGCGGCGGCACGTCGTGCAAACAGCTGGCGAACGAGAAGCACGCCCGCATCATCGGGTACGGCGGGATGCTGCTGGAAGGCCTTCTGGCGCTCTCCGTCATCCTCATCATCGCGGGAGGGATGGACTTCGAGAAGTACAAGGCCATCGTCTATCCGGCGCAGGGGGGGAGCAACGCGCCGCTCGCGTTCGCGCTCGGACTCGGGAACATCCTCCATATGGCGTTCGGACTGCCGGTGGTCATCGGCACCATCTGGGGCATCCTGCTGCTGGAAGGGTTCCTCGTCACCACCATCGACGCGCTCGTCCGCCTGTCGCGCTACCTGTTCGAGGAGCTGTGGAGCACGCTGTTCGAGAATCCGCCGGCGTTCCTGAAGAGCCGCATCGTCAACAGTCTCTTCGTCGTCGCCGGGTTCCTCTCCCTGACGTTCACCAACGCGTACCTCAAGATCTGGCCCATCTTCGGCGCGGCGAACCAGCTGCTGGCGGCGCTCACGATGATCGCCATCACCGCCTGGCTGGCGCAGAAGGCGCGGGCGTACTGGTTCATCGCCGTTCCGGCCGGGTTCATGTTCGTCACCACGGTGACCGCGCTCGTCATCCTGCTCGGCCGGTACATCTCCTTCGGAAGCTGGATCCTGGTCGGTACGGACCTGCTGCTGCTGGTGATGGCGGCCGGCGTGGCGGTGCTGACCTTCCGGTACTTCTACGGCCTCCGGGCGCGTCTGGCGGCGGAGGCGGGACGATGACCGCCGTTGTGAGGCAATGGAAAATTTCGTATACTGGTGTCACACGAACGCAAAACCTCCCGGGGGAGACCTCCCGCGGAGGTTTTTCTCTGTAAGGGCAACCACAAACCCGGACCCCCGTGCCAAAACGTACCGACATCAAGTCCATCCTCATCATCGGCAGCGGCCCCATCATCATCGGCCAGGCGTGCGAGTTCGACTACTCCGGCACGCAGGCGTGCAAGGTGCTGCGCGAAGAGGGCTACCGCATCATCCTCATCAACAGCAATCCGGCGACCATCATGACCGACCCGGAGATGGCCGATGCGACGTACATCGAGCCCATCACGCCGGACTTCGTCGAGAAGATCATCGCGAAGGAACGGCCGGACGCGCTGCTGCCGACGATGGGGGGACAGACGGCGCTCAATACGGCCGTGGCGCTGGCGGAGCGGGGCGTGCTGGAGAGGTACAACGTGGAGCTCATCGGCGCCAACCTGAAGGCGATCAAGAAGGCGGAGGACCGGCAGCTCTTCAAGAAGGCGATGACGGAGATCGGACTGGAGATGCCCCGCGGCGGGTTCGTCTACACCGTGGACGAAGCGGTGAAGGTGGCCAACGGCATCGGCCGGTTCCCCATCATCATCCGTCCGTCGTTCACGATGGGAGGGACAGGAGGGGGGATCGCGTACAATATCGAGGAGTTCCGCGAGATCGTGGAGCTCGGTCTGCTGAACAGTCCGGTGCACGAAGTGCTGGTGGAGGAGTCGGTGCTCGGCTGGAAGGAGTACGAACTGGAGGTGATGCGCGATACGAAGGACAACGTCGTCATCATCTGCTCCATCGAGAACTTCGACCCGATGGGGGTGCACACCGGCGACTCCATCACCGTGGCGCCGGCGCAGACCCTCACGGACAAGGAGTACCAGTACATGCGCGACGCCGCGCTGAAGGTGATGCGCGCCATCGGCGTGGACACCGGTGGCTCCAACGTGCAGTTCGCGATGAACCCGCAGAACGGCCGCATGTACGTCATCGAAATGAACCCGCGCGTCTCGCGCAGCTCCGCCCTCGCCTCCAAGGCGACCGGTTTCCCCATCGCCAAGATCGCCGCCAAGCTCGCCGTCGGCTACTCGCTCGACGAGATCCCCAACGACATCACCAAGCTGACCCCCGCCTCGTTCGAACCGACCATCGACTACACTGTGGTGAAGATACCGCGGTGGGACTTCGAGAAGTTCAAGGGGGTGGACGACTCCCTCGGCGTGCAGATGAAGTCCGTCGGCGAAGCGATGTCGTTCGGCCGCACCTTCAAGGAGGCGCTGCAGAAGGCGCTCCGTTCGCTGGAGCAGGGACGCGCCGGACTGGGGGCGGACGGCAAGGACCTGTTCGATGCGGACGCCCTCGACCCGAAGGAGCGGATGGAGTGGGTGCGGAAGGTGAAGGACCGGCTGCGGAGACCGAAGGCGGACAACATCTTCTACCTGCGGTACGCCTTTCAGCTCGGTCTCTCCATCGACGACGTGCACGACCTGACGAAGGTGGACCCGTGGTTCCTCTTCAACATCCGCCAGATCGTGGAGATGGAACGCTCCCTCAAAGGGCGAACGCTCGCGTCGCTCACGGCGGACGAGATGCGGAAGGCGAAAGCGTACGGGTTCTCGGACCGGCAGCTCGCGTTCCTCACGAAGAGCGACGAGATGAGCGTCCGCGCCGCACGAAAAGGGCTCGGCGTGCTCCCCGTCTATAAGATGGTGGACACGTGCGCGGCCGAGTTCGAGTCGCACACGCCGTACCACTATTCCACCTACGACCGGGAGAACGAATCGACGGACTCCGGGAAGCGGAAGGTCATCATCCTGGGGGGCGGACCCAACCGCATCGGTCAGGGGATCGAGTTCGACTACTGCTGCGTGCACGGCGTGATGGCGCTGCGGCAGGAGGGGTACGAGACCATCATGATCAATTGCAACCCCGAGACCGTCTCGACCGACTACGACACCACGGACAAACTGTACTTCGAACCGCTCACGGTGGAGGACGTGCTGAACATCTGCGAACTGGAGCGTCCGGAGGGCATCATCGTCAGTTTCGGCGGCCAGACGCCGCTCAAGATCGCGAAGGCGCTGGAGGCGAACGGTGTGCGCATCCTCGGCACCAGTACCGAAGGGATCGACCTGGCCGAGGACCGGCAGCGGTTCGGCGACCTGCTGCGGACCCACGGCATCAAGCATCCCGCGTACGGGACCGCCACCTCCGTCGCGGAGGCGGTCATCGTCGCCGAACGCATCGGCTATCCGGTGCTGGTGCGTCCCTCGTACGTGCTCGGCGGACGCGCGATGCAGATCTGCTACAACACCGACTCGCTGAAGGAATATATGCGGATGGCGGTGGACGTGTCGCCGGAGAAGCCCATCCTCATCGACGTTTTCCTGGAGGACGCGTTCGAGTTCGACGTGGACGCCATCGCGGACGGCACGGACGTGGTCATCGGCGGCGTGATGGAACATGTGGAGGAAGCGGGGATCCATTCCGGGGACAGTTCCAGCGTCCTGCCCCCCTTCATGCTCCGTGAAGAACGGCTACGGGAGATCATGGAGACGACGAAGAAACTGGCCCGCGCCCTGAACGTGGTGGGTCTCCTCAATGTTCAGTACGCGATGAAGGACGACGTCGTCTATGTGCTGGAAGTGAACCCCCGCGCGTCGCGCACCGTCCCGTTCGTCAGCAAGGCGACCGGGCTTCCGCTGGCGAAGATCGCCGCCAAGGTGATGGCCGGACGGACGCTGAAGGAGCTCGGCGTGCTGGACTTCGACTTCCGGCGCGTGAAGCACATCTCGACCAAAGAATCGGTCTTTCCCTTCAACAAGTTCCCCAAGGTCACGATGTTCCTCGGTCCGGAGATGCGCTCCACCGGCGAGGTGATGGGCATCTCCCGCTCGTTCGGCGCCTCGGTCGCCAAGGCGCAGCTCGCCGCCGGCAATCCGTTGCCGAAAGAGGGGACCATCTTCATCAGCGTCAACAACAACGATAAGACCGAAGAGACCCTCCGTATCGTGCGCGACTATGTGCAGCTCGGCTTCCGCGTCATCGGCACTGAAGGGACGGCCCGGTTCCTGAAGGACAACGGCATACCGGCGGAGCCCATCTTCAAGGTGAACGAAGGCCGCCCGAACATCGTGGACGCCATCAAGAACGGCGAGGTGCAGATGGTCATCAACACGCCGCTCGGCGAGGAATCTCGCTACGATGAATATGCCATCGGCTGGGCCGCCATCCAGCAGAAGATCGCCTTCATCACCACCCTGAGCGCCGCGGCCACCGCCGTGAAGGGGATCGAACGCATCAAGGAGCGCGAGATGACCGTCCATTCCATCCAGGAATTCCACAAGGCCTGACCGGCGCCATGCCCCGCATCAAGCTCGATATGCCGGATGATTTCGTGTTCACCGCTGAACTGCCGGTGCGCATCACGGACATCAATTACGGCGGACACCTCGGCAACGACGCGGTGCTCGCCCTGGTCCACGAGACGCGCGTCCGCTGGCTGATGGAACACCAGTGGACCGAGTTCAACGTGGAGGGGGTCGGCATCATCATGACCGACGCCGCCGTGGTGTACAAATCCGAGGCGTTCTACGGCGAATCGCTCCGCGTGCAGCTCTCCGTGCGCGACCTCACCACGCTCGGCTGCGACCTCTACTACCGCGTCCGCGAGCGCGAGAGCGGCCGCGACGTCGCCCACGTCAAGACCGGCATCGCCTTCTTCGATTACGCGCAACGAAAGCTCGCACCCGTTCCGGAACCGTTCCGGAAACTCTTCGGCTGACATCCTCCGGTACCGTGAACCGTCCGCTCCATACCGTCATCCTCGTCGCCGCGCTCGCCGCGGCGGGAGGCTGCAGCGCCACGCAGCCTGTCGCGCCGGTCCGCGGAGGCGAGACGGTGCTGCTCTCTTCTCTCGGCGGTCCGGTCATTCCGCTGGACGGTCTCGCCATTCCGGCGCCGTACGTCACCCTCGGCGCCGTGCACGGAGTGACCGAGGATGTATCGGTGTACGGCAACGTGCATGTGACCGCAGCGCTGTTCAAGAACGCGGGACTGGACGCCGGTGTCGTGACGGACATCGTCACGGGGGAGGGGGCCGTCCCTTCCGTTTCGGTGAACGGACGCGGGTACTTCTTCTGGGACGTCGGACGCGGCGGGAAGGAACCGCGCTTCTTTCCGGCGGTGACCCTTGCGGCGCGGTCGGCGACGGGTGAACGGTCGGCCTTCTTTCTCGGAGCGGACAACCTGTTCCAGCTCCACCGGTTCTATTACATCATTTCCCCCTTCGCCGGATTCCGGTTCCCGCTCTCCGCGTCGGTCACGGCCCAGACCGAAGTGAAATGGCTCGGCGCGAACAAAGAGACACGGCACGGCATCTTCGAAGGTGCCACCTCCGTCGGCGGACATGGCGGTCTCGGACTTTTCTTAAGTGTCGACATGGAGATGCCATGAACCGGCCGCTCCGATACGCCGTTCCCTTGCTGCTGATGACGTTCGCTGCGTCCGGCTGCTTCGACCTCGAGAGCTCGCTGCACAATCAGGACACCCTCACGTCGTACGAGCTGCCGACCGGCGTCATCCCCGCCGCACAGCGGACCCATGTGATGATGACGTCGCAGGGGAGGACCATCCACGGCTTCTTCGTGAAGCATCCCGACTCCTCCGAAACCAATGTCGTGCTGTACAACCACGGTAACCGCGATCATCTGCAGTTCTACTGGCCGCGGGTGGAGTACTTCTATACGATGGGACTGAGCGTCTTCGTGTACGACTACCAGGGATACGGGATGAGCGAAGGGGAGCCGAGCGAGGAGGGGATATATTCCGACGCGGCAGCGGCCCACGCGTATCTCGCGTCGCGAGGCATCGCCGATTCGTCCATCGCGGTGTACGGTTTCTCGCTCGGCGGTGCGCCGGCGACGCATCTTGCCGCGAGGGTGTTCACACCCCGGGCGCTCATTCTTGAGGCGCCGTTCGCCTCCGCGAGCCGGCTCGTCGAGAGCGCGGTACTGGCGGACCTGCCGTCGTCCTACTTCATGGACGGCGCCTATGACAATGAAGGGAAGATCGGTTCCGTCCATGCCCCGGTGCTCATCATGCACGGCGCGGCCGATTCGTTCGTCGATTTCGAGAACAACGGACGGGTGCTGTTCGAGAAGGCGAACGATCCGAAGCGGCTCGTCGTGGTGCCGTCGGCGGACCACAATCAGGTGATGGAGCGGATGGGGGAGGGGGCGTATCGGAGTCTCGTCGCATCGTTCGTCCGTTCCCCTTTAAAATAAAAAAGGACCCCGCAGCCCCACACTGCGGGATCCTGTCGCTGCCGCGCGGCGGTCAGATCTCGGCTTCCTTTTCCTCGATACGGAGGCGTTCGATCTTCCGGCGCTGTTCCGGCAGTTCCTTCATCTTCCATTGCAGCTCTTTCTGGCGCTCCTGCAGCCGTTCCAGTTCCGGCAGCACGCGGATGCGGTAATGGTCCCGGTCGCCGAAGAACATCTCGTCCGGCGCCGACACTTCCAGAGAGAGTGCGACCTTCTTCCCTTTGCGGAGCACCTCCACCGCCACCTTGTCCCCCTCCTCCGCATCGCGCAGCGCTTCGCGGACTTCACCGGCATCGGCGACCGCTTCCTTCGCCACGGTCAGGATCACGTCGCCGGCCTTCAATCCCGCCTTCTCGGCGTTGCTCTTCTTCTTCACGTCCTTCACCAGAACCCCTTGCCCGCCGGGCGCGTCGAAGTATTCCGCCAGCTGCCGGTTCAGGTTCATCAGTTCCATCCCTTCCGTCGATCCGGAGAAGGCGAACGCCATCGCCTCGCCGTGCGGGAAGGAGAAAGCGAGGGGTGTCCGGGTCCGGTTCCGTCCCACTGTCGCGGCGATGCTCTTGCTCTCGCCGGCACGGTTCACCTTCACCGTCACCTTGCTCCATGGTCTCGTGCCGCGGACCGCCTCCGTCAGGTCTTCGGCGAGCTCGATGCGCTTGCCGTTGAACTCCGTGATGACATCCCCCTCCTTGATGCCGGCCGAATCGGCGGGGCTCTCATCCACGACCTCGTCCACGAACGCCCCCTCTTTCACTTTTAACTGTTTCTCCCTCGCGAACTTGGGAGTGACATCCGTGATGGAGACACCGAACCATCCCTGGTTCCGCGCCGGCGTCCGTTTCATGCGCGGTTCGTCTTCGGCATGAAGCGCCGCGGTGAGCAGCAGCAGCGCTCCGGCGGCGAGCAGTATGCGAGTTCTCATCGTCGTTCCTTTCGTGGTGGTTTCCGTTCCGGGGTCTTTGCAGGTTAGACGACGTCGCCGCACCCGTGTTCCCGGAAGCCGGTGCTCCGGTGATTTCCTTGACGATTGTCGAACGGAGGCGGGCCTTTTTTCACATTGAATTTCACCGCAATTTTCGCTTCTTTCGTGCTGTGCGAGTCCCGTTCCGGTCCGTAGTCCGGACACCATCACCAGTCTGAACGCCATGCCTGAATCGCTGAAGAAGCTTCTTTTTGCGCGGAACATCCGGATCGTCCTCTCCGCCGTGATCGGCGTACTCCTGGCCTGGGGAGTGGCGTTGACGCCGGTGGGACAACGGGTGGAGATGAACGCGCTGGACATCCAGTTCCGTTTCGCGCAGGGAACGCGCACGCCGGACAGTTCGGTGGTCATCGTCACCATCGACCAGAACAGTCTGCAGTATTTCAAGAACAACGGCCGCATCAGCTGGCCATGGCCGCGCGACTTCTACGCGCTCACCACGGATTTCCTTGCCCGGGCGGGGGCGGAAGCGGTGGTGTTCGATTTCCATTTCAACGAACCGGACGTGGACCGGGTCACCTCCAGCGGGGTGGAGAACGACAGTCTCTTCGCCGCCGCCATCCGGAACGCGGGGAACGTCTTCCTCTCGGCGCAGCTCACGTCGCAGACGGAGGAGGATCAGCCGGGCGATTCGCTGCTGTTCCGTACCGGCGCCGTCTCTTCCGTCCGTGTGACCGAATCGGTGCGGTTCGACAAGACGTATGCTCCGCTCATCCCGTTCCAGGACGGCGCGAAGGGGATCGGCGTCGTGAACGTACTGCCGGACGAGGACGGCGTCTGCCGGCGGGTGCCGCTCGTGTATGAACTGAACGGTGTTCCGCTCCGCACGCTCGGGTTCGAAGTGTACGAACGGACCGCCGGACAGAGGGCGCCGCTTCCCGACGCGGTCTCATCGCCGCACCTCGTGTACTGGTACGGGCGGGGCGGTCCGGACGGGGTCTTCCGGTACTATTCCATCCATGCGCTCATCCTCTCCGCGATGAAGGACCTGCAGGGCATGACGCCGGACATCTCCCCCGACGCGTTCCGCGGAATGACCGTCCTCATCGGCTCCAACGCGCCGGGACTGCTCGACCTGCGTCCGACCCCCTTCACGTACCTCGAACCGTACCCCGGGGTGGAGATCCATGCGACCGTGCTCAGCAATCTGCGGCAGGGACACATCATCCGCGAAGTGCCGGCCGCGGTGCTGGTGCTCATCGGTCTGCTGCTGGCGGCGGCCGTCTCCGTGATGTCCGCCCGCTTCGAGAACATCCTCTCCAGTACGCTCGGCATGGTCGCAGCCGTCGCGCTCTTCCTCGTGGTCTCCAACCAGCTTTTCGTCCGGGAACTTGTCTGGCTCAAAGCGGTCTTCCCGGCCGCGTCCGCGCTGCTCGCCTACGTGGCCGCCACCGCGTGGAACTTTGCGACCGAAGGGAGGAGCAAGCGGCAGATCCAGCGCATCTTCGGTCAGTTCGTGAACCCGACCGTGGTGCGTCAGCTGAGCGCGAATCCCGAGAAGGTGGAACTGGGCGGGGAGGAGGTCGAGGCCTCCATCATGTTCTCGGACATCGAGGGATTCACCACCATTTCGGAGTCCAAGAAGCCGAAGGAGCTCGTCGAGTTCCTCAACAATTATTTCTCCACCGCGAGCGACATCTTCTTCAAGCACGAGGGGACCATCGACAAGTTCATCGGTGACGCGGTGATGGTGCAGTTCGGCATCCCGCTGAAGAACCCGGACCATCGCGTGCGTGCGGTGCGGGCGGCGTACGAGTTCTCGCAGACGGTGCGGGCGATGACCGCGGCGGCGCGCGAACGGGGCGAACCGGTCTTCTCCACCCGCATCGGCATCAACACCGGAACGATGGTCGTCGGGTACATCGGCGGACGCACGAAGAAGGAGTACACCGTCATCGGCGACACGGTGAACCTCGCCTCGCGTCTGGAGGGGGTGAACAAGTACTACGGCACCTCGCTGATGGTCAGCGAGGCCACCGCCGACGACCGGGTGCGGGACGAGTTCCTGCTGCGCGAGATGGACATCATGCGGGTGAAAGGAAAGCATCATCCCATCAAGATCTACGAGGTGGTCTGCCGCCGGTCGGAAGTGACCGAAGCGCTGCTGAAGAAGGTGCAGACCTTCGAGTCCGGTCTGGCGCTGTACCGGGACCGGCAATGGAACGACGCCATCTCCCTCTTCAACACCATCCTGAAACAGGAGGAGGGGGACCCTGCCTCCCGCATGTACATCGGCCGGTGCGAGGAGTACCGGAAGCATCCCCCCGCGGCGGAGTGGGACGGTGTGTATGTGATGACCGGCAAATGACGGCGGGCGGGAGAGGATTAAGAGGGGGAATTTACGTAGATTGGCTCACCATTCCAGGAGCGGGCACATGATACGACGAATCGTCTTGCTGCTGCTGGCCGTCACCGCGGCCGGACAGGCGCAGAAACTCACCACGACACAACCGGCCAATTATCTGCGGGAGGGCCCCGCATCCTACTATCAGATCCTTGCGATGGTCCCTTCCGCGACGGCGGTGGACAAGATGGACCAGAAAGGGAGCTGGCTGAAAGTGAAGACGGTGCAGAACGACCTCGGCTGGCTCTCCGAGAACTCGTTCGCTGTCCGTGACGGCGCCGGTCAGCGGAACGACGCGATGCTGAAGGGGACCGCGTCGGCACGCGCCTCGCGCGCGGAACTTGCGGCCGCCGTCAAGGGCTTCGGCAAGAAGTACGTGGAGGGGGCGGAGGAACCGCCGCAGGACATCAGCAAGTACGCGACGCCGACCGTTTCGCCGGCGGAGATGGAATCGTTCGAGAACGGTTTCGCCGCGGAGGCGCTCCGCGGGTACGCCGCCATGGAGCGGCCGTTCGACCTCTACTTTCATGAGGAGGCCATCGGTCTCGGCATCGCGCAGAAGATCGCCGTGCAGAAGGGGCTCGTGCAGGACCCGGCGGCGACACGCTACATCAACCTCATCGGCAATCATCTTTCGAAGTTCACCAAAGCGTACGACCTCGGCTTCCGGTTCTACCTCCTGAACGACCCCCGCGCGAGCGCATTCGCCTGTCCGGGCGGTTATGTCTTCATCACCAAGGGCATCCTCTCCCTCTGCACCTCCGAAGCGGAACTGGCGGCCGTCATCGCGCACGAGATGGCGCACGTGGTGCAGCGGCACGGACTGAAGGAGCTGAAGAAGAGCGAGGCGAAGGTGAAGTCCGAACAGGCGTTCGCCGAACTCGAAGAGGAGACGGGGCCGATGGGGGAGGAGGAACGTGAGCTCGAACAGTACGCCGAGAACGCCTACAACAACATCATCGCCCCGCGGCTCATCGGATATGAGAAGGAGGCGGACAAGCTCGCGCTGCTCTACCTGAAACGGGCTGGATACGACCCGACCGCGCTCCTGAGCATGGTCGAACGGCTGCAGGAGGCCCCCGCCGCCGCGCCGGACATCTTCGACGACAACTACATGAAAAAGGACGAGTTCGCCGAACGGCTGGGGGCGCTCCGCGAAGCGGTGCGCTCCGGCGGTCACCGTCCGGCGCCGTCGCGTCAGTTCACGGACCGTTTCCGCTCCACGCTCGGCGCATCGCGCTGACATTCACTTTTCGCCCCGGCCGTCAGGGGGGAACGCTCGTTCCGCGGCCGGGGTCCATCCAACGAACGACACCTATGCGAACGCTCATCGCTCTGCTCTTCACCCTCTCGCTGGCCGCTGCACAGAACAAACCGGTCTCCAATTGGAAGTATGAACTCCCCGAGGACGTCACCCGCATCGCTCCCGTCGGGGGCGGGTCGCATCTCTTCGTGCAGGCGGACGAGTACGTCTGGCTGTACGAGAACGCCACGGGAAGGAAGGTGTGGGGCGCCGTCATCGACGACCATAGCCCCAAAGCGCCGCAGGAACTGCTGAACGACTCCCTGTTCGTCGCAGGGGACGGCGACACGCTCTTCTGCTGGAACATCCGCCGGAACGCGGTGGTGTGGAAGAAACGGTATGCGGAGATCGACCAGACCGACTTCAGCGGAAGGACGCTGTGCGATTCCATCCTCGTCCTTTCGTACGGCGAGACGGACCTCGCCGTCGCCCTGACGGACGGGAAGGAACTCTGGCGCGCGCCGATGGAGTACAATGCGGACCTGAAGAAGGCCGGCGCGGCCGCCGTGCTGCTCTTCGAGCCCCTCTCGCGGCACATCGCGTTCACGGCGGCCGACGAGGTCCGGATCGTGAACACGCTCAACGGCAAGGCGCTCTTTACGCGGAAGAAGAGCGAGCCGGCGATGGACCTCGTGCGGCAGCAGCGCCGGTGGACCCACGTCAGCGATGACGGACGCACGGCGGTCCTGCTGCTCGACGGCGGCGTGCTGGTGCTCGATGTGGCCGCGGCGAAGGAGAAGTCGTACATACCGATGGACTTCGACGCGAAGCTCAATGCGCTGCTGCCGTCTCCGGCCGGATGCTTCGTGGTCGGAGCCGAGAAGACCGTGCACATCCCCTTCGGCAACGCCCGCACCGGCGAGGTGACGGTGGACGGAGACGATATCTACTCCATCACCGTCATCCCCACTGACTCTTCCTCCGTCGCCCTCATCAGCACCGAGAACCGCATGACCGGACTCGATCTCTCCTCCGGCGCGGTGCTCTGGCGCTCCGCCGAAAAGGCGCCGACGGCCAGGGGCTTCGTCCGTTCCCTCGTCTCCTCCTCGGACACGATGGCCGTGCTGACCGTGCTGGACCCGTCGGACGACCTGCAGCTCATCCTCGTCGGTCTCTCCCCCCGCACCGGCGCCGTCCGCTACCGCACTCTGGTCGCCCATGCGGACGAATCGATGCCGGAACGGACCCTTCCGATTCCGGCAAACCATGGCGGTCAGTTCTTCGGGCATGACCAGGCGGGCTTCCGGTACTCGCTCACCGCGGCGGACGGGAAAGCGCACCTTCTCATCCATACCGCTTCGGACATGATCGAACCGGGGACGGACCGCGACGGCGGTGAGGGATATGTCATCGCCGATCTGGCGGCGGGCAGGATCGAGAAGAAGGTGTTCATGAAGATCGCGCAGGACCTCTCCTATAAAGGAGGATTCGACGGCCTCGCGGCTCCGCTGACCGTCGGCTCGGTGAAGATCCTTCCGGGACACCGCAAACTGGTCGCCATCGACACCGCGGCCGCTTCACTCGCCTGGATGCTCATCGAACAGGACCTGAAGGACGGAGCGGTCACCGACATGGCGCTCGTCGACACGCTGCTGCTCCTCCGTACCGGCGGCATCAAACGCGAGTACACATATGATGAGAAGAAAAAGAAGACCGATTCGAAGGTGGCATGGGACGAGGATGATGCCGCGCTCATCGCCGTGGATGTCCGCACGGGGCGCGTGGTGTGGTCCCGGGAACTGGACGAACATCCCGGTCTGCTCTTCCCGTCCTACAGCATGAGCCGTTTTATGGTGAACGGCAACGGACTGCTCTTCGCCACCCGGAAGTTCCTCCACCTCCAGGCGGTGCAGCCGAAGAAGGCCGATTCTCTCCGCTGGTCGTTCGAATTCGCCGACAGCGGCGTCGGCACGTACGACCTGGGCGAACTGTTCGTTCCGTCGTCGTTCTGGATGAAGGAACCGCCGGGGAACGGACGGTTCACGCAGGACCAGAACACCCTCTTCACCACAGCGACCGTGGCGGGCGAACCGTACGGCAGCGGCGTCTCGCGGGTGCTGCAGGTGAACTGGGACCCCGAGGCGGGCACGCTCATTCTCATCGGTGAAGATGGTGTCGCATCGGTCGACCCGGCGACCGGACGGAAACGCTGGCTCCGCGAATGGTCGTACTCGGACGATGCGGTCTCGTACCGGCCCCTCTTTCTGCGGGACCAGCTCTTTTCCTTCGTGAAGGGGAGCGCTGAGCTCGTGAGCCTGAAGACCGGCAAGCTCACCTATGGCATCAGAACGGACGCGGAGAGCGGCGTCTTCGTCATGCCGGATGCATCCGCCGTCATCTTCGTTCATAAGGACGAGATCTCCGCTCTCGTCGTACCTCAATAAGGAAGGAGCGACGCGATGAAACGCAGCGTGTACATCCTCGCCGCGGTCATGCTCGTCACCTCCGCCGTTTCGGCGCAGGTGCCGGACGAGAAGGAAGCGTATGAGAAGTTCCTCCGCGAACAGCAACAGGGAACGGTGCAGGAGGAGGAATCGTTCCGTCAGTACTCCGCCGAGGTGACACGGCAGTTCGACGAGTATGTGGCGGAGCAGGAGCGGCTCTTCCGCGAGTACACCGGACAGATCGCCCGGACGTGGGGAACGCCGCAGGTCAAAACGAGCACGCGGAAGGAGTACGTATCGTACGATATGGCGTTCTCGTCCCGCTCCACCGTCGATTTCGAGAAGGGGAAGGCCGTGGTGGAGGTGATCGTGACCGAGGCGGAAGCGAAGGACCGGCCGCTGGTGGAACGGCGGCTCCGGGAGCAGGTGGCGCAGCTTGCCGTCGCGCGCGGCGGTACCGATCCGCTGGAAGTGAAGAGCGGTCTCAAACCCGAATCCGCTCCCCTCATCGCCGACCAGCTGCCGACGAAGGACGGACGCCCGGTCACCGCGCAGACCGCCGCGCAGTTCGCGCAGCAGACGGTCGCCGCGGCGGAACCGGTGCGGGAATCCGTGACGGGGAAGGACGGCGTGAAGCGCGTCATCATCGGAGTGCAGGTGCCGCTGGTGCCGGACCACCTCAAACGGCGTGCGGCCGACTTCCGGACCGCGGTGCGTCGGGACGCGGAACGCTTCGCGGTGGACCCCACCCTCGTCTTCGCCGTGATGCACACCGAGAGCTTCTTCAACCCGCGCGCCCGCTCGCACGTGCCGGCGTACGGCCTGATGCAGCTCGTGCCGAAGTCCGGCGCCCGGGACGCGTACTTCTTCGTGCACAAGAAGGACTCCCTCGTCACCGGCGACTATCTGTACTCGGCGGAGAACAACATCGAACTCGGCAGCGGCTACCTCGCCAAGCTGCTCACCGTGGACTTCCGCGGCGTGAAGGAGCCGAAGAGCCGCGTCTACTGCGCTATCGCGGCCTACAACACCGGCCCGGGGAACGTCGCGAAGGCCTTCACCGGAAAACGGAACGTGATGCAGGCGCTGCCGAAGATCAACGCCCTTCGGCCGGAAGGGGTCTTCGAGCATCTGAAACAGAACCTGCCGTACGAAGAGACCCGTTCCTACGTCGCTAAAGTGAGCGAACGGATGGGACTCTACACCGAATGGACCGACTAACCACGCACAAGGTACGACCATGCGCACACTCGTCTCCCTGTTCCTTCTCCTTGCCCTCACCGCCGTCCTTCCCGCACAGGGCAAAAAACCGTCGTGGGTGGAGAAACGCCCCAACACGCCCGGCTACTACCACGGCATCGGGGTCGTTCCCGCCGCCGGAAATGCGCAGGAGTACCTCCAGCGGGCGAAGGACGCCGCGCTCAACGACATCGCCCAGCAGATCGTCGTCACCATCGACGCGGCGCAGATGAGCCGCCTGTCGGAGAAGCTCGGCGAGTTGAGCGCCGAGTACCAGTCCGCGGTGAAGACCTCGACCAGGGCGGACCTGGAAGGGGTCGAAGCGGTCGATACCTGGGAAGGGGAGGGACAGTACTGGGTCTACCACCGGCTGAACATCGAAGAACATAAGCGCATCCAGGCGGAGAAGAAACGGAAGGCGGCGGCGCTCGGAACGGACCTCTATTCGAAAGGGAAGGGGGCGGAGAAGAACGGTGCGCTGACCGAAGCGTTCCAGTTCCAGCTGCAGGCGCTCGCCGCAGTGGAGAAGTTCCTCAACGAACCGATGGAGGTCCCCTTCGGCGCCGGCACCATCTTCCTCACCAACGAGATCTTCACCGCGCTGCAGGGGCTGCTGAACCAGGTGGAACTGAAGGCCAGAACGCCGAAGCTCGATGCGCAGGTCGGCAAACCGCTCCGGTCGCCGCTGGAAGTGACCGTCACCGCCGGTCCCGCCGCCGCTCCGGTGGTCAACTTCCCCGTCCGCTTCTCGTTCATCCGCGGCGCGGGGGACATCGTTCCCTCCGCCAAGAGCGGTCAGTCCGGCGTCGCCGCGACGCAGATCGCCAAAGTGACCGGTTCCGAGAAGTTGCAGCTGGTGCGGGCCGAGGCGGACCTCGCCGGGCTGCTCGGCCAGAACGCTTCGCCCGTTCTGGAGATGGTGGCGCGCAGCTTCACCGTGCCGGACGCGCGATTCACGCTGAACGTGGTCTCGCTCTCCCTCGCGTTCGAGACGGAAGAGATGCTCTTCGGCGTACGGATGAAGCTTCCCCGCATCGAGCCGCTCCTCAAGAACTCCCTCTCGTCCAACGGCTATACGTTCGTGGACGACCCGTCGAAGGCCGCCATGCTCATCACCGTCAAGTCCAACGGACGGGACGGCGGCGAGTACTCGGGGTTGTACACGACGTACGTGGATGCGAACATTTCGGTGCTGGACCTTAATTCGGGCGAAGAGGTGTACAAGACGTCGTACAACAACGTGAAGGGGGTCAGCATCAACCACGAAAAGGCGGGGATGAAAGCGTACGACGAGATCGCGGCGGACCTGCAGAAGAAGGTCATCCCGAAGATCCTGGAACAGCTCAAGAAATAACGAACGCGCGGATTCGGCGCTCATTTTCTCTTTTCTTTTTCCTTTTTTCACTTTCATTGTCGATGGACCTTTCCCTCTTTGCCCTTGCCGTCGCTCCCGGCATCGCCATCGCGGTGTACGTGTACTTCCGGGACCGGTACGAGAGGGAACCGCTCCGGCTCCTCGTACTGACGTACGTCGCGGGATTCCTGGCGGTCATACCCGCGGCGCTGATCGAGTTCCTGCTCTCATCGCCGTTGACGGGAACGGTGCGGTTGTGGGACCTCGCGGTCCGGAACTTCCTTGTGGTCGGTCTTACGGAAGAGGGGATGAAGTTCCTGGCACTGATGCTTTTGGCATACCGGAACGCCGAGTTCAATGAACCCTTCGACGGCATCGTCTACGCCGGCATGATCTCGATGGGATTCGCGACCGCGGAGAACATCCTGTACGTCCTGAGCGGCGGCTGGGTGACGGCCGTGGCGCGGATGTTCACGGCGGTCCCCGCCCACGCATCGTTCTCCATCCTGATGGGATACTTCGTCGGTCTGGAGAAGTTCGGGAACCGGGGCGGACGCTACCTGGCGCTCGGCCTGGCCACCGCGGTCCTCTTCCACGGTCTGTACGACCTCTTCCTCTCCCTGAACGACCTCTGGCTCATCTTCGGCGGGGCGTTCGCGTCGCTCGCCGTGGGCGTGCACTTCTCGTTCAGGGCGATGTCACTGCTCAACGAACATTCACCGTTCCGGTATTCGACGGTCGTCCGCCGCCGGGAACGGAAGGAGTGACTCTATGAAAATGTACCGCATCATCTTCATCGCCGTTCTCCTCTCCGCCGCGCTCACCGACGCCGCTGCGCAGGTGAAAGCCCGCTCAACGGACGTGTTCGAGGAACTGGACTCGGGCAGTCTCACGCTCCGCTTCTTCCACGCGCTGACCGGTCAGCCCGTCCCGGGCGGAACGGTCGTCATCCAGGGAGCCGGTACGTTCGTGACGGATGAGGAGGGAAAAGTGATCTTCCCGCCTCCCGAGGAGGACGGAGCGCTTTCGGTCCGGTTCACGGCGGACGGATTCGTCCCGGCGGAGTTCCCGGTCGAGGTGATGGCCGGGACACTCTTCTTCAACCGCATGTCGGTATCGCCGCTCCTCAACGTGAAACATCTCCGGGTGACGGTGGACTGGGACAGGGAGCCCGCCGATCTGGACGCCCACTTCATGAAGCAGGGTGAGTACCATCTTTCGTTCCGTCACATGCGGGTGCTGGCGGACGGCACCGGACAGCTCGATATCGACGCGATGAAGGGATACGGTCCGGAGACCGTCACCGTGCAGAACGTCTCACCCGACGGCGAGTACACGTACGAGGTCTACGATTACTCGAACCGGACGGCCAAGGGTTCGAAGGCGCTCTCCCGTTCCAAGGCGACCGTCACAGTGTACGGGGAGGGGAGACTGCTGCACGTCTTCCAGGTGCCCCGGAACGCATCGGGCACCGTCTGGCGTGTCTTTTCCATCGTACGGGGGCAGATACGTGAGTTGCGTCAACTCGGGGAGTGACGGACCGTTTCGTAACTTTCATTTGACTTGGAAACTGTCTATATTCGCACATCAACGAATGGCTGCGTCATACCGGTCGTTTTCACTCATTCCAGTCACATTCATACAAGGAGGACCTATGCGTCTTTACACATCCCTGGCGGCTCTTCTGGTGGCCTTGTTCCTCATCGGCTGCGGCGGCAGTCAGCCCCTTCCCCAGACCGATACCGGCGACGTCCCGGAATGGTATGCCAATGTTCCCACCGACCCGAACTTCCTCTATGCAGTGAACACCTCCACCTCCAAGGACATGCAGCTGGCGGTGGACAAGGCCATCCAGGCCGCGCGCACCGAGGTCGGCCGGCAGGTGGAAGTGAAGATCAACGCGCTGCAGAAACGGTTCCAGGAAGAGACCGGCATCGGCGACGATGCCCAGTTGCTGGACCAGTTCACCCAGGCCTCCAAGACGGTCGTCTCAACCAGCCTGAGCGGCTCGAAGGAGAAGCAGAAGAAGATCGTGAAGGACGGCAACAACTGGCGCGCGTACGTGCTCATCGAGTATCCGCTCGGCGCCGCACAGGAAGCCCTGCGCGAACAGATCAAGAAGAACGAGCAGCTCTACACCCGCTTCCGTGCCTCCCAGACCTATAAGGAACTGGACGACGAAGTGCAGAAGTACGAGAACTACAAGAAGGGTCAGCAGTAAGACCGTTCTGGAACGCCGTATCGGCCGCCGGGAGAACATCCCGGCGGTTCCGTTTTAAAGGCGGAAGGAGACTATATGAAGATATGGTATTTCATTTTCCTGTTTCTTCCGACCGTAAACCTTGATACATTCCTGCGGACTATCAACGACAGGTGTCCTATGACGGCATCCCCCATGCATTCTGTTCACCGCCTCCTGCTGGCCGGTCTCTTCATCGTGAGCACTGCCGGCGCGCAGGAGTATCCCCGCTGGTTCCTCTATCCGGGGGAGACCGGCTGCCGAAGCGCCGTCACCGTCATCGCACCGGCACCGACGTACTACCGCGACTCCGCTGTGGCGTTCGCCTTCCGGATGGGATGCGACCTGGCCGCGCGATACGACGCCTTGCACATCGTCGGGGGACAGGCGTTCTGGATGACCGAGGCGGGAGCGCATTCCATGGGGGCGAGCTTCGAACAGCGGTACGACACCGCGCTGACCGAACGTAACCTCTCCGTCATGAAGGTCATCGCAACGGACATCGACCGGAACCGCACGCTCGTCCTGGCGGGTGAGGAAGGATGCACGGTCGATTCCCTTTCCGGCGCCCGGGTCTCCGTCGCCCGCATCCGGCAGCCGAAATGGGTGGAAGAGGGGATGCGCGACGGACGCTATCATTACGGCGTCGGATTTTCGCAGGAGTTCTTCTACGACGCCAGTTCATGGCAGACCGCGGAGAAGAACGCCGTCATGGCGCTCGCACGGAGCGTACGCACCTCCGTCAAGTCGATGCAGAAACGCGATGCGCTCGAAGCGCAGGATGTGCAGGACGAGCAGATCGACGTCACCCTGCGGAACATCACCATCGTCGCACGCTGGAAGGATGTGAAGAAGAAAGTCTACTACGTACTGGCTCGGGCGGAACAATGAGCAATCATCTATGAACAATGATTAATGAATCATTGAGTCATTGGGTCAATGAATCAATGAACCGATCTTCCCACGATTTCCACTGTCCATCCGTTCTCTCTATCCATTCACCGTCGAAAGGTGCCCCCATGATCCGTTCCCTCATCGTCACAGCGACGCTCCTGCTCTGCTCGTTCGCTTCCGCTCAAGACACCTTCCAGGATGTCTCCACATCCTCGGTCCGCCAGTTGCTCTCCGCGGGACTTTCCCTTCCGATGGGCGCGTTCGGTGACAAGACCGGGACCGATGCCGGCGCCGCCAAGACCGGCTGGACGGTGAACTATACCGGCGTCTACGCCCTGCCGAACGATTTCGCCGCCGTGGCATCCGTGCATTTCGCGATGAACGGTTTCGATACCGAAGGGACGGGCATCACCGAAGCGGGTTCCTACAGCTCGTTCGCGTTCATCATCGGCGCGGGACCGGATATCAAAGCGGGCGCCGCTTCCGTCATCGTCACCCCCTTCGTCGGCCTCTTCAGCGGCAGCACACCGGAATTGAAGTCCCCGCTTCTGACGGTCACCAGTGCCGGTGCCCGGTCCATCACGTACGGCGGCGCTATTACGGTGCTCCAGGCTCCCTTCGGTCTCTCCATGGAGTACCTCATCGCAAAGCCGGAGTATACGTTCGAGCTCACCGGCTTCGGTTCTTCGAAAGTGAAACAGCCGAGCAATCAGTTCCTGCTGACCGTCGGCTATTCCTGGTGACCGGACGAGAGAGGGGGGACGGTGGTCCGTGCCCCCACTGCTCCGTCTTTTCCTTCCCCGCCGTTTCCGCGAGACGGCTCGTCCACCCTCCCCCGCACTCTTCCCATCGAACCGGTTCCGATCCTGTGCCATGATGTTCCCCGCATGAACGAGCGTGCCGCGGGCGCCTTCCCGTCGTCCGGGCACGGAAGGGCTTGAAAAAACCCGTCGTGCGGCTGGTCTTGTGTTTTTGATGCGGACAGTGCTGGAAGCGGTCAGCGGTGGAGCGCCGTAAGGATCTCGTTCAGTTGAATGAGTAGTGCACCGTTGCCTTCCGGACACCGTCAGCGGGGGTATGGATATTCCTATCCATTCCTGCCGTCTCGCTGTGCGGTGATCTCAATGATGCGGTCGGACCGTATCGTCGGGCCCGAAAATAACATCCTCTTCGTCATCGCATATTCCGCCCTGCTGCGGTGATTGCACCACCCGCCGCCGTGCCGGGGTCCGCTTCCGCGAGCCGGCCGATCGCGTCGCACAGGACCGGCACGGAGCGCGATGCGCCCGCCGCCAGCAGTGCGGTGATGGAGGAACGTACCGGCTCCGTGTTGTGCTCCGGACGGATGACGCAGATCACCGCCTGCGGCGTCTCGATGTCGATGATGCGCAGCACGGCGGAGAGGCCGCTGACGCTCCCGAGTCCGTTGGCCCGGTATCCGGAGCGTTCATAGAGGTGTTCCAGCAGCCTCGTTTCGGGCGCGAGCTCCGGCGTGAACGTGAGCAGCAGCACCGGCCGACGGTCACCCCGCGCCGAGGGACGCGGAACGTCGAGCATCTGCAGCGCTCCGATGACGCTGTTCTTCGCGAGCGCGGCGGTGTCGGCGTCGATCTTCCCGCCGGCGGCCAGCCGGTCGATGCCGGCGAAGACCGGAATGACGAGCGTGCCGGTCAGCTGCGCGAGGGTGAGTGAGGCGGGAGTGAGTTCGGTGAAGAGGTCGAACATCGCGGTCTTATCCGCGCGGAGCGAAGCGGAGAGGATGACCTGCTGCACGGAACTGCCGTTCCGTTCATGGAGCAATTGACGCAGCGTGAGCGCGGGGTCGGCGTCCGCGAGACGGTTCCGCACCTGGTCCGTGCGGTACTTGTATGCGACCGCAAAATCGAGGATCACCTGCGGGGTGAACTTGCGGTGTCCTCCGGGCGTTCGTTCGCAATTCAATTTCCCTTCGATGGTCCACCGCTTCACGGTGGACTTGTCCACTTGTAAAATATCGGCCACTTCTTCGGTCGTCAATATCCTCGTTTCCACAGGTCGTCCTTCTGGCAGATGATGTGCATTCTTTACTGTATCCTTCTGAACCGCTCAAAGAGTGTGCCATTGCGCGAATAGGCTTGTTTGACCGAAAACAGCACGATGCATGCGCTTTCTGCGCGCTTTCCGCCGGATGAATGGCCGAATACATACACCCGGTGTGTCATCATGAGACGACCTTTTCAATATTTCCAGGAACGAACGATGGAACCGTACGAAACGAACGATGCTGTGCTGATCTTGACCGATGAACCTTCGAGTGTGGAACCCCTCCGTAATTGTCTGCAGTATTCCGGCCTCTCCGCCATCGTCCTGCCGCTGAGACCGTTGCCGGAAGTCGCCGGAGGACGCTACCGCGCGGTCGTTGTGCCCCAAAAATCAATGATAGAGCGAGAATTGCTCACGTGTGTCCGTCATATCCGACATTCTTCTCCCGGAACGCTCGTCATCGTCGTAGAGCACGGCCGGACCGGACGGCCCCCTGTGCAATTGTTGCTCGAGGGGGTCGCTTAGTTCGTCAATGAAGACGGAATGGTCGATTTTTCTTCCGGCGTTCATCCTTGGCCAATCGAAGATGGTGTGAATTCTCATTTTGATACACAGTTTCAAAAAAATGACGCTATTTCTTAAAAAATGGCGATTATTTGAATATATGATGTTACTTGAATCCGGCATACTGTTTGTAAACTAATATGATGTCGTTGCGGTGACCGATCTGCACACCGGGCATTGCACGTCTCTATCTCTCACTTTGCCTCCTTTGTCGTCGGACGGTGGGGCCGTCATCCGGTTATCAGGCGGGGCAGGTGAGAGTTTTTTTTCCCCTTTTTTCCATTTCTCTGCTCTTTCTCCTCGCAGACTGCTATACATCCTTTGCAGTGTGAGGCAGGACTCTATGTCTGATTGGCAATCCCCGTCATCATTCCCTCCTCTTTTACATCAGCGAGAATTCCGGATGCGGTTTCGCTCACGCTCCTTTATGTCCACAATTCGTCGTTCCATCTCTATGATACCGTGTGGGACGGATATGTCCGCGACGTGATGTGAATGAATTGAAGAGGAGAGGTGGATTCTTCGATTCTATCGCTGGCGGATTGGACCAAAGGTGTTCAAGTCGGTGCATCGGGCAGAAATCCGATCTGGTCGTTCTGAAAAAAGTGTCCCGTTCCAGTACGGCGTCATCCATTCTCCATTGTCCGATGTTTCCCCTCCTCGTTCATCGTTCATCATTCTTTTCCATCATCCATTCTCCATTATCCATTATTTTTAATCTCTCTCCTTTACAATCCTCAACCCCCTTCCATTTACTCTTCCATTTCTCTCGTAATATTCCTATCTAGCGTAACCGGTCGGGACATGCAATCGCCGCGACACAACGGATGACACTGGAGAACCTTCAATGTGAATGTTCCATTCAACGAACTCGCATATAGCATTCATCATCACAATTTTTAATTCTTCATTTTTAATTATTCATTCTTCATTCTTAATTCTTAATTATTCAACCGGAGCCTGTATGGCCAAACTCCTCTTCTCCCTTCTTCTTTTCTGTGTGTCGTTCTCCTTCGCGCAAGAGAACCTCACCTTCATGAAGCCCTCCGAGCCGATCCTGAAGCTGGCGGATTACGAGCGCGCACCCTCGGTGCAGCTGGACACGAAGAAGGAGTACATGCTCTTTTCGTACCGCGCCACGTACAAGACGCTGGACGAATTGAACCAGGAAGAGATGCGGCTCGGCGGACTCCGCATCAATCCGGTCACGAACATCGGCTCGCAGGTCACGTACATCAAGAACCTGAAACTGCGAAAAGTGAAGGAAGTGAATGCCCAACCGACGCAGGTCGCCGGTCTCCCGGCGGACGCGAAGATCGCGAACGTCTCCTGGTCGCCGGACGACTCCCGCATCGCCTTCACGCACACCACCGCGACCGGTGTGGAACTGTGGGTCATCGATGTGAAGAGCGCGAAGGCCTCCAAGCTTACCGATGCCGTGCTCAACGCCAACCTCGGTTCGCCGTACAGCTGGTATGCGGACAATCAGCGACTGCTGGTGCGGCGCATCCCGTCGGACCGCCCGGCGCTCATCGATACGAAGAAGGAGCTCCCCGCCGGCCCCATCGTCTCCACCGCCAGCGGCACCGTATCGCAGAACCGCACCTACCAGGACCTGCTCAAGAACCCGACCGATGAACGGAACTTCGAAACCCTCGTCCTGTCGGAGCTCGTCACCGTCTCCGTCACCGGCGCGGCCGTACCGTTCCTGCCGAAGGACCTCTATGTGTGGCAGTCGTTCTCGCCGGACGGAAAGTTCGTCCTCCTCACGACCGTGAAGAAACCCTTCTCCTACATCGTGCCGTACAACCGGTTCCCGCAGACGAGCGCCGTGTACGACCTCACCGGAAAGAGCGTCGCCGTGGTCAACGAGGTTCCGCTCACCGAGGTGATGCCGAAAGGATTCATGGCGGTCCGGACGGGGAAGAGGAACATGTATTGGCGCGATGACAGACCGGCCTCTCTCTGTTACGTGGAGGCGCTGGACGGCGGAGATCCGGCGGTGAAGACCGAGCACCGGGACCAGCTCTTTTCGTGGGACGCTCCGTTCACCGCGGCGCCGGTCCCGCTGGCGAAGCTCGCTCAGCGATTCGCCGGCGTCATCTGGGGGACACCGAACGCTGCGATCCTCTTCGACAACTGGTATGACACACGCAACACCAAGACCTATCTGTTCGATCCTTCCAAACCCGGAGTTGCGCCGACGGTGCTTTTCGACCGGAACTTCCAGGACATCTATTCGGATCCCGGAAACTTCGAGACGCGCGAGAACGAGTTCGGCCGCGACGTGCTGATGGTCGAGAACGGAAAGCTCTTCCTCATCGGGGAAGGGTACACGAAGGAGGGACAGTTCCCCTTCATCGACGAATACGACCTGAAGAGCCGGAAGAGCAGCCGTCTGTACCGCTCCGCCGCGACGGACAAGAAAGAGGACATCTTCTCCATCGTGGATCCCAAAGCGGGCACGGCGTTGGTGCAGATGCAGTCCAAAAACGAGTATCCGAACTACTTCCTTCGTAACTATAAAAAACGCATCGCCCCGCAGCAGCTCACCTTCACTCCCAATCCGTTCGAGAGCATCAAGGATGTGGAGAAACAGGTCATCAAGTACAAACGGAAGGACGGCGTGGAGCTCTCCGGCACGCTGTATCTCCCCGCAGGATACGACAAGATGAAGAAGGAGAAACGCCCGCTCCTCATCTGGGCCTATCCGGAGGAGTTCAAAGACCGGAGCAGCGCCGGCCAGTCCTCCAAGAACCCGAACGAGTTCACCTTCCCGTACTACGGGTCGTTCGTCTATTGGGTCACCAAAGGCTATGTGGTGCTGGACGACGCCTCGTTCCCCATCATCGGCGAAGGGGAGGAGGAACCGAACGATTCGTTCATCGAACAGCTCGTGGCGAACGGGCGTGCGGCCATCGATGCGGTCGATTCGCTCGGCTACATCGACCGGACACGCGTGGCGGTGGGCGGACACTCCTACGGTGCGTTCATGACGGCGAACCTGCTGACGCATTCGGCGGACTTCGCCTGCGGCATCGCCCGCAGCGGCGCCTACAACCGCACCCTCACGCCGTTCGGATTCCAGTCCGAGCAGCGGAACTTCTGGGACGCGCCGGAGGTCTACAACGGCATGTCGCCGTTCTACACCGCGCACAAGATGAAGAAGCCCATCCTGCTCGTGCACGGCGAGGCGGACAACAATCCCGGCACCTTCACCCTCCAGACCGAACGGTACTTCCAGGCGCTGAAAGGGCTCGGCGGCAACGCCCGGATGGTCATCCTGCCGAAGGAGAGCCACGGCTACGCCGCCCGTGAGAACATCCTCCACCTGCTGTGGGAGCAGGAACAGTTCCTGGACAAGCATCTGATGGGAACGAAATAACAGGACGGTTGCCGGAGCATCATCACGGCATTCCGCATCCGTTCCATCGTCATCCGCACCGATGATCCCCGTTGTCTCCCAGACAACGGGGATCTGTCATTTAAAAAAGATGCTGAATTCCCGCAGAGGGCCATCGGAGAGCGGGATTCAGCATGACGCAATATCGTACTAATGTGCTCGGTTGGCCACTCGTTGCCGTGTTCAGCAAGCGCATCGCTGAAGGAATGATTCTTCCGTAGAGTGCCTGGGACTACACTCATCGTCATGCTGAACACCTGCCTGCGTTCCGCTTCGCGGAACTTCGGCGGACAGGCCGTTGGTCCTCGCAATGTTGATTCAGCATCCTTCCGTAAAGGAAGATGCTGAATCGGTCGTAGAGCAATGACGGAGACCGTTCAGCATGACATATCCTTTTTTGGTTTCCGTCATGATGGACTTCATCGGCGGCCCTCTGCGACATCTGCGGGTAACGTTTATTTGTACGATTGGTGACCAAGAATGGTCGCCATACTATTCCCGCGAACGCATATCTGCCCGCTGCATCCTGTATTCGTACCGTTCAATTGCATCTTGTATCCTGAATCCTGAATCATGTTATCCACCATCCGTCATCCATTCTCCATCGTTCATCATTCATCATTCATCATTCATCATTCATCATTCATCATTCATCGTTTATCATCGATATAGTATCATCCATCATCCATTCATCATTCATCCTCCATCATTCATCGTTTATCGTTTAGCGTTCATTATAATGTTTTCCACTTTGATCGTATCTTTCTTCTTCCATTATCCATTCTCCATCGTTCATCATTCATCGTTCATCGTTTATCATCGATATATTATCATCCATCATCCATTATCCATTGCTCTTTACACTTCCCCTTTCTCATTGCTCTCATTCCCTTCTTTTCGTAGATTCATCCCCGATGCATCCCGCTCTGGCGAACATACGGCCGCTCCTTCAATCGGTCCTTTCGGGGTCCGCTCCCCGCCAGGAGGTGAACCGGCTCGTCCAATGCGCCTATCAGATCGCCCTCATCCGTCTCCGTCAGTTGATGAACAGTCACCGGCTGCACCTCCAGTCGTTCCAGATCTCGGCGGAGGGGGCGGCGTTCGACTGTCTCGCTGAACTGTTCCAGCGTGACGGGGAGGGACGCTTCGTCGAGATACTGGACTACTTCGGGGACGCCGCCGAACTCGAGGCATTGACCGAAACGGAGGTCATCCACCGTTTCGAGATCCTGGTCTTCCGGAAACTGCAGGACGGCATCTTCCGGCTCTACCGGGAGAACGACCCGGTGCTCTCGAAGATCCTGCGGAGCATCAAACAGGCGGTCGCCGCCGATGCGGCGTTCGTGAAACATGAGCGCTTCGGACAGCTCGTCGTCTCCCGCGGCACGGACGAACCGTTGTACGACCGTCCGGAGTTCCCGCCGGAGGAGCTGGAGAAGGAACTCTTCGGCGAGGGGACCGGCCGCACCGTCCGGCAGCTCTTTTCGTCCCTCTTCATCATCCTCAACCGGCAGTCCGCGTACCGCCGGATGATACCGCTGATCACCGCCGCAATGATCATCAAGCGGGTGATGGTCTCCGGCAGGGTCCCGGTATCGGCCCTCTCGACCCCGGAAGAGGAGATGATATCGAACGATATACGGCAGATCGTCACCACCGCCATCGGCATCGCGATGGAGGAACTGCGGGAACGGTACGTCGTCACCGGCAAGCTCCGGAACGAAGATTTTCTCCGGTATCAGCACGCCCTCTCCCGGCTCCTCATCGATACGTTCGTTCATAATGACGGTACGGAGCAGTCGCAGCATGACTATCTGCGGGAATCGTACGGCGTGTTGTCCGTGGAAGAATACCGGGAGCAGCACCGCAGTCATTTCGAATATATGATCCGTCTGGCGAAACGGAGGGTGAAAGAGGAATTGCGGGACTATTATGAGTGACATCACCCCTTTTCTGCAAACGCCTCCCGATGTGAGGATGTATTCAAGAGCATGAAGCATTTCACCGAAATAGAGATCACGGAGTTCGTCCTTTCCGGCCGAACGAACGCGGAGTTCGAGGAGCATCTCCGCGGCTGTTCCGGCTGCAGGGAGCTGTACGACGATGTAGCGGAATTCCACCGGCATCTGCATCAACAGCCGTTGGCCCTTCCGGGGGAGAGGGCCAGGCGTTCCATCGACGTCCGTCCGGAATTCGTGGGAGATGCGCCGAGACTGCCGGGTGCACGCTCGCTCACGCGCCGGATGTTCACCATCGCCCGCCGGCATCCGGTCGC
>WBUG01000093.1 GCA_008933835.1 Bacteroidota bacterium | reverse complement strand
GGGAAGTTCGTACTGACCGGCAAGCCGTCCGACATCAAGGCGTACTTCACGGCGCCCGCGACGCGCATCGCCGATTCGACGCTGCTGCAGCTCGCCAATGCCGACGCACCGGCGCGGCGCGGGGGAGGACGGCCGCAGTTCCAGCAGTCCGACCGGCAGAAGCAGGAAGCGCTCCTCAATTATAAGAAGTGGCAGCTCTTCATGAAGGAGAACGTGGCCGCGGTGCTCACCTCCGCGCCGACGACGCGCAGCGAAGGGGGCGCCGTGTGGGTGATGGGCGCCACGGTGCCGGTGCATCCGGACACGCCGTACACGAGTCCGTCGCGCGTGCCGTCGTACAAGAAGGACGCGCCGAAGATCCCCGTGCAGGTGGAGGTGGGGAACGAGCACTTCAACCGGATGCTGCGGATGCTGGAGAAAGGGGAGAAGCTGAGACTGGCGATGACGCTCGACGTGGAGTGGACGTCGCAGAAGGACGATTCGAGCTACAACGTCATCGCCGAACTGCCGGGCACCGACCTGAAGGACGAGGTGGTGATGATCGGCGGTCATCTTGACTCGTGGCACGGCGGCACCGGCGCCACGGACAACGGCACCGGCGTCACCGCGTGCATGGAGGCGATGCGCATCCTGAAGGCGGCCGGCGCGAAGCCCCGCCGCACCATCCGCGTCGCGCTGTGGGGCGGGGAAGAGCAGGGTCTGCTCGGTTCGCGCGCGTACGTGGAGAAGCACTTCGGCAAGCGCGACTCGCTCACCCCGGCGGCGGAGAAGTTCTCGGTCTACTTCAACAACGACAACGGCACCGGCCGGGTGCGCGGCATCTACATGCAGGGGAACGAATCGCTCCGCTCCTCCTTCCGTTCCTGGCTCGCACCGTTCAACGACCTCGGCGCCGCGACCGTCTCCGTCTCGAACACCGGCGGCACGGACCACCAGGCGTTCGACGGCGTCGGACTGCCGGGTTTCCAGTTCATCCAGGACCCGATCGAGTACGGCAGCCGCACCTGGCACTCGACCAACGACGTGTGGGACCGCGCCCAGGAGGAGGACATGAAGCAGGCGGCGGTGCTCATGGCGGCCTTCGCCTACAACGCGGCGATGATGGACCGGAAGATCCCCCGCAAGGAGCCCTCTCCACGCACCCGCGGCATGGGGTACGACGAGGAGTGGGGTTGCGGCTACGACCATCTCCACGAGCACTGACCACGATGACCCGCGAAGCCGCACTGACCGTGCGGCTTCGGTCTTTCCGGACCGACGAATGACCACGCTCATTCCCGCCCATACGACGGAACGGCTTGCCGCCGTCCGGGAACTCTTCACCGAATACCAGCAGTGGCTCGGTTTCTCGCTCTGCTTCCAGGGTTTCGATGCGGAGCTGGCCGGTCTGCCGGGGAGGTACGCGCCTCCGGCCGGCCGGCTGTACCTGGCGGAGCATGACGGCGCCCTTGCGGGCTGCATCGCGCTCCGGCCGATGGTGGAAGAAGGGTTCTGCGAGATGAAGCGTCTCTTCGTGCGCGAAGCGTTCCGCGGTCATGGCATCGGCCGCCGGCTGGCGGAACGCATCGTCGCCGACGCCCGCGGTCTGGGATACCGCGCGATGCGGCTCGACACGCTGCAGCGGATGGAGTCCGCCCGTTCGCTCTACGCGTCGCTCGGGTTCGCCGCCGTCCCCGCGTACTACGACAATCCGATGGAGGAGGTCGTGTACATGGAACTCGCACTCCGCTGAATTTCTCCGTACCTTGCTCCGTCGCCCGCCTCCGTCACGAAACCGCCGCACGCCATGGAACTCATCACGAAAAGCACCATCCTGCACCGCCTGCTCGGATATCAGACCGCCGGGTACGCCTTCCTCCTCTTCCTCATCACCGGGGACGAGGTGTTCGACTTCCCGTACCTGCTCTTCGGTCAGCTCGCCACACCGGTGAACTGGCCCGAAGTGGTCATCGAAGCGGCCTACATCCTCGTCCTGGCGGCGCTCACCCTCTCCTCCAGCTGGTACTTCGTCCGCCGGGTCCGCTTCTTCGAAGGGCTCATTCCCATTTGCTCCTTCTGCAGGAAGATCCGCGACGGAGGGGAATGGATCTCGCTGGAATCGTACGTGTCGAACCACTCCGAGGCGATGCTCTCCCACGGGCTCTGTCCGGAGTGCCGGAAACAGCACTATCCGAACCTCCCGCACCGCACCGGCTGACGCCGTTCTTTATACCTTCTTTATCAAGTTCGACCCTGTTTTTATCGTCTGAGGATGTGATTTTCGGGGAAGAGTCCGGAAGTTGACCGGGTCCTCACCACATCCGTCGGACCGTCATGTTCTCCTCTCATTTCTGGCTCTTCCTCGCCGTCAACATCGGCGTCATCGGCACCTTCGCGTACCTGCTCTCGCGCCGGAACCTGCTGTCGTACTTCTCCGCGGGACGCTGGTGGCTGACCTGGCTCTCCATCGGCATCATCACGCTGATGGACGAACTGACCTCCATCTTCTACGCGCCGAGCGAGGCGTTCCGGGCCATCGGTCTCAACGCCATCGCGTTCCTCGTCCTCACCTCCGTGCTCATCCGCTTCCTGTCGCTGCGGATGATCGAGATCGCCGAGATCCTGGAGGTGAACGGCGTCCGCGGCGGCGGGGTCTACTCCTTCTCGTACCTCGTGCTCGGTCCCACGGTCTCGTTCATCGCCGTCGCCTCCATCATCGTGGACTACGTCCTGACCGCGTGCCTCTCCACCGTGAGCGCGGTGCAGAACGGTCTGGCGTTCGTCGCGCTGCCCGACTGGCTGGCGTTCGTGTTGGAGGCGGGCATCGTGTGGCTCATCGCCGGGCTCAACATCCTCGGCATCAAGGAGAACGCGAAGTTCACCTTCGGCATCTTCATCGCCGCCGCCGTGGTGCTGCTGAACCTGCTCGCCGCGGGAATGCTGCAGGCGAACACCGCGTCGCTGCAGGCCGTCGGCGGGAGTTTCGGCACGATGGTGTCGACCTTCCTGTCCGAGGGGATCTTCAACGGCTACTTCTACCTCGTCGTCGGTGTGTCGAGCTGCATCCTCGCCTACTCCGGCATCGAATCGGTGGTGCAGACCGCCAGCCTGGTGCGCTCCTGGAAGGAGATCCGCAAGGCGTACACCTTCCTGGCGCTCACGGTCGGGCTCTTCACGCCGATGCTGGCGGCGGTGGTGCTCTCCTCGTCGCTCGACGCGGGACGGCATGAGACCGATCTCATCGCGCAGTTCGCGAAGCATGTCGGCGGGACCGGGTTCGGCTACATCGTCGGCGGGCTCGCCAGCGTGCTGCTGATGATGGCGGTGAACACCGCGTACGTCGCCTCCAGCGAGCTGATGGAGCGGGTCGCCCATCACTACGGCTTCACCTGGATCGTCGCCGTCAACCGGCGGCAGTCCCTCTACCGACTCCACATCGCCAACGCCCTCTTCTACACCGTCATCATCGTCCTCACGGGGGGCAGTCAGACCATCCTTGCCGAGATGTACGCCATCGGGCTGCTGGCCAGTTTCACCATCAACATGGGGAGCCTGCTGCTCTACCGGTACCGGAAGGGGACGAAGGAATCGCTCGAGTACAACACGTCGCGCCTCGGCACGCTCGTCATCTTCATCATCATGCTCAGCTGCTTCCTGTACCTCGGCTACCACAAGCCGTACGGCACGGTGATGTGGAGCGCCGTCACCGCCCTCTTCCTCTTCGTCGGACTCCGCTACGCGGAACGCCGCTCCCCGGAGCGGCGCGAGGTGCAGCAGACCGACTCGCCGATGCAGATGATCCTGCGGCTCGGCGAATCGGAAACGGAGCATGTGCATCTGTTCTTCCGGCGTCCGAAGGAGGAGGTCTCGCTCACGCCGTCGGGCACCGCCGTGTTCATCAGCCTCTACCATCCGCGGCAGGGGATTCCTGCGAAGGGAGGGGAGGGCCACTACCGCTTCGCCTACCAGGGGAAGAGCCTCTTTCAGGCCATCACCGAACTGCTGTACGCCGTCGAGTACGAACTGCCGCACAAACGGATCACGGTCCACCTGGGTTGGCCGACATCGTCCTGGCTGGACCGGCTCTCCGTCGGTGTCATGGTGTACGGGCTCATCCATCTGCCGAGGTACTTCCCCCGGATGGACTTCCGTCTCGAGTACCGTCAAGCGCCCCGGGAGAAGGACCCGGGACGGATTTTCGAGCGCTAAATGGATATATTACCGTCGATGACCCGTTCTCTCGCCGTCATGATGCGGTCCTCCGTCGGTGCACCCGCGAGGCAGTACGCCGTCGCCGCGGTGTGCGTGGTGCTCCTGTCGGGAGCGCTGTACGCGTTCGTGCCGCCGGTCCCGTACCAGAGCGTATCGCTCCTGCTGCTGTTCGCGGTGGCGCTCCTTTCCCTTACGCTGGACGTCGGTCCCGTGGTGGCGGCGGCGACGCTGAGCGCGCTCATCTGGAACTTCTTCTTCATCCCGCCCCACTTCACGCTGGTCATCGGTCAGACGACCGACATCATCCTGTTCCTGACGTACTTCGTCATCGCCTCCATCACCGGTGTGCTGACCACGCGCGTCCGCGAACGGGAACACCGGGCGGGTGAACTGTACCGGCTGACGCGGGAACTGGTGGAGGCTGCGTCGCTCGATGCGGTTGCTGCCGCGGCGGTGCGGAACATCGACCGTACGTTCGGCGTCCGGACGGCGGTGTACCTGAGCTCTATCGACGGAGAGGTGTTCACCATGCCCCATCCGTCGAGCACGCTCGTCACGAACGGCCGCGATGACACGGTCGCCGCCTGGGTGTACTGGAACGAGCGGAAGGCCGGACGCGCCGTCGACATCCTTCCGTCGGTCCGGCCCACGTTCTATCCCGTCTCCGGTCCCCGGTACCCGCTCGGAGTCGTCGGCATCGATACGGGACCGCGGGAGAGGCTGGACGCGGCGACGGAACCGCTGCTGCAGAACTTCATCGGACAGATCGCCTCCGCGCTCGAACGGGAACAGCTCAACGAACTGACCCGGCGCACCGCCGTGTTCGCGGAATCGGAGAAGCTCTACCGCACCCTCTTCAGCTCCATCTCGCACGAGCTCCGCACCCCGGTCGCCGCCATCGTCACCGCGGCGGAATCGCTCACCGGCGGGAACGTGACGGACATCGGCGGCGAGATCCGCATCGCGGCCGAACGGCTTCACCGTCTCGTCGAGAACCTGCTCGACATCACGCGCCTCGAATCGGGACGGCTCGCGCCGGCGCTCGACTGGTGCGATGCGGGGGACCTGCTCCGCTCCGCCGTCCTGAAGGCGCGCACGGTCCTCGGGGACCGCGCCGTGACGACCGACGTCCCTCCGGACATGCCCCTGGTGAAGCTCGACTTCGTGCTGATGGAACAGGCGTTCATCAACCTGCTGGTGAACGCATCGCTCTATACCCCCGCGGACGCGGTCGTCACGCTCGCCGCCCGCGTGGAGTCCGGTCACGGCGTGTTCACCGTGTCGGACAACGGCCCGGGGTTCCCCGAATCCGCACTGAAGCATCTGTTCACCAAGTTCTACCGCGTTCCCGGTTCGCGCGCCGGAGGGACCGGCCTCGGCCTCTCCATCGTCAAAGGTTTCGTGGAGGCGCACAAGGGGACCGTCGCCGCCTCCAACGCCCCCGCCGGCGGGGCGCTCTTCACCATCACTATCCCGACGGAGACCCATCCAACGGAGGAATGACCCGATGACATCGAACGCCCCCATCCTCATCATCGACGACGAAGTGCAGATGCGCCGACTGCTCCGCTCCACCCTGGAGAACGAAGGGTACAAGGTGCTGCTCGCCGAGAACGGTACCGACGGGCTCCGCCAGGCCGAGAGCGCCCGCGCCGAACTCGTCATCCTCGACCTCGGTCTGCCGGACATCGATGGCCACGAGGTCCTCCGGCGTCTGCGCACCTGGGCGGCCTACCCCGTCATCATCCTCTCGGCCCGCACCGGGGAGCAGGACATCGTCGCCGCGCTCGACGCCGGTGCCAACGATTACCTTGTGAAACCGTTCCGCACCGGCGAACTCATCGCTCGGGTCCGTTCCGCCCTCCGCATCTTCCACGCGGCCTCCCGCGCCTCCTCCGTCGCGTCGTTCGGCGGCGTGCGCGTGGACCTGGACGCGCACACCGTGACGAAGGGGGACCAACCGGTGAAGCTCACGCCGACCGAGTTCGCGCTCCTTTCGCTCTTCGTCCGCAACGAAGGAAAGGTGCTCACGCACGCCTACATCCTGCAGCAGGTGTGGGGTCCGAAGTTCGAAGGGGAGTCGCAGTACACCCGCGTCTACGTCGGACAGCTCCGAAAGAAACTGGAGGACGACCCGAACGAACCGAAGTTCATCGTCACCGAATCGGGCATCGGTTACCGCTTCTCCGCGGGGGAGTGAACCGCCCGTCCTCCTCCCGCCGCACTTGCTCCGAACGCAACATCCTCGTAGATTGACCGTAACCCATGCCCTCCGCCGTCCTGCATCCCGCGCGTCCGTCCGACATCGACCGCATCCTCGCGATGATGGAACGGTTCTACGCCATCGACGGGTATCCGTTCCGTCCCGAACGGACGCGGCGAGCGCTGGAGGAGTTCATCGCCGAACCGCGCAACGGCTCCCTCTGGCTCATCACAGCGGACACGCAGACCGCCGGATACGCCGTGCTGGCGACGGTGTACAGCTTCGAGTTCGGCGGGAAGAACGCGTTCATAGACGAACTGTACCTCGAGCCGGAGTTCCGCGGACGGGGCATCGGCCTCGCGGCGGTCGAGCATCTGGTCCGTACCGCCGCGGAGTCCGGAATCACCGCGCTGCATCTGGAAACAGAGCATCACAACACGGCGGCCATCGAGCTGTACCGCCGGTTCGGGTTCGAAGACCATCACCGCGTCCTCATGACGAGGATGCTCATCGACGATTGAGGAGGGAACAGCATGTTCATCGGACATTTCGCCGTGGCGCTCGCCGCCAAGAAGGCCGCACCGAAGGCGTCGCTCGGCACGCTCATCGCTGCCGCGCAGCTCGTGGACCTCGCCTGGCCCCTCTTCCTGCTGGCCGGACTGGAGAACGTCCGCATCGACCCCGGCAACACCGCCGTCACCCCGCTCGATTTCTACGACTATCCCTTCACCCACAGTCTCGCCGGCGCGCTCGTCTGGTCCGCCCTCTTCGGCGGCCTCTACTTCCTCCGCCGGAAGCTGCCGCGCGAAGCGGCGGTGCTCGGGCTCGTCGTCTTCAGCCACTGGCTGCTGGACCTGCTCACGCACCGGCCGGACCTGCCGCT
>WBUG01000139.1 GCA_008933835.1 Bacteroidota bacterium | reverse complement strand
CGTCCTCGTACGCTTCCGGCATCATCACCGACGCCACCATCGCGAGGATGCCTCCGCCCGCCAGCGCTTCGACGAACGTGAGCACCGACGGAGGGGCGTCGAAGAGGAACACGTTCCCCGCCGCCGCGGCAGCGGCCCCCGCCGCGATGAGCCCGCCCCACAGCGCGTAGATCCGGCCCTTGCTGAATCCCGCCTCGATCATGCTGGACGAACTTCCCATCGCCTCCGGAAGGTTGGAGAGGAACACCGCGAGCAGGAAGGTGAACGAGTACGATTCGAGCGCGACGAAACTCGCGCCGATGATGAGCGATTCCGGAATGGTGTCCATCATCGCCCCGAGGAACATCGCCATCGGGTTCACCGATGCGGCATGTCGCTTCATGAACGTGAGCTCGTCGAACTTGCTCAGCCGGCGGATGTTCGACGCGGCGATCTTCTTCCAATGGTCCGCGTCCATCGCCTCCTTCAGTTCATGGACGTTGTGGAGGATGCGCTGCGAATTGAGCTGCTCGATCGCCGCCCGGAGAGACGGGGAGACCTCCAGCAGGGCGGTGAACTGTTCCTTTCCCAGCCGCAGCAGGTCCGTGTCCGACACCGCCACCGCCGAGGCGGAGCGCGTCTCGCCCGAAAGGAGCGCCATCTCGCCGAACGACTGCCCCGGACCGAGCGCGGCGATGGTCCGCGGACGGCCGTCCGTTTCGCTCACGATGTTCACCGTTCCGGACTTGATGATGTAGAAGGCGTTCCCCGGGTCCCCCTGCTGGAAGATCATCTCGCCGTTCCGGACCGTGACCGGTTCCACGCACGTCAGCACCCCCTCCACCTCTTCCGGCGGGAGGGAGCGGACGATCTCCGCTTTGGAGAGGTGGGAGAGGAGCTGGCCGCTCTCTTCCTGCTTCGTGCGCAGCGCATAGAACTTCGCGAGCGCCGGATGCCGAAGCGCCGCCCCCCGCTGTTCGAGCCATTTGTTGACGAAGTAGTAGAAGAGACCGCCGATGATGAATCCGCCCGCCACCCGCAGCCACGCGTCGAATCCGGACATCTGCTCCACCGCCATGAGCCGCTGGGCGCTCTTCATCGCGAGTTCGATGGCGAGCGCCTGGATGAGCGCTCCCGTCCCGAACGCCATCACGATGGCGCCGGTCCGCTGCGACGGCCGGACGGAGGTCCCGATCCAGGTGCCGATGACCATGGAAAGCATCGACACCACCGCGAGGAGGGAGGCGGTGAACATCCGGGAGAGGTCTATCGAAGAGAGGAAGTCCATTCTTCATGAAATATATTCAGAAAGCAGCTTTTTCCCAAACGCGCCGCTCGATTTTGCGTCGCATCCCGTTTTTCGGTATATTGATAGCGCTGGTCCGTCGAACACCGGCGTGCCTGTACGGTGAGTTGGCAGAATGGCTATTGCACCAGTCTTGAAAACTGGCGTCCGCAAGGACTTCTGGGTTCGAGTCCCAGGCTCACCGCTCTTGTCGACCGTACCACCCCTCTTGCCGTCATCGCCCCGTA
>WBUG01000138.1 GCA_008933835.1 Bacteroidota bacterium | reverse complement strand
AGTCGACCCCCGCCTGCGGAGCGGTCATCCCGACGGTCTGCCATGCGCCGTTGTTCACGCGGTACACGACCATCGCGGAATCGATGACGGCACCGTTGCCGATGCCGGAGGTGACGCGGTACACTTTGGCGCTGATGACGACGTTGCTGTCCTTGGCCGGGACCACCGGATTGCGCCGGTGCGTGGTGACGGCCGGGAGGATGGTGGTGCCGTACACGACGTCCCCCTTGAAGATGGGACAGATACGGTAGCCGCGGGTCGCTTCGCCGCCGGACGAGGTGGCGATGTAGCCGCGCAGCGTGTCGATCTTGGAGCCGACCGGCGGCACCTTATAGCTCGTGTCGCCCGGCACCACGATGCTGCCGTGGCCGATGGTGAAGTAGTACGACCAGTCGTACATCGACAGGGTGTTCCCGTTCTCGTCCGTCACCGCCCATGTGCCGCGCGCGGCGTTGACGATGGCGGTCACGGTCAGGTTCGTGAACATCACCTGCCGCGATTCGAACTGTTCACCCTTCGAGATGATGACCTTGCCCCCCGGGTTGGCGCCGACGTTGAAATCGGCGATGGACATGTGCGGCGGAGGCGGAATGGGATGGTTCGCGCCGTCGACGATGAGCACCGCTTCGTTCGTGTCCGGTTCGAACTGCGTGAGGCTGTTCATGCTGGTGGTTGGAAACTCGCTGATCTTCCCCTTGATGGTGATGATGTTCCCCTTCTGGATGCTGTTGTAACCGTTCGCGTCGAACGATTCATTGGTGCCGGGGTAGCGGACCAGGATGCCGCTGAACGGTGCGGTGGCGGCCGCGCCGGTGTCGATGAGCACCATCGTCTTGCCGGTGGCGGTGTACGTGATGTAGTTCGGCGGGACGGCGACGAGCGCGGTCACTTCCACGAGCTGACCGACCATCGGCGAGGTCTGGAGATTCCACCGGCTGTTGGCGCCGATGCCGAGCGAGTCGGCGACCTTCAGCGAATCGTTCGACACCTTCTGGATGTCGACGATGGTGGTCGGGGTGAACTGCGCGGCGGCGACGGAGACGCCGAACAGGCACAGGAGTAGAAGTCTGTTCATCATCATGGCTCCTCGATCCTTCGTTATTGTGATGGTGGATTGGTCTTATTTGACGATCACGAACTTCCCGCGCTGGACGTCGTCGGTGTCGAGGTCCTTCACGGTGAAGAGGTACAGGCCGGTGGCGATGGCCTGGTCGAACTTGGTGATGAGGTTCCACGCATGCTCTCCTCCCGCGAACTCCGCCGGAATGCCGAGCGTGGAGAAATCGTCGAACCACTTGATGCCGGAACCGTCGTACGTCGCCGCGTCATGGTCCAGTTCGGCCACCACGTCCCCGGTGATGGTATAGACGGTGATGCGTGCGCGGCGCGGGAGGTTGGCGAAGTAGATCTTCCGCGTGCGTTCACCGCCGAGGTCCCAGGCGGCGTTCGCGTAGTACGGATTGGGATACACGTAGACGTTCTTGTCGCCGGCCGCCGCGGGTCTGGTACCGGGAA
>WBUG01000137.1 GCA_008933835.1 Bacteroidota bacterium | reverse complement strand
TTCCCGGTACCAGACCCGCGGCGGCCGGCGACAAGAACGTCTACGTGTATCCCAATCCGTACTACGCGAACGCCGCCTGGGACCTCGGCGGTGAACGCACGCGGAAGATCTACTTCGCCAACCTCCCTCGCCGTGCTCGCATCACCGTCTTCACCATCACCGGGGATGTGGTGGCCGAACTGGACCATGACGCGGCGACGTACGACGGTTCCGGCATCAAGTGGTTCGACGATTTCTCCACGCTCGGCGTTCCGGCGGAGTTCGCCGGAGGGGAGCATGCATGGAACCTCATCACCAAGTTCGACCAGGCCATCGCCACCGGCCTGTACCTCTTCACCGTGAAGGACCTCGACACCGACGACGTCCAGCGCGGGAAGTTCGTGATCGTCAAATAAGACCAATCAACCATCACAATAACGAAGGATCGAGGAGCCATGATGATGAACAGATTTCTACTCCTGTGCCTGTTCGGCGTCTCCGTCGCCGCGGCGCAGTTCACTCCGACCACCATCGTCGACATCCAGAAGGTGTCGAACGATTCGCTGAAGATCGCCGACTCGCTCGGCATCGGTGCGAATAGTCGATGGACGTTGCAAACTTCGCCGATGAACGGACAGCTGGTCGAAGTGACCGCGCTTGTTGCTGTTCCTCCTGGTTTCGTAACGTATACTGCCGGCGGGATGACGATGCTTCTCACCGATACCGGGGCAGCGAAGACGGCGCCATTCAGCGGCATTCTGGTCCGGTACGCCGGTACTCCGGGCTCTTTCGATGCCAATGGATATAATAGCATCCAGAAGGGGAACATCATCACCATCAAGGGGAAGATCAGCGAGTTTCCACTCACCAGTATGAACAGCCTCACGCAGTTCGAGCCGGACACGAACGAAGCGGTGCTCATCGTCGACAACGCCAACCATCCCATTCCTGAACCACCGCACATGTCCATCGCCGATTTCAACGTCGGCGCCAATCCGGGCGGCAAGGTGAGCATCTCCAAAGGAGAACAGTTCGAATCGCGGCAGGTGATGTTCACGAACCTGACGGTGACCGCCATCGTCAACGCCGCGCGCGGCACGTGGGCGGTGACGGATGAGAACGGGAACACCCTTTCGATGTATGATTATTCCAAATTCTTTTCGCTGGGTCATGGAAGCACGTACCCGATCCCCGGCGATACCAGCTATAAAGTGCCGCCGGTCGGCTCCAAAATCGATACACTGCGGGGTTATATTGCGACATCGTCTGGCTCCGAAGCGACCAGAGGTTTCCGCATCTGCCCGATCTTCAAAGGTGATGTCGTCTACGGAACGACCATCCTTCCGGCCGTCACCACGCACCGGCGCAATCCGGTGGTCCCGGCCAAGGACAGCAACGTCGTCATCAGCGTTAAAGTGTACCGCGTCACCTCCGGCATCGGCAACGGTGCCGTCATCGATTCCGCGATGGTCGTGTACCGCGTGAACAACGGCGCATGGCAGACCGTCGGGATGACCGCTCCGCAGGCGGGGGTCGACT
>WBUG01000092.1 GCA_008933835.1 Bacteroidota bacterium | reverse complement strand
CCGGCAAGGACAAGACGGCGGACGAGACGCAGCTCTTCTTCCACTGGGATTACCTCAATGAGCGGAGCCGCGAGACGGCGCCGTGGGTGACGGATCAGGTGGGATGGTACATCGTGCAGATCGGCCAGCCGAACGAGGCCGCCAACATCTCCGCCGCCATCGACGCGCTCTACGCCAACTCCGCCGCCAAGACGAAGTCCGAGACCGAGAAGGCGTTCCAGCAGAGCTTCGTCTCGCTCTCCGGCGCCATCATCACCTCGCTCGAGGTCATCTCGTACGTCATCATCGGCATCATCCTGATGGTGCTGGCGAACACCATCATCATGTCGGCGCGCGAGCGCATCCGCGAGTACGCGGTGCTCCGCACGCTCGGCTTCACGGCGTTCCATGTGATCGGCCTCATCATCGGCGAATCGCTCTTCATCTCGATGTCCGGCGGCGCCCTCGGCCTGGCGCTCACGTTCCCGGTCAGTTCCTGGTTCGGAGCGCAGTTCCCGACCATCTTCCCGGTCTTCGCCGTGCAGCCTTCCACCGTCGTGCTGGCGGCCCTCTTCGCGCTCGCCGTCGGCCTCATCGCGGCGTCGTTCCCGGCCGCGCGATCGGCGCGGATGCGCATCGTCGACGGACTCCGGCAGATCGGCTGATCACGACCTTCACCCAATGACACGACCATGAAGATACCCATCTCGTACAACCTCCGGAACCTCTGGACGCGCCGTCTGACGACGTCGCTCACCGTCGGCGGCATCTCGCTCGTCGTCTTCGTCTTCGCCGCCGTGCTGATGCTGGCGCAGGGGGTCGAAGACACGCTCGTCGCGACCGGCTCGGACGATAACGTCATCATCCTGCGGAAGGGCTCCACCACCGAACTGCTCAGCGCCGTCAGCCGCGACCAGATCGGCATCATCAACACCTTCCCCGAAGTGGCCGTCGGCGCGGACGGGACCCCCTACGGCACGTCGGACGTCGTCACCATCATCAACCTGAACAAGAAGCAGACGAAGGACATGGGGAACATCTCCGTCCGCGGCGTCAGCGCCGGCACCACCGCGCTCCGACCGCAGGTGCGGCTCGCGTCGGGACGCTGGTTCCGCCAGGGGTCCACCGAGATCGTCGTCGGCAACAAGATCCACGACCAGTTCGAGAACGTGGAGCCGGGACAGGAGATCCAGATCGGTTCCAAGCGCTGGACCATCGTCGGCGTCTACGAGGCCGGCCGCACCGGCTTCGCCTCCGAGATCTGGGCGGACGCGGACATGCTCATGGCGGAGTTCAACCGCAGCACCACCTTCTCCACGTACACGTTCCGGCTGAAGGACCCGGCGGACTATGACGTCATCAAGACGAAGCTCGAGACCGAACAGCGGCTGCAGGACCTGGAGGTGAAGCGCGAGCAGCAGTTCTACCGCGAGCAGTCCGAGGGGATGTCGGTCTTCATCAAGGCGCTCGGTCTCTTCATCACCGTCATCTTCAGCGTCGGCGCGATGATCGGCGCCATGATCACGATGTACGCGGCGGTGGCCAACCGCACGGTGGAGATCGGCACGCTGCGCGCGCTCGGGTTCCGCCGCCGGAGCGTCCTCGCGGCGTTCCTCGCCGAGGCGCTCGCGCTCTCCTTCATCGGAGGGGTCGTCGGTCTCGTGCTGGCGTCGTTCCTGCAGGCCGTCTCGTTCTCCACCACCAACTTCGGTTCGTTCTCGGAGCTGGCGTTCGGCTTCTCGCTCTCGATGGACATCGTCATCAGCACCATGATCTTCGCCCTCACCATGGGGGTGGTGGGCGGATTCCTCCCGGCGGTGCGGGCGTCGCGCCTCAGCATCATCAACGCCCTCCGGGCCGTCTGACGGACCAAAGTTCGATGAAAACAGCCCGGAATCGGGCTGTTTTCGTTTTGGGAGGGCGGAACAAAAACGGCTCCCGTCCCGTAACACGATTGTTTATACTGCCGCCGGTCCCGGTGGCGCTCCCCGTTCACCATCATCCATTCACCAGTACAGGAGTCCCCATGAGGTTCCGTCGCCTTGCGGTGCTGGCGCTCGCCGTCGTCACGGCCGCCGCCGCACAGCAGTTCACCGTTCCGGTGGAGTACCACACGCTCGACAACGGGCTGAAGGTGGTCCTCTCGCCGGACCCGACCGCGCCCACCGTGGTCGTCGCCGTCTACTACAACATCGGCTTCCGCATCGAGCCGAAGGACCGCACCGGGTTCGCGCACCTCTTCGAGCACATGATGTTCCAGGGGTCGAAGAACCTCGGCAAGATGGAGTTCATCAAGCTCGTGCAGAGCAACGGCGGCATCCTCAACGGCTCCACCCGGTTCGACTTCACGAACTACTTCCAGGTGGTCCCCGCCCACAAGCTCGAGACCATCCTTTGGGCCGAGGCGGACCGCATGAAGGGGCTGAACATCACGCAGGAGAACCTGACCAACCAGCAGGGGGTGGTGAAGAACGAGGTGAAGGTGAACGTGCTCAACCAGCCGTACGGCGGCTTCCCGTGGCTCGACATGCCGCAGTACGCGAACGAGAACTGGTACAACGCGCACAACTTCTACGGCGACCTGGAGCATCTGGACGCGGCGAGCCTGAAGGACGTGCAGCAGTTCTTCGACACGTACTACGCTCCCAACAACGCCGCGCTCGCCATCGTCGGCGACTTCCGTCCGGCCGAGGCGCTCGCGCTCGTGAAGAAGCACTTCGGCGGTATCCCGAAGGCCGCGGTCCCGCCGCTGCCGGACCTCCGCGAGCCGAAACAGACCGCCGAGAAGCGCTTCAACAAGAAGGACACGCTCGCGTACCGTCCCGCACTGGCGTTCGCCTACCACATGCCGGAACGCAACACGCCGGAGTACTACGCGATGGGGCTCATCGATCAGATCCTGCTGCAGGGGGAGGACAGCCGTCTCACGCAGGCCATCGTGAAGAAGAAGGGGTACGCCTCCGGCGTCGGCGGCGGCATCAACCTGCTCGGCAACATGTTCAACTACAACGGCCCGATGCTCTGGACCGTGAGCCTCATCCATGACAACGGCGTGAAGGCGGACACCATCCTCGCCGCCGCCGATGCGGCCATCGAGGAGCTCCGCACCCGTCCGGTGGACCGGGCGACGCTGGACCGCGCGCTCGTGAAGCTCCGCTCGGACCTGTACGGCGAGTACGAGGGCTTCTTCGGGTTCGGCACCGCGGACCTGCTCGCCAGTTTCGCGCTCTTCGACAACGATCCGTCCCGCATCAACACGCTCGAGAACGAGTTCCGCACGGTGACGCCGGAGCTCATCCTGCGCACGGCGCAGGAGTACCTGCGGCCGACCAACCGCACCATCCTCACCATCGAACCGAAATCGGGCTCATAAGAAAGGGAACGGACCATGAAGACCATCATCATCGCACTGTGCCTCGCCGTGTCGCTCGCCTTTGCCCAGAAGGAGGCGCCGCCGGCGGGGAGCGCACCGAAGGATTTCACCCTTCCGAAGAAGCACATCGTCACGTTCAAGAACGGTCTTGAAGCGGTGTTCATCCCCTACGGCCGCGTGCCGAAGGTGAACATCAGCGTCGTCATCCGCGTCGGCAACATCAACGAACGGCCGGGGCAGACCGGTCTGGCGGACCTGATGGGGGACCTGATGAAGGAGGGGACCACCACCCGCACCGCGGAGCAGATCGCCGCGGAGGCCGCCTCCATGGGGGGCTCGCTGAACGTCGGCATCGGGGTGGACCAGTCCACCATCGGAGGCGAAGTGCTCTCTGAGTTCGGACCGCGCATGGCGGCTTTGGCGGCGGACGTCGTCCGCAACCCGCTCTTTCCGGAGTCGGAACTGGCGCGGCTGAAGAACAACACCCTGCGCGAGATCACCGTCGCCAAGTCCTCGCCGCAGCAGCTCACGTTCGAGAAGTTCCGCTCGCTGCTCTACGGGGACCATCCGTACGGCACCGTCTTCCCGACGGAGGAGGCGGTGAAGGGCTACACCGTGGCGGACGTCCGGAAGTTCTATAAGGAGAACGTCGGCGCCGCGCGGACGCGCATCTACGTGGCCGGCGTGTTCGACCAGGCCGCGATGGAGAAGGCGCTGCGCGACGCGTTCGAGAGCTGGCCGAAGGGTCCGGCCGTGCACACCAACGTGCCGAAACCGAAGGCGAAGAAGCAGTTCCACCTCATCGACCGCCCCGGCGCGGCGCAGTCCACCATCTACCTCGGTCTGCCCACACTGAACAACTTCGACCCGGACTACGTGAAGATGGTCGTCACGAACTCCCTGCTCGGAGGCTCGTTCGGTTCGCGCATCACCTCCAACATCCGCGAGCAGAAGGGCTACACGTACTCCCCCAACAGCCAGCTCTCCATGCGGTACCGCGACGGCTACTGGGTGCAGACGGCGGACGTGACGAGCAGCGTTACCGGCGCATCGCTGAAGGAGATCACGTACGAGATCGAGCGGCTCCGCTCCGAAGCGCCCTCCGACGCCGAAGTGGAGGCCATCCGCAACTACATCGCCGGCGTGTTCGTGCTCCAGAACTCGTCGCGCGGCGGCATCGTCGGCCAGCTGTCGAACCTGAAGCTGCACGGACTGCCGGACTCGTACCTCGCCAACTACGTGAAGAACGTCCACGCCACCACGCCGGCCGATGTGCAGGCGATGGCGAAGAGGTACGTGCGGCCGGAGGAGATGACCCTCGTCATCACCGGCGACAAGGCTTCCGTCGAGAAGCAGATCGAGGAGTTCGCCAAGGGAGTCCCCATCGAGAAGAAGTGACCGCACCGGCCCCGTCCGTCATGACGCCGTTCCGCCCTCCGGAACGGCGTCGTCATTTCATACCCGCCGGTCCGCGATCGCTTGTCATTCGTGACACATTTGCGTACGTTGCCGGTACGGTCTCGCATCCCGCACCCACCTTCACCGGAGCGCGTCATGTACCAACTCCGCAGCATCCTCTGTCCCACCGATTTCTCCGAGCCTTCCGTTGCCGCCGTGCGCTACGCCGCGCAGTTCGTCCGCCGGTACGATGCGTCGCTGACGCTGATGACCGTGGACGAGTTCGAACAGATCCCTCGAGGGTTCTTCGAGGCGGACCCCGCCGAACGGCAGCGGCGGCGGGAACGGGGGGCGTCGTTCGCGCAGGAACGGTTCGCGGCGGTGATGAAGGGGGCGGGACTGGACCCGGAGCGCACCGCGACGGCGGTGCGGTACGGAGCGGCGTACAAGGAGATCGTGCTCGAAGCGGAACGCGGGGAGTACTCGGCGGTCATCCTGCCGGTGACGGGGCTCGGCGCCTCCACGCCGCACCTCATCGGCCGCACGGCGGAGCGGGTGGTGCGGCTCTGCCGCGTTCCCGTCATCACGCTGCGGCCCGGTGCGGGTCGCGAGTACACCGACATCCGGACCATCCTGGTGCCGACCGATTTCTCGGAGTACAGCAACTACACCATCCCGTACGCCGTGGCCGTCGCCCGGAAGCACAACGCCTCGCTCCTGCTGCTCCACATCACGGACCTGACGGTGTCGGAGGAACATCTCGCCAAACTGCGATTCCCCGACCTGACCGACTACGACGACCGGGCAGGGGAGATCCCGGTCGAACGGTTCGTGACGAGGGACGTGGAGCCGGACAATTCCATCGTCAACGTGGCCGAGGACCGCGACGTGGACCTCATCATCATGGGGACCCACGGTGCGCGCGGCATGCGGCGCACGCAGATCGGCAACACCACCGAAGAGGTCGTACGGCGCACCACCGTGCCGGTCCTCTCCATCACCCACCCGGTGCACCGGATGATCTTCCCCCGCCGCTTCGACGAACCGCTCGCCGCGCCCGTGCGCTGAACGTCAGCGGTGCATGTCCCCCGCCGCTTCGGGCTGGTAGAGGATCTCGCGGATCTCGATGGAACGGACTCCGGCGGGGACCTTCCACTCCACCGTGTCGCCGGCCCGGTATCCCAGCAGCGCCGTCCCAACCGGGGCGAGCACCGAGATCAGTCCGCGGTCCACATCCGCCTCTTTCGGGAAGACGAGCGTCACTTCCGATTCCTCCCCCGTGGCCCGGTCGGCGATGCGGACGCGGGAGCGCATGGTCACGATGTCCGGAGGGATGCGGTCCGATGGAACGATGACGGCCCGCTTCAGTTCGGACACGAGATCGCGGAGGGAGCTCCTCTCGGATCCCGGGTTCGATGCGGTCAACAACTGCATCAATCGGGTGTGGTCGGTCGCGGTGATGAAGATCGGTCGCTGGTCCATGTCGTTTCTCCGTTGTTCGGGTGCACTTCTTCACTGTCAAAAAGCAAATGAGCGTTTCCCCGTTCTGGTTGAGGAAACGCTCATACTGTAAAGATACTCTTTTCGGGATGGAAGTCAACCGTCCGGCGGACGTTTCAGCACGTTTCGTTTCGCGCGACGACGGGCGTCAAGAGTCCGATAGGTCAACATCCCGGCCCTCGTGTGCCTCCGGCATCGACGGCGGAACATGCCGACCGTGCGACGGTGACGTGCGTTCTCCGGGCGCCCTACCGGTCACCGGGGAGCGGCGAGCGTGGAACGGAGCGCCCGTTCGAGCTTCACTGCATGGCTCGAACCGCAGACGGCGAACACCCGTTCGCCGTTCCGGACCAGTCCGACGATGACCCGGGAGAAGTGCTCGTCGCGATAGGCGTTCGAGCGGGCGGCCAGTTCGTCCAGGTATCCGGGCCATCCGTTCCGGTCGTCCGTATCGCGCCAGTCCTTCCTCCCGGCGAAGTCGGCCCGCCAGATCGAATCGAGTTCCGCCGTGCCGGCGATGGAACCCTCCAATCCTCTCCACCGTGTCCGTCGCGCGATCGTTCCTTCGATCCATCCGTCCGGGTCCTCCGGCCGGCCGTGCCGCACCCGCCCGAAGTACGGACGGAGGATGTAGAAGAGCGCCACGCGTTTCGGCGGATACTGTTCCAGCATCCACGACACCTCATCGTCCTGCGAAGGCTCCCAGGTGAAGCAGCGGACCCCTCCGCTCTCCGCCAGATCGACCACCCGGCCCCCTTCGCCGAACGCCTCGACGGGATCGGAGAACCACCGGACCAGGAAGCCGAGACGTCCCTCCACCAGTGCGACCGTCGGGCGTAGGCGGAACCACAGCGCTTCGATGGAATCGAGCTGCGGGTCGGCCGGATCCTTGGTATGCTCGGCGCCGAACAGCACCAGCGTGTCGCGCATCGTCACGATGTACGGGCGCGGATGGGACGGGGCCCGTTCTGAATACTGCGCTCCGGTGAGGATGGGCTCGGACAGAACGATGGTCCGGTCCGCCGGAAGCGGTGGAAGAGAGGTCCAAATGGGACCGCACGAAGCCAGGAGAAGTGAAAGAAGAACGACGGCGATGGGACCGGGCGTCATGGAGCCTCCGAATGTCCGTGTTCCTACGGTATTTGCCATGAACGGGTTACGCCAGTATGAAGGTATGTCCGATTTTCGTATATTGAGACGCACAGAACCCATCATTTGTACGGAAGTGTCCATTGTTCAAGACGTTCGTTTCCAAGTTGAAGACCCTTTTTGGCGTCAGTCCGAAGAG
>WBUG01000091.1 GCA_008933835.1 Bacteroidota bacterium | reverse complement strand
ATAAATGATAAACGATGAACGATGGAGGGGTGCAATGCGTCGTAGAAAGTAAAAAAGACAAGATGAGATTCAGGATACAGGGAACAGGAAAAGAAGAAAGACAATGGACTATGGAGAGAGGATGGAGAAGAACGATTCAGGATGCAGGATACAGGATGAAAATGATGTACATGGGAAGAGTGCCGTGAACGGAGAGGAGGAGGCCGGTCAATCGGGCTGTGCGGTGAGGTGGCGGTCGTTCCAGGCGGCTCGGAGACCGGTGGCGATGCCGTAGAGCGCGAGTCCCGCGCCGAGCCAATAGACGAGCTCGCCGACGGCATAGCTCTGTTCGATCATCCCCCAGTCGTTCATCAGGTTTGCCCAGTCGTGGTGCTCTTTGCTCAGGCCGCCGATGAGCGGTAACTGAAGCATGCCGGCGTCCTTGATGTAGACGCTCACGTCGATGATGCTGATGCCGGTGAAGACGAGCGCCGTGCGGGAGAGCGATGACCCTTCGTACTTCGCCGTTACGTACCATGCCAGCGGCGCCAGCACCTGCATGAGCGAGCCGCCCATGATGGTGAGCGTGCGGCCGAAGACGGAAAAGATAAGGTGGCCCGCCTCGTGGATGTAGAGGAGGATGAGATGGGTGAACCAGAGGAGGTTCGGCAGGTCGAAGTCTTTGTCCGGAGCATGAAAATGGTACAATGCACACCAGACGATGTAAAGTAGAACGGTCATTACCAGTATGTCGATATACCTATTAATTCTCATTTATTAACGGTAGAAGGTTACGGGCATACTGTCGTTATAAAAGACTCATCGGTCTCGTTTAATGAAGATATTTATTGACTATTCGATATACGTTAACGAAATTGCAGTAGCATCTGTATACATGAATACTACATTCATATTATATAGATGGCCATCTTCTTTCTCCTCCGCCATCCGCATCCTCCTCTCAGTGATTTTTTTCACTTCGGCATTCCTTAAATTCGCATCGGTTTCTGATTTCGAAAATACGCTGCGACAGGTTCAGATACTACCTGAACCATTCATAACTCCTTCTTCATATCTCATTCCACTGATTGAATTCATCGGTGCTGTAGGTCTTTTCATCAACACAACGAGGTCTTTCACTATCGAATTGCTTCTTTTCGTGATGATTCTTTTTACGGTATTTCTCATTTCACAATACAGTCAAGGAGCAAAAATTGGATGCAGTTGCTTTGGAAATATTGACAACGGTCCCATAGGATTATCTTCAATATTACGCAATGTTGTGATAATAACAATGCTCTTGTCACTTCAGGACCGAAAAGGATCCTCGACACAACTTCATCGAACCTTGCACGATATTTCTTTCCGAAATGAATCGAACACCTGCTTGACCGAACGATTGCAAAAGATCGTCCAGTACACTCTCTGGGCTATGGTCATCATACTGACGTTCCAGAATCAAGTGATGAAAGAACGCCTTATGATCTTAACGCAGGGATATGACGTGCTACAGCCGGGTGATTCAATCCAATCGTTAATATTTCAAAATCAATTTGGCCGAGAAGAATTCATCCCGGACGTCAAAGACGAAAAGCATTATCTTCTCGCTATCATGACATCAACGTGTCGACCGTGTAAGGAGAGTTTTGCCTCGGTGGCATCCATCTTTGCACGATACAAACACCGATCGGATGTATATTGCGCAGTAATTGATATCACATCGTCAGAAAGACAAGACAGTACGATGCGGCTTTTTTTTCCTACGGAGAGGATATTGTATCCCCGCAGCGCATTGTTTCCATCGACCTACCGGTCTCACCTTACGCCTCAATTGCTCATCATCTCGGGCAAGTTCATTGTCAAGAACTATTCCGGAGTATTATCTCATATCACGATCGATGATATCGATCACATTATGACCAAAGAATAACAAGGAGGTGTGAGATGAGAAGAAGCTCCCGTATATCGTTTTTTCTTGGTATCCCACTATTGGCATTAGGATTCTATGGATTGACTTCCAACGCCCACGTCATTCCGCTCAGCCTTTACCCGTGTTGCGACAACGGCATGTACAACGAGATAGATTGTACCGCTACGTCTGGGATGTTGTTGAAACCAGAGTGCGCGGTGTATAATACCACGTGCCGATTATGCGTTGATTACACCGTGTCAAGTTGCTTGTGTTCCACGGGCTCGTACCGATGTAAGAATCCTGATGGCACGTTCTATTACGGACAATTTGTTCAATGTCCCGCACAAAGTCGTCCAACGCTATAAAGACACATAGGAGGGTGAGATGAAAATATTCCACATTCTATTCTTGCTGTTCGTTTTACAGTCGGTCGTCTTCTCACAATGGATGAAGAGGAGCGCCGCTCAAACGTTCAGCATCTCAGCGCCGACGCCGTCCGTTTTATTCACATCCGGCCGTTCCGATAATCTGTATCGCAGTCTCGATGGTGCGGTCCATCTGCAGCCGCTCGGACTGACGACGACGGTCTCGAAAGTCTCCGCCATCGATAGTTCGTTGGCATGGTGCGCAACGTGGGACGGAAGGATCCTCCGTACAACGGACGGGGGCAGCACGTGGTCGACGCAGTTCCACGATTCGTCGCGAACCACGTTCATGAATTATATCGAGATGTTCGACGGCGTCAACGGCATTGCAATGGGCGACGGTCGGACCGACCAGTCGCCGGCGGTCTTTCTTCGTACGACGAACGGGGGAGCGCTCTGGGAATCGATGAACGATTCCGCCTTCGGAGCGTACTCTTACGACCAATGGAGACTCGTGCAGTTCGTCAATCCGGACGTCGGGTACTTCTTCTCCGTTTATACGAATCCGACCGTGCTGATGAAAACGACGGACGGCGGACGCCATTGGAGACCGACGAACTATCCACCGGGATGGGGGGCATCCGTCATTCGATTTTTCAATGCCCACATCGGACTCGTCCAGCGCACGATCAAGAACACCATGTACCGAACGCTTGATGGCGGGGCAACATGGGAACTGTTCTCTTCCCCCAGCACCAAGAAGGGGGAAGACATTGAGTTCGCGCCCGGTAATCCAGCCCGAGTATGGTACTCCGATTGGGATAAGCTGTACTGCAGCAACGATACGGGCCGGACGTGGGAAGTGCAGTCGCCGATTCGCGTTCGCGACATCGAATTCTGCACACTGCTCAACGGTTATGCCGTCGGTGATTCCGGCGTATTCATCACCACGAATGGCGGAGAAAACATCACCGGCATCGATCCGGCACGGTCCGCTACCATACCGACCTCGATTCGACTGATTGGAATCCATCCGAATCCGTTCAATCCCGCCACAACGGTCACGTTCGAACTCCCGATCGCGTCAGACATCCGCATCATCGTATCCGACCTGTTGGGAAGACAGTCTGAAGAGCTGTTCGCCGGCACGAAACCGGCAGGTCGTCACTCCGTCCGATGGAACGCCGCCCTCCGATCGACAGGCGTGTATCTTGTGCGGATCACGGCGGGCCGTGAGGTGCGAGCGATGACGGTGATGCTAGTGAAGTAATCCGGGCCTCCCTCCGTACAACAAGAAACGTCCTGCAGGGCAGGACGTTTCTTCGTTTATGGGACCGGTGTCTCCTGTTTCTCTTTCTTGAACGTCTTCTTGCGCTGGACGCTCTTCCGTTTGCGGAGGTACTTCTTCTCCACCGACCGGTCGTCGGTGATCTTCTTCTCCTCCTCCTCCACGTCCGGGTACTCGTAGATCTCGTACTTGTAGTTGCGCATGATGATCTTGTTCCCGTTCCGGCCGAGCACGTACTGCGGCAGGATGGGGATCTTGCCGCCGCCGCCGGGCGCGTCGATGACGTACGCGGGGATGGCGAGGCCGGAGGTGTGGCCGCGCAGCTTGTCCATGATCTCCAGGCCGACGCTCACCGGGGTGCGGAAGTGGTTCGCTCCCTTGGTGATGTCCGCCTGGTACAGGTAGTACGGCCGGACGCGCATCTTGAGCAGCTTACGCATCAGTTCCAGCATCACGTCCGGGTCGTCGTTGACCCCCTTCATCAGCACCGCCTGGTTGCCGACCGGGATGCCGGCGTCCGCCAGCATGGTGCAGGCCTTCTCCGCTTCGGGGGTGCACTCCCACGGATGGTTGAAGTGGGTGTTCACGTACACCGGGTGGTACTTCTTGAGCATGTTCACGAGGTCCGGCGTCACGCGCTGCGGGAGCACGCACGGCATCTTGGTGCCGAGCCGGATGATCTCGACGTGCGGGATGGCGCGCAGGCCGGCCACGACCTTCTCGAGCATCACGTCCGTGAGCATCAGCGGGTCGCCGCCGGAGAGGATGACGTCGCGGATCTCGGGATGGGCGGCGATGTAGTCCAGGCCGGTCTGGATGTACTTCATGCTGATCTTGCCGGAATCCCCCACCTTGCGCTTGCGGGTGCAGAAGCGGCAGTACATCGAGCACTGGCTCGTCGTCAGGAACAGCACCCGGTCCGGATACCGGTGGGTGATGCTGGGAACGGGGCTGTGGGCGTCTTCGCTCAGCGGGTCCTCGGGGAGTCCGTCCTCCTCCAGTTCCTTGGCGTCCGGGATGCACTGCAGCCAGATCGGGTCGCCGGGGTAGCGGATGAGACTGAGGTAGTACGGATTGATGCGCGTGTGGAACAGCGAGTTGAGTTTCTCCGCGAGTTCGGGTTCGAACCCGAAACGGTCGACAAGGTCCTTGCCGCTGTCGACGCTAGCTCTGAGCATTTCTTGCCAGAGTTCCATAGAAGACGCCTTACGTTGTGAGCGATAGTGATTTAGGTACCACGATCCGCGCCGTGACCGGAGGTCACAGGTACTTGCCGTAGATGACCAGGTCATCGTCCGGCCGGTAATACTCTTTGATGTGCGCGACCTTTGCGAACCCCTTCCGTTCGTAGAAGGCCCGCGTCTTGTCGTACTTCGGGGTGGAGGACGTTTCGGCGATGAGCAGCCGTCCTCCCCTCCGCTTCAGTTCCGTCTCGGTGTGCGTGAGCAGCGCCGAGCCGATGCCCCGGCCGTGTTCCGACGGTTCCACCGCGATCCAGTAGAGGTCGTAGGTGGCCGCGGTGGCGGGGGTCGGTCCGATGCAGATGTAGCCGAGCACCCGTCCGGCATCGTCCGTGCCGGTGAACATCTCGTAATCCCTCTGCTCCGGGTCGTTCAGGTAGATGTCCAGCAGCTCCATCGCGATGCCGACCTCCTCCTCGTTGAACACGCCCGTCGCGATGACGATGGAGCGGATGGCATCATGGTCCTTCGGCTCCGTGGGACGGACGGTCATTGCTTCCGCCCGAGGGTCTTGTGACGCTCCAGAGCGAACTCCACGATCTTGCCGATGGTCTCGGCGTACGTCCACCCGTGCGTGCGGGCGGAGCGGTAGAACCCGGCGTCGCTGGAGAGGTCCGGGTTCGGGTTCACTTCGAGCACGAACGGCTCGCGGCCGTTCCGCAGGCGGATGTCGACCCGCGCGTAGTCGCGGCATCCCATCAGCTGGTACGCGCGCAGGGAGATATCCTTCACGGCCGTCTCCACGTCCGGCGGCAGGTCGGCCGGGCACGTTCCCTGGGTGCCGGTGTACTCCACGGTCCCCTCCATCCACTTCGCGTCGTACGTCACGATCTTCGGCAGCCCGTCGGGCAGACCGGAGAAGTCGATCTCGGAGATGGGCAGGACCATCGGCGGACGGTTGCCGATGACCGCCACGTTCAGCTCGCGTCCGTCGATGTACTCCTCCACGATGGCGGGCTGCTGGAACTTCCGCGCGATGAACGCGACACGCTCTTTCAGCGCCGCGAAGTCCTTCACCACCGAACCGTTGTCGATGCCGACGCTGGCGTCCTCGTTGCTCGGCTTGACGAACATCGGGAAGCCCATCGGCAGCTCCTCTTCGGGCAGCGACGCGGCGTCGCGGCAGAGGAAGAACTTCGCCGTCGGGATGCCGTTGAACGCCAGGATCTCCTTCGCCCGCGCCTTGTTCAGACAGGTGCCGAGCGTCATCGGTCCGGCACCGGTGTAGGTGAAGCCGAGCAGGTCGTACACTCCCGCCACATGCATCTCGTGAATGGCCTCGTCGCCGAGACACTCCACCATGTTGAAGATGACGTCCGGCTGCATCGCCTTCAGGTAACCGAGGAACCGGTCGAGGTCGTCGGACATGTTGAAGATGGAGGTCTCGAAGCCGAGCGAACTGAGCGCCTCCTGTATGTCCTCTTTCTGCTCGATCACCCCTACTTCGGACATGTCGACCGCTTTGCCGTCACGCCGCGAATCGTTGATGAGCTTCGTGTACTGGTCGATGGAGAATCCGGCCTTCGAGGCGTACTTCCGCCCCTCCTCGGTCTCGACCGTGGGCTCATTATAGATGATGGCGACGTGCAGTTTTTTGGCCATGACCTACGCCAGTCCGTACCGCACAATGGCAGCATCGAGCACGGCATTCAGCATTTGCTGATAGTTCATCCCTGCCATTCTTGCCGCCTTCGGAAAACATGAATTATCCTCGGGATTCGGAAGAATTCCGGGGAGGGGGTTTATCTCTATTATATTGGCCCGGCCGTTCTTGTCCAACCGGACGTCGATCCTAGACCAATCCTTACAGCGCAAAATTCGATAGGTTTTCCGGCAGATTTCGGCGATTTCGTTCTGCAGTTTTTCGTCGATTTTGGCGGGACATTCGAAGATATCCAGGGGACTAGAAGACTGGTCCCAGATCCACTTCGCTTCGTACGAGTAGATGGGATTCACCCCTTTGGGGAGAGAGTCGAACTTGATCTCCACGACCGGAAGCACCTTCACATCGTCGCCGTTGCCGAGCATCGCCACGGTGAACTCGCGGCCGGGGAGGAACTCCTCCACGAGCGCGGGCTGACCGTACTGCTCGATGACGGTGCGCACCTGAGTGCGCAGGGCGTCGTCCGTATGGGCGAGCGATGCATCGAAGATCCCTTTGCTCGAACCTTCGAAGAGCGGCTTCACCATCGCGGGCGCGGCGAAGTCCATCGCGCGGAGCTCTTCAAGGGTGGAGACGACGATGAAGCGGGGGGTGGGAATGCCGTAGCAGGAGAGGATCTCTTTGGCGCGCGACTTGTCGAGACAGATGCCGAGCGTGAGGGGGTCCGAACCGGTGTACGGGATGTTGAGCATGTCGAGGATGGCGGGGATCTGCGCTTCGCGCGAGACGCCGTACCGTCCTTCGGCGATGTTGAAGACGATGTCGGGGCGCATCTCCTTCAACCGGGAGTACGCGTCGTCGTCGGCTTCGATGAGGGTGACGGAATGGGAAACGGAGAGAGCGTCGCGGACGGCGTGAATGGTTTCGATCGTATCCCACTCTGCATACGCATCAACGCCGGAACTCGGTTGGGTCTGTGTGTGAATCGCAGTCCGGTCAGGACTCGAAGGATGAGCGTCGCTCTCGACGGCGGCGTGTTCTTCCTTCTTCACGTTGTAGACGAGGGCTACATCCATTCAGAAGAGTACCAAAAGAATATCTTGGATACCTTTCTCACATTGTTGGACTTGGTTGTCGAGGAACGTTCCGTTCGGTGCCGTTCACTGCTTCATCGCTTCATCGC
>WBUG01000016.1 GCA_008933835.1 Bacteroidota bacterium | reverse complement strand
CTGCCGTTTCGACGCCGTCACCGGCCGCGTGAAACGTCTCGCCGCTGTCGCGGCGGACACGACCCGGATATCGAGCGACGAGGGGACACGCATCTATGCGGACCGGAACGGAACCGTCTGGTACGGCACGCTCAGCGGTACGGTGGACCGTATCGATGAATGGTCCGGCGCGGTGCGTCGGCTTTCGTACGGCGAGACGGGCAACGCCGCCGTCCGTGGTTTCGCCGAAGAGGAGCAGGGGAGCATGTTCATTCTGACCGCCAGAAGGCTGCTGTCGGTCTCGCGCGACGGCACGGTCTCGTCCGTGCCGGGCCTTCCTCCCGCCGCGGCGGAGAACGGTTACAGTGCGATGCTGCGCGATGCGTCCGGACGGCTCTGGATCGGCGCGGCGGGGCGGCTGTGGATGCGGGAACGCGGCGGAGAAGCGTTCCGTCCCGTTCCGTTCCTCCACGGACATCGTGCCGATGGCGTCACCTTCATCGGCGACATCACGGCGGAACGTCCCGGCGTTCTCTGGATCGCCACGAACGACGGCGTCTTCCGGTACGACGAATCGACTCGCACCACGCTCGACCTCCGCTCCCTTCCCGGCTATCCGAAGGAGTTCATCCGTATCTCCTCGCGCACCGTCACCATCGACCGCACCGGCGTCGTGTGGATCGGATACGGCGTCTACGGGATGGTGAGCGTCCATCCGCTCAACGCCGGCATCACCACGCTGCGAGAGCATCCCGATCCGCGGCGGGGTCTGCCGCACCGGTACATCCGCGGACTGGCGGAGGATTCGGCCGGCCGTCTTTGGATCGGGACGTTCGGCGGCCTCGTGCGGTATGATCCGGCGGACGGCGCCTTCCGCCGCTATCCCGCGCTGCTGAAGGATGCGTCCGGCAGGCCCATCCAGCATATGAACGCGCTCGCGTACCGCGACGGCGTACTGTGGATCGGCACCGGAACCGACGGACTGTATACGATGGACCTGCAGACCGGCCGTCCGGTGCACCGGCTCGGCGCCGGCAGCGCGGCGGGCGGTCCGGCGGACAACACCATTCACGACATCACGTTCGACCGGTTCGGCCGGGCGTGGGTCGGAACGCGCGAAGGAGGCGTCGCCGTGCTCACCGGCGACGGACGATTCCTGAAACGGTATGCGATGGGAACGGGTCCGGCGCCGCTGCCGCACAACAACGTCCGCTCCGTGCTGCACGACCGGCTCGGCAACATCTGGATCGGAACGTTCGGAGGCGCGGTGATGCTCCATCCGGACGAGCGGACCTTCACATTGTACACGACGGTCGAGAACGATCCGCGGACGCTGAGCAACGCGCGCGTGCTGGCGCTGCTGGAGGACCGGCGCGGTACGGTGTGGATCGCCACGAGCGGCGACCTGAACCGGTTCGACCGGGAGAGCGGAACGTTCCGCCAGTACGGTGTCTGGAACGGCTTCATCAACGACATCATCGTCGGACTGGCGGAGGACCGGCGCGGCGACCTCTGGGTGAGCACGTACGGCGGACTGGCCACCATCGACAGCACCGGCGCGGTGCGGCAGACCCTCTTCGGCGCCGACGGACTGCAGAACGACCTCTTCAACACCGGCGCGACGCTCGCGCTCCGCTCCGGCTCCGTCGCCTTCGGCGGCGCGTACGGTCTGAGCATCGTCGATCCCGCCGCGGTGCAGAGCGGAACGGCCGTGCCTCCCGTGGTGGTGCAGGCGTTCCTGCGGAGCGACGTCCCGTCCGCCCGCGCCGTCTCGTCGGGCGAACCGGCGCACATCGTCCTTGAGCCGGGTGATCCGTTCGTCCGGTTCGAGTTCGCGGTGATGGACTTCCGCTTCCCCCGCGGCAACGCGTACGCGTACCGCCTTGAGGGTCTCGAACCGGACTGGACCGTCACCACCGCCCGGCGCAATGTGACGTATGCGAACCTGGCGGAAGGGAGCTACCGGTTCCAGGTGCGCTCGGCGGGCCGCGACGGCGTATGGAACGAACGCGCCGCGTCGGTGCAGCTCACCGTCATCCCTCCGCTGATGCAGCGGTGGTGGTTCCGCCCTCTCGTGCTGCTGCTCGTCATCGCTGCCGCGGCCGGCATCACCGTGCTGCGGGTGCGGCACCGGCTGGCGCTGGAACGGCTCCGCACCTCCATCGCGGCGGACCTGCACGACGAGATCGGCTCCGTGCTGGCGCGCATCGCGAACCTGGCGGACATCATGACGATGACGGGGAAGAAAGCGCCGGCGCGCGGCGTACGGCGGCGCACCCCCGCCGCGGACCCGCGCACCATCGCGGAACTCTCGCGCGGACTGATGGAGAAGATGTCCGACGTCGTGTGGTCGGTGGACCCGCGCAACGACGACCTCGACCGCCTCGCCTCGCGGCTCCGCGAACACCTGTTCGAACTCGGCGATGCGCACGGTCTGACGGTGACATGGGAGGTCGAAGGACGGACCGCCGGACGGAGCGTGGACCCGAAGACGTCGCGCGCCACGCTGCTCATCGTGAAGGAGGCGGCCGCGAACGTGCTGCGCCACGCCTCGGCCTCCGCCGTCGTCGTCCGGTTGGTGGTGACGGACCGGCGCATCTCCTTCTCGCTCCGCGATGACGGGCGCGGATTCGACGAACGCGCTCTCGGGCGGGTCAACGGCCTCTACAATATGCGTCAGCGCGCCGCGTCGTGCGGCGGAACGTGCGAGGTCCGTTCCGCACCGGGAAAGGGGACGGAAGTGTCCCTTCTCCTTCCGTTGTGAACCATATCTTGGTACTGTTGCACCCAACGTTCATATCGGTACATTAGGACGATGACCATGAAAAAACAGAACCGGCCCGCGAAGAACCTCGTCCGCGTCGCCATCGTGGACGACGATGCCGACCTGGCGAACGGCATCGCGTGGATCATCGACCGCAGCGGCACGTGCCGCACGACCGGCATCTACCGCTCCTCCGCCGCCCTGCTGCGCGGGCTCGGCGAGCATCCCGCGGACGTCGTCCTCATGGACATCGGACTGCAGGGGGAATCGGGCATCGATGCGGTGCGCGCCCTCAAGCGGTTCCATCCCGACGTGCAGGTGGTGATGCAGACGGTCTATTCGGAGGACGAGAAGATCTTCCAGTCCCTCCGCGCCGGCGCCGTCGGATACATCCTCAAGAAGAACACGCCGGAGGCGGTGCTCCACGCCATCACCGAAGCGCATCGCGGCGGCGTACCGTTCACCGGCGAGGTCGCCCGGAAGGTGCTCCAGTACTTCAGCGCCCCCGAACCCGCGGCGGTGGACATCGACACGCTCCTCTCCGACCGCGAGAAGGAGGTGCTCCGCGAACTGGTGCAGGGGCACACCTACAAGTCCATTGCCGAACGGCTCTTCATCAGTCTTCCCACCGTGCGGTTCCATCTGCAGAACATCTACAAGAAGCTGCACGTCCGTTCCCGCAACGAGGTCGTCGCCAAGCTTGGCGGCGGCCGGGAACTGCTCCGCCGGTGAGCGAGGGTGTTTGACCGGACGCACAAACCGGAAATACTATATCAAGATATAGGCCCACCGCACTCCCCTTTCCGCTAGATTCTCCTCCGAACCGAGTCCATGTCCAACCACTCCGGAGGATCTCCATGCTTCGATCGCTGTACGGCGTCGCACTGTATTCGCTGCTGCTCGGCGGCGCGTCCGCCCAGTCCAACACCGCCCTTTCCTTCTCGTCCTCTTCCAGTGCCCACGTGGTCGTACCGCACACCGATACCCTGAAACCGGCCCATGTCACGGTCGAAACATGGGTGAACATCGCGGCCTGGACCGGATATCCGGGCATCGTCGGCAACACAGAGTTCGGCGGTTACGAACTTCAGCTGGAACAGGTGAGCGGCGAGGACCGGCTCCATTTCTGGGTGTATCGGAACGGTTCGTACGGCGACGCCTACATCACCCGGACCGATTTCGGCACCGGATGGCATCACGTCGCCGGAACGTTCGACGGACGGTACACGAAGATCTATCTGGACGGTGTGCTGAAGATGACGAACGATGCCGGCATCATGACGTCGATCCATTATCAATACCAGAACGCGCTCATCATCGGCGCGGAAGCGTCCTCGGGGAACACACCGTTCGGACACTACTTCAGCGGCAGCATCGACAACGTCCGCATCTGGAACCATGCGCGGCCGGCGGACAGCATCCAGGCGGCGATGGGACGAACCATGCAGGGGAACGAGGGGGGACTGGTCGGCTGCTGGGAGTTCAGCGAAGGGAGCGGCACCATCACGCAGGACCTGACCCAGTACGATCAGGACGGAACGCTGATGAACGGACCGGCGTGGACCGTCGTCACCGCACCGCTTCCGGTCGAGCTCGAATCGTTCACAGCGGCGAAGAGCGGAAGGAAAGTGGAACTGCGGTGGCGTACAGAGTCCGAAATCGACAACCTCGGTTTCGAGGTGGAGCGGAGGGAATTGAATCATCGAGTCATCGGTTCATCGGATCAATGGAACAACATCGCCTTCGTCCCCGGCCACGGCACCACGAACGTCCCGCAGTCGTACTCGTACGTCGATGCGGCCGCGTCCGGCCGCGTCCAGTACCGGCTGAAGCAGCTGGACCGTGACGGTTCGTTCTCGTACTCGCGGAGCGTGGAGGTGGAGCTCTCCGCCCCGGCGGCGTTCGAACTGGCGCAGAACTTTCCCAATCCGTTCAATCCGAGCACATCCGTCAGTTTCACCGTGCCGGTCACCGGACACGCGGCGCTGACGGTCTACAACAGCATCGGCCAGCATGTCGCGACGCTGTTCGACGGCATTGCGGAGAGCGGAATGACCTATCGGCAGACCTTCGCGGCGGAACGGCTGGCGGGGGGCGTCTACCTGGCGCGCCTCACGGCAGGTTCATCGGTCCGCACGGTGAAGATGCTTCTGCTGAAGTAGGGGGGCGGGCCATTGTTTCGGCGGACGAGGATGAGTACCTTTCCGTATGGTCCGCCGCATCCTTCTCCCGCTGCTTTTCTGTGCCCTTCCGCTGCTTCAGGCGCAGGAGCACCCTTCCATCCATCAGCAGCAGTGGGAATACTACCGTGACCATCCGGAGGAGGTCGGTTCCCAGGTGGTCGCGCCGCGGATGCCGAAGAGGAGCGACCTTGCCGCCGCCCGTTCGCTGGACGGCATCGTCTACGGGTTCCATCCGTACTGGATGAACGGATCCGAATCGAACTACTACTACAACCTGCTCACCCACATCGCCTACATGAGCGGCGATGTGGACACCGCCACCGGCAATTTCACCACCACGCACAACTGGGCCACCGCCAACGTCGTCACCCGCGCCAAGAACAACGGCGTGAAGGTCCACTTCGCGGTCGTCCTCTTCGGCGGACACAGCGCGCTCTTCTCGAGCCAGACGAAGAAGGACAACCTCATCAAGAGCATCATGCAGCAGGTGAACGCGCGCAATGCGGACGGAGTGAACATCGACTTCGAGTCCATCAGCGGCAGCCAGGCGCTGCCGTACCGCGCGTTCCTGAAGCAGCTCGGCGACACGCTGAAGAAATACGGGAAAGAGCTGTCGGTGGAACTGTTCGCGGTGGACTGGAACGGCATCTTCCCGGCGGCGTTCTTCACGGAACTGGACGCGGTGGTGGACCAGTACTTCATCATGCTCTACGCTTACTATTACTCCGGCAGCTCCACCGCCGGACCGAACGCGCCTCTGCGCGCGACGGCCGCCTCCGGGTACCACATCATGAAGAGCATCAAGACGTACCTCGACCGCGGCTGTCCGCCGCACAAGCTCATCGCCGGCATCCCGAACTACGGCAACGACTGGCCGGTGGCCGGTCCGTCGCGCATGGCCGCGACGACCGGAAAGGGAACGTCGCGCACATACACCGTCGCGAAGAACAACTATCTGGACACCATTCCGCCGGGGAACCGTTTCTTCGATGCGACGTACAATTCTCCCTGGTACCGCTACATCAGCGGAGGGGTCTGGCGGCAGACATGGTACGAGGATTCGCTCAGCTGGGCGATGAAGTTCGACTCCATCCGCTCCCTCGGCATCGCCGGCACCGGCATGTGGGCGCTCGGATACGACGGAACGGAACCGGAGCTGTGGGGCGCCATCGCGAACGCCTACGCAGTGACGAACGGCGTGTGCGGACCGGAACGAGCGCCGGAACGGTTCGCGCTGCTGCGCAATCATCCCAATCCGTTCAACCCTTCCACGACCATCGAGTATGTGCTGCCGGAACGGGCGGAGGTGACGCTAGAAGTGTTCGACATGCTCGGCCGCCGCACGGCGCTGCTCGATGCGGGCCGGCGTGACGCAGGTCGCCACACCGCACGGTTCGACGGTACCGGACACTCCTCCGGCATCTACCTGGCGCGGCTGCGGAGCGGCGCCCGGACGGTCACCGAGCGGATGCTCCTTCTGCGTTGACGAATCGTTCCCGCGGCGGTCCGGCACCGCCGCGGGGACCGGTCTTTCGTTGATTCTCGCCTCCGGTCTTTGTATACTCCCCCTCAATGAAACGTCTGTGGCGCATCATCTCCGCGGTCTGCACGGCCGCGCTTCCGCTCGCCGCCCAGCCATCCCCCGATTTCCTGACGATCAACAACGGACTGTCGCAGAACTACGTCTTCGACATCGTGCAGGATTCCCGCGGGTTCATCTGGCTCGGCACCAAGGAGGGGCTCAACCGGTACGACGGGTACACGGTCATCTCCCACCGTCACGACCGCTCGGATCCCTCCTCCATCTCCTCCAACACCGTCACGACGCTGTTCGAGGACCGCTCGGGCACGCTGTGGGTCGGCACCGCCGGCGGAGGGGTGAACCGGTTCGACCGCGGCCGTGAAACGTTCACGCGCTTCACCCGTTCCGAGACCGATGCCGCCACGCTCAGTAACGACCACATTCTCTGCATCAGCGAAGGGAGCGGCGGCGCGCTCTGGATCGGTACGACCTCGGGACTGAACCGCTTCGACCGGGTCACCGGGCGGGTGCGGAGGTACACCTCGTCGGATTTTCCCCTCGCGATGGCGAGCGACAACATCATCGACGCGATCGAGACGGAGGACACACTGTGGATCTCCACCACGAAAGGGCTCGGATTCCTTTCGCTGGACGACGGGACGGAAGGCGCTGTGCGTGACGGGCGCTTCCCGGAGATCGCGCAGCGCGGCACCACGGCGCTGCTGCGCGACCGGCGCGGACGGCTGCTGGTCGGTGCTCGTGGCGGTCTGTTCCATTGGACCGGCCGGACGTTCGAACCCCTCTTCACCGCGGTGCCGGGGAACGGACTCTTCTGGGTCTCGCGCATTCGCGAAGAGGCGGACGGTTCGCTCCTCGTGAGCACCATGATGCGCGTGCTCCGCATCGCGCCGGACGGGACGTGCGACACGCTCGCCCGGATGGACCGCGAGCGGTTCAGCCGCGGTCTGGTGAGCGACCGCTCGGGCGTGGTGTGGTGCGGAACGTCGGGACTCGGCGCGATGATCCTCCGGCCCAGGCTCCGTCAGTTCAACCAGCGGCCGGGGAACTTCCTCGGCTCGCTCTTTCGGGACGAGATCGGACTCATCGACGAACATTGCCGGCGCCGCGGCGTACCGTTCCGGGTGGAGCTGAACTTCCGCGGTTCCAACTTCGCCTCCGTCGCGGAAGGAGGAGGCGATACGCTCTGGTTCCTGTCGGGGGAAACGCTCTTCCTGGTCCGGCGGACGGCGCGGAGCGTCGGGATGGTCCCGACGGCGGACAGCGCCGGCGTGACGCGGATGCCGAACCGGGTGTACGTGGACCGTACCGGCGATGTCTGGCTGGCGCAGGCGGGGGGCGTGGCGTGGTTGGACCGAGCGGCGAAGCGGTGGTCGTACGTGCGTCTCTATCCGGGACCGTCGGGGAACGGAACGATGGAGAACTCATCGTCGTACGCGGACATCACCGCGCTCTTCCGCGACCGTGCCGGACGCCTCTGGTGCGGCACGCCGGAACTGGGCCTGCTCCGGTACGACCCGGCGGACGGGAGCGTCAGGCGGTACGCGCCGGACCCGTCCGACGGTCGCTCGTTCTCCTCCGCGCACGTGCTGAGCATCGCTGAGGACCCGTTCGAACCCGATTCCATCCTGTGGATCGGTACGGACGGGGGCGGACTCAACCGGATGAACGCCGCGGAAGGACGATTCACGCCGTTCACGACACGCGAAGGATTCCCAAACAACGTCGTGTACTCCATCCTCACCGCGGAGGATGGACGGCTCTGGATGAGCACGAACAACGGACTGGTGCGGTTCCACCCCGCGGCACGGACGTGGGAGGTGTTCGACCAGCAGGACGGACTGCAGAGCAACGAATTCAACCGGAACGAATACTGGCGCGCCCGCGACGGCCGGATGTTCTTCGGCGGCATCTACGGATATAACGAGTTCCATCCCTCCGCCATCGCACGGAACGCCGTTCCGCCCTCCGTGGCGGTGACCGGATTCCAGCTCTTCAACGTCCCTGTCCGTCCCGGCGATTCCACCGGCGTCCTGCGTCAGACGGTGAACGAGACCGATTCCATCGCGCTGCGGTACGAGCAGAACGTCTTCTCCTTCCAATTCTCCGCGCTGGACTACCATACGCCCCGGAAGAACCGATACGCGTACATGCTCGAGGGGTTCAATCAGGCCTGGATCGAGGCGGGGATGCAGCGCACCGCGACGTACACGAACCTCGACCCTGGGCGCTACGTCTTCCGCGTCAAGGCCTCCAACGGCGACGGCGTCTGGAACGACGACGGCCGCTCCGTCGTCCTCACCGTCCTGCCGCCGTTCTGGATGACATGGTGGTTCCGCGGCATCCTGGCGCTCGTCTTTCTGTCCGCCGGACCGGCCGTTTACTTCGTCCGGGTGCGGCAGCTGAAGCGCGAACAGCGGCGTCAGCAGGAGGTGTCGCGGCTGCTCATCGAGAGCCAGGAGTCGGAGCGGAAGCGCATCGCGCAGGAGATGCACGATTCGCTCGGCCAGGAACTGCTCGTCATCAAGAACCGCGCTTTGATGGGACTGAAGAGCGCCGGCGACGGGACGAAGGAACGGCGGCAGCTGGAGCAGATCTCCGACGGCGCCACCGGCGTACTGGAGAAGGTCCGCTCCCTGTCGCACATCCTGCGTCCGCCGGAACTGGACCGGCTCGGCCTCACCGAGACCGTCCGGTCCATCCTCGAGAACGTGCGGGATGCGTCGGCGTTCACCCTGCAAGCCGAAGTGGGGGACATCGACGGGGCGTTGCGGACGGAGGACGAGATCAACCTCGTGCGCATCCTCCAGGAACTGCTGAGCAACATCGCGAAACACGCCGGCGCCAACGCAGTGCGGGTGACCATCGGACGGACCGATGCGGTGCTCACCGTCGAGGTGTCGGACGACGGACGGGGGTTCGATCCGGATACCGAGCGGAACGGCATCGGACTGGCGGGAATGTCCGAACGGGTCCGTATCTTGCAGGGAACGATGACCGTCACCTCCGCCGCGGGCCGCGGAACGCAGGTGTCCATTCTGATACCGTTACGGGGGATGCATGGCTGACGATGTGAGACCGACACTGCTGCTGGCGGACGATCACCCGCTGATGCGGAAGGGACTGCGCGAAATGATCGAGGAGGAGGGGGCGTACCGCATCGTGGAAGAGACGGGGAACGGCGAGCGGGCGCTGGAGCTCATCGAGCGGCTTCGGCCCGACATCGCAATGCTGGACATCGACATGCCCGGCATGAACGGCCTGCAGGTGGCCGAAGCGGTGCGGACGAAGAAACTGCCGTGCCGTCTCGTCATCCTCACGATGTACGACACCGCCGCGATGCTCGACCGGGCGATGGACCTCGGCGTCCTGGGGTACGTGCTGAAGGAGAGCGCCGCCGCCGAGGTCATCGAAGCGCTCCGCTGCGTCCGCGGCGGGCAGTACTATGTCTCCCCGGGCCTCTCCGGACATCTCGTCCGGCGCGCGGAACGGCCCGCTCCGTTCCGCGAACGGGAGCACGACGCCCTGTCACAGCTCACGCCGGCGGAACGGAAGGTGCTCGCGCTGGTCGCGCAGGACCGTTCCACCCGGGAGATCGCAGAGCGGCTGTTCGTCTCCCCCCGCACCGTCGACACCCACCGTAACAACATCTGCCAGAAGCTCGGCCTGCACGGGCCGAACGCACTGTATAAGTTCGCCCTCGACGTCAAACACCGTTTATAGTGTTCCGTTCGCCGGGATGAGCCGCCGTCGCTGAACCGGCCCGGAAAGTCCCGCCGCTCCTCCCCCGTCGTTCCGTTCCCCCGCATCCTCCTCCGTACCTCTGCGGAGCGGAATACGTACCCCTGCGTATCCCTTTCGTCCTCCCGTTCGGCGACATTGTGTCCGAACGAAGGCCCCATCATCACCAACGGAACCGCCATGAAGATCATGATCGTCGACGACAATGCGGGGATGCGTGAGATGATCCGCGACATCGCCTGCCGGACGTCGGACGAGGTCGTGGAATGTTCCGACGGCGGAACGGCAGTGACAGAGTTCGGCCGTTTCCGGCCGGACACGGTGCTCATGGACATCGAGATGAAGGGGATGGACGGCTTCACGGCGGCCGGGCACATCACGAACATCGACCCGGCCGCCCGTATCATCTTCGTCACGAGCCATAATACGTCGGCCTTCCGCACAAAGGCGAAATTGCTGCATGTCACCGGATTCGTGTGCAAGGACCGGTTGTCGGACCTGTTGACACTGCTTGAGCGCACACCATCATCTACACCATCATCAGAGGAGGAGAGGTCATGAATCGCCTGTACCGTGTCTGCTGTATCGCGCTGTTCTCCCTTACCGTGCTCTCCGCCACACCCACGTGGGTTGGATACAGCACGACCGAATTCCGTGAATCGGCGCTGAACAACGGCTCCATCGGCACCACCGCCGTCATCACGCTCTATAACGGTGAGACCTTCACCGGCACGAACGGCGACGAGTTCGTCGGACTGGGGCATGTGGTCGTCACGAACCTTCCCATGAACCTGGGCGTCTCCATCGTGCGCACCTCGGCCACGACGCTCACGGTGTCGTTCACGGGGAACGCGGTCCTCCACACTTCCGCGAACGACCTGTATACGCTCACGTTCGCGTTCCAAAATTCGGCGTTCACGGGGGGCGATGCGGCATCCGTCTCTTCATCGACCCGGGGCGACCTTCAGCTGCTGTTCGACAAACCGGTGCTGTCGTACAGCGGGACGGCGTTCCAGGAATCCGTCATGAACGACGGTTCCATCAACCCGGGCGATTCGGTAACCGTCACGCTCGTCCACGACACGTTCGACGGGGTGACCGGCGAAGATTTCGTCGGTAACAGCAAGGTCACTGTCACGAACGTTCCGGCCGGTTTCAGCGTTACGGTCGTGCTCCGGTCCTCCACGCAGGCCACGGTGTCGGTGACCGGCGCGGCAGCCGCACATGCCGCCGGGAACAGCGTCACGGACCTGAACGTCTCGTTCGCCAGTTCTGCCTTCACCTCCGCCGGGTATGTGGAGAACAGCGAGCGGTCGTTTCGGATCGACTATTTCACCGCCCTCACCCCCGGTTCCGCGGCGCTGGACGGCGCCGACGACTATTTCCAGGTGGCGTACGCCGCCGCACACAATCCCGCGCAGTGGACGTACGAACTGTGGGCCCGCGTGGACGGTTCGCCGTCGACCTTCCGTACGCCGCTCTGCGCCCGGTACTACGACGGCAGCCATGTGTACGGCGTGAACTTCTACGCCGGCGACAACGAACGGTGGCAGGGGTGGGCGAGCGAATGGACACAATGGAGCGGACTGACGGGACCGACGGTGGAGTACGGTGTCTGGACCCATCTCGCCATGACGTACGACGGCGTACGGCAGCGGTTCTACGTGAACGGCATTCTTGAGGATTCTGCGGACATCGCGTTCACACAGAACACCACGAGCCCGCTCCGCATCGGAGCCAACGAAACGGGCATCTACCGGTTCAACGGCCGGGTGGACGAGGTACGCATCTGGGACTACGCCCGCAGCCGGCAGGAGATCGCCGATGCGATGCACGATGAACCGGACAGCACGGAGACGGGACTGCGCGCCTGCTACCGTTTCAGCGAAGGGTCCGATTCGGTCCTCTACGATTTCTCGGCGCTGCGGCGGAACGGCGAGCCGGTGAACGGTGCGGACATCGTCGGCGGGAACGCCGGCGTGGTGTCGCCCGTCTCGACGACGCTGACCGAGACATACGGCAACGTCGGCAAGTTCGATTCGACACTGTCGCTGGTGCTGACCATCAGCGGTCCGGCGACCTTCACCGGCGCGAACGACGACGACTTCGCTGCAGCGGCGAAAGCGGCGGTCACCAACGTGCCGGCCGGGCTCACCGCCGTCGTCAAACGGACCACAGACACCTCGGCGGCCGTGACGCTGACCGGCATCGCCTCCGCCCATGCGGCGGCCGACAGTACGGACAATCTCACCGTCACGTTCCAGAACACCGCGTTCGCCGGCGGGAACGCGTCGAACGTCACGAACGCCGTGACGGACAGTCTCCGCGTTCAGTTCCTCGACCCGGTGTCGAACATGCTGCACTTCGACGGCATCAACGATGTGGTCAGCGTTCCGGCCTCCTCCCCGATCAACCTCTCGACCGGAAGCTGGGAGGCATGGGTGCGGGTGACCGACCTCTCCGACCACCGGCGCGTCCTCTTCAAGGCGGGGGACTCGGATAACGGGATGTATGAACTGTACATCCTGAGCACCGGCGTGTTCCGTGCGGACGTGTACGATTATTCCGTGCGATACAACGTCGCCGCTTCGGGAGTCACCTGCACGCCGAACGTCTGGTATCACCTGGCGGCGACGTACGACGGAACGGACCTGAAACTGTACGTGGACGGCGTGCTCCGCGGTACCACCGTCGTGGATTTCGGTCCGATCGGCGCGAACAACGGTCCGCTCGGCATCGGTGGTTCAGTGACGGACCCATCCTTTCGCATGGCGGGCGAGATCGACGAGGTGCGCATCTGGAGCACGGTCCGGACCGATTCTGAGATCGCGAACACGCGGTACAATTTCTCGCTGAGTCCGTCCACCGCCGGGCTCGCGGCTCTCTTCCGGTTCGATCAGGGGACGGCGGGGGGGACCAATACCGGCGTGACGCAGGCCGCGGACGCCACGGCCAACGACAACAACGGCTCATTGCTCAACTTCGCCCTGACGGGTGCCACCTCCAATTTCGTCTCCTCCACCACGCCGCTGCCGGTGGAACTCGCGTCGTTCACCGCCGCGAAGAACGGAAGGGGAGTGGAACTGCGCTGGAACACGGCGTCCGAGACCGATAACCTCGGTTTCGAGGTGGAACGGAGGGAACCGCTCCAACGGGTCTCCGGTGCGTCCGAACAAGCGGCCGACGCATCGATGCATCAATGGAACCGCGTTGCATTCATCCCCGGCCACGGTACCACGAACGCTCCGCAGTCATACTCGTACATCGACGCGAAGGCCTCCGGCCGCGTCGAGTACCGGCTGAAGCAGCTGGACCGGGACGGCTCGTTCTCATATTCGCAGAGCGTGGAGTTGGACCTCAGCGCGCCGGCGGTGTTCGAACTGTCGCAGAACCATCCGAACCCGTTCAATCCGAGCACGCTCCTCGCCTTCACGGTACCGGTCACCGGGAGGACGGCGCTGACGGTCTATAACAGCATCGGTCAGCGCGTGGCGACGCTGTTCGACGGCATCGCGGAAAGCGGCGTCACGTATGAACGGAGGTTCGACGGCTCGGCCTTTGCCAGCGGTATCTACATAACACGTCTGACCAGCGGCGGGTACAGCAGCGTCATCAAAATGACGTTGATGAAGTAAGTCCGGTCTCCTGACCGGACTCACGCAAAGATGTATCCACCGAAGCACGTTTTTCAGTGCACAGGTGGGCGCAAAGAACGGTGAGACGCCTCAGCTCAATATCATCGGAGATCCGCAGAGCAACCCAACAAAACGTACTCCATCACTCTGCGTTAACGTGATGGCCAGAGATACCCGCAAAGGTTCACCCACCGAAGCACGCTTTGTGTGTTCCGGTGCATAATACCGAAACACGTTTCTTGTGCGCAGGTGGGTTCACCCACCGAAGTCCGTTTTTTGGATTCCGGTGCTTTTTACCGGAACGGTGCTGTATACCGCGTAGGTGGGCACAAAGAACGGCGGGGGTAACTCGACCCGCCGTTCTGCAACTTCTGAAGAGGAGGTCGACAAAGACTGCTATCGGGCTCATCCAAAGACGTACCCGCTTCCCGTTCCTGCGCTGAGGAACGCTCCTCACCGCTCCTGCTCTGCATCCCGCCGGGCATGACACGCCTCACATCCCCGCTGTTCCATATCTTCATATAGGTTTTCCGCTCCTCTTCTTCCGCTAGGTTGACGGTGTTCACCTCCCCCACCATCAATCGCAGGAGCGATATGAAACGCATTCTCTTCCGTCTGTTCGGTACGGCGCTGATCTTGGCCTCCTCGGCCTCTTCCCAATGGCTTCAGACCGGCGGTCCGTACGGCGCGTCCGTCAATGGACTCGCCACGTCCGGCACCACCGTTATGGCCGCCACCATGTCCGGGATCTACCGCACGACCAATGACGGCGTCACCTGGGCGCAGGCCAGCGGTATCCCCCTCGGAGCCGTCGTCATCAATCTGCAGCAGGGAACAGGAGGGGTCTACGCCGCCACCAGTTCCGGTCCGTTCGTCTCGACGAACGCCGGCGTTACCTGGACCAGGCTCGACTCCACCGGAACCATCGAATACGCCGTCGCTGTCTTCGCCAAAGACTCGATGATCTTCGCCGGCACCTTCCATGGAATGCACCGTTCGACCGACCTGGGAAAAAGCTGGAGCGCCAAGGATACCTCGATCGGTGACCGCGAGTTCAAGACCATCTTCGCCGTCGGGAATGTGCTCTTCGCCGGCACCACGAAAGGGCTCTTCCGCAGTACGAACAACGGCGGCACGTGGAAGATCGCCGATACGCTGCTGAACGGTTCGGTGTGGGCTACCGGCGGCGCTCTGCTCGGCACGAAACTGTACGTCTCCGCTTCCAACGGCGTCTACGTCTCGCCCGACACCGGCAGAAGTTGGGCCGCCGTGAAAGGTTCGGGCATCGCGCAGATCAACTATAGCATCCTCGCGAACGGCGGGAACCTGTACGTCGGCACCGGCTCGGACGGCGCCTACCGTTCGACCGACGGCGGCGAAAACTGGACGAAGACCGGCGCGCTTCCCTCGGGTGCCGTCCGGTCCCTCACCGCCCGCGGACCGAACATCTTCGCCGGCACCAATTGGGGGATCTCGTTCTCCACCAATGCCGGTACGACATGGACGGATATGAACACCGGTATCACCGGGACCCAGGTGGTATACATCGGCCGCGCGAACGGGGAGTTCACGGCTGCCACCGCCACGAGCGGTCTTTTCACGAGCATCAACAGCGGTCTCACCTGGAATCCGAACCCGAACAGCGTGAAGAACGTCATCACCAGCCGCTTCTTCGCGGACAGTGCCGCGTTCCGGCTCGGTACCAACCTGGGGATATACCTTTCCACCGATGCGGGATTGAGCTGGGGAACGGACACGGTCGGGCTCGGCGCCCAACACGCGGTGCATCAGTTCGTGAAGAACCCGGGACTGTTCTGTCTGGGCTCGCGCGGGGTGTACGAACGGGTCGGGTCGGCATGGGTGCGCCGGACCACCGGGCTTCCGGCCGTCGGCTACATCAACACGATGGCGGCACATAACGGGTCCCTCTTCTGCGCCGTGAACGACAGCGGCATCTTCCGCTCCACCAACAACGGCGCATTGTGGACGTACGCCGGTGCCGGCATCCCCAACACCGCCATCATCACCGCGATGTACGGCAACGGCTCCCGGCTGTATGCCGCCAGTTATTCCGGCGTCTTCCTCAGCACGGACAACGGTGCGACCTGGAAGAAACGCTCCATCGGACTTCCCGCGGGGGTCGCGTCTCTTGTCACCGTGAACGAGTTCCTGTTCGCCGGCACGTACGGGGACGGAGTGTATGTGATGAATCAAAAGGACACGATATGGAAGGCCGCGAACACCGGCATGCCGACGGGCGTCGTCTCGGCGATGTTCCTGGACAATGGTGCACTCTACATCGGCACCAGCTCCGGGATATGGAAACGTTCCATCACCGAGATGATCACGTCGGTGCGCCGGAAGGACGGAGCTCCGGCCGCGTTCGAGCTGACACAGAACTATCCGAATCCCTTCAACCCCGCGACGACCATCCGCTACTCGCTGCCGTCGGCGGGACATGCCGCGCTGACGGTGTACGACATCCTGGGCAAAGAGGTCGCCACGCTCGTCAACGGCATGCAGAACGCCGGCACACGGACCGCCTCCTTCGATGCGTCGCACCTGCCGAGCGGCATCTACTTCGCCCGGCTGAGCAGCGGCAGTTACAGCAGCGTCATCAAAATGACGTTAATGAAGTAGGTCCGGTCTTCAAACCGGACTCACACTAAGAGCACAAAGAACGGCGGGGGAAGGTCGACCCACCGTTCAGCGAGCTCTGAAGCGTCGGATGGTGACAGTCACCACCCATCATTTCCTGAAGGTGACTGTCACCATCCCCGATGTCCGTTGTTTATCCTTTTTCATCCTTCCGAAAATCACCGTTTTTCCGTACTTTTCCCCACGGAAAGGGAACTGCAGCACTATGGAAGAACGAGAACGAACGGATTTCATCCGCGACATCATCAACGAAGACCTGAAGACGGGGAAGTTCCAGGGGCGGGTCCACACCCGGTTCCCCCCCGAACCGAACGGCTATCTGCACATCGGCCACGCGAAGTCCATCTGTCTGAACAACGGCATCGCGGCGGAGTACGGCGGGAAGTTCAATCTCCGGTTCGACGACACCAATCCGGAGAAGGAGGAACAGGAGTACGTCGATTCCATCGTGGATGACGTGCGGTGGCTCGGCGGTGACTTCGGGGAGCGCATCCTCTTCGCCTCGGACTATTTCGGGAAGATGTATGAGCTCGCCGTTCAGCTCATCCGGAAGGGGAAGGCGTACGTCTGCGACCTGACGGCGGAGCAGATCCGCGCGACCCGCGGCACCCTCACCGAGCCCGGCACCGACAGTCCCTTCCGGAACCGCACCGTGGAGGAGAATCTGGACCTCTTCGCCCGCATGCGGGCGGGGGAGTTCCCCAACGGCGGGAAGACGCTGCGCGCGAAGATCGACATGGCGTCGCCGAACATGAACCTGCGCGACCCCATCATGTACCGCATCGTGCATGAACGGCATCACCGGCAGGGGGATGCGTGGTGCATCTATCCCACCTACGACTGGGCGCACGGACTGGAGGACTCTTTCGAAGGGATCACCCATTCCATCTGCACACTGGAGTTCGAGAACCACCGTCCGCTCTATGATTGGTACCTGGACGAACTGGGGGTCTACCATCCGCAGCAGATCGAGTTCGCCCGGCTGAACCTCAGCTACACCGTGCTGAGCAAGCGGAAACTGCTCCGGCTGGTGCAGGAGAAGCACGTCGCCGGCTGGGACGATCCGCGTATGCCCACCATCGCCGGCTACCGCCGCCGCGGCTACACGCCGGAGTCCATCCGCGCCTTCTGCGACATCATCGGCGTGGCGAAGCGCGACACCGTCATCGACGTGGCCCTGCTGGAGTACGCCGTGCGCGAGGACCTGAATGTGCGGGCGCCGCGCGCCATGGCGGTGCTCCATCCCCTCAAGGTGGTCATCACCAACTATCCGGAAGGCACGTCCGAGGAGTGCGAAGCGGTGAACAATCCCGAGAACGAGGCGGCCGGCACGCGCCGGGTGCCGTTCGGGCGGGAACTGTACATCGAACAGGACGACTTCCGCGAAGTGCCGCCGCCGAAGTACCACCGGCTGTCGCCCGGGACCGAGGTGCGGCTGAAGTACGCCTATATCATCAAATGCCACGACGTGGTGAAGGACGCGCAGGGGAACGTGACCGAAGTGCGCTGCACCTATGACCCTGAATCGAAGAGCGGCATGGCCGGAGCCAGCCGCAAGGTGAAGGCGACCGTCCACTGGGTCTCCGCCCGGCATGCCGTGTCCGCCCCCGTGCGGCTCTACGACCGTCTCTTCCTGAAAGAGGACCCGGACGACACGGACGAGGGGCAGGACTTCCTCTCCAACCTCAATCCCGGCTCCCTCACGCTGCTCACCGGCGCGAAGCTGGAGCCGATGCTGGCGCAGGCGAAAGAGGGTGAACGCTACCAGTTCGAACGGCTCGGGTACTTCTCTGCGGACCCGAAGGAGAGCGCTCCCGGTGCGCCGGTGTTCAACCGCATCGTCACGCTGAAGGACGCCTGGGCGAAGATCGAGAAGAAGAGCGGACAGCCGTAGGGCGGACGCCGTACCGACGTGTGCCGTACCGGACGACGCTTCGGTACGGCATTTTTTTGAAGGGGGATGACTGATTTCCGTTACCTTGACTTTCATCACAACACGCTCTATATTAAGCCTGACTTTAGGCGACCTGTTCTGACCATCAGTCCCCACGGCCATGATGAACAACGAGATCGATGTCCTTCGGAACGTTCCCATTTTCAGCGAATTGAACGATAAGGAACTCGAGCGCATCGCCCAGCTCGGGGTCCGCAAGAAGTACAAGAAGGGTGGGATCATCCTGCTGGAAGAGGAGACGGGCGCCGCCCTCTTCGTCATCATCTCCGGCAAGGTGAAGATCGTCCGGATGGACGACGACGGCCGGGAGGTCATCCTCTCCATCCTCGGCGAGAGCGACTTCTTCGGCGAAATGGCCATCCTGGACGGACTCACCCGTTCCGCCTCGGTGGTCGCCACCTCCAAATCCGAGCTGTTCATGATCCACCGCGGCGACTTCCTCAAGGCGCTCGCGGACTATCCCACGGTCGCCATCGCGCTGCTGCGCGAGATGACCAGCCGCCTCCGGAAGGCGGACGCGCAGATCAAGAGCCTTTCGCTGAAGGACGCCTCCGGCCGCGTCGCCACCGTCATCCTCCAGCTGGCGGACGACGTGGGGGTCTTCCGCAAGGGCAAGGTCGAGATCGACGAACTGCCGCTGCAGCAGGACCTGGCCAACATGGCCGGAACGTCGCGCGAGACTATCTCCCGCATGATCCATAAGTTCATCAAGAAGGGATACATGCAGATGCAGGGGAGCAAGCTCATCATCAACGATTACGAAGCGTTCAAGACGATGCATGTGTGACCGCGCCGCCGTCGGGCGGTCGGGCGGTCGGGTGCAGGAACGGAACAACGGACCATCGGCGTGAAAGCGGACCTTCACATGCATACCACCTGCTCGGACGGGGTGTTCTCCCCGTACGAACTGGTGAAACGATGCAAGCAGCGCGGCCTCTCCGTCATCGCCATCACGGACCATGACAGCGTGGCCGCCTTCCCGGACGCCATCGCGTACGGCAAGGAGTTCGGCGTGGAGGTCATCCCCGGCGTCGAACTCAGCGCGATGGTGGACGAGAAGGACGTTCACATCCTCGGCTACTTCATCGATTACACCAGCGCCCGCCTCCAGGAGTACCTCGAATTCTTCCGCCGCGAACGCATCAAGCGCGCCGAGCGCATCGTCGCCAAGCTCAACAGCATCAACGTCCCCCTCTCCATCGACTCCGTCATGCAGCGCGCCGGCACCGGTTCCGTCGGGCGTCCGCACATCGCCTCGGCCATGGTCGAGAAGGGATACATCCAGTCGTACCAGGAGGCGTTCGAACGCTTCATCGGCAACGGCGGACCGGCGTTCGAGAAGAAGTTCAACCTCTCGCCGGAGGACGCCATCAAGCTCATCTCCTCCTCCGGCGGCCTCTCGTTCCTCGCCCATCCGGGACGGTACACGCCGGACGAGGCGGTCATCCGTCTCATCAAGAGCGGCCTGGACGGCATCGAGACCATCCATCCCTCGCACACGCCGGCGCACACCGCGCACTACCGCGGCGTGGTGGGGGAGTACTACCTGCTGGAGAGCGGCGGCTCGGACTTCCACGGCGGGAAGAAAAATGATGATGATGTGCTCGGTTCTTACTATATTGATGAGGGAAAGGTCGGCATGATGAAGCGCCGTCTCTTCTCCCAGCAATCGCCCCAATGACCGAGTTCCCCAGCACAGCGGTATGACCACGTACGATTCCCCCCGTATCTTCGACGGCGCCCTCCGCACGGAAGGACGCACCTTCGCCGTCATCGTCAGCCGGTTCAACCAGACCGTCACCGACCGCCTCCTTGACGGCGCGCTCCAGTGTTTCCGCAAGAACGGCGTCGACATCCCGCGCAGCGTGGAGGTCTTCTTCTGTCCCGGCGCGTACGAACTGCCGCAGGTCGCCGCGCACGTCACCGCGCAGAAACGGTACAGCGCCGTGGTGTGCCTCGGCGCGGTCGTCCGCGGCGAGACCCCCCACTTCGATTTCATCTGCCAGGAATGCGCCCGCGGCATCGGCGACGTGGCGCGTCAGCGCGGCGTTCCGGTGATGTTCGGCGTGCTCACCACCGACACGTTCGAACAGGCGATGGAACGCGCCGGCGGCTCGGTGGGGAACAAAGGCTACGACGCCGCCCTCGGCGCCGTGCAGATGGCCGACCTCTTCGCACAGACCTCTCTTTGACCGAAAGGACGACGGATTCCGCGTTGATACATGGGTAGTACAGTCGAGAAAGGGATCATCCGTATGTCCGCTGCCGGTCGTTCCGTCCCCGTCACCCTCCTTGTCATCCTGCTCCTCGCCGGAGCGCCGGTCCGTTCCGCGCATGCGGGCATCGGCGCCTGGCGCGTGCACACCGACATGCGCTCCGCACGCGCCGTGGCGGCGGACGGGGCCGTGCTGTGGGCCGCCACCGCGGGCGGCGTCTTCCGCTTCGATCCGGCGGACTCCTCCTACGTCCGCTACACCACCGCGGACGGACTCACGTCCAACGACGTCACCGCCATCGCCATCGACCCGTCGCACCGCGTGTGGACCGGCCAGGCCTCCGGCGCCATCGACGTGTTCGATCCGCGCACCGGCGTCTGGACCGCCATCACGGACATCACGCTCTCCGGCCGGGCGGACCGCACCATCCGCTCCTTCACCGTCGCCGGCGACCGCCTCTACATCGCCACGGCGTTCGGTATCGCCCTCTTCTCGCTCGACCGCTTCGAGTTCGTCGACACGTACATCAACTTCGCCACCGCTTCGCAGCCCTCCGTCGCCGCGGCGGCGCTGCACGCCGGCCGCGTCGCTGCCGCCACGAACCGCGGCATCGCCGTCTCGAAACCCTCGGCGGTGAACCTCGCCGCGCCCGAATCGTGGGAGCTCCTCTCCGCGGACGTCACCGGCACTTCGTTCGGTACGCTCTCCGGCAGCCTCTACGCCGGGACCTCCTCCGGACTCCTCCGGTTCGACGGCAGCGCGTTCGTTCCCGTCCCCGCCGTCGCCGCGGGGGTGCGCATCGTCGGGCAGACCGACAGCGCGCTCGTCCTCTTCGGCTCCTCCGTGCTGCAGTCCTATTCGTCCGCCGGCGTCCTGTCGGTGCTGTCGGATCCGGTCACCGATGCCGCCGCGGGAGGCGCCATCGCGGCGGGCAACGTTCCGGTGACCGCCTTCGCGCAGAACGGTGCCGCGGTGTTCGATCCGCTCCGGCGTCAGTGGCGCACATACTTTCCGAACGGTCCCCGCTCCAACAGCTTCTACCAGATCGCGGTGGACTCGCGCGGCGTGGTGTGGGCCGTCTCCGGCCGCTCCAACGGAAAGGGCTTCTACCGGTACGACGGTGAACGCTGGCGCAATTATCACACCGGCAATGAGGGACTGGTCTCCTCCAACGACTGCTTCAATGTCGAGATCGGACCGAACCATTCGGCATGGATCGGCACCTGGGGAAGCGGCCTTGTGCTCGCGAACGCCGCGGGGGACCTCGTCCGCACCTTCGGGCGTGTCTCACCGGGATTCGTCGGCATCAGCGAGAACCTCAACTACATCGTTCCGGGAGGGACGGCGGTCGACCGTGACGGGAGCGTGTGGGTGAACGTCTTCCGCGCCAGCCGCTCCGATTCCGTGCTGTGGCGCATGGCGCCCGACAGCACATGGACGGTCCACCGCCGGAGCCCCTTCGGGAACGCCGCGGACTGGTACATGTTCGACCTGATCATCGACCGCAACGGCACCAAGTGGTTCACCAACGCGGCGCGCGATTTCTCCAACGACCAGACCCTCACCTTCTACAACGAACGCGGGACGCTGCCGAACGACGTCAACAACTGGGGGACCCTCACCGTCGCGAACGGGCTCACCTCGTCGTACGTCACCTGCATCGCCATGGACCGGAACGGCGACGTATGGCTCGGCACCTCCTCCGGTATCACCATCGTCACGGACCCGTCCGACCCGGCGCGCCGGCTGTCCGAAGTCTTCGTGGGGGCAGTGCGCGACCAGTTCGTCTACGCCGTGGCGGTGGACCCGCTGAACAACAAGTGGGTCGGGACCTCCAAGGGGGTCTTCATACTGTCGCCGGACGGGACGCAGCTGCTGGACCAATACACGGTGGAGAACACCGGCGGAAAACTGGCCGATAACGCCATCTTTTCCATCGCGTTCGACCGTACGCGCGGTATCGCCTACATCGGCACCGAAAAAGGTCTTTCGAGTCTGGAAATGACCGCCGTGGAACCGGCGACGGCGATTTCTTCCATTGCTCTTTCACCAAATCCCGTTTATCTTCCGGAGCACCGGCAGGTGGAGATCCGCGGGCTGGTGGAGGAGAGCACGGTGAAAGTGCTCACTGTGTACGGCAAGGTACTGCGGCAATTCCCCGCGCAGGGAGGCGGACGGGCGCTGTGGGACTGCACCGACGGCGAAGGACGCACCGTAGCGTCCGGCATCTACATCATTGTGGCGCACGACCGCACCGGAGCCCAGACGGGCACGGCCAAGGTCGCCGTCATTCGCCGATGATCGTCTCAATCAACGTGCAAGGATTGCACACTACGGAACATCACCATCAGTTATCATAGGAGGGTTGCAGCATTGGAAACGTCTACCGTACTGGATGAGAAAAAAGAAGAGGTGTTCAGCCGCCGTGTGCGAGCCGGCAAGCGGACCTATTTCTTCGACGTGAAGGCCACGAAATCCGAGAAGGACTTCTATATCACCATCACCGAGAGCAAGAAGGTGGGGGAGGACGAGTTCAAGAAGCATAAGATCTTCCTGTACAAGGAGGACTTCGAGAAGTTCGCCGATGCGCTGGCCGAAGCGGTGGATTTCGTGCACGACGAACTGCAGCGTCACGGTCTCCCGCTCACCTCGCCGCACCACGAAGAGCAGCAGGCCGCTCCCGTGGAAGAGGTCTGACCTCATTTCCGGTCTACCGACGATGCCCTGTCTCCCCTCGGAGGCGGGGCATCGCCGTTCCTGCCCCGGAACCTCTCCTCGGTACAATTCTTGACTCTCTCCGCCCCTTTTGGTATATTATTCCCTGTCTTTTTGCAAAATTGGACGATTTTGACCGTTTTTCCCTTCGTGATGGGGTAGTGGACGCGATGCAGATCAATATTTCGAACCTCTCCGAAGGACTTCACCCGTACGAACTCACCGCCGACGCGGGCGTCATCGGGTTGGAGGCGCACTTCCGCGGAACGGTGACCGCCCGCGTCTCCCTCGTGAAGAGCATGGACCAGATCCACGCTACGGTCGATGCCGCCGTCACGGGACGTTTCGTCTGTGACCGGTGCGCTGAGGAGTTCGAGCGGTCCGTGACGGCCCGGTTCGTCAGCGTCTATGCCTGGGAACCCGGCGAGACCTCCGACGAGGAGGACGATTTCCACGTGCTGCGTCCGGACCAGAACATCATCGACATCGCGCCGGGCGTGCGCGAGTACCTCACCCTGGCGGTGCCGCTGAAACTGGAGTGCGGCCGCGCGGAGTGCGAGATCCCCGCCGTGCCGGAGCGGAGCGACGAAGCGGCGGACCCGCGCTGGGAGGGGCTCAAGAGACTGTTGAAGAAGGAAGAACACTAATTATCATCTGAAGGGACACTGCCATGCCGAATCCGAAACGCCGACACTCGAAGACCCGCGGCCGCAAACGCCGGACCCACTACAAGGCCGAAGCGCCGACCCTCGCGGTCGATCCCGCCTCGGGCGAGACGCACCTGAGCCATCGCGCCGTCTGGACCTCCGACGGGAAGCTGATGTACAAGGGTCGCGTCATCATGGAGAAGAAGCAGGCGTAAACGACGCCGCATCGGGAAGCCATGGCATTTTTCACGAAGTGCTGTGGCTTTTCCATGACCGCACCTCACCACACACCGTCCCGACCGTGAACCAGACCCCGCGTACCGTCCGCATCGCCCTCGACGCGATGGGAGGCGATTTCGCCCCCGCCAATGAGGTCACCGGCGCCGTCGAATGCCTGCGCCAATGCGGAGGCCGCTTCCACGTCGTGCTGGTCGGCGACGAACCGCGGATCGCCGCCGAACTGGCGAAGCACGACACCGCCGGACTTCCGCTCTCCGTCGTCCACGCCCCCGCCGTCATCGACATGCACGATTCCCCCGTCGTCGCCATCAAGACGAAGCCCGACTCATCGATGGTGAAAGGGATGACGATGCACAAACAGGGGGAGGTCGACGCGTTCGTCTCCGCCGGCAACACCGGCGCGGTGACCGCGGCGTCGACCCTCATCCTGGGGCGCATTCCCGGCGTGAGCCGTCCCACCGTGGCGGCCATCTTTCCGAGCGAGAGCGGACCGGTCCTCATCGTCGACGCCGGCGCGGTCTCCGACTGCCGTCCGCAGTTCCTCTACGAGTTCGGCGTGATGGGAAGCATCTACTCCCGTTCCATGCTGAAGAAGAGCACGCCGCGGGTGGGCCTGCTGAACATCGGCGAGGAGGACTCCAAGGGGAACGAACTGGCGAAGGAGTCGTACAAGTACATCGCGGAACGGAAGGGGACGCTGAACTTCGTCGGCAACATCGAGGGGCGCGACATCCTGAAGGGGAAGGTGGACGTGGTGGTGTGCGACGGATTCGTCGGCAACATCCTGCTGAAGTTCGCCGAGAGCATCCCCGGCTACCTCAAGCACCAGTTCCGGAAGTTCGCCGACAGGGGCCTGCTCAACAAGCTGATGATCGGCGCGCTGCGCGGATCGCTCCGCGAGATCTTCCGGGACATGGACTACACCGAGTTCGGCGGCGTGCCGCTGCTCGGCGTCAACGGCGTCACCATCATCGGCCACGGCAGTTCGCCGCCGAAGGCGGTCAAGAACATGCTCTTCCGCGCCGAAGAGACGGTGCAGTTCCGCGTCAACGAGCACATCCGGGAATCACTCCAGGGACAACGATAATCACCACCGGCCGGTCCGCCGAACGACCGCCGCATCGGAGCACTATGCCGAACACCATCAGAGCCGCCATCACCGCCGTCGGACACTACGTTCCCGACACGGTCATGACCAACCACGACCTCGAGAAGCTCGTCGAAACGAACGACGAATGGATCCGCACCCGCACCGGCATCAGCGAACGCCGCATCCTGAAACAGGGGGCCACGTCGGACCTGGCCGTGCCCGCCGTGCAGATGCTGCTGAAGAACCGCGGCATCACGGCGGAGGAGCTGGACGTCATCATCTTCGCCACCGTCACGCCGGACATGTTCTTCCCCGCCACCGCCTGCGTGCTGCAGGAGAAGATCGGCGCGAAGAAGGCGTGGGGCTTCGACATCTCCGCCGCCTGCTCGGGCTTCGTCTACGCCCTCTCCCTCGGTTCGCAGCTGGTCCAGACTGGCGCGTACAAGAAGGTGCTCGTCGTCGGCGCGGACAAGATGAGCTCCATCCTGGACTACACGGACCGGAACACCTGCATCCTCTTCGGCGACGCCGGGGCCGCCGTGCTGCTGGAACCCTCCGCGGACCCGTCGCTGGGCATCATCGACCATAAGCTGTACTCGGACGGCAGCGGCGGCGACTATCTCTACATGAAGGGAGGCGGCAGCCTCAATCCACCCTCCGCCGATACCATCGCCAACAAGATGCACTACATCTACCAGGACGGCAAGTCGGTCTTCAAAGTGGCCGTGGTCGGCATGGCGGACGTCTCGGCCGAGATCATGGCGCGGAACGGACTGACCGGCGCGGACGTGGACTGGCTCGTGCCGCACCAGGCCAACCTGCGCATCATCGACGCCACGGCGGACCGGATGGGACTCGACAAGTCGAAGGTGATGATCAACATCGGACGGTACGGCAACACCACCGCCGCCACCATTCCCCTCTGCCTGTCGGAGTGGTGGCACGAAGGGAAGATCAAGAAGGGTCAGAACCTCGTCCTCGCCAGCTTCGGCGCCGGATTCACCTGGGGCGCGGTGTATGTGAAATGGGCATACTGAAATAAAAGAAAAGAGAAAAAAGAAAAGAGAAATTAAGAATTAAGAATTAAGAATGGGGCGATACTCGGGGCCCTTTGCGATCAACGAAGCATGAGCACAGCATACATATTCCCCGGACAGGGTTCGCAGTATGTCGGTATGGGCAAGGAGCTGTCGGAGCGTTTTCCGGCGGCACGGGCGATGTTCGATGAGGCGGACGCCGTCCTCGGGTTCCCCCTCTCGTCCCTTCTGTTCGGCGGTCCGGAAACGGAACTGAAGCAGACCAAGAACACGCAGCCCGCCATCTTCCTGCACAGCGTGGTGATGTGGAACCTCCTGAAGCCCGCCGATGCGGCGATGGTCGCGGGACATTCGCTCGGAGAGTACTCCGCCCTCGTGGCGGCCGGCGCCGTCGGGTTCACCGATGCGCTGAAGCTGGTCCGCCTCCGCGGCGAACTGATGCAGCGCGCGGGCGAAGAGCATCCGGGCACCATGGCGGCGGTGGTCGGTCTCGCACCGGAGGCGGTGCAGCGGCTCTGCGCCGACGCGTCCGTTGCCGGTGTGGTGCAGCCGGCCAACTTCAATTCTCCCGGACAGATCGTCATCTCCGGCAGTGTGGACGGCGTGCGGAAGGCGATGGAGCTGGCGAAAGGCGCCGGGGCGAAACTGGTGAAGGAGCTGGTGGTGAGCGGCGCGTTCCATTCCCCCCTCATGCAGTCCGCCAAGGAGCGGCTGAAGGAGGCGCTGGACGCGGTACCGTTCCGCGACGCCTCCATTCCCGTCTATGCGAACGTCACCGCCCGTCCGGTCACCACGGCGGAGGAGATCCGCACGCTGCTGTTCGAGCAGGTGACCAGTCCCGTGCGCTGGGAGGAATCGGCCGCCGCCATGGCGGCCGCCGGAGCATCGCGTTTCGTCGAAGTGGGTCCGGGGAAGGTGCTGCAGGGTTTGGTGAAACGGACCGTGGCCGCGGCGGAGTGCGCCGGATTCGATACGGCGGCGGACCTGCCGGGAGCGTCGGCGTGAGCGAGCTCATCATCGGAAAATACCGCATCGACCCCATCCTCTTCGAGAAGGGGTTCGCCCGCGGCTGCGGACCGTACCAGTGCCAGACCACCTGCTGTTCCTCGGGCGTCTTCGTGGACCCGGCGGAAAAGGAGGTCGTCCTTCAGCACAAGGAGGAGGTGAAGGGGCAGATGGACGAGACGCAGGTGCGCGACGAGTCGGTCTGGTTCGAAACACGGTTCGAAGAGGACCTGGATTTCCCCTCCGGATACGCCGTCGGCACCGAGGTCCACAACGGCAAGTGCACCTTCCTGCGGAAGGACGGCCGGTGCAGCATCCAGCTCGTCAGCGCGGAGAAGTACGGCGACCCGTGGAAGATCAAGCCGTTCTACTGCATCGCCTTCCCGATCTGCGTGGACAACGGCACCGTGACGTTCGACGATTATCAGCAGGACGAGGCGGTCTGCTGCTCCATCGTGCGGGACACCGACACCACGCTGGTCGACTCGTGCAAGGCGGAGCTGGAGTACGTGCTCGGCAACGAGGGATATCAGACGCTCAAAGCGATGCAGGAGGCGCGCCGGAGCGCATGACGCGCGGCCGGTGCCTCGATACGTTCCTTCCACACTAACGGACCGACATCATGACGCACTATCATCTCAACGGCAAAACGGCGCTGGTCACCGGCGGTTCGCGCGGCATCGGCCGCGCCATCGTGCAGCATCTGGCCGCGGCGGGGGCCGACGTGGCGTTCACCTACCGAAGCCGGAAGGAGGAGGCGGACAATCTCGTCGCGGAGCTCCAGGCATCGGGGCGGAAGGCGCTCGCGTTCCAGTCCGACGCCGCCAGCACGGCGCAGTCCAACGACGTGGTCCAGGCGGTCATCAAAGAGTTCGGCCGGCTGGACATTCTGGTGAACAACGCCGGGGTGACGAAGGACGGGCTGCTGATGCGGATGAGCGAGCAGGACTGGGACGAGGTCATCGCCACGAACCTGAAGAGCGTCTTCAACTTCACGAAGGCCGCCTGCCGGCAGATGATGGGTCAGCAGACCGGTTCCATCATCAACATCTCCTCCGTGGTCGGATTGATGGGGAACGCCGGACAGTCCAATTACGTCGCCTCCAAGGCCGGGGTCGTCGGATTCACCAAATCGATGGCCAAGGAGCTCGCCTCCCGGAACGTCCGGGTGAACGCTATCGCCCCCGGGTTCATCGAAACGGACATGACAGAAAAGTTGAATGATAAACAAAAAGAAGGTATCTTGGGCATCATTCCGATGAAGCGGATGGCGAAACCGGAGGAAGTGGCCCGGGTGGTCTGCTTCCTGGCGTCCGACGATGCCGGATACATCACCGGACAGACCCTGAGCGTCGACGGCGGAATGGCAATGTAATAAATTGAAAAATTGTGAAATTGTGGGATTTGGGAATTGAAGGTACAGTAGACGAAAACGCAAAGAACACGCTGTTTTTAAGGATTTCGAAACACAACGCATTTTCCCAATTACTAATAGGAGAGACACCATGTCAGATGTTGCTGCAAAAGTGAAAGAGATCATCGTCAACAAGCTTGGCGTTGATGCTGCGCAGGTCACTGAGACCGCGTCCTTCACGAACGACCTCGGCGCCGATTCGCTCGACACCGTGGAGCTGGTGATGGAGTTCGAGAAGAGCTTCGGCCTGAGCATTCCGGACGAGGACGCCGAGAAGATCGGCACCGTCGGCGATGCGATCAAGTACATCACCGGTAAAAAAGGTTAATTCGTTCTTGTAGACCACACCGTCACACGGGTGGCCCGATACGTGTTCCGGACCTCCGGGTCCGGACCGCAGACCCCGTACGGTCTGCGACGTTCGCTGTGACGATGTGGTTTACTGTTTTTAAAAGGAGCTTCCCATGGCATACCACGGAACCCCGCGCCGCGTCGTCGTGACCGGCATGGGCGCCGTCACCCCCATCGGCCTGTCGGTCGCCGATTTCTGGACCAGCGCGCTGGCGGGGAAGAGCGGCATCGCCCCCATCACGCACTTCGACACCGCCAATTACGAGACCAAGTTCGCCGGCGAACTGAAAGGGTTCGACCCGTTGTCGTACATGGACCGGAAGCTCGCGCAGCGGGTGGACCAGTTCACGCAGTACGCCATGGCGGCCGCGGAGCAGGCGGTGACGGACGCCGGCATCGACTTCGAGAAGACGGACAAGGAGCGGGCGGGGGTGGTGTTCGGTTCGGGCATCGGCGGGTTCAAGACGTTCCAGACGCAGACCGGCAACATGGTGGAGCGGAAGAGTCCGGACCGCATCAGTCCCTTCTTCATCCCGATGATGATCCCGGACATCGCCGCGGGACGGCTCTCCATCAAGTACGGTCTGAAAGGACCGAACTACGCCACGGTCTCGGCCTGCGCCACCGCGTCGCACGCCATCGGCGACGCGATGATGCTCATCCAGCGCGGCATGGCGGACGTGATGATGTGCGGCGGTTCCGAGGCGGGCATCTGCGAGATGGGGATCGGCGGGTTCAACGCGCTGAAGGCCCTCTCCACCCGGAACGACGCTCCCGAGAAGGCGAGCCGGCCGTTCGATAAGGACCGTGACGGATTCGTGATGGGTGAGGGGGGCGGCGTGCTCATCCTCGAAGAGCTGGAGCACGCGAAGGCGCGCGGTGCGAAGATCTACGCCGAACTGGCGGGCATCGGGTTCACCGGCGACGCGCACCACATCACCGAACCGGCGCCGAACGGCGAGGGAGCCCAGCGCTCCATGCGCATGGCGCTGAAGGACGCCGGTCTCCGGCCCGAGGAGGTCGATTACGTGAACGCGCACGGCACCTCCACCTACTACAACGACAAGTACGAGACCGCGGCCATCAAGGCGGTCTTCGGGGAGCATGCGCCGAAGCTCGCCGTGAACTCCACCAAGTCCATGGTGGGGCATCTGCTCGGCGCGGCGGGCGTGGTGGGGGCCATCGCCACCGTCATGTCCATCGTCTCCAACGAGGTCCATCCGACCATCAACTACGAGACCCCCGACCCCGAGTGCGACCTGTACTACGTCCCGAACAAGTCCGAAAAGCGCACCGTCAACGCCGCCATCTGCAACGCCTTCGGCTTCGGCGGCCATAATGCTACATTGGCTTTTAAGAGATATTCTGCTTAGCAGTCGATAGCTTTGTAGTCCCGATGTTTTCTATCGGGGCTACATTGGCTTTTAAGAGACTGATTGCATAGGCTGAAATAGTTTTGTAGTCCCGATGTTTTTTGTCGGGGCTACATTGGCTTTTAAGAGATATTCTGCTTAGCAGTCGATAGCTTTGTAGTCCCGATGTTTTCTATCGGGGCTACATTGGCTTTTAAGAGACTGATTGCATAGGCTGAAATAGTTTTGTAGTCCCGATGTTTTTTGTCGGGGCTACATTGGCTTTTAAGAGATATTCTGCTTAGCAGTCGATAGCTTTGTAGTCCCGATGTTTTCTATCGGGGCTACATTGGCTTTTAAGAGATATTCTGCTTAGCAGTCGATAGCTTTGTAGTCCCGATGTTTTCTATCGGGGCTACATTGGCTTTTAAGAGACTGATTGCATAAGCTGAAATAGTTTTGTAGTCCCGATGTTTTTTGTCGGGGCTACATTGGCTTTTAAGAGATATTCTGCTTAGCAGTCGATAGCTTTGTAGTCCCGCGTTTTTTTGCGGGGCCATATTGGCTTTCAAGAGACTGTCTGCATAAACTGCAATTACTTTGTGGTCCCGATGTTTTTCGGTTTATGGCAATACCCTCGGTTGACGTTGGAGACCGGCGGGCGCAGGTGCATCGTTGGCGGACCAGCCCATTATTTTCAAAAAGGCGGAAGTGATTCCGCCTTTTCCTTTTTCGAGGGTTCAATTCCTCCGGCAATTGTGTCGAAAATTCTCTATATTTATGGCACTATAACGGCACCATTGACCGGATCTCTGTGACCCCCTCGTTCCTCCCGTCGTTCATACAGCGCCTCTTCAGCCGCGCACCGCAGCGGCTCGCCTCGCTCTATCCCCGTATCGATTGGCCCGCGCTCGAATCGGCACTGCAATACCGCATCCATAACAAGGACCTGTTCGTGCAGGCGCTCATCCACCGGTCGTACATCCCCGTGGCGCACCGGGAGGGGCTGGAGTCCAACGAGCGGATGGAGTTCCTCGGCGACGCGGTGCTGAGCGTGGTGGTGGCGGAGTTCCTCTTCGCGCAGCATCCGAACAAGGGGGAGGGGGACCTCACCATCCTTCGGTCGCGTCTCGTCAACCGCAAGGCGCTCGCCTTCTACTCCAAGGAGATCGACCTGCGCCGCTTCCTCTTCGCGCACACCACCTCCTCCGGCGTGGTGGAGAAGGGGCACGACACCATCCTGGCGGACGCGTTCGAGGCGGTCATCGCCGCCATCTACTTCGACGGCGGACTGGAACCGGCGCGTGCGTTCGTGCTCACGCGGCTCCGCTCCGCGATCGCGAAAGGGTACCTGAAGGAGAGCGATCAGAACTACAAGAGCGAACTGCTCGAACTGTCGCAGTCCCGCGGCAAAGGCATCCCGCGCTACCACACGGTGAAGGAGGAGGGACCGGACCACGACCGCACGTTCACCATAGAAGTGACGGTGGGGGACGCGGTGCTGGGGACCGGCGTAGGGAAGAACAAGAAGGAGGCGGAGCAGTCCGCCGCCGAGATCGCCGTGCAGCGCCTGCACGGTCATCCGGAACCGCAGAGAAGCTGAACGGGACGCCGCGCTCTCCGTCCTCCTCCGCATCACGACAACGGCACGAACCACTCAACGCCCATGGACGTCATGAACATCTCGCTCGCACCGACCGACCTCTTTGAACCGCGCCACCACGGCTCCTCCCCGGCGGACACCGCCGCGATGCTCGCCGCCGTCGGCGCCGAATCGCTCGACCAGCTCATCGACCAGACCGTGCCGGCCGCCATCCGGCTGGAGGCGCCGATGAAGCTCGGCAGACCGATGACGGAGTCCGAAGCGCTCGCCTCCGTCCGCGCCGTCGCGTCGCGCAACAAGGTCTTCAAGTCGTTCATCGGCATGGGATACTACGGCACCGTCACTCCGCCGGTCATCCTCCGCAACATCCTCGAGAACCCGGGATGGTACACGCAGTACACGCCGTACCAGGCGGAGATCGCGCAGGGACGTCTTGAAGCGTTGCTGAACTTCCAGACGATGGTCATCGACCTGACGGGGATGGTCATCGCCAACGCGTCGCTGCTGGACGAGGCGACCGCCGCCGCCGAGGCGATGGCGATGATGCACGCGGTGGACAACGGGAAGCACGGGAACGTCTTCTTCGTCTCGGAGGAATGCTTCCCGCAGACCATCGACGTGCTCAAGACCCGCGCCGTGCCGCTCGGCATCGAGCTGCTCATCGGCGACCACCGGACCGTGACGCTCACCGCCGACATCTTCGGCGCCCTGGTGCAGTATCCGGCCGGCGGCGGCGCCGTGTACGACTACCGGGAGTTCGCGCGCGCCCTCAAGGCGAACGGATCGTACCTCGTGGCGGCCGCGGACCTGCTGTCGCTCACGCTCCTGACGCCCCCCGGTGAATGGGGAGCGGACGCGGTGGTGGGGAGCACGCAGCGCTTCGGCGTGCCGATGGGATACGGCGGACCGCATGCGGCGTTCCTCGCCACCAAGGACGAGTACAAACGCTCCATGCCGGGGCGCATCATCGGCGTCTCCATCGACGCGCACGGGAATCCCGCCTACCGCATGGCGCTGCAGACGCGCGAACAGCACATCCGCCGCGAGAAGGCGACGAGCAACATCTGTACGGCGCAGGTGCTCCTGGCCGTCATGGCGGGGATGTACGGCGTGTACCACGGTCCGGACGGACTGAAGCGCATCGCCGCCCGCATCCACGGTCTGGCCTCCGTGCTCAACAAGGGTCTGCAGAAGCTGGAGTACCAGCAGACGAACGCCCTCTTCTTCGACACGCTCACCGTGAAGGCGGGGGGCGCGCTGGAGACGATCCGCCAGCGGGGGCTCGCCGCGCAGATGAACTTCCGGCTCATCGACGAGCAGACCATCGGCATCGCGGTGGACGAAACGACGACGCTGAAGGACGTCGAGACCATCCTCGCCATCTTCGGTTCCGCCAAGGGGAAGGTCACCTCCGTGGCCGACCTCGCCAAGCACGTGAAGCTGGAATGGGACGCGCCGTTCGTCCGTACCTCGCCGTTCATGACGCACCCGGTCTTCCATTCGTACCACACCGAGCATGAGATGCTGCGGTACATGCATTCGCTGGAGATGAAGGACCTGTCGCTCAACTTCTCCATGATCCCCCTCGGTTCCTGCACCATGAAACTGAACGCCACCACCGAGATGCTCCCGGTGACGATGCCCGAGTTCGGGGCGCTGCACCCGTTCGCGCCGCAGGACCAGGCGCAGGGGTACCGGCAGGTGTTCGACGAGCTCTCGGCGGACCTGCGGGAGATCACCGGGTTCGCCGGCATCAGCCTGCAGCCCAACGCCGGCGCGCAGGGGGAGTATGCGGGACTGATGGTCATCCGCGAACACTTCCGGAGCAAGGGCGAGACGCACCGTACCGTAGCGCTCATCCCCTCCTCCGCGCACGGCACCAACCCCGCCAGCGCGGTGATGGCGGGGATGCAGGTGGTGGTGGTGGCGTGCGATGAGCACGGCAACATCGACGTGGCGGACCTGAAGGCGAAGGCGGAGCAGCACCGCGCGAACCTCGCCTGCCTGATGGTGACCTATCCCTCCACGCACGGCGTCTTCGAAGAGAGCATCCGCGAGATCTGCGCGGTCGTCCACCGCAACGGCGGACAGGTGTACATGGACGGCGCGAACATGAACGCGCAGGTCGGTCTCACCTCGCCCGCGCGCATCGGCGCGGACGTCTGTCACCTCAACCTGCACAAGACCTTCAGCATCCCGCACGGCGGCGGCGGCCCGGGCATGGGTCCCATCGGCGTGGCGGAGCACCTGGTCCCCTTCCTGCCGGGACACGCCGTCGTGCCCATCGGGTCGGAGCAGGCGATGAGCGCCGTCTCCGCCGCCCCCTGGGGGAGCGCGAGCGTGCTGCTCATCTCGTACCTCTACATCAAGATGATGGGCGCGGAGGGGCTGACCAACGCCACGAAGACCGCCATCCTGAACGCGAACTACATCAAGGCGAAGCTGGAGAAGGAGTTCGACATCCTCTACGTGGGGTCCAACGGCCGATGCGCGCACGAGATGATCGTGGACATGCGGAAGTTCAAGACGAGCGCCGGCGTGGAGGTGGAGGACATCGCGAAGCGGCTGATGGACTACGGATTCCACGCGCCGACCGTCTCGTTCCCCGTGGCCGGCACGCTGATGATCGAGCCGACGGAGAGCGAATCGAAGGCGGAACTGGACCGCTTCTGCGACGCGATGCACCATATCCGCCTCGAGATCGCCGCCATCGAAGAGGGACGGCTGCCGAAGGACGACAACATGCTCAAGCATGCGCCGCACACCGCACATGCCGTGATGACGAACGACTGGAAACATCCATATTCGCGCGAAGCGGCGGCGTTCCCCACCCCCTGGGTGCGGGCCCGCAAGTTCTGGCCGAGCGTGGGACGGGTCAACAACACGCACGGGGACCGGCAGCTCATCTGCTCCTGCCCGCCGGTGGAGAGTTATCAGTAGAGGATGATACACCACCGATCGATGACGATGGAGGACCCTTGCTGACGACCGACGACGAACTGCGCACGCTCCTGACCTCGGCGAAGACCATCGCCGTCGTCGGCGCCTCGCCGAAACCGTGGCGGGACAGCGGCGCCATCGCCGACTTCCTGATGAAGCGGGGGTACACCGTCTATCCGGTGAACCCGCGGTACACCGACGTGCTGGGCGTCCGCTGTTACCCGGACCTGAAGAGCCTGCCGGGACCGGTGGACATCGTGGACATCTTCCGGAATCCGGACGAAGCGGAAGCGGCGGTGGACGAGGCCGTCGCCGCCGGCGCGAAGGCGGTCTGGATGCAGCTCGGCGTGGTGAACGAGGCGGCGGCCCGGAAGGCGGAGGCGGCGGGCCTGGCGGTGGTGATGGACCGGTGCATCGCCGTGGAGCACCGCGCGCTGGTGCGCTGACGCGCACCGGACGGACCGCATGGAAGGCACGCCACGCGTGCCTTTCTTTTTGTCCCGTCCGCCGGGATGCGCACGACGGCCGATTATTCCGCGTGCGGAATGAGGCGAATTGAGTATATTATCCTATGTTGCGAACGCTGTCCCTGGTCCTCATGCTCGCCGCACCCGCCTTCGCTCAGGAGGTGGAGGTGCCGGTCTTCGCCTTTCCCGACTCCGCGTACCGCATCGGCGACGTGCTCATCGTCGGGAACGACCTGACCAAGCGGTACGTCATCGAGCAGGAGATGGGACTGAAGCGCGATTCGCTGCTGACCCACGCGGCCGCGTCGTACGACCTCAACCGCATCTACGGACTGAAGCTCTTCACGAAGGTCACGTTCGACGCCGCACCGGTGTCGGACGACGTCGCCACGCTCATCGTCACCGTGCAGGAACGGTGGTACTTCTATCCCTTTCCGGTGCTCGGCATCAAGGACCGCGACTTCTCCCGGCTCTACTACGGCGCGGGGGTGGTCCACAACAACGTGGGCGGGAGGAACACGCAGGCGTTCGCATCGTTCGCGGCGGGGTACGATCCGTACGTGATGCTGAACTACGTCAACCCGCTCGTGGACATCGAACGGCGCATCTTCTTCTCCGCGCGCGCCTACTATACGGAGCAGCGGAACCGCAGTCTGGTGGCGAAGGCCGGCGCGCCGAACTTCGACGAACACCGCGCCGGCGGGATCGTCACGCTGGGGAAACGGTACTCGCTCTTCTCGCTCGTATCGGTCTCCCTCGAATACCTGAACATTCACGTCAGCGACGACCGCGCGGGGCGCACGCTGTCACCGACGGGACGGGACGAGTTCTACTCCCTCCACACCGGATACGTGTACGATACGCGCGACCTCCGCGAATATCCGGCCGAAGGGACCTTCGCGTCGTTCAGCGTGTCGAAGCACGGTCTGCTCGAGGAGACGGTGGACTATCAGCGGGTGAACGTGGACCTGCGGCGCTACGTCCCCCTGTCCGGCGGGTCGACCGTCGCGGGACGGGCGTTCACGAGCCTGGCGGGAGGGGGGAGGATACCGAACTACGGGCATGTCTTCTTCGGCTACGCGGAACGCATCCGCGGGCACTTCAATGAGATCGAAGAGGGGGAACAGATCGCCGGCACCACGGCGGAACTGCACGTTCCGCTCGTCTCGCCCCGCTACCTGCGTCTTGGGTTCATGCCGGTGGAGGAGTTCCGCGACCTCCGCTACGCCCTCTATGCCGCCGCGTTCGCCGACGCGGGCGCGGTGTGGTACCGCGACGAACCCCTGGCGCTGAACACGGTCCGTTCCGGGTACGGCCTCGGCCTGCACTTCCATCTCGCCTACAGCGCGGTGGCGCGGTTCGAGTTCGGTTTTCCGTGGGGACGCCCTTTGTCCGAAGGACAAATTATCCTGGATTTGGGGGCGGCGCTGTGACCGCACCGACGACACCATGAGCGAATTCTTCTACGTACCATCGGAACACATCATCGACGCCAACATCGTCATCGGCGGCGACGAAGCGAAGCATCTCATCCGCGTCCTGCGCAAGCAGCCCGGCGACCGCCTCTGGGTGGTGGACGGAGCGGGGAAGGCGTACGAAGCGGTCATCCGGCTCATCGCGTCGGACATGGTGGAATGCGAGGTGCTCTACGAGCACTTTCACCTGCGCGAACCGGACATCGATGTGACGCTCGCGGTGGCGCAGCTGAAGAACCCTTCCCGCATGGACTGGCTCATCGAGAAGGGGACGGAGCTGGGGGTGCGGACCTTCATCCCGGTGCAGACCGAGCGGACCATCGCCCGGTCGCTGAAGGAGGAACGGTGGAGCAACATCGCCGTCGCCGCCATGAAACAGTCCGGACGATGCATCCTTCCGCGCATCCTCCCCCCGATGACCATCCGCGAGCTCATCGCGAACTCCTCCGGGTACGACATGAAGCTCATCCCGTACGAACGGACCGACCATGTGCTCTTCATCGCCGAAGCGATGAAGCACCGCAAGCCCCCCCGATCAGTCCTCATCCTCATCGGACCCGAAGGGGGCTTCACGGACGAGGAGGTCTCGCTCGCCGAGCAGGCCGCGTTCATCCAGGTCTCCCTCGGCCGCCGCCGGTTCCGCACCGAGACCGCGGCCGTCATGGCCGCCGCCTGGGTCATCGGGAACGAGTAGGCCGGGACGCAGTCCCGGCCTACACTCGAGCCGGTACGTAAGTCGTTACATACGCTCACGCCGGGACTCCAGTCCCGGCCTACGCACTAGCCGGGACTGGAGTCCCGGCCTACCTTCATACCGCCCACTTCACTCATCCGGTATTTCACTCCCGCCCAGGAAAGGCTGCAGATTCCCATGGATGCCGAAGAACGGCAACGGCCGTACTACCGACGACATCTTCCTCATTTCCATCCTTCAGCAGCGGTGTATTTCGTGACATTTCGGCTCGCCGGTTCATTGCCCGGTCATGTATTGAATCAGGTGCGGCAGGAGAGGCAGTTCCTCAAAGAGCGTATCGCTGCAGGATTCCCGAACATGAACCGTGAAGCGGTGCGTTCAATGCATCGAATTCACTTCGAACGGATCGAGCAATCTCTTGATTCCGTAAGCACGGGACCTCGATGGCTGGAACGGTCCGACTGCGCATCGACCGTCCTTGAAGCGGTGAGATTCCACGACGTACGGTCGTACGACCTCATCGCCGGCACGGTCATGCCAAACCATGTGCACGTGATGTTCTATCACGATACGAGGGAGTTCAATACGACGGTCACCGACATCCTCGGTTCCATCAAACGATACAGCGGACGTCTCTGCAACACGATCGTCAACCGAACGGGGAACCCGTTCTGGCAGGAAGAAAGTTACGACCATATCGTCCGCTCGGATGCCGAGTTTGAAGCGACCATACGGTACATCGTTCACAATCCGGTCAAATCCGGTTTGACGGACGACTGGCGGATGTGGAGATGGACCTATGTGAAACAGGAATACCGATCATTCTTCTCCTCGGAGCACCGTTCGTTCGAAGGATGAACGGTACTGTGCGCCTGTGCGGAGTCGGAAGGCTGTGAGTTCGGAGATCTGTTCCACCGGGAGCGGGGTTCTGGCCTCCCTCCACCGATGGATGGTTTGCCGTTTTTGGCTCTGCAGGCACTAGCCGTGACACCAGCCCCGGTCTACTCTTTCGCCGGGATGGAATCCCGGCCTACGCTCTCGCCGGGACAGAGTCCCGGCCTACAAAAAAATCCCGCCGAGGCGGGATTTTTTTGCGACCGGGAACGGCAGCGGAGCGTCAGGCGGATTTGCGCTCCTCGAGCACGTAGATGGGCTCCTTCTTCTTCTCCACCGTCTCCTTCGTGATGATGCACTTGGTGACGTTGGATTTGGAGGGGAGCTCGTACATGATGTCCCGCATGACGTCCTCCACCACGGAACGCAGGGCGCGGGCGCCGGTGCCGCGCGCCATCGCCCGCTGCACCACCTGTTTCAGCGCCGCCTCCTCGAAGTCCAGTTCCACCCCCTCGTACTTGAAGAGCTTCCTGAACTGCTTCACGATGGCGTTCCGGGGACCGGTGAGGATGTTCAGCAGCGCCGCTTCGTCCAGCGAGTGGAGCGTGGTGAGCACCGGGAGCCGGCCGATGAACTCGGGGATGAGCCCGAACTTCAGCAGGTCGTCCGGTTCGGACTGCGGGAGGTACACGTCGGCCGATTCCTCCTTCTTCATCCGGATGTCCGCGCCGAACCCGATGGCGTTCTTGTGGACGCGCCGGGCGACGATCTTCTCCAGCCCCTCGAACGCTCCGCCGCAGATGAAGAGGATGTTCCGGGTGTTGATGTTGATGAGGCTCTGCTCGGGATGCTTGCGTCCCCCCTTGGGCGGCACGCCGGCGACGGTCCCTTCCAGGATCTTCAGCAGCGCCTGCTGCACCCCTTCGCCGGAGACGTCGCGCGTGATGGAGGCGCTGTCGCTCTTGCGGGCGATCTTGTCCACCTCGTCGATGTACACGATGCCGCGCTCGGCCCGCTCCACGTTGTACTCCGCGTTCTGGAGCAGGTGCACCAGCACCGTCTCCACGTCGTCGCCGACGTACCCCGCCTCGGTCAGCGTCGTCGCGTCCGCGATGGCGAACGGCACGTCGAGGATGCGCGCCAGCGTCTGCGCCAGCAGCGTCTTGCCGGTGCCGGTGGAGCCGATGAGCAGGATGTTGCTCTTCTCGATCTCCACGGTGTCGCCGTCGGGCGTCTGGTCCTGCCCATCGATGCGCTTGTAGTGGTTGTACACCGCCACCGCCAGTGTCCGTTTCGCCTGCTCCTGGCCGATGACGTACTCGTCCAGCGCGGTCTTGATCTGGGCCGGCGTCAGCAGTCCCTTGCTCTTCGACCGTTTGGTGCGGGCGGAGGAGAGATTGTTCCGGATGATGTCCATCGACGTGCCGACGCACAGGTCGCAGATGTACACGTCGGGACCGGCGATGATGCTGGTGACCTCTTCCGGACGCCGTCCGCAGAAGGAACAGCGGACCTTGTCTTCTGTCTTTTGCTTGCTCATGCGGTGTGTCGTGAGCGGCGGGGGGACCCGGGGGTCCGCAGCGCCGTTACTTCTCCTTCTTCTCCGCGGGGCGCTTCGCGAGCACCTTGTCGATGATGCCGTACTCGAGCGCCTGCTGGGAGGACATGTAGTTGTCGCGGTCGGTGTCCTTTTCGATGTCCGACACCGCCTTGCCGGTGTGCTGCGCGATGATCTCGTTCAGCCGCTTCTTCGTCTTCAGGATCTCTTCGGCCTGGATGCTGATGTCCGACGCCGTTCCCTGCACGCCGCCCCACGGCTGATGGATCATGATGCGCGCGTTGGGGAGCGCCTGGCGTTTCCCCTTCTCGCCGGCCAGCAGCAGCACGGCCCCCATGCTCGCGGCCATGCCGACGCAGATGGTGCCCACCTGTGGTCGTATATACTGCATAGTGTCATAAATAGCAAGACCGGCCGAGACCGAGCCGCCGGGGGAGTTGATGTACACGCTGATGTCCTTCTCCGGGTCCTCGGCTTCGAGGTGCAGCATCTGCGCGATGGCGAGCGACGCCACGTAGTCGTCGATGGGGGTGCCGATGAAGACGATGCGCTCCTTCAGCAGGCGCGAGAAGATGTCGTACGCGCGCTCGCCGCGGTTGGTCTGTTCGACCACCATGGGAACGAGCTGGTTGAACAGTTCATACGGCTTGGCGGTGAACTGGGGAACATGGATCATAGCGGTCCTTTCGGTGATGGTCTGTGTCGATGGTCCGGCCGCCCGTCGCGGCGGGACCGTCCGTTCCACTATAGACGCAGGAACGGCCAGAAAATTGCCGTCGAAAAAGCCTTACTGGACGGCGAATTTGGAGTAGTCGTCCGTCGCCACCTCGGTGATCTTCACTTTTTGCTTCAGAGACGCAAGCAGCCGGTTGTACTTCAGCCGCTCCAGCGCGTTCTCGGAGGTCTTGTAGAAGTTCACGAGGCGCTCTTTGTCGATGTTCAGCTTGGCGGACTCTTCGGCCGCCACCGCATCGATCTCGGCGTCGGAGATCTCGATCTTCTCGTCGGAGAGCATCCGCTCCTTGATGAGGAGCCACTTGGCCTGCCACACCGCGCTGCCGCGCACCGATTCCCGGTACCGCTTCTCGTCGAATCCCTTGGGGAACTGGCGCCCCGGCTGCTGCCCCTTCACGTCCTCCATGTACGAGTCGATGACGCTCTGCACCAGCGACTCGGGAACGGAGAACCCGTACAGCGTCACGATCTGATTCAGCAGGTCGCTCTCAAAGCGCCGGTCGCTGCGCTCGGTCCAGAACGTCTCGAGGTCCTTGCGGATGTTCGCCCGCATCTCGTCGGCCGTCCGGAACTTGCCGTTGCTCACCTTCTGCGCCAGCGCGTCGTCGGCGGGGGGGAGGGTCATCTTCTCGACCTTGGTCACGGCGATGCGCAGGTGCACATGGTGGCTGTGGTCGCCGTGCTGGTGTTCGAACTTCGCCTCGCGCACGTCGCCGGCCGCGGCCCCCTGCAGGGCCTCCTTGATCTCCTTCTCGGTCTGCTTCTCGCGCAGGTTCACCTTCATCCCCGCCCGTTCGGAACCGGGAACGACCGCACCCTTCTCGTCGAGGTCCGTCATGTCCGCCGTCACCACGAAGTCGTTCCCCGACACCGCCGCCGCCTCTTCATACGCGGCGTTGATCTGCTGCAGACGCTCGATCTCGTTCTGCACCTCCTCGTCCGTGGCGCTGTGCACGTACTTCTCGACCGCGACGCCCGAGAGGTCCTGCAGGGCGAACTCGGGCTTCACCTCGAACTTCACCTGGAAGGTGAGGGGGGTGCCCGGCTTGAAGTCCATCTTCACGATGGTCGGCACGCCGATGGGCTCGATGCTGCGGGACTCCAATTCCTTGCGGAAGGTCTCATTGGTGACCTCTTCGATGGTCTGGTACTCGATGCCGGCGCCGAACATCTTCTTGATCATCGGCATCGGCACCTTCCCCTTACGGAAACCCTTGATCTCCAGCTCCGGAGCCGCCTCGCGGTACGCCTTGTCGAAATGGGGCTGCAATTCCTCCTGGCTCATGGTCACGGTCATTTCGCGATCGCAGTCGCTCACGGTATTGATGGTCACTTCCACAGCGGAAACTCCTTCTCTTTGAACGGCAGGTGACAAAAAATCCCGACGAACTCGGGATGAAAAATGTGCCTAAAAATACGAAAATATGAGCGAAATCCCAACCGGAATGTTGCGCGGAACCGGGAAACGGACTATATTGTCCGGTGCTCCATCCTCCGTACTTTCGTTCACCGGACCCCCCCCAGACAACGTCCGGTCTGATATCGGCTATCCCACGCTCTATCAACCACATTTTCATGAGGAGGGTTCATGAAGAAGTACGGTACCATCGTTCTCCTGTCGCTCTGCATCGGTTCCTTCGCCCTGGCGGACGTCTTCGCCTCCCGCACCCGCATCACGAATCCCGACGGAACGCCGTTCGACGGGAACGTGAAGGACGGCACCGGGGTCAAGCTGTGGTACTACCTGAACGACACCGCCACCGCCGTCTCGGTGAAGGTGATCAACACGGTGTCCGGAGCCGTCGCCGCCACCATCAACGCCGCGGACCAGGGGCGCTCCACCAATCCCAATTCGGTGGTGTGGGACGGTGCCGGCGCTGTGGACGGTGCGAAGTACTACTTCTCCATCTCCGCCACCGGTCCGGTCTATTCGGAGACGGACTACAAGGCGTTCTATTTCCAGCCGACGTCACCCGTCGGCGACATCGCCACCGGCATCTTCACCCGCGGCGTGGACGCGAACAATGACATGAACTCCCGCAATTTCGGCTACTGGTACGCCAGCAACTCCGACGGCGGCTCGAGCGGCTACCTCACCGGTCTGCTCCGCTACAACCCGGACGGTTCGTTCGCCGGAACGAACCCGAACCATCCCATTCTCGTGAACACCCTCGGTACCTCCAACAGCGGAACGTTCAACTGGGGAAGCACCGCACCGTGGACCTCCGCGCTGGACGGGAAAGGGCGCATCTACCAGGTGAGCAACGGCGGTAACTTCGTCACCCGGGTGGACCACGACACCGCAGCGCCGAAGGTCATCGTCCGGAACGTCGTCTCCCCCCGCGGCCTCTACGCCGTCGGCGAAGGGGCGAACCTCAAGCTCTACATCGCGGCGGACACCGTGGTGTGGCGCGCCAACATCGGGAACGACGACACCCTCTCCACGCCGCTCGAACTCGTGGCTTCGCTCGGTACGTACGTGCGTGACGTCCTCATCGACGACGGGGGCGGGCTCCTCGTCACGCTCCGCACCGGCACCGCCGGCACGGCGCCGGGGTACATCGAAAAGTACGACATCTCGTCCGGACTCCCGAAACAACGTTCCGACGCCCTCTTCCAGATCGTCTCCGCCACCGGACAGATGGTCTGCATGGCGAAGAACTCCGGCCCGGACAAGAACAGCGCGTCGGACGACACCATCTTCTATTCGGTCCGCGGCGCGACGAGCTCGGACAACACCACCTTCGGCGTGCACCGGCTCATCGACATCGCCGGCGGCTTCCCGGACACGAAACAGATCTTCCGTTCCGGCGATGTGGCGGGGAGCCTCGGCGGGAACAACAACGCCAATGCCGACCTGGCGCTGGACTGGGCGGGGAACATCGTCTGGTTCGAGAACTCGAACGAGGAGATCTTCATGGTCTCGCCGCCGCGCAGCGGCACCAGCGTCACACGGACCACGCGGGCGTACGACACCGTCGCCGTTGCGGGCACCTCCTCCGCGGGGGACGTTCCGCTGAACCCCTCGGACTTCGCGTTGCGGCAGAACTACCCGAACCCGTTCAACCCGAGCACCGCCATCGCGTACCAGCTCCCGGCCGGCGCCGAGGTCACCGTCGCGGTGTATGACGTCCTGGGGACCCTGGTGAAGGAGCTCTACAACGGCCGCGCGGACGCCGGACAGAACGCCGTCGTCTGGAACGCGACGAACCGCGCCGGAGCGAACGTCTCGAGCGGCGTGTACCTCTACCGCGTCACCGCGCGCACGGACGACGGACGGTCGTTCAGCGAGACGAAGCGTATGATGTTATTGAAGTAATAATTCAGTACACTATGCCCGGTCTGCACGGTGCGGACCGGGCATTTTCATGTACGGAGCCGCCATGAAACCCTTCACATTCCTTCTGGTGTTCGCCATGCTTACCACCGCCGACGCGCAATTCTCCCAGCAGCTGTTCGATTCCTACGATTCGTACCGGTACCCGGACATCTCCTCCCGCCGCTTCAAGCACGCGGAGCTGATGACCCATCTCGCCGCACTGCAAACAAGACTGGGGGGACTGGCGACGATGGAAGAGGCGGGACGTTCGGCGGAAGGACGTTCCATCAATCTGCTGCGGCTCGGCACCGGCAAGACGAAGGTCTTCCTCTGGTCCCAGATGCACGGCGACGAACCGACCGCCACGATGGCGCTGCTGGACCTGCTCCACTACATCGCCCTGCGCCGTGAGACCCCCGAAGTGAAGGCGATCCTGAAACAGACCACGCTGCTCATCATCCCCATGCTCAATCCGGACGGGGCGGAGCGGTTCCAGCGCCGGACGTCGCAGGGGATCGACATGAACCGCGATGCGCTGCGCCTGCAGACCCCCGAAGCGCGCGTCCTGAAGTCGGTGCGCGACACGTATCAGCCCGAGATCGGATTCAATCTGCACGACCAGGACCCGCGCTATTCCGTGGGGGACACCGGCGGCGTGGCGGTGATCTCCCTGCTCACCCCGGCGTACAACACGGAGAAGAGCGACAACGCCGTCCGCACCCGGGCGAAGAAGGTCGCCTCGGCGCTGACGGTGACGCTCGAACGTTTCGTGAAGGGACATCTGGCGAAGTACGACGATACGTTCGAGCCGCGCGCCTTCGGCGACAACATCCAGAAGTGGGGGACGAGCGTGGTGCTCATCGAATCGGGCGGTTGGAAGAACGATCCGGAGAAGATGTTCATCCGCAAGCTCAACTGCGTCGGACTATTGTCGGTCTTCCATGCGGTGGCGGACGGTTCCTACGAGAAGTTCGGCACCGCCCCGTACGAGGCGATCCCGATGAACACGAAGAACCTGTACGACATCATCATCGAGAAAGCGACCGTGGTCTTCCCGGACGGACGGCCTCCGCTGGTGGCGGACATCGCCATCAATAAAGAGGAGGTGCGGCAGCCGGACGGGACATGGTGGAAGGGGAGAGTGGTGGATTTCGGAGACCTCTCGGTCTTCTCCGCTCATGACGTCTACAGCGGACTCGGCAAAAGCATCGATGCCTCCATCGTCGAGATGGGAGACATCGTGAATGTCGAGGAGTTGCTGGAGAAGATCCGGTAAGGATGGGGGCACATCGGAATACCTGAACCCTGACGACACACTGAAATATCCCCAAGTCCAAACACCTTCGAATACGTTACCCTGGCTCTGAGCGCATCCCTGTTTTCGGTGAGAAAGCAGGGATGTTCATTTTCCGGGCAGTCCGGTGAGCGAAGAATGTGTAGATATTCCCAACACCTCGTATATAATTTCTCAACACTTCCGAATCGTTGTACCTGTATAGATTTTCATGTTTTTCCTGTTGTCACTCATTTCTTTGTAGAGGATTTCATCAACACCCCCTCGCTTAATTTTTCAACTTTTCGCCCCGCTTGAAAATTTCTTCATCCGTAACCCGTTGTGAAAAAACGGTTTACGGTCCCGGAAAAAATAAACAGACTCTATTTTCGGTACTGGCACGCCGCTTGCTAATTAGTTGGGTGTAACATACCCAAGAACCGAAAGGAGTTCACAATGACCGTTCTACTGTTCGTCTCGACAATCGTGGTGTTCCTCGCCATCGATTACTTCCTCCGCCGGAACAAGGCGGCCGTTGCCGTGCTGCAGCCCGTGCTGCAAAAGGCGATCCCGATGCGGACGCCGGCCGGCATCTTCTTCACCAAGTCCCACACCTGGCTGAGCCTGTTCCCCTCGGGGAAGGTGCAGCTCGGCATCGACGATTTCCTGGCCCGCATGTTCTCCGCGCCGCAGGTCTCCCTGCTGAAGAACGCGTCGGAGCATGTGGTGAAAGGCGAGCCCATCCTCCGCGTGAGCGAAGGGGGCAATGAGGTCATCGTCCGTTCCCCGATCGACGGCGTCATCGACACCGTCAACGCCACCCTGCCGAAGAACCCCTCGCTGCTGAACGAAGCGCTCTTCAGCGAAGGCTGGGCGTACACCATCAAGCCGTCGCGCACCAACGATCTGCGGGCGTTCTACCTCGGCGAAGACACGCGCGTGTGGCTGCGCACCGAGATGGGCCGTCTCCGCGACTTCTTCGCCCAGGCGGCGGGTCCGGTCCCGGCGTTCATGCAGGACGGCGGACTGCCGGCGGGCGGGCTCATGGACCGCATGAACCCCGAGCAGTGCAAGCGGTTCGAGTCCGAATTCCTCCGCATCGAGTAACCGTAGGAGCACGTCATGTCAACCACCAAGAAAGCTCTCCTGATCGATCTCACCCTCTGCGTCGGCTGCAACGCGTGTCAGACGGCCTGTAAAGAGGCCAACAAGCTTCCCGACCACGAGGAACAAGAGCTCTCCCCGACCGCGTACACCGCGTTGCAGGAGTATGACGGCGTCTATGTCCGGCGCCTGTGCCAGCATTGCGACGATCCGACCTGCGCGTCGGTCTGCCCCGTGGGCGCCTTCACCAAGACACCGGAAGGTCCCGTGGTGTACGCCGAAGACAAGTGCATCGGCTGCCGCTACTGCATGCAGGCGTGTCCCTTCCAGGTGCCGCGGTACGAATGGGCGAGCACCTATCCGCGCGTCCAGAAGTGCGTCATGTGCCACGAGCGTCTGGCGCAGGGCCTTCCCACGGCGTGCTCCGAAGCGTGTCCGACCGGCGCCACGAAGTTCGGTGACCGGGAGGAGCTGCTGAAGGAGGCGTACGAGCGCCTGGCGGCGGAACCGGACAAGTACGTGCAGAAGATCTACGGGGAGAAAGAGGTGGGCGGTACCTCCGTGCTCTACATCTCCTCCGTGCCGTTCGAGAACCTCGGGTTCCGCACGACGCTGCAGCAGTCACCGCTGCCGCAGCTCACCTGGAACGCGCTGTCCAAGATCCCCGGCGTGGTGTCGGTGGGCGGCGTGATGCTCTTCGGCATCTGGTGGATCACGAACCGGCGCGAAGAAGTGGCCGAGTTCGAGCGGAACCACCGCGACATGAACCATCCCTCCAACGGCAATCAGTAAGGTGACCCCATGAAAAAGTTCCTCACTACATTCGGATTCTGGAAGGTCGTGGCGGTCGCCATCATCACCGCCGGTCTCTACTCCACGTACGTCCGGTTCTTCCACGGCCTCGGCGCCTCGACGAACCTGAGCGACAAGTTCCCGTGGGGCATCTGGATCGGCTTCGACGTGCTGTGCGGCGTCGGTCTCGCCGCCGGCGGTTTCACGCTCGCCTCCATCGTGTACATCTTCAACATCAAACGGTTCGAGCCGATCATCCGGCCCACCATCCTGACGGCATTTCTCGGGTATGTGCTGGTCATCGTGGGGCTCATGTTCGACCTCGGCCGTCCGCTGCAGATCTGGCACGCCATCATCATGTGGAACCCCCGCTCGGTGATGTTCGAGGTGGCCTGGTGCGTGATGCTCTACACCACCGTGCTCGCGCTGGAGTTCTCGCCCGTCGTCCTGGAGCGCTTCAAGATGGAGCGCACCATCAAGGCGGTGAAGCGCATCAGCATCCCGCTCATCATCCTGGGGGTGCTCCTCTCCACGCTGCACCAGTCGTCGCTCGGTTCGCTCTTCCTCATCGTGCCGGACAAGATGTACCCGCTGTGGTACTCGGCCTACATGCCGGTGTTCTTCTACGTCTCGGCCATCGCGGCCGGCTGCGCCATGGTCATCTTCGAGTCGTTCCTCAGCAGCCGCGCCTTCAAGCGCGGTCTGGAGATGCACCTGCTCACCGAGATCGCCCGCATCTGCGTGGTGATGCTCGCCGTGCTCACCATGATGAAGGTGGTGGACCTGGCGGACCGGAAGGTCTTCCCGCTGCTGCTCGTCCCGCGGTTCGAGACGTACATGTACTGGGCCGAGGTGCTCGTCGGCATCGTCATCCCCTTCGCCATCCTCTCCCAGCGCCGGCTCCGCACGCACACCACGTGGATCTTCACGGGGGCGGCGTTCGTGGTGGCGGGGTTCGTGATGAACCGGATGAACATCGCCATCACCGCGCTGGAAGGGTGGTCCGGCACGACGTACTTCCCCTCCATCACGGAGTTCATGATCACGGTCATGATCGTCACCATCGGCTTCATCGCCTTCTATTTCATCGCGAAGTACTTCCCGGTCTTCACGCACGAGGAGGGCGAGGGCGAACCGGTGCCGGCGCACGCCGCGGCGGCCTGGAAACGCGACATCGATTCGGTCAACACCATGATGGAAGCGCGCAACTGACGGCGCCTCCGCCGAAGGAACGGTGCACCATGGGAACAGGATCACATACCATCATTCCGGAGAACGAGAGCCACTGCGTGTGGATGGACGCGGGCCTGGTCAACTACAAGCTCTGCGACAAGGGCTTCGAGTGCGACCAGTGCCCGTTCGACCGGGTGATGCGCACCCAGCACCACCCGTTCGCCGAACGGGCGGCCCTGCAGAGCGACGCGGCAGCGGTGCACGCCGCGCCGGCGGACGCGTCGGACCGGATGTTCGGCGACGTGCTCCGTCATCTCCTCGCCCCGCTGAAACGGACCGAGCTTCCCGGCGACCGGCTGTACGTCGCCAACCATTCCTGGCTGCAGCGCACCGATGACGGCGGTTACCGCATCGGTCTGAACGGCTACATCGCCCAGTTCCTGCAGCCCGTGATGGCGGCGGTCGTGGTCGGCACCCCCTCGCGGGTCGAGAAGGATTCCCCGTTCGCCTGGTTCATCCGCGACGACCAGACCTTCTCCCTCTATTCCTCCGTCTCCGGAATCGTCACCGGCATCAACACCTCCCTTGCCGCGCGCCCGTCGTCCGTCACCGCGGACCCGTACGGCGCCGGCTGGCTGATGACCATCGCTCCGTCCGAAACGAGCGAGGTCCCGGTCCGCTGCTACACCGCCGGCGAGTACCGCGCACGGCTCGACGCCGACATCCAGAAGGTGGAATCGCTCCTCTCCTCCGTGCTGGGACGCCAGCGGAAGGAGATCGGCACCTCCATGTTCGACGGCGGCGTGCGCATCGAGACCATCGAGCAATTCATCGGTGAGAAACGATACGTTCAGCTTCTAACCAGACTGCTCCGTCCGCATTCGCGATAATTCCCCTTGCTGTTGGAAGGAAATCGCTGTACTTTTCAACAGTCCCTCGCCCGCTCCTCCACGAAGAAAGCGGCAGCGCTTTCCGGTCGTATGAAACTGACTCGCTCCCTATCCTTCCGCCTCCTCGTCGGCATCTTCGTCATGATGGTCATCGGCATCACCATCGTCACGCTCGTCCTCGCGGACATGCAGGCCGAACGCTACACCGAGTACTACGCCTCCAACGCCGCCCGCGTCAGCGACATCATCAAGCGCTCCACCCACTACAGCATGATGCTCAACCGCCGCGAGGACATCTACCAGATCATCACCACCATCGGCACCGAACCCGGCATCGAGGGGATCCGCATCTACAATAAGCGGGGGGACATCACCTTCTCGACCGATTCGTCGCAGACCGGGCGTACCGTGGACCTGACCGCCGAAGCGTGCGTCGTGTGTCATGCCGGCGGCATCGGCGACGGCGTCACCCCGCAGAACCCGCAACTGGTCCGCACCTTCCGCTCCCCCAACGGATACCGCGTCATGGGCGTCATCACCCCCATCAAGAACGAGCCCGGCTGTGACACCCCGGCGTGCCACGCGCACTCCCCGTCGCAGACCATCCTCGGCGTTCTGGACGTGATGGTGCCGCTGGACGAACTGGACCGGAACATCGCCCGTTTCGAACAGGCGTACGTCTTCGGCGGTCTCTCCATGATCGTCTTCGTCACCGGACTGGCGGGACTCTTCTTCTGGCGCACGGTGAACGTACCGGTGAAGCGGCTGAAGGAGGGGACCGAACGCATCATCCAGGGGAGGCTGGACCACACCATCGACGTCCGCACCACCGACGAGCTCGGCGCGCTCACGACGTCGTTCAACACCATGACCCGGACCCTCAAGCAGGCGCAGGACGAACTGGAGGAGCTCAACCGCACGCTGGAGAAGCGCGTGGAACGGAAGACGGAGGAACTGCGGCGGGCCCAGGCGAACCTGGTGCAGGTGGAGAAGATGGTGTCGCTCGGCACGCTGGCCGCCACCGTGGCCCATGAACTGAACAACCCGCTCGAAGGTGTGCTCACGTACGCGAAGCTCATCCGGAAGCGGATGCAGGCCGGCGAGCTCACCGCGGAACAGAAGGCCGACGTGCTGGACGAGCTGAAGATGATCGCGGACGAGACCGCGCGCTGCGGCTCCATCGTCAAGAACCTGCTCATCTTCTCGCGCCGCAAAGTGGGCGAGATGAAGCCCGAGAGCCTGCGCGCCGTCGTCGACCAGAGCCTGAAACTGATGGCGCATCACTTCGCGATGAACAACATCCGTCCGGTGACCCGCTTCGCGGAACCGGAGGCGGTGCTCGTGTGCGACGCGGAACAGCTGCTGCAGGCGCTGCTCGCGCTGCAGATCAACGCGGTGGAGGCGATGCCCCAGGGGGGCGACCTCACCGTGAGCGTGCTGCGCACCGCCGCCGGCGACGCCGCGGTGACGGTGTCCGACACCGGCACCGGCATCCGCGCCGAGGACCTGCCGCACATCTTCGAGCCGTTCTTCACCACCAAGAGGGAGGGGAAGGGGACCGGGCTCGGCCTGGCGGTGGTGTACGGCATCGTGAAGAACCACGGCGGTTCCGTGACGGTGGACGCCTCCCCCGGCGGCGGCACCGTCTTCACCCTGACCTTCCCGCTCCGTCCCGGAGCGGACGCGCCGGACGCCGCGCGCGCGTGACCACGGCGTCCTCACCCTTCCCGGAGACCACATCATGGCAGACGGAAAACGCTACAGCATCCTCATCGTCGACGACGAACAGATCGTCCGCGAATCGCTCACCAAATGGTTCCTGCAGGACGGCTACCGCGTGGAGGCGGCCGAGAACGCCAACGATGCGCTGAAGAAGATGGACAAGGGGCCGTGGGACGTGGTCATTCTCGACATCAAGATGCCCGGGATGAGCGGCATGGAACTGCTCAAGCGGCTCCGCGAGATCGACCGGACGTCGCAGGTCATCATGGCCACCGCCTTCGCCTCCGTCGAGACGGCGGTGCAGGCGCTCAAGGACGGCGCGTTCGATTACGTCACCAAGCCCATCGACCCGGACCACCTGTCGCACCTCGTCACGAACGCCATCCAGCAGCGGGCGCTCGAGGAGCAGAACACCAGTCTCCGGCAGCAGATCAACGAGATCACCGCCGCCAACGAGATCGTGGGGGACAGTCCGCAGATCAAGCGGGTGATCGACCTTTCGCTGACCGTGGCGCAGACCGACACCACGGTGATGATCCGCGGCGAGAGCGGCACCGGCAAGGAGCTCATCGCGCGCACCATCCACGCCAACAGCGAACGCCGCTACTTCCCGGTCATCACCGTCAACTGCGGCGCGGTGGCCGAAACACTGCTGGAGAGCGAGCTCTTCGGCCACGAACGGGGCGCCTTCACCGGGGCGCAGTACCGCCGGAAAGGGAAGTTCGAGATGGCCGACGGCGGCACCATCTTCCTGGACGAGATCGGCACCGTGAGCCCCAAGATGCAGGTGGAACTGCTCCGCGTCATCGAGACGAAGCAGTTCACCCGCGTGGGGGGGAACGAGCAGATCACCAGCGACTTCCGCGTCATCTGCGCCACCAACCGCAACCTCGAGGCGGCCATCAAGGACGGCTCGTTCCGCGAGGACCTCTACTACCGGCTCAACGTGTTCAGCATCTCCATCCCCCCGCTGCGGGAACGCCGCATGGACATCCCGCTGCTCGCCCACTTCTTCGTCAAGAAGTACGCCGCGGCGATGAACAAAGCGGTGAAGGAGGTCTCGTCCGATGCGATGGACCTGCTCGTACGCTACGACTGGCCCGGCAACGTGCGCGAACTCGAGAACGTCGTCGAGCGCGCCATGGTACTGGCGGACCCCCCGTCCATCCGTCCCGCGGACCTGCCGTTCCAGAACGTCACCAAACGCGAAGGACCGAAGGACGACACCCTCGCGGCGGTGGAGCGCCAGCACATCGAGACCGTGCTCGGTCTGACGCACTGGAACATCACCCGTTCCGCCGAGATCCTCGACATCGACCGCGTCACGCTCTACAACAAGATCGCCAAGTACGGACTGAAGAAGCCGTAGCATGGTCCCCATCCGCATCGTGCCGCTGGCGCCCGTGAACGAGGAGCTGGTGCGGACGGTGGCCGGTCCGGTGGGCTCCGTCTTCCGCACCGAGGTCACCGTGGAACCGCCCCTCCGCTCGGCGATGGACCGCACCTACGACATCTCCCGCGGCCAGTACAACTCCACCGATCTCATCCGTATGCTGCTGGAGCGGTACCCCGCCGGACCGGAGAAGGTGCTCGGCGTGGCGGGTGCGGACCTCTTCGTGCCGGTGCTCACCTACGTCTTCGGCGAAGCGCAGCTCGACGGCACCGCCGCCGTCATGTCCGTCTACCGCCTGGACGACGTCCTGTACGGGCTCGAGGCGGACCCGGTGAAGCTCTTTGAACGCACCCTCAAAGAATGCGTGCACGAGCTCGGCCATACGTTCGGCCTGCTCCACTGCCGCGACTACGACTGCGCCATGCACGCCTCCACCACCGTGGACGACATCGACCTGAAGGGAGCGGGGCTGTGCCCTTCCTGCCTTCGACAGATCGGGATGCAGCCATGAGAACGCTCCTTCTTTCCATGACGCTGACGGCGTTCGCCGCCGGACAGGGACCGGACTACGACGCAACGGCCCTCTCCGCCGTGGTCCGGCAGGCCTCGTTCGAGTTCTACAACGAGCTGCTCTACCGCGACGAACCGGCCTGGAAAGGGCGCGTCATCAGTTTTTCGGGGTACATGGTGGACCGGCCGGCCATCGGAAAGGGGAAGAGCCCGTACATCCAGCTGATGGGGAACGGCGTGAACGGGCTCATCAGCGTCATCGCACAGTACGACGGGAAGCTGCCGGTGAAGCAGGTGTACGGTACCGACGTGCCGGTGGTGACCACCGGTCAGCACCTGCGGTTCCTGGCGGAGATCCGGACGGCGGAGAACTTCCTGAGCGTGAACGGGGTCTGGATGTACCTTCCGGTGGTGAAACTTCTGGCCATCTATCAGCAGGACGACGCGGAGTTGAAGCGGGCGCTCTGGGTCTCGAGGGAGCTCCGGCGGTGAACGCCGGTACGGCGGCGCTTGCGGAAGTGCGGAGGGAATGCTAGATTGACCGTATCCTCATCCGGTCCCCGCTGCGGGACGGCGCGGCTCCCACGGGAGCGGTGAGAGGGGATGAGGTCCATGCGTCACGGCGCGGCGGGTAACACCGTCGCGCCGTTCTTGTTGCTACCGCTTGTAGGCGCGGCTCACCCAGATGGGATACTGCAGGTTCGCATCGTCCTGCCGGTAGATGGCGATGCACTCCATCGCCGGCAGCATCATCTGATACCCTTCCCACGTGATGAACGGCTCGGTCCGTTTCAGCGTCCCGACCACCCGCGCGCTCATTCCCGGCGTCATGACCGGCGTCTCCTGCCCGTAGCTCACCGTGGTGGGAAGAGGGGAGTCCAGGTAGACCGCCGTGCTCACCGGACCGAACGCGCCGGTGCCGGAGATGTGAATGAGCACCGACTTCGTGCGGGAGTAGATGCGGTTCGGGTAGTAGAGGCCGGAGACGGAGACCGTCTTCCCCTTCCATTCGTTCTCGTTCTCATACATCTTGAAGTTCGCGAACTCGAAGGAGGCGGTCTGGACGACCTGACCGAGGCCGGCGTTGTCGTACTTGAGCTCCTGTGCCGGAAGCAGCGTGGCGGCGAGCAGAAGGAGGGGAAGGAGGGTTTTCATAGGTCAGTGAACAGTGATCAATGAACAATCATCAATGAACAATGATCAGTTAACAGTGGTCAGTCGCCAAAACCTAAAACCTAAAACCTCATTACTGGCCGGCGCCACTCCCCACCCCATCGCAGAACGGTGGGTCAAACTTCCCCCACCGTTCTATGTCTCTTCTCTGTCCCTCGGTGCCTATGTGTTTCGCTTTTCAGCGAATCTTCCGGACTAGCAGAACGGTGGGCCGTGATACCCCACCGTTCTTGGTGTCTTTGTGTTTCTTTGCGTCTTTGCGTGAGATGTTTTATTTCATCAACGTCATTTTGATGACGCTGTTGAAGCTACCGCTGCTCAGACGGGCGAAGTAGATACCGCTCGGCAGCTGCGACGCGTCGAAGGAGGCCTTGTTCGCGCCCGACTCCTGCATGCCGTTGACGAGCGTGGCGACTTCCTTGCCGAGCATGTCATAGACCTTCAGGGTGGCGAATCCCGCCGCGGGGAGCGAGTAGCTGATGGTGGTCGCGGGGTTGAAGGGATTCGGGTGGTTCTGGCTCAGTGTGTAGGCGGCCGGAGCGGCGACGGTCACTTCCACCGCATTGCTGTATTCGAACGAACCGTCGTTATCCACCTGCTTCAGGCGGTACTGGACGGTGCCGGAGGCGCTGTTGTCGACGAAGGTGTAGGACTGCGGAGCGTTGGTGGTACCGTGTCCGGCAATGAAGCCGACACCGTGCCATTGATTCATTGATCCATCGGCTGATTGATTCAATTCCTTCCGTTGAATCTCGAATCCCTTATTGTTCAGCTCGCTCGCCGTCTTCCACGCCAGTTCCACGCCGCGTCCCTTCGCAACGGCGGTGAAGGAGGTCAGTTCGACCGGGAGAGGATAGTTCAATCCGCTGTTATTGTTCAGCTTGATGGTCTGCATGTCGGCGTCGGCATGCGTCGGCGAACTCACCGTCGTCGTCATCACATAATATTGATTGCCGGAGGTCCCCAGGACGCTTCCGGATGGGATGGTCGCCGTCCACGATGTGCCGCTGCCGGAGGCCTGCACGAAGCTGGAGGTGGTCCAGTCATCCGTCGTGTAGCGGACATAGATCTTCTCTTCCGCCGAGGGAGTACCGCTCATCGTGATGGAGACGTTCACCGCATTTCCCGCACCGGAAAAATCGTCGGATACCGCGGAGATCGTCACGGGCGCCGAGGATGTTTCCATGAAAATGGCGGTCGTCGGACCGTATCCGGCATCCTTCCAATTCACCGTGTAATATTTCCCGTTCGTGACCGAGAGTTTGTTGTTCGATGTTCCGCCGTTCGTGCTCCACGTGTATGTTTCGAGCGTGTTCATCGTTGATGCGTCGTCGGAAAACTGAGCGCCGAAATACCATTGATTCGCCCAAGGATCCGCTGAGCCGCTGACGAACTTGAACGTCTGGTCGCCCGTCGTACCGGTATATTGAAACGTCGTCTGCCACCGCACCGTACCGGTTACGATCTTCACAAGGTCAAAAGAGCCCCCCATACCGTTGGTGTTCGCAAATCCGTTCCAGTCACCCGGTATCCGCAATCCGTCCGGCTGATGAATATCGGCGAATGCCGTCAGGGATACCATGACGGACAAAACGATGGTAGAAATGATGCGCATTCGATCTCCTTTCTGTGATTGTTCAGTGCTAAATTGGATTAGTGTACTCCACTTATTTTTCATTGTCAAGAAAAATGATAAAAGCCCTTTTCCTGTCAAATAACAGCGCTATTATGGATGTGGGCAGAAACGAATCCATTCACCGTATGCGGAAGTGGGCATGTGACGGGAAGAAAGGAGCAGGATGCCGATGCGGAAAACAGTGAACAGTGAACAATGATCAATGAACAATCATCAATGACCAGATACCAAGCGTAGGGACGGTGTCCCTTGTTCTCCGAAGTTCGTTCTTTGAACGCAGGAGAAACACCGTCCTACCGTACATCGAGAAAATCAGTGAACAGTTTTCAATGAGCAATCATCAATGAACAGTGATCAGTGAACAGTAAACAGTAAACAGTGATCAATGAACAATCATCAATGAACAATGAACAGCATGAAAATCACAAAACACAAAACACAAAACACAAAACACAAAACAGTGAATAGCGGCCACAACCAAAAACCTAAAACCTCATCCCTTACGAGGTTTCGTCTGTCGCTACCCCATCGCAGAACGGCGGGTCGTGATACCCCACCGTTCTATGTCTCTTCTCTGTCCCTCTGTGCCTATGTGTTCTGCTGTTCAGCGACTCTTCCGTCCCCGCAGAACGGCGGGTCGTGATACCCCACCGTTC
>WBUG01000136.1 GCA_008933835.1 Bacteroidota bacterium | reverse complement strand
GCTCAAAGAGGCGCACGATCCCGTCCAGACCATCCAGATCAATTCGCTGTTCCCGCATCTGCTCGCCCGTCTCTGCGCCACCGCGGGGTGCCGGCTCATCCACATCAGCACGGACTGCGTTTTCTCCGGTTCGCGCGGGATGTACACCGAACGTGATGTCGCCGACGCGTACGACCTGTACGGCCGGACAAAGTACCTCGGCGAGGTCACGGCGCCGGGGGCGCTGACGGTCAGGACCTCCATCATCGGGCATGAGCTCTTCAGCCGCCTGTCGCTCGTCGACTGGTTCCTCGGCAATACCGGCGGAACGGTGCGGGGATATACAAAAGCGATCTATACCGGACTGCCCACGGTGGTCCTCGCGCGCGAGACGGCCCGCATCATCGACGCCCATCCGTCGCTGCAGGGGCTGTATCAGGTGTCGTCCACGCCGATCAACAAGTTCGACCTCCTAAAGCTCATCAACGAGACGTACGGCAGCGGCATCACCATCGAACCGTACGACGGGTTCGTGAACGACAAGAGCCTCGACTGCTCGCGATACATCGCCGAAACGGGCTACCGAATGATGCCGTGGCCGGAGATGGTCGATACGATGCATACGGACTTTGTACAGACCAACTATCAAGGGAAGACGCATGTTTAAGAATTCCACGCTGCTCATCACCGGCGGAACCGGCTCCTTCGGGAACGCCGTCCTCAACCGGTTCCTGCACACCGATATCAAGGAGATCCGCATCGTCAGCCGGGACGAGAAGAAGCAGGAGGATATGCGGATACGGCTCAAGAACGACAAGGTGAAGTTCTTCATCGGCGATACGAGGGACTACAGCAGCATCAGCGCTGCGATGCAGGGGGTCGATTACGTCTTCCATGCGGCCGCCCTGAAGCAGGTCCCCTCCTGCGAGTTCTATCCGATGCAGGCCGTGCAGACCAACATCCTCGGATCGGAGAACGTGCTGAACGCGGCCGTCGCCAGCGGGGTGAAGAACGTCATCGTGCTGAGCACCGACAAGGCGGTCTATCCCATCAACGCGATGGGGATGTCGAAGGCGATGATGGAGAAGCTCATGGTCGCCAAATCGCGGCTCACCGCCAAGGGAACTGTGATGTGCGGAACACGGTATGGCAACGTGATGGCCTCCCGCGGTTCCGTCATTCCCCTGTTCGTCAATCAGATCAAGGCCGGCCAGCCGCTGACCATCACGGACCCGAACATGACGCGATTCCTCATGTCGCTCGAAGACGCTGTGGACCTCGTCCTGTACGCCTTCCAGCACGCAAAGAGCGGCGACATCTTCGTCCAGAAAGCGCCCGCTTCGACCATCATGGACCTCGCCATCGCCGTCAAGGAGGTCATGAACGCGGACAACGAGATCAAGGTCATCGGTACCCGCCACGGCGAGAAGCTGTACGAAACCCTGCTGACCCGGGAAGAACGGACGAACGCCGAGGACCTGCCGGGATATTTCCGGGTGCGGGCGGACAATCGCGACCTCAATTACAACAAGTACTTCGTGGAGGGGGACCAGAAG
>WBUG01000135.1 GCA_008933835.1 Bacteroidota bacterium | reverse complement strand
ATCTTCGAGGACGATGAGGGGAAGATGAACCGTTCGCTGCGCGACACGATGGGCGAAGCGCTGGTCGTCTCGCAGTTCACATTGTACGGCGACACCCGGAAAGGGAACCGTCCCAGCTTCGTCGACGCGGCGCCGCCGCAGACGGCGGAACCGCTGTACGAACACTTCGTGCGCCACCTGCGGAACCTGCTGGGGGAATCGAAGGTCTCCACCGGCGTCTTCCGCGCGATGATGGAAGTGTCGCTGGTGAACAGCGGTCCGGTGACGGTGACGGTCGAATCGAAGGAGCCGTGAGGCGATGGCCTTCTACTTCATCTTCTGGGACGGCGTCGGATACGGCCGAAAGGATCCGGCGGTGAACCCGTTCTTCGCGGCCCGTCTTCCGGTGATGCGTTCGCTCTTCGGCGGGAAGCTGCCGTCCCTCTCGTTCCGACGGTACGACTCCGGCACCGTTTCGCTCTCGCCCGTCAACACGACGATGCGCGTGCCGGGACTTCCGCAGAGCGGCACCGGCCAGGCCTCCATCATGACCGGCATCAATGCGCCGGCGTTCGTCGGCAAGCATTTCGGTCCGCATCCGTACTCCACTCTTGTACCGGTCATCCGGGAGCGGAACCTTTTCGTCCGGCTCGCTCGGACGGGACGGACGCACCGTTTCGTGAACGGCTATCCGAAACGGTACTTCGATTACCTGTTCGGTCCGAAAGGGAGGATCCCGGTGATCGCCATGTCGCACCTCGCCGCCGGGGGACGTCTCAATACGCATCATGAGGTCATCGCCCGCACCGCCGTTTCGGCGGACATCTCCGGCACGCGCTGGCGCGAGCTCGGACATCCCGACGTCCCTCCGGCCGAACCGCACGACGCCGGACGGTTGTTCCATGAGCTCGGCAGAACGACGGACCTTGCGTTCTTCGAGTACTTCATCACCGATCACGCCGGGCATGCCCGGCAGATGGCGTCAGCGGTGGAGGTGCTGGAGCGGATGGACGGATTCCTCGGCGGTCTGCTTGAGCGGTTCGATGCCGCCGCCGACACCATCCTGCTCATCAGCGATCATGGCAACATCGAAGACCTGTCCGTGAAGACCCACACCATGAACCCCGTGCCGCTCATCGTCGCCGGCCGGGGCGCCCGTACCATCGCCCGTTCCGTCCGCACCCTCGCCCACATCACGCCCGCCGTCATCGCACACATCACCGGAGAGTGATGCACCATCGCCGTCCGGCGATGACCGCCGCCCTGCTCATCGGGGGCGGCATCGTCGCCGAACATGCTTCCGGCGCACCCTGGGGCGCGTCCGCCGTTGCCGCCTGTGCCGCCGCGCTCGCCGCCGTCATCGCGGTGGTGCGCCGCCGCGGTTCACCCGGGCGCGCCCTTTCCTGCGGTCATCTCGCCATGGCGGCGCTCTTCTTCGCCGCGGCGGCCGACTACGGCCTGCGCGAACAGTCGCTCGACCCGACGGACCTGCGTCTGTACCGCGACTCCGCCGATTCGCTCCGCATCCGCTGCCGCGTCGCGGACGAACCGCGCGAG
>WBUG01000015.1 GCA_008933835.1 Bacteroidota bacterium | reverse complement strand
GAACAGAAGGCACGCGAATTGGAACGGTACTTTATCGCGGGATCAAGTTCGATGGAGTAATGAACGGATGTACCACTGGTACGTCATCGGTTCGAATCACTATCCACAACACATCGTCCACACGGCCCGTCACTGTCGTTGTACCTTCTAGACAATCTCACCGGATGGACCGACGGCCCGTTCATTTCCACTGGAAATCCCCTTTCAATCCCAACCTTCCTTTTCACTCCATAGCGGACATCCTTCGCTCTTGTACGGTCAAGCTGTCCGTCTATATGATTCATTTTCACCGATATGAAGCAATTGTTCACCGAAAATGTGAATCTCATCACGAATTTCGGTGTTATGTTATCATCGCGAACGCAACATGATAAGACGAGAAGCGTAACAGGCTTTGTTTCTCTATATTAATCCAGACAATCGAGTCGATAACAACATGCGATCATTCATTTTCGCCTTCCTCATCGTATTCGTCATGAATGCCCAGGCACAAGAAATGGCCACCTTGAGCGGATTCGTGAGGGACCGGGCAAATAAAGAGACCCTTCCATACGCGAACATCTACATCCCTGCGCTGAAGATCGGATCAGCGACCACGATCGAAGGTTATTTCGCAATCCCTTCCATTCCGGAAGGGGTTCATACTGTACAGGTTTCGCTCCTCGGTTATCAAACGTCGGAGTTCACCATCGACACACGGAGGACGAAACGTCTTGTGCAGGACGTGTACTTGACCGACAAGGCCGTACAGGTCACCGAAGTCGTCATCGATGCTGAAAAAGAGGAAGAGCGGAGAGCGACGCAGACGGGACGGATCGTCATGCAAGCGAAGGACATCGTCTCGCTGCCGACCATCGGTGAGGCGGACGTGTTCAGGGCTCTGCAGCTGATGCCGGGCGTCAAAGCGACCTCGGAGATCTCCAGCGGCTTCAACGTGCGGGGCGGCAGCACCGATCAGAACCTGATCCTGCTCGACAATACGGTCGTGTACAATCCCTCGCACCTCTTCGGATTCTTCTCCACGTTCAACACCGATGCCGTGAAGGACATCGATCTGATGAAGGGGGGCTTCCCCGCCGAGTACGGCGGACGACTCTCATCGGTGCTTAACGTGACCAACATCGACGGCGACCGCGTGAACACCCACGGCAAGGCCTCCATCAGTCTGCTGAGTTCACGACTGACCGGCGAGGGACCGCTCGGCAACGGTTCGTGGTTCCTTTCCGGACGGCGCACCTATCTCGACCAAGTCGTCTCCATCGCCCGGCTCGATACCGGCAAGGACGCCCTTCCCCTCTATTATTTCTATGATGCAAACCTGAAGATCAATCAGGACCTGAGCGATGACGACAAGGTCTCCTTCGTCGGTTACCTCGGGCAGGACGACCTGCTCTGGAAACTGGGCGAAAACGAGCTCAGCATCAACATGCGGTGGGGGAACCGGACCAGCGCCCTGAAGTGGACGCACCTGTTCAGTCAGACCCTCTTCTCGAACATCACGGCATCGTACAGCCGTTACCTCTCGACGACGGACTTCAATTTCGGCGGTGTCCGGTTCGCGCAATCGAACAGCATCGACGACTACTCCATCCGCGCCGACGTCGACTTCTTCGCGGCCCAGGACCATCTGGTGAAGCTCGGCGTCTGGTGGTCGCAGTACCGTGTCACGTACTCCCAGACCGGCGACGGCGAGCCGTACGAGTTCCTGGAGCGGCCGGCGCAGATCTCGTTCTACGCCCAGGACGAATGGCGGTACGACGAACGGTGGACGTTCCAGTTCGGACTCCGCACCGAGTATCAGGACCTCTCCAAGCATGTCACGACCGGCCCGCGGCTCAACGTCCGCTTCAACATCGACGATCTCAGTTCCGTCAAACTGGCGTCCGGCATGTACTACCAATTCCTGATGGCGGTCCCCGCCGGCTCGGACAACGGATTCTCCCCGTTCGACATCTGGATCCCCATCAACGAACGGATGAACCCCAGCCGTGCCATCGACATCGTCGCGGGGTACGAGAACCGGTACCTGGAGGACGTCTCCCTGTCGCTCGAAGCATACTATAAGACGTTCCGCGAGATCCTGTACTTCCGGAACGAGATCACGTACACGAAAGAGGTGGACCAGTTGTTCTTCGTCGGCGACGGCGAAGCGTTCGGCACGGAACTGTTCCTGCAGAAGAAGGCGGGACCATGGACCGGCACGCTCGGGTACACACTGGCCTGGACGTACCGGACGTTCGACATGCTCAACGGGGGCGAGAAGTTCCAGCCCAAGTTCGACCGACGGCATGACCTGACGATGACCGTCAACTTCCAGGCGGACGAATCCTGGCGGTTCGGCGCGGTGTTCACGTACGCGACGGGGCAGGCGTACACCACCGGCGTGGCGCGCTACGAGCAGAATCCGTTCGGCGCACCCATCGAGTTCACGCTGCCCGGCAAACTGTTCAACCAGCGGCTCTCGCCGTACCATCGCATGGACCTGAGCGTGACGAAACGGACCACCTTCTTCGGTCTGCACGGGAGCTGGTACTTCCAGATCTACAATGTGTACAACCGGCGCAACGTCTGGTTCAAGCAGTTCGACAATTCCAAGAATCCTGCGGAGATCACCGACGTGACCCTCCTCCCCATCCTGCCGACGTTCGGCATCGATTTCTCCTTCTAACGTTATGACGGAAACGGACATGAAACGAACGATCATCATGCGAACCCTCTCCCTCTCCCTCCTCCTTACCGCCGTCCTCGCATCCAGCGGCTGTGAAGAGACACCCACCGCCGAAACCTACCGGCGGGAAGTGGTCATCAGCGGCGTGCTCACCGCGGGCCGTTCCGTGGACACCATCAAGGTCTCCTGGACCGGCGTGGTGGACCAGCGTTACGACCTGTCGGCATTGGCGATCACGGACGCCGTCGTCGTCGTCCGCGAGGTGGGCGGCACCTTCGCCGACACACTGGTCTACGATCCCTCCGTGCCGGGCCGGTACTTCTCGCCGGACACGGCGAGGAAGATCCTGCCGACACGGACCTACGAACTGACCGTCCGCACCGTCACACCCGAAGCGCGGACCGTGTCCGCCGTGACCACGGTCCCCGACGAGTTCGCCATCACCACCAGCACCCTGACGGACGGCGGAACGGTGAAGTACGATGTGACGGCACCGGTCCACAGTTTCGCCTGGACACCGAGCGCGTCGTACGGCACGTACCTTCCGACCATCACCTATCTCGACTCCGGCGCGGCGATGATCCCGAAGATCTTCTACCAGGATACGCTGAGCGCCGATTTCCAGCGCCCCGACAAGGTCGGCTACCGCATCGGTCTGCCTCCGACCCAGCTCAGCACGGAACTCCCCTGGATCTTTCTCTCGTACTACGGCACGGTCCGGTTCGATGTGTACGCCATCGATGTCAATTACAGCGATTTCATCAACCAGTACATCCCCGCCCAGGGGGGAGAACTGCGTGAGATCCGGTACCGGACCGTCGGCGGCATCGGCGTGTTCGGGTCGCGCACCGCTGCACGGAATCCCATCACGGTACGGCTCGTGCCGTGAGGCCGGCACAGACCGGCTTACGGGACCGTGAACGGACCTCCTCCTTGAATTTCTCCGTTCAAAGCGTATATTCATACGCATGACCGATCCGGTGCTCTATGGACACGATGACGAGACCAATATCGTCGCCGTTCAGACGAACGGCGACAATATGGTCCGCCTGTACAAGCGGGCCGGCGACATCATCGAGCACCGTGACGAGTCCTTCTACCCCTTCTTCCACCTCTCCGACAAGCGCTTCCTCGACGGCTTTCCCCAGAAGGCCTGGGTGAAGAAGCTCGAAGGGTCGAACCATTACCAATACCTCTGCGCCTTCCCCTCGGTTCCAGTCTTCTGGGACGCCGTCCAGTACTCCCTGCGCTCCATCAACCGCGAGTACAAGACCGGCTACAATTCCTACACCGAAACGGACCATCTGTTCCTCCGTCCGGACATGAACACACAGTACCTGCTGCAGAGCGGGAAGACACTGTTCAAAGGGATGCGGTTCGATGACCTGCACCGGCTGCAGCTTGACATCGAAACGTACTCGAAGGACCACCGGTTCAGCCGGGCGGACCGTTCGACGGACCGCATCATCCTCATCTCCCTCTCCGACAACCGCGGATGGGAGACGGTGCTCGGCGGCAAAGGGGTCCCTGAGAAGCGGCTGCTGCAGCAGTGCGTGAAGGCGGTCCGGGAACGGGACCCGGACATCATCGAAGGGCACAACATCTTCAACTTCGATCTGCCGTACATCCTGAAGCGGTGCGAGATGCACGGCGTCGAGTTCGCCGTCGGCCGCGACGGCTCCCCGCCCTCCGTCTTCCGCACGCGCACCTCGTTCTCCGAGAACGCCGTGGAGTACCTCAGCTACGAGTCCGCCGGCCGGCACATCGTGGACACCTGGCTGCTGGTGCAGTCCTTTGACATGAACAAGCGGAACATGGAGAGCCATGGTCTGAAATACGCCGCGACGTACTTCGGTGTGGCGGCGCCGGACCGCACGTACATCGACGGTGACCGCATCTCCTGGCACTGGGACAACGACGTAGAGACGCTGAAGCGCTACGCGCTGGACGACGTGCGCGAGACGCGGGGACTGAGCTCGAAGCTCTCCGGCAGCAACTTCCACCTCACGCAGATGCTCCCGTACAACTACGGCACCGTTTCGAAGCTCGGCTCCGCGGCGAAGATCGAAGCGGTGTTCCTCCGCGAGTACATCCGTCAGCGGCATTCCGTCCCGAAGCCTCAGGCGGGGATCCCCATCAGCGGCGGGTACACCGACATGTTCGCCACCGGCGTGTTCGGCCCCATCATCCACGCTGACGTGGAGTCGCTCTACCCTTCGATCATGCTGTCGAAGGGGGTCCGCCCCATCACCGACGACCTGGGCATCTTCCGCACGGCGCTGCGGTACCTGACGGACCTCCGGCTGGAGGCGAAGCGGTCACTGCCCGACGCTCCCGCGGAGGAGCGGACCACGATCGACGCGCTCCAGTCCTCGTACAAGATCCTCATCAACTCCTTCTACGGATACCTCGGATACTCAAAAGGGCTCTTCAACGACTACGGGCAGGCGGACCTCGTGACGACCACCGGACAGGCGCTGCTGAAATCGCTCATCCGGGAGATCGAACGGCACAACGGAACGGTGATCGAAGTGGACACCGACGGGCTGTACTTCATTCCGCCGGACAATGTGGTGGGCGAGGAGGCGGAACGTCGGTTCGTGGAGCATCTCTCCGGCACGCTGCCGGAGGGGATCCGGCTGGCGTTCGGGGGACGGTTCACGAAGATGCTGAGCTACAAGAAGAAGAACTACGCGCTGCTCCATCCCGACGACCGCATCACCATCCGCGGTTCATCGCTCGTCGCCCGTTCCATCGAACGGTTCGGACGGCAGTACCTGCAGCATTGCATCGAACGGCTGCTGAGCGGGGACATGCAGCAGCTGCACGACCTGTACATCGGGATGGAGCACACCATCCGGAGCCATTCCTGGGACGTGCAGGACTTCCTGCGCTCGGAGACGCTGAAGGACGCGCCGGAAGCGTACGCGGCGGACGTGGCAGCAGGACGGCGGAACCGCTCTGCGGCGTACGAACTGGCGCTGCGCTCGTCTCGGTCGTACCGGCAGGGAAGCCGCCTCCGCTACTACATCACCGGTTCCGATGCGAACGTGCGGGGATTCGAGAACGCGAAAGAGGCGCATGAGTGGGACGCGAACTTCCCCGACGAGAACACGGCCTACTACCTGAAGCGGCTGAACGAATTTTCGGAGAAGTTCTCGGAGTTCTTCACGGAGAGCGATTTCCGGGCGGTCTTTTCGACGGAGGACCTGTTCGGCTTCACGCCGTCGGCCATCATGGTGGTGAACCGGAGAGTGGAACCGGAGCGGGAGGCCGGCCCCGCCCCGGGTGAGAGCTATACGATCGAACTGGACAGCGACGACGCTTAAGCGGTGGCGCGCTTCGCCATGGCCGACGTGAGATATTCGACGATGGCGATGGTGGAGGCGCCCGGCGTGAACAGTTCCCCCACCCCCATCTTCTTCAGCGCATCGATGTCCTCCCGGGGAATGATCCCCCCGCCGAACAGCAGCACATCCTCCATCCCCTTCTCCCGCATCAGCGTCAGCACCTTCGGGAAGATGGTCATATGCGCACCGCTGAGCGAACTGATGCCGACGGCGTCGACATCCTCCTGCAGCGCGGCCTCGACGATGGTCTCCGGTGTCTTGCGCAGTCCGGTATAGATGACCTCCATCCCGGCATCGCGCAGCGCGGCGGCGATGACCTTGGCGCCGCGATCGTGACCGTCCAGCCCCGCCTTGGCGACCAGCACACGGATCTTCCTGTTCATAGCGTCCCTTTCGATTGACCGAGCCCGTCCGTGAAGGACAGGAACGCGGTGTGGAACTTCGCGAGCGGGAATCCGACGACCGTGTAGTAGCATCCGTCGATGCGTTCCACGAACACCGCGCCGGCGTCGTCCTGGATGCCGTACGCCCCCGCTTTGTCCATGGGAGAACCGCCCGCCACATAGTCGGCGATCTCGTCGTCCGTCAGCGCACGGAACGTGACGCTCGTCTCCTGATGGTCGATGTGCCGCCGGCCGTCCGCACAGTCCACCAGCGCGAACCCGGTGTACACCGTGTGGGTCCGGCCGCTGAGCCGGCGGAGCATGCGCAGCGCCTCGGCGGCGTCGGCCGGTTTGCCGAGCACGTCGCCGTCGATGACGACGATGGTGTCCGAGCCGATGACGATCCCCTCCGTGCGGCGATGAGCGACGTCCTCGGCCTTGTGCAGGGCGAGCCGGCGGACGTTCTCTTCGAACGAGAGCGACGCGTCGATGCGTTCCTCGATGCCGCTCGGCTCGACGGTGAACTGCATGCCGATCTGCCGCAGCAGCTGCGAGCGCCGCGGCGAACGGGAGGCGAGGATGACCGGTACGGGGAGCGGGCGCATAGGATGTACAAAAAAAAAGCGATTCCAAGAATCGCCTTCGTGTGGTTCCGTCAACGGTTCAGCGGAACATCGCCTTGAGACTGCCCCAGGTCCGCTTGACGCTCGATACGTTATGGGTGACGGTGATGACCGCCGAGAGTTCCGCCGCGCCGTTCGTGCCGTTGGTCCGGATACGGTACTGGTAGACGGTGCCGGTGGTCTTGAACGCGGAGCGGTCGATGTATTCGTAGTAGGAGTTCGAACCTTTCTTCGCGAGGACGGCCACGGCGACGAACTCGCCCGCGGTGCCGCTGCGGCGTTCGACCGTGAAGTCCTTCACCGCCGACTCGTCCGCCGACGCCCATTGCACGGTGACGTTGTTGCCGTCGCTCCGCGCCAGGAGGGAACCGTCGCGGATGGCGCCGGCCGTCAGTGCGGCCGCGGTCACCAGGAGCAGGGTCAGTATGGATCTCGTCGTTGTCATCGGTTCAGAGTGCGGAAGGCGGGACTTGAACCCGCACGCCTTTTGGGCGCCACCCCCTCAAGATGGTGTGTCTGCCAATTCCACCACTTCCGCAAGTTAGCACTTTTTGAACAGAAGTCAACTGCATTTTTCCGTACCGAGAGCCGGACTTGAACCGGCACGGGACTTCCGTCCCTCAGGATTTTAAGTCCTGTGCGTCTACCAATTCCGCCATCCCGGCAAAAGGTGCTCGAGGCGCCGATCAGATTCGAACTGATGCATAAAGGTTTTGCAGACCTCTCCCTTACCACTTGGGTACGGCGCCGTTGATACCGTTGTTACCGCATGTCAAAAAACGCAGTGAAACGAAAATCCCGTCCGATGCGTCGGGACGGGATAGAGCGGGAAACGGGACTCGAACCCGCGACATCAACCTTGGCAAGGTTGCGCTCTACCAACTGAGCTACTCCCGCAACGATATTCTTGGTCACTCCCCCATGCACATCAATCCCGACGAACGTCGGGATTGCGCTCTACCAACTGAGCTACTCCCGCATAACCGTAACAAATATAAGGAACCTTCCCCTCAGTGTCAAGAAACAGAGTGCATCAACGCGAGATTTCCACGATCTCGTACTTCAGAATGCCCGCAGGCACCTTGATCTCGACCGTATCTCCCACCTTTTTGCCCATGAGCCCTTTGCCGATGGGAGAGGTCGCCGAGATCTTGTTCTGTTCGAAATCGGCCTCCTCCGGAGAGACGAGCTGGTACTGGGTCTTCTTCCCGTTCTTCGGCTCCTTCACCGTCACCTTGGAAAGGATGTACACCTTGTCGGTCGGCAGGTCCTTGCTGTCGATGATGCGGGCCTTGGACAGGGTCTCCTCGAGCTTTGAAATGCGATACTCGAGATGACGCTGTTCCTCGCGCGCGGCATCGTACTCCGCGTTCTCGCTCAGGTCTCCGTGTCCGCGCGCTTCGGCGATCTTCTGCGCCACCAGCGCCCGTCCGCCGATCTTCATCTCGCGAAGTTCCTGTTCCAGTCCGACGAACTTCTCTTTGGTCAGGTATACGACGTCACTCATGGTGCCACAAACTCGGATATGGATATGAAAAACAAAAGCCATCGTCCGTCGGGACAATGGCTGGTCTTTATTGATGGTAATGTATCGCTATTGCGCCGGAGATGCAAGCGAAAAATGGCGCGGCGCGGTCATTTCACTCCGGTGAGGATGAGATGCCCCATTTTATCGCGCTTGGTGCGGAGGTACCGTTCGTTGGCGCTGGTCGCCGTCCCTTCGATGGGGATGCGTTCGGTGACCTCGATGCCGAAGCCTTTGAGCCCGACGATCTTCTTCGGATTGTTCGTCAGCAGCCGGACGCGGCGAACGCCGAGGTCGAGCAGGATCTGCGCCGCGAGACTGTAGTCACGCACGTCCGCATGGAACCCGAGCGCCTCGTTCGCCTCGACGGTGTCCTTCCCTTCGTCCTGCAGCTTGTACGCACGGAGCTTGTTGAGCAGTCCGATGCCGCGTCCCTCCTGCCGCATGTAGAGGACGATGCCGTTCCCTTCCCGTTCGATCATCTCCATCGAGGTGTGCAGCTGCTCATTGCAGTCGCAGCGCTGCGATCCGAAGATGTCACCGGTGAGGCATTCCGAATGGACGCGCACGAGCACCGGAGCGCCGGCGTCGATGGTCCCCTTCACAAGGGCGATGTGCTCCTTCGTGTCGACCGCCGAGCGGTACAGATGGACGTCGAACCGTCCGTTGCGCGTGGGGAGCACGGTGCTCACCATACGCTCGACGAGCTTTTCGCGGTGCTGGCGGTACTCCACCAGGTCCTTAATGGAGACGATCTTCAGTCCGTGCACGGCGGCGACGGCGGTGAGCTCCGGCATGCGCGCCATCGTGCCGTCGGGATTCATGATCTCGACGAGGGCGCCCGCGGGATACAGGCCGGCGAGCGTGCAGAGGTCCACCACCGCTTCGGTGTGCCCGGCCCGGCGCAGCACTCCCCCTTCGACGGCGCGGAGCGGGAAGACGTGGCCCGGACGGCCGAAGTCGCCCGCCTTCACGGCCGGATCGGTGACGGAACGGATGGTGAGCGCGCGGTCCGCCGCCGAGACGCCGGTGGTGGTGCCGTGCAGGTAGTCGATGGGGACGGTGAACGGCGTCTCGTGCAGCGACGTGTTGTTCTCCACCATCGGTTCCAGATGGAGTTCGGCCGCCCGCCGTGCCGTGAGCGAGACGCAGACGATGCCGCGCCCGTGCGTGACGAAGAAATTGACCGTCTCCGGCGTGATGGACTCGGCCGCAGCGACGAAGTCCCCTTCGTTCTCGCGGTCCTCGTCGTCCACGACGATGATGACCCGTCCGGCGCGGAGCTCCTCCAGCGCCTCTTCGACCGTGTTGAGCGGCGAGGACATCAGGACGCGACGCCCTCCACTTCGCCCTGCTTGTTGACCACGGCGATTGAGGCGCGTTCCACCTTCACCTTCACCTTGTCCGCGATCTCAAGGAGCACGGTCTTCTCGTCCAGACCCGCCACTTCGCCGTGCAGTCCGCCGGCGGTGACGACCTTGTCCCCCTTCTTGATGGTGGAGAGGAGCGATTCGCGCTCCTTCTGGCGCTTCTGCTGCGGCCGGATGATCATGAAGTAGAAGATGGCGATGATGGCGCCGAACATGATGAGGGTGCTGTAGATCTCCCCTCCCCCCTGTCCGGACTGCGGGGGTGCCATGGCGATGAGCGTGTTCATTCCGTTTGCTCCGTTCTGTTGGTTGTTGTGCTGTGATTCACGTCCGCGGCGCCATCCGTTCGAGGGTCTCCCGTTTCCAGGAGGCGAACGTACCGGCAATGATGTTCGTGCGCGCCTCGCGCATCAGCCACAGGTAGAACGAGAGGTTGTGGATGGAGGCGAGCTGCAGCCCCAGGATCTCGTCCACCTGGAAGAGGTGGCGGAGGTAGCCACGGGAGAAATTCGTATTGGTGTAGCTTGCGAACCCGTCATCGATGGGACGGTCGTCGCTCTTCCACTGCGCGTTCCGGATGTTGATGCGGCCGTTGCGGGTGAAGAGCATCCCGTTCCGTCCGTTGCGCGTGGGCATCACGCAGTCGAACATGTCGATGCCCCGCTCCACGCTCTCCAGGAGGTTCTCCGGCGTGCCGACCCCCATCAGGTACCGCGGTTTCTCCTTCGGCAGATGTCCGACGGTGTGTTCGGTGATGTCGTACATCGTCTCCGCCGGTTCGCCGACCGCCAGACCTCCGACAGCGTACCCCTCAAAATCGAGGTCCGTGAGCGCCTTCGCGCTGTCGGTCCGGATGTGACGGAAGACGCTCCCCTGCACGATGGCGAAGAGGGATTGATGGTGTCCGTACAACGGTTCCGATCCTCGCCATGCCGTCCGGCATTCCTTCGCCCAGCGGACGGTCATCCCGTTCGATTCGAGCGCGTACGTTTCGTCGCACGGGAAGGGGGGACATTCGTCCAGCACCATCATGATGTCCGAACCGATGGCGCGCTGGATGCCGACCACCGAGGCGGGCGTGAAAAAGTGCGACGAGCCGTCGAGATGCGACTTGAAGGTCACCCCGTCGTGCGAGATCTTCCGGAAATCGCTGAGGCTGAACACCTGGTATCCGCCGCTGTCCGTGAGGAGCGGACGGTCCCAGTTCATGAACCGGTGAAGCCCTCCCATCGCCGTCAGCACATCGGTCCCCGGGCGGAGGTAGAGGTGGTACGTGTTCCCGAGGATGATCTGCGCCCCCATCTCCTTCAGTTCCCGCTGTTCGACCGCCTTCACCGTTCCCTGCGTTCCGACCGGCATGAAAATGGGCGTCTCGATGACACCATGGTCGGTCTCCAGAACGCCGGCCCGGGCGGATGACTCCGTATGAACAACGGTGAACTTCACTGGTCAAAGATACGGAAAAATGGAGGGGATTTCAACGAGGACCGTTCACGGCGAGAGCCGGGCGATGCGCCATCCGCCGACCGTTCCGGTGTATCGAATGCGGTCATGCAGCCGGTTGGGACGCCCCTGCCAGAACTCGAACTCGTCCGGCACGATGCGGTATCCGCCCCAGAACGGCGGGAGCGGCACCTCACCGTTCTTGAACTTCTCGAGCATCTCTCCGAACGCCTTCTCCAGCAGCGCACGGGCCGATATCTCGCTGCTCTGCTGCGACGCCCATGCGCCGAGCTGACTGTCGATAGGACGCGTACGGAAGTACTCGAACGACTCGGCGGGACTCACCTTCTCCGCGCGGCCGACGATGCGGACCTGCCGTTCCAGCGGCTCCCAGAACAGGAGGAGCGCCGCCTGGGGATTCTCGGCAAGGTCGTGCGCCTTGCGGCTGCCGTAGTTCGTGAAGAAGACGAACCCGCGGTCGTCATACTGTTTCAGCAGGACGGTCCGCGCCGACGGGCGGCCGGAGCGCGACGCCGTGGCGAGGGTCATCGCGTTCACCTCGGGTATCTCGGACGCCACGGCCTCCTTGAACCAGCGGTTGAACTGGTCGAACGGATTCCGCTCGACCTCCTTCTCGTCGAGCGAACCCTTCTTGAAGTCCTTCCGCAGGTCGAAGATGGTGAGATTGCCTTCTTTCATGTCCCAATATAGCGAAAATTCCGGCGGAGAAAAAACGAAGGCCGGGACGTGCCCGGCCTTCGGAGCGAACATCGCTCACGTCACTTCGATTTGTCCGGGTACGGCGGCGGAGGGGGGATGCGGTACTTGAAGTTCTTCATCTCCTCCTTGATGACCTCGATGGCCTTGTTCAGCTGTTCGTCCACGCCGCCGAACTCCTTCGCCGGGTCGTTGTCCACGACGATGTCCGGATCGACGCCGTAGCCCTCCATGATCCAGGACTTCCCGTCCACATCGTAGCGCGAGAACTCCGGCCGGTTGAGGAATCCGCCGTCCAGCAGCGGCAGCGTTCCGCGGATGCCCACGACGCCTCCCCAGGAGCGTTTGCCGATGAGCTTGCCGAGGTTGTACTTCCGGAACCGGTACGGAAAGATGTCGCCGTCCGACGCGGAGAACTCGTCCAGCAGGAGCACTTTCGGTCCCAGGTGCATGCCGTCCGGATTGGGGCCCGGCGTGCCGTTCCGCGCGACGTCGATCATCGCGAGCTGACGGTTCAGCCGTTCGGCGATCATCGGCGAGACGTTGCCGCCGCCGTTGCCGCGGTCATCGATGATGAGCGCCTCCTTGCGGAGCTGCGGATAGAAGTGCTTGGCGAACTCGTTCAGACCGTTCGGCCCCATGTCCGGGATGTGGATGTACCCCACCTTCCCTCCGGTCGCCTTGCTGACCGTCTCGATGTTCTTCTGCACCCAGTTGTAGTAATAGAGGGGCGCTTCGTTGGCGATGGGAACGACGGTGGTCTCGCGGCTTCCGGTCTCCTTTGGCGAGCTGTTGACCTTCAGACGCACCTGCTTGCCGGCGGTGCCGATGAGAGATGCATAGAGGTCGGTCATGCCGGCGGTGGAGCTGCCTTCGACGGCGACGATGTAGTCCCCTTCCTTCACATCCACACCGATCTCGGTGAGAGGGGACCGCAGGGCGGGATCCCAGTTCTGGCCCTTCAGGATGCGGACGATGCGGTAGTACTTGGAGGCGGCATCGCGTTCCACCACGGCTCCGAGCAGGCCCAGCTTGATCCGCTCGGCCTTCGGATACTCTCCCCCGCCGACGTACGCATGCCCGATGTTGAGCTCGGAGATCATCTCTCCGATGACGTACGTGAGATCGATGCGGTGGTTCACATGCGGCAGCAGCTGCGCGTAGGTCTCCTTCATCCGCTTCCAGTCGACGCCGTGCATGTTCGGAGCGAAGAGGAAGTCGCGCATCTGACGCCAGGATTCGTTGAACATCTGCGTCCACTCCGCACGGCGGTCCAGGACCATCTTCATGTCCGAAAGATTGAGCTTGTCCTTCGGTTCGACCTTGCCGGTCGGCAGGTCGATGATGGCGTAGGAACCGTCAAGACCGACCAACATCTTCTTCCCGTCCGCGGAGACCTCATAGCCGTTCACGTCGCCCAGTTCGGTCTCCTTCTGTTTGTCCAGTTCGTACAGGAACATCTTCGACCGGGCGTCCTTCGTCCCTTGGCGCAGGTAGTACACCTTGTCGCCGATGACGGTCAGGTTCCGGTAGTTGGAGGCGGAGACCGGGAGGCCGGCGATGCGCTGCTGCAGACCGTCGAGGTCCACCTTCACCGCCGGGGTCTTGCCGTCGTCCTTCTTCTTCTCGTCCTTCTTGTCGTCCTTCTTCTCGTCTTTCTTTTCCTCCTTCACCTTCACTTCGTCGCTCTTCGGTTCGAAGGGGGACTTCGTCTCCTTCGCCAGGGTGACGAAGTAGATCTTCGCCATATCGAAGTAGGCGTGGTTCCATTCGGTCCAGCTGTACGACGGCGAGAAGGAACGGTTGGAGGTGAAGAAGAGGAACTTACCGTCCGAACTGAAGACCGGGTTCCCCGAATCGTACCAGCCGTCGGTGACGTCCGCCGTCTCTTTCTTTTCGACCGAGTACAGCTTCACCTTGGACATCGTTTCGGCTTCGGGATTCACGTAGGTGATCCACTTCGAATCGGGGGACCAGGCGTACTCGTTGTACTCCCACACCTTCGATTCGGCGACGAGGGTGACGGAGCGCGACTCGACATCGACGAACTGCAGCCGCTGGGCGCGGTCCGCCCAGAGCAGTTTTCGGCTGTCGGGCGACCAGGCGGGCTGGTACTTATAGTTGCTGGAGTTCTTGGTGAGCTGGACCGGTTCACCGGAACCGTCCTGCGGCCGCATCCAGAGCTCGTCCTCGCCGGTCGCGTCCGAAACGTACGCGATCCACTTGCCGTCGGGGGACCATTTCGCGTTCCGCTCGTGCACTCCCGGGGTCTGGGTCAGGTTGCGCGTGGGACCGTACTTCGCCGGCACGGTGAAGACCTCGCCCCGCGCGCCGAAGAGTGCCCGGTTCCCGTCCGGCGCGATCTCATAGTTGGTGACGTTCTTGCTCACGTCGACGATGCCGCCACGGCCGCCGTCCAGGTCCTCGCTGATCTGCACCGGCACCTTCTGTTCCTTCTGCGTGCGGAGATCGAAGCGGTAGATGTACCCGCCGTTCTCGAAGACGATGGCGTCGTCGCCGAGGGAGGGGAACTTCACGTCGAACTCGGAGAAGAAGGTGTGCTGCACCGTCTGTTTCGTGCCGAGGTCGTACGAATAGAGGTTCATCCGTTTGTTCTTGTCCCGTCCGTCACGGTCCGACACGAAGTAGATCCTCGAACCGCTCCACATCGGGAAGATGTCCTGCGCCGGGTCGTTGGTGATGTTCTCCACGGCACGCGTGGAGGGGTCGTAGATCCAGATGTCGTCCGCCTGGCCGCCGCGGTACCGTTTCCATGTGCGGAACTCGCGGAAGACGCGATTATAGGCGAAGCGTTTCCCGTCCGGAGCGAATGAGATCCATCCGCCGCGCGGGACCGGCAGCTGTTCCGGCAGTCCGCCTTCGACCGACGCGAGGAAGAGCTGCCCCTTCCAATCGTTGAACTCGATGCGGCGCGACCGGAAGACGACCGACTTCGCGTCCTTCCACGCCATGACGATGTTGTTCGGACCCATGCGGTCCGACACGTCGTCGCGGTCGAGCGTGGCGGTGACGGTGAGACGTTTCGGCACTCCCCCTTCGGAGGGGATGAGGTACACTTCGGTGTTGCCGTCGTACTGTCCGGTGAATGCGATCCACTTGCCGTCCGGCGAGAAGCGCGGGAAGAGCTCCGTGCCCACATCGCTCGTGATGCGGCGGGCGGTTCCGCCGGCCGTCGGGACGGTGTACAGGTCGCCGGCGTACGTGAAGACGATCTTCCCGCCGTGAACGGCCGGGAAACGGAGCAGCCGGGCCTCCTGCTGCGCCGCCAGGATGCCGGCCGCTGCGAGGAACAACATGATGAACTTCGTCATTGGGACCTCATGATGGTGATGGTTCGTTGTGAGACCTTGGACACTGGTCAGCAGATTCTGCGCAGAACGTTACGGTGAACGTTTCACCGCGCGTCCGCCCTTCTTCGAATCGACGGTGACCGTCACGGGACCGTTCCCGGCGACGAGCCAGCGTACCGCGACGGAGCCCATGCCGGGAACGCTGTCGATGCGGAGCTTTCCGGGAGCGGTGCGCTGCTCCTTCTTGGTGCCGAGCCACCGGTTCTCGAGCACGCCTCCCGTCAGCACCTCGGCCCCCTCGAGGGAAACGATGTCCGGACGCGTGATCCGGTTCTTGATGTCATGCGCGGTGCGCGTAGGGATGACGCGGGCATTGGAGACGACCGCGGTGACCTCCCGCATCCCTCCCGCCGCCGGTTTCACGATGACCGTATCGATGGACAGCGAAGGGGTATGGTACAGGTGGAAGAGCGTGAAGGCCATATTGCGGTGGCACATATCCTCGATCATGAACGACGGTGCGGTCCGGGTCCACGCCTTCTTCACGCCGCCGAGTTCGACGGCGCCGTACTGCGGATGGTCGTAGGGGCGCCACGGCACGATCCCTTCGCCGAAGAGCAGGAGACGGTCGAACCTGTACAGGTCCTCCTGCGACACATCGCGGGTGGAATCCTTGGCGCGGCGGAAGTAATCGTACTCGCTCCAGAGCTCGTTGGTGAACGAGACGATGCCGCGGCCGCCGTAGAACCACTCGATCTCGCCGCCGTACACGGTGTAGAGGTCACGCCAGAGCACCATGTACTTGTACCCCGGAAGCTGTTCTTCGCCGAGCCGGCCGATGAAGTCGTACGTCTGCACGTCCGCCCGGGCATAGGTCCCCTCGTCCGCCTGCGTTCCGGGGCCCCGAAGGATCATGCCGCCGTTGTTATGGTACGTCTGCGCCGCCGCGATGTTCGGATGGGCGAGGACGAAGTCGCGGACCGCTTTGTTCTCCGGAAAGGTGAACGGATACCGGTCCGAGCCGTACTGGACGTACCGCGGGGCCCAATTCCACGCCCAGTCGCGGTTCGGGTCGTAGAATCCGGGATTGTCCTCGTTCACCGCACCGTCACCGTCGTTGTCGATCCCTTCCCAACCGAGGAGCGTGTAGTCCCCCTTTTCGTCCGCGTCGACGCGCACCATCAGCCGCGGGTCTTTCGGGTCCGCGATGAAGCGGCCGTTCGGGTCCTTGATGCGCATGAAGACGATGTTCCCGTCGCCGTCCAGGTCGTCATAGCCGTCCTCGTCGAACAGCCCGTCGCCATCGTCGTCGCGCGGCATCAGTCCGCTCCGCGGAGAATGGGGATTGTTGGCGTTGTGGATGAAATGGTCGCGCGCATCGGGATTGATGGTGGGGACCACGTAGAGGGTCTTCTCGTCCAGCAGCAGGCGGATCCACTCCACCTCATCGTACAATTCCGTGACGTACCAGACGGTATAGAGGGAGACTTCCGCACCCTGCACTTCGTTGGAGTGGATGTTCCCGTCGATGTACATCGCCGGCTTCGCGTCGGGGTCGCCCTTCGCGCGGTTGCTGACGGTCATAGCCCACAGGTCCTTCCCCTTCACCGACTTCCCGATGCTGTGCACCTTCACGAGGTTCGGATAGGCGCGTTCCATCCGCTTCATGATCTCATACAATTGCTGCGAATCGTAGTACCGGTTCCACGCCACCTCCACTTTCGGAGCGTTCGGCGCCCCCATCGCCTTCAGCGCGCTGGCGGTGAACTCGCGTGACTGCTGTGCGGAGGCGGTTCCCGCGGCGAGCGTTGCCGCGATGAGCCAACCGGCGAAGCGCCGGAACCGGGAACGGAGTGCCGTCATCATGTCGTTCGTCCTCATTTGGATGTCCTCAATTTCACGGAAACGGCCGCCGTCCCTGCCGACGGACACTCCGCCGTGATGCCGACGGCGCCGCTGCCCGACACGATCCAGCTCACCGTCGCGAAACCGCCGTTCCCTTTCAAGGGACCGACCGGCTGCCGTTGCCGGCCGGAGACGATGCGGACTCCGCTCCCCGTCTCCAGATCGATCAGTACGGAGCGAAGCCAGCGGGAACGTACACCCATGGCGCTGAGGGTGGGGAGAAAACCGTCGTTCAGAATGTCCGCCGAAACGCGGTAGAGGTCACGGCCCAGGCGTTCGACCTTCTCGTTGACGATACGGAGCGACGGCAGCCGCGATCCGAGCCGCATGATGAACGTACTGTACGGGAGGGAGAACCGGTCGAGACTGTCCGCGGGAGGATTCTGCAACGCGTACGGACGAACGCCGCCGACCTCCACGTCACGGTCCGGGAAATCGGGATGCTCCGCCTTCTTCCAGGGCAGCGCGACCTCCTTCACCCCGGCCGCATCGAACCATCGAAGTGCCCGGACCGATGGATCGTCGCTCTTCTCCCCTTTCTTCCCCTCCGTTTTTTTCCGGAGCGAATCGGCGCGTACGGAGGTGTCCTTCGGCGGTTCGGCGGGCCACCAGGAACGGACGGAGAAGGACCAGCGTCCGGCATGGAAGTACGCCCATTCGCTGAACGCCCCTTCCCCTTTCGCGCTCTTCGGGGCATCCTTCAGCAGCGTGGTCTCGGAGAAGAGCTTTCCGACCGCCGCCATGTACTCTTCGTCATCCTTCATCACCGAGGTGACATGGGGGGATTCGCCCCGCGGCGGTTCGTGCTTCCACGGGGCGGTGAGGTTGTCGTTCGGAGCGAAGGAGAAGACGACGGCGATGTTCTGGTGGTCGAAGAGGAAGTCCGCCACGGCACGGCTTTCCGCCTCCGACATCTGGTTGATGCCGCTGTTCTTTCCGAAATACTGGTACGCGTACGTGAAGTTCCGGTTCAGGTCCGTTCCGCCGGCAGGGTCCTCGTTCCATTCCTCATCCTTATCATTATCGACCCCTTCCGAGTACAGCCGGTACATCCCCCGCTCCCCTTTGGCCGCGTCCGCCTTCCGCATCACGCGCGGTTCGTCCGGATCCGGCAGCCACTCGCCGCGCTCATCGCGCACCCGCATCATGGTGACCATCCCGTCCTTATTGATGTCTTCCGGTCCGTCCTCGTCCACCGCGCCGTCCCCGTCATCGTCGAACGGAGTCACGGTCGTGCTCCGTTCGGAGAGCGGTGATGCGAAGAACGCCTGCGCGGCGTCGGGATTGAGACGGGGGATGATATAGAAGGTGACGTCGTTGAGGAGAGCGGTGATGCTGTCCACCGTGCCGTAACCGGCCGCCAGCCGCTGCGCCGTCCGGACCGCATACTCCGTCCCAGCCAGGTCGACCGCGTCGACGCCCCCGACGACGAGCACCGCTTTCCGTTCCGGCCGCTTTCCGACCGTGAGAAGCCAGAGATCGTTCCCCTGCTGCGTCTTCGCGAGCGATGTCAGCGAGACGACGGTGGAGCGCGACGACGCCAGGTCCTTCACCGCCGACGCGAGAGCGGCGGCGGAGCGGTACTGCGCCGACACCGGAACGGAACAGAGCACGAGGAGGATGAGCAGACGATTCATGACGCACCTGAAGGATGACGGAGGTCCGGACCGTTCCCGACGGCGGGGACGGTTCAGGAAAAAACGATAGCGGGAAAAGCGTGAAAATTCAAGCGATAATTGTAAAGGAACGGTCACAACGGGATGTTGCCGTGCTTCCGTTTCGGGTTCCGGTCCACCTTCGTCTCGAGCATTTCCAATGCGCGGATGAGCTTCGGACGGGTGTCGCGCGGCTCGATGACGTCGTCCACATATCCCCGTTCGGCGGCGATGTACGGACTGGCGAACTTCTCGGTGTACTCCTGCACCTTCGCGTCGAGCGCGGCCGCCTTGTCCTCGGCCGCATCGATCTCCTTTTTGAAGATGATCTCGACCGCCCCTTTGGGTCCCATCACCGCGATCTCGGCGGTTGGCCAGGCGAAGTTGATGTCGCCGCGGATATGCTTGGAGTTCATGACGCAGTACGCGCCGCCGTACGCCTTGCGGGTGATGACGGTGATCTTCGGGACCGTCGCCTCGCAGTACGCATAGAGCAGCTTCGCTCCGTTGGTGATGATGCCGCGCCATTCCTGGTCGGTGCCCGGCAGGAATCCCGGTACGTCCTCGAACGTGATGACGGGAACGTTGAACGCGTCACAGAAGCGGATGAAGCGGGCCGCCTTCACGGACGCTTCGATGTCCAGGACGCCGGCGAGCACCGCGGGCTGGTTGGCGACGATGCCGACGGAGCGTCCGCCGAGCCTCGCGAAGCCGACGACGATGTTCTGGGCGTACTCGCGGTGCACCTCGTAGAAGTCGCCGTCGTCCACCACCGCATGCACCACTTCCTTCATATCGTACGGTTTGGAGGAGAGCTCCGGCACGATCGAGTTCAGCCGTTCGTCGCGCCGTTCCGCGGGGTCGGTGCAGAGGACGCGCGGCGGATCGTCCTGATTGTTCTGCGGCAGGAACGACAGGAGCCGCTTGATGCCGTCCAGGCACTCCACCTCGGACTCGCAGGCGAAATGGGCGACGCCGCTCTTCGAGGCGTGGGTCTCCGCGCCGCCGAGGGATTCGCTGGAGACCTCCTCGTGCGTGACGGTCTTCACCACGTTCGGTCCGGTGACGAACATGTAGCTCGTGTTCTTCACCATATAGATGAAATCCGTGATGGCGGGCGAATAGACCGCCCCGCCGGCGCACGGTCCCATGATGGCGGAGATCTGCGGAACGACGCCCGACGCGAGCGTGTTGCGCAGGAAGATGTCGGCGTACCCGCCGAGCGAGACGACCCCCTCCTGGATGCGGGCCCCGCCGGAATCGTTCAGTCCGATGACCGGGATGCCGACCTTCATGGCCATGTCGAGGATCTTACAGATCTTCTCCGCCTGCGTTCCGGAGAGCGAGCCGCCGAAGACGGTGAAGTCCTGGCTGTACACGAACACTTCGCGTCCGTTGATGCGGCCGTGTCCGGTCACCACGCCGTCCCCGGGAATGCGCTGCTTCTCCAGCCCGAAATCGGTCGCCCGGTGGGTGACGAGCATCCCGATCTCCTCGAAACTCCCCTCGTCCAGCAGCAGCTCCACCCGTTCACGGGCGGTGAGCTTCCCTTTCCGGTGCTGGTCCGCGATGCGGTGTTCACCTCCGCCGTGGAGGGCCTTCTCTTTCCGTTTCGCGAGCTGTTCGAGCTTGTTCTTCATAGGCATCAGATGAAATAGAGGTAGACCACGGCAATCACCATGATCACCAATGAGAGGATAAAGACGACGACCTGCGCAAGCGACAACAGGATGAATTTCACGACGGTACGGGGCCACGACTGTCCGTAGACCTTCCGCATGGCGATGACCAGATAGAACGGCACAGTCGCCGTGAAGACGTTCGAGACGGAATGGAGCGCGGCCGGCAGCAAGATCTCCACGAGCGCACCGAAAATCATCATGAGGAAGATGAACGTATGGATATGGAAGGAAAACACGAGGTGCTCTATATAAAGACGGCGTGAACGGAGATAGACAGCCTTGAGCATGAGGGCGAAGACCGGCAGGAGAAGGAAGAGGACCTTCGGCAGATGCTCCCGCATCATGGCGAATAATCGCCGCGGATCCTTCTTTCCGGCCTGAAGACCATGCACGAAATCTTCACCGAAGAGCGAGGCGGCCTTCACGGTATCGGACACGCTCATCCGGAACGGCGAATCCTCGTTCTGTATTCTGAGCTGGACGGAATCGTCGGCCGGAACGGAGACCGAGTCGGGTTCGTCCAGGAACCGGGAACGGAGCTCCTTTTTACCGGACGATTCCGATACGGAACTGAGGAAGAAGAAGACGAAACTGATGAAGAAATAGAGTTTGAACGGTGAGACGAAGTTCTTTCTCTGTCCCGCCAGGTATTCCAGCGTCAGCCGTCCCGGCTGCAGGAGGAACGGACGCAGGCTCCGGACCAGCCGTGTATCCCACGAGAGGACCTCATCGCCGAACTCCCGTACAAGTTCACGCACCGGCAGAACGACGGTACGGTCGCGCTGCCCGCACCGTGCGCAATACTCTCCGTGCAGCGGTTCTCCGCAGTTCCGGCAGACCGTATGGGTAGCGTTGGTGTCCATCCGCGCCTCAATGTAGAAGGAAAATCGCACACTTGCACGGACAAAGTGGAGCGGGCGGGCGTCCGGCAGGAATTTGTCGCCCGATTTCCCTATATTGACGCAACGCATCACCCTCTTTCCACCGACCACAACGATCCACGGCATGGAATCCGACAGAACGGCCCGCACGTTCATCACCGACTACTTCCGCGAATTCTCCTTCGGCGACATCCTCCGGTTCGACCTGACGCATCTCAAGAACGACATCGCGGGAGGCCTCACCTCCGCCGTGGTGGCGCTCCCGTTGGCTCTGGGCTTCGGACTCCTCTCCTACAACGGCGATCCGCAGGGTGCCGTCGCGGGACTGTACGGCGCCATCTTCACCGGCATTCTCGCCTCCTTCTTCGGCGGAACCCGGCAGCAGATCACCGGACCCACCGGGGGAATGACGGTGGTGCTCACCGAGGTGTACATCCAGTACGGCGGCGTGGACGCGCTGCTCGCCGCCTGCATCATCGCCGGGCTGTTCCAGGTCGGATTCGGCCTATTGAAGCTCGGTAAGTACGTGTCTCTCGTCCCCTATCCGGTCATCGTCGGTTTCACCAACGGCATCGCCATCCTCATCTTCACGCAGCAGTTCCGGACGTTCGGCACCGCGCCGGTCATCGCCCTCATCACGATGGCGGTCATCTACCTGGCGCCGAAGGTGCACCGCGACCTCCCCCGTTCCCTCATCGGACTGCTCGCCGGTTCCCTCGCGGCGGTCCTGCTCCCCGGATGGGACGTTCTGCGGCTGCAGTATGACGCCGCATCGCACGGTGTGACCGTGGCGGACGCGGTCGCCGCCATCGGCACCATCCCCTCTTCGTTCCAGGTCCCGTCCCTCCCCGCCATCTCGTGGGAAACATGGCAGAAGTGCGTGCCGGCGGGATTCACCATTTCGCTCCTCGGCGCCATCGAAACGCTGCTCGCCTCGGTCGTGGCGGACAATGCCACGAACACCCGGCACAACAGCAACCGGGAGCTCATCGGCCAGGGCATCGCCAACTTCACCGCGCCCTTCTTCGGCGGCGTCGCCGGCACCGGCGCCATCGTGCGAACGATGGTCAACATCCGCGCCGGAGCGAAGACGAAGCTGTCGGGCATCCTTCACGGCGCCGTGCTCATCGTCGTGATGCTCTTCCTCGGCGGACTCGCCTCGCACATCCCGCTGGCCGCCCTGGCCGGCGTGCTGATGATGACCGCCGTCGGCATGTTCGAGACGGAACCGCTCCGCCTCATCCCGAGATCGCCGCTTCCGGACTCGGCGGTGATGCTCACCACCATCGCCATCACCGTGTTCGTCGACCTCATCACCGCCGTGGAGGTGGGGATGGTGATGGCGGCGTTCCTGTTCGTGCACCGCATGAGCGAGCTCGGCATGGTGACACAGCACGAGGCGGACGCCGCCAGCGTGCAGCTCGACGATGCCACGCGCGAGACGCTCGCCGCGCACCGCATCGTCATCTTCGACATCGAAGGTCCCCTCTTCTTCGGCGCCGCCAAATCGTTCGTGGACCGGCTCGAGAACAACTTCGACGTGAACGTGGTCATCCTCGACATTGAGAACGTCCCCATCATGGACACCACCGGCGCCGTGGCGCTGGAGAACATCGTGGAGCGGCTCTACCGCGACCGGAAACGGCTCCTCATCGTCGGCATCCGTCCGCGGGTCCGCGAGATCCTCTACAACCTGGGGGTGACCCAGAAGATCGGCATCGGCAATTTCGTGACGACGCTGCGCGAAGCCATCGTGTACGCGGTGGACATCACCGACGGCCGCATCGAACACCCGCACCTCGCGGCGTTCATCCCGGAAGAGCTCATCTTCACGGACCTCGATGCGTCCAGCAAGAACGAAGCGTTCGCCCGGCTCGCCTCGGCGGCGTACAAGGCGAAGGTGGTGAAGAACAAATCGGAATTCCTGCAGAGCCTGATGGAGCGCGAGGAGCAGATCCCCACCATCATCGGGAAGCAGGTGGCGGTGCCGCACGGGCGGGTCGGAAGCGAAGGGAAGGAAGTGGTGGTGCTCTTCGCGCGGCTGCGGGAGCCGCTGGTCTACAACGACCAGACGAAGGAGACGGTGCGGATGCTCTTCATGGTGTCGACCGGGACCAACGACAAGGAGTACCTCACCGCCCTGCGGATGATCGCGGCCAACGTCGGGAACGACGGCGTCTACCAGCGGCTGCTCAAAGCCCGCGACGCTTCGGAAGTGCATCACCTTCTGTCGGAGATCAAGATCAAAGACCTGAGCCGGACGAAACCGGCGTGACGATTCCGGTCACCGGAAGAGGTCGGGATATTTCGTCAGGACGTCCTTCCAGAGCGCCGCACTGTCGCGCCACACGCCCACACGTTCGTGCGCCGAAAGTCCCGCCGCCGCCATCCAACCGGCCATCGCCGCAAACAGCAGCAGTTTCCGCCACCGTTGTCCTTCTCTCCACGATCTGCTCCCCCACACCGCCAGCGGCAGCGTCAATCCGATGTAGGCGAGGTACGTGAACCGGTCCGCCGCGACGATGTTGCTGAACCGTACGGCCTGCAGCGCCGGAGCGACAAGGATGAGGAAGAACAGGAGGCCGAAGAGCACCATCGGCCGGTGCCGAATCTGCCACACGAGCACGGCGAGCGATGCGACGATCGGCGCCGAACCGTACACCGCCGCCGGGAACAGTCCGCCGTTCTTGACGGGGAACGGATACACCGCCGAGAGACCGCTCCACACCGCGAACTTCTGCAGATAGAACAGCAGGGCGTACGGCGGCACCGCCAGCGCCTCGTGCACGGAGAAGGTACGGACCGCACCGGCGGCGGATTGCGTGAACAACGCGCCGGTCGCCGTGACACCCGCGATGACGAACATCGGCCACTTCTCCGCTGCCGCCCTCCTCCAATCCGTCCGCCCCTGCAGCCGGTCCACCGCCAGGAAAAGGAACGGCAGAACGAACATGGCTCCTTTCGACAGCACCGCCGCCGTGAAGAGGAACGTCACTGCCCAGCGGCGCCGGACACCGGAACCGCCGGCGTACACGATGAGCGCGGACAGGGCGAACAGGGCGCTCACCACATCCTTCCGAGAAGCGATCCAGGCGACCGGTTCCACATGCGCCGGGTGCACGGCGAAGACGAGCGCGGTCACGAACGCGGCCGAGCGGTCCCGCTGCGTCAATCGAAAGGACAGAAGGTACGTCAGGAGCACGTTGATGAGATGAACACCGAGGCTCGTCGCATGGTAGACCGACGCATCGAGCCGTCCGACCGCGTAGTCCGCCATGTACGTCATCATGGTGAGCGGCTGATACGAACCGATGTAGGGGTGGGACCATACCGCGCGGAGGTTCTGCGCCGTCCAACCATGGACATCCGGATTGTCCACGACGTACAGATCGTCGTCGAACGTCGTCCATCCGTTCTCCAGCGACGGATGGAAGACGGAGACGGTGAGCAGGAGGAGGAAGAGCGGAGGCAGGATGGTCCGCAGATGCGCAGACATTGCGGTGTGCCGTTCGTTCATGCTGACAGCGGTTCGTTCATCGCCCGGTCGATGACCGCACCGCCCACGAGGTCGTTCCCTTCGTAGAAGACGACCGACTGGCCGGGAGTGACGGCGCGCTTGGGCGCATCGAAGCGGACATGGACGGTCCCCTCTCCGTCGCCGGGTCCGTCGAGCTGCGTGACGGCCGCCGGTTCGTCGGTGTCCTTATACCGGACTTTGACGGTGAGACGGCGGCCCCCCGTCAGCGAGGGATACTTCACAAGGTTGAGTTTGGAGGCGATGAGGGCATTATGGTACAGCTCCCGTTCCGTTCCGACCGTGACGGTGTTCGTCGCGGCGTCGATACCGGTCACGTACAGCGGCTCGGAATGGGCGATGCCGAGTCCCTTCCGCTGTCCGACGGTATAGAACGGATGCCCTTCATGCCCGCCGGCCGGTTCGCCGTGGAAGACGATCGTTCCGCGTGCGGACGGTTCGCGGAGCGCCGGTACCTTGTGCCGGAGGAACCGCTGATAATCGTTGTCCGTGATGAAACAGATCTCGAAGCTCTCCCCCTTCTCCGCCGTCCGAACGCCCATACGCCGGCCGATGGCGCGGACCTCTTCTTTCGTGAGTTCGGCAAGCGGAAGGATGGTGCGGCTGAGCGAATCCTGCGTCACGTTCCAGAGCATGTACGACTGGTCCTTCCGAAGATCGCGGCCGCGGCTCACCACGTACCGCCGGAGTTCCTCATCGTACCGCACACCGGCGTAATGCCCCATCGCAACGAAGTCCGCGCCGATCTGGCGCCCCTTCCGCAGCAGTTCCTCCCATTTGATCTTCCGGTTGCAGATGACGCACGGGTTCGGCGTCCGGCCGCGGAGATACTCCTCCACGAAATCGTCGATGACCGCCCGCCCGAACGGGGATGAGAAGTCCACGACGTAATGCGGGAATCCGAAATGGGCGGCGATGAGCCGCGCATCGTTGATGCCGTCCAGCGAACAGCAGCTCTTGTCCCCCTCGATGGTCCCGCCGACCTCGTCGTAGTTGAACGTCTTGATGGTGATGCCGATGACGTCGTATCCCTGCTCCGTCAGCAGCGCGGCACAGACGGAGGAGTCCACTCCCCCGCTCATCCCGAGCACGACGGTCCCTTTCTTCGAGGCTTTCATCATGGACCAATGTACGAAATCCGCGTCAGAACGAAAAATCGGCCTGCAGCGTGATGTCACGGTCGTACGGCCCTTCCATCGCATCGCTTCCGCTGCCGGAACCGGTGACGCCCGGCTTCACTGTCTCGGCGTACCGCAACGCCAGCGTCATGCTCCGCACCGGCAGCGCCGAGACGAGCACGTACCACCGGACGCCCCGTCCGTACAACGGCGGATTCGAGACACTGCCCGGCAGGTCCGATTCATACAGGTACAGCCGGCTGTCGTACGAGCCGGCATCGAAGAAGACGATGCGTGACGTGACCGCGACGGGAACATCGTTCGGTTCCCACCGGGCGTCCATCGACGAGAGTACGCCGGACCCGCCGGCTCCGGTAGGAACGCGTGTCACAACGGTCCGCTCGAAGCGCTGACCGACGGTGAGCGAACCGCCGGACCGAACGCTGTATCCGATGCGGAGGTGTACCTGTTCTCTCGCAACATCGGCGCCGTCGGTTCCGCTCCCGGAAACGGACCGCCATTTCATCCTCCCGTTCACTTTCACCCCACGGTTCACGCTCGCTTCCACTGTACAGAATGCGTCGAGCCCCCGCGTATCGAACGGTTCCGCAGGGTCGGACAATGCATAGCGATCCAGCACCCCTTCCAACCGCACGGGACCGAACCGTCCGCTGAGCGCCATCATGTCTCCGGTCTCGGCGACGCGTTCGTTCGGCCGGCGGCCGGACGGAGCGCCCAACGGCGAACCGGATCCGGCAGGAAAGGAGCGATGCTGAACGGCCCAGGTGATGCGGCTCGCGAGCGGAAGAAGAACGGCGGCCGTCCATCCCCCTTTCCGGGCTCCGTTCACCGCCCCTTCTCCGGAACATTCCCATCCGCGAGACCGCCACGTCCAGCCGAATCCTGCCGCGTGCGATGCACCGCTTCCGCTCAACGGTCGGGCTCTTATCGCATCACTGGAACCCGCCCGCAGCGCCGCGCCGGAGAACGTGAATGTCCATTCCTCCCCCGGACTCCAGGTCAGCCACCCGCCTGCGGCCGCTTCAAAAGCAGATCGCCGCCGTCGCAGTTCTGTATCGGTCCGGAACAGACCGGAGGTGTACGGAGAGGTGATGTCGCCGGCAGAATCGACGGTTGCATCGATGGGCTTCGCGGAGAGGAACAGAGCGCCGCCGAACGCACCGCGCTCCAGAGAGAGCGCCGCGCCTCGAAGCGCGCCAGACTCGGCGGACGATGCGACACCGCGCACACCCGGCGCACGGGACCGGAGCTGCTGCATCGTCATGGCGGAGGTGGTGCCGTTCCTCCGCGCGAGGACCATGCCTTCCCCTGCCGAGACCGAGAAATCACCCACGATGAACGAACGGACCGGTCCCGCCTCACCGAATGCCGCATACCCCGACGCATGGCCGTGCCGCACCGATTCTCCGGCATCCTTCTCCAGCGCCATCGCCGCCTCCGCATGCCCGCTCTTCACCCGCATCCTCTGATACAATGCCTCCGGCGTGCCGCGGTATGCGCCATTACGGAAACCCGCCGGCAACGGAGCGCTCCTCTTTCGCCGCACGCGCAGGTGTGCCGTCACCGGTGCAAAGAACGGATCATCGCCGGCCGCTTCGGTGACGGTGACATAGGGAACGATGCGTTCGAACAGGTCCGGTGCAATGAGGCGGACGTCTTTCAATTGCTCGACCGATACGAACTGCACAGTGTCCCGGTGCATCAGGATCGCCCCCGCCGTGAATGGAGAGAGGAACGGGATGCGCAGCAGGTCGCCGTAGTTCGCCGTCCGGAGGTCCACCGGATGTTCACGGAGGTACTGCAGTTCGTCGGTGACCGCCTGGATGGCCGGTTCGTCGCTTCCGTCGTCCGGCAGGAGTTCGTCCGTTTCCATCTCCGTCTGCGCAGAGAGAAGGAACGGCACAGCGGCGAAGCAAGCGATGAGACGGAGCGTTCTCATAGGAGCACCGTCACGCCGACCGCATGGGAGAGGCCGAGGTCCTGATGGGATGTGACGGCGTAGTCCACCGTCACCGGACCGGCGGTAAAGCCCGCGCCGCCGCACAGTTCCCCGGATGAGCCGTCATATCCGCCGCGCACGACGAACGCTCCGGCGAGCCGCACTTCCGCCCCGGCACGGATGAATGCCGGACGGTCCGTCTCGTGGACGATGTCCGCAGCGATGAGCGCTCCCTCTGCGGGAGAATACGCGGCACCGCCCGTCACCATCCGCGGAAGCTCGTCACCGCCGGCGAGCCGCGCTCCCCCCAGGTTCGTCAACGCGGCTCCGAGCGACACGCCGCCGCCGGCATCGATGCGGACTCCGGCATCCACGCCGAGCGCCGATGCGGAACCGTACCGTCGCACCGACACGTGGTACACGCGGAGGCTGACACCGGCCGTGACACGGTCCGTCACCCCCCTCGCTGCGCTCCACGCTCCCTGCACCTCCCGGTACATCGAACTCCCGACCGACGAGATGCCGACGGCGGTGGCGGTTTCCCACAACTTCGACTGCACCGAAGCGGAAGCTCCGGACAACGGCGGAAGACCGTACGGCGAAGGGACCGCCGACAGCAGCACCGCCGTCATGCCGGTGACGGAGGCGGGATTGCGCCAGAACATCGCCGTCCCTTCCGTTGCGGCGCATGCTCCTCCCCGTCCCGCGGCGGCCGGCGGGAGCGGCGAACGCTCGAAACCGGCGTACAGCGCTCCGGTGAGGGGCGCTTGAATGAGCAGGGCGAATACGGTATATTGATGCCACACGTTCCGCGAAAGGCGTCCTATGGTCCGAATCATGTTCCTCCTCCTTCTCGTTGCGACGACGGTATCGGCGCAGTTCGACTGCGACATCATCGTGAATTACGACAACGTCTCGCAGGTCCGCGACCGGCTGGTGACGTTCGAGCAGGACCTGGAGAACTACATCAATTCCAACACGTGGAGTTCGGCGGACATGGGCGGGGAGAAGATCAAATGCACCTTCACGATCTTCTTCGTCGGCGCGACGGGCGACAATTCCTATCAGGCGCAGGCGTTCATCGGCAGTTCACGGCCGGTGTATGCGGGCAGCGCACCCTCCGACCGGAAATCGCCGGTGGTGCGTTTGTTCGATGACAAGTGGGAGTTCACGTACGTGAAGGGGCAGACGCTGCAGCGCAACGATTCGCAGTTCGATCCGCTCACGGACTTCCTCGACTTCTACCTCTACCTCATTCTGGGCTTCGACTTCGATTCGTTCGAGAAACAGGGGGGCACGCAGTACTTCCAGAGGGCGTATACGCTGCTCAATCAGGCGCCGTCATCGAGCAAGGGGTGGGACCGCGGTTCGGCGACCGCGTACAGCAAGTTCAGCCTCATCGAAGAGATCAACAATCCGAAGTACCAGCCCTTCCGCGAGGGCTTCTATCAGTACCATTACCGGGGACTCGACCTGCTCGCCACCAAACCCGAGGCGGCGTTCCGCAACATGGCCTCGCTCATCGAGAAGATCGCGGAACTGAAGAAGACCTCCAATCCAAAATCGATCCTCTTCCGGACGTTCTTCGAAGCCAAGTACGAGGAGCTCGCGGAGGTCTTCAAACGGTACCCGGACACCAGTCTCCTTCAGCTTCTGACCGCGGTCGACCCGGCGCACCTCAACGCGTACGATCAGGCGATGCGGTCGCGCTGAGCGTCACCGCTCCGCGGGTCCCCACTCCAGCACTTCCAGCCGGACCTTCGCGGTCCCGCTCTTCGTCATCTCCAGCCGTTCCGCCGCTCCGAGCGACAGGTCCATGATGCGTTCCAGTTTGAACGGCCCGCGGTCGTTCACCCGGACGATCACCGTACGTCCGTTCGAAAGATTGGTGACGCGCACTGTGGTGTTGAACGGATACGAGCGGTGGGCGGCGGTGAGGTCGTTCATGTCGTACCGTTCGCCGTTCGCGGTCTTCTTCCCGTGGAAATCGTGGGCGTAGTACGATGCGATCCCTTCGGACACCGAGGGGCGGGCGGCCGACAGGTCCGGCGCCGGGGCGGAGGTGGGAACGGCCGGTTCGGCATGTCTCGATGTCGTGAAACGGGGCGATGACGCGCACGAGGCGAACAGCAGGGCGCTGACCGCAACGGCCGTGACGCGTTGAAGGGCGGAACGCCTCACAGAAACTCGTTCATCTGTTTGCGTTTGAGGTGGTCGACGACCTCCTTCACGTCCTGCGACATCCCCTTTTTGCAGACGAGGATGGCGTCCGGCGTGTTGATGACGATGAGGTCCTCCACCCCGACCACGGCGACGGGCTTGTCCGCGGTGTGCACGTAGTTGTTCCGGCATTTCACCGGGATGACCTTGCCGGCGATGGTGTTGCCGTTCTCGTCCTTGGGAGCGAGACGCGCCACTTCGTCCCAGGAACCGAGGTCGTTCCAGCCGAAATCCCCCTTCACCACGAACACCTTCTCCGCTTTCTCCATCACGCCGTAGTCGATGGAGATGCCGCGGATGATGCCGTACGCCGTCTCCAGGTTCTGTTCGAAGAGCGGCGTTCCGATGGAGGGCTGCAGGTTCAGCAATTGCGCGTGCAGGTCCGGAAGGGAGCGGTGGATCTCGGCGAGGATGGTGTCCACCCGCCAGATGAACATGCCGCTGTTCCAGTAGAAGTCGCCGCTCTCCAGGAACTTGATGGCGGTGGCGTAGTTCGGCTTCTCGGCGAAGGTCTTCACTTCATAGACCCCTTCCGGTCCCGCCTCAGAACGTTCCTTCGCCTGGATGTAGCCGTATCCGGTCTCCGGATGCGTCGGGTGGATGCCGATGGTGACGAGGGCGCCGGTGGTCTGCGCGACGGTCGCGGCGGTGCCGAGCACGCGGAGGAACTCCGGCTCGTCGGCGATGAGATGGTCCGCCGGCAGCACCACCATCAGCGCGTCGGGGTCGAGACGGTGGATGAAGAGCGCGGCAAGGCCGATGCACGGCGCGGTGTTCCGGCCCACCGGTTCGACGATGATGTTCTCCGCCGGCACGTCAGGGAGCTGGCGCACGATGGCGTTCCGCTGCAGCCGGTTGGTGACGACGAAGACGTTCTTCGGCTCCACGAAACCGGCGAGCCGGCGCACGGTGTTCTGGATCATCGTCCCTTCGCCGACGATCTCGAGCAGCTGCTTCGGATTCTTCTCGCGGCTGCGGGGCCAGAATCGGGAGCCCACGCCTCCCGCCATGATGACGGCGTACACGGACGACGGACGGTTCATGTCACTTCTTTCCTAACAGTTCTTTGGGATCGGCGAGGTACGCCGTGATGTTCTTGAGCAGCACCATGCCGTTGTCGGGCTGGCTCAGCGCGATAGTGAGCCGGTCCGCAACGTCGCGGAGCGATTCGGCAAAGAGGTCATGCCGGATCTTCCCCATCTCGTCCGCCGTGCCGATGAACCGGACCAGAGCGCCGAAGAAGTCCTGTGCCACCAGGTTATTGGCCGCGCGCGCCGCGTCCATCGCCGCACGGGCGGTCACGCGGAGCACCGACACGGTCACCGGCCGCTCGGCGGCCGATTTTTCGATGACGAGCGCGGCGCTCTCCGCCACCCGGCCGGCGATCTCGGTGAGTTCCGCGTCGAAGATGTCCCGCAGGCCGGGTTCACTACCGGAGAAGATCTCGGGGGCGGAGGCCGGCGCCGACGTGAGGTCCGACTCCAGGGAGGAGAAGATGGGGGTCACCGTGTCCCAGCTCGGTTCGGAGAGCGTCGGCGGAGGTGCCGACGACGATGCGGTGTGCCCGTCCGACAGCTGCAGTTCGTCCGCCGACATCTGCACCTCGGCGTTCACCGGCCGTACCGTCTCGGCGGCGCCGGCGGCGCGGCTGTAGTCCGGCATGTCGAACGGCTGGTTCAGGAACGCCTCGAAGATCTTCTCGTTCAGCAGCAGCACGTCGCTCTCGAACTGTTCCGGCGTGAACTCGTCTTCGGGCCTCCGCGTCCGTTCGTACAGCCACTCCATCGCCAGGGCGCACTTGCCGAAACCGTGCACCGACATCAGCGCCGCGATCTCGCCCGCCAGCGAAGGGGAGGCATCGAACGTTTCGACGAGGCGTTTCAGCTTCGCGCCGTGCGCCGGGATGAGACTGTCCTGCAGTCCCGCATTGGTCCGGTGCAGGACACGCAGGATGTATTCTTCGTGATTATCCATGGATGTACCTTCTCGGGACCCGCTGCGACACTGCACAGGTCACTTCGTACGGAATGGTGCCCGCCGCGTCGGCGACGTCCCATCCGGTGATGGTCCGGCGTCCGCTCCGTCCGATGAGCACGACCTCGTCCCCCGTCCGCACGGCGTCGTTTCCGACGTCCACCATGATCTGGTCCATGCACACCGTCCCCGCCACCGGATAGCTCCTGCCGCGGATGAGGACGCGCGCGGAACCGGTGAGCCGGCGGAAGTACCCGTCCGCGTACCCGAACGTGACGCTGGCGATGGTCGTCGCACGCTTCGCGACGTACCGCCGGCCGTAACTGATGCTCGTTCCTTTTGCGACACGCTTCACGAAGCCCACCGTCGCCTTCACGGACATCACCGGACGGAGCGGCACCGTGGCGCGGGTCTCGTGCGACGGCGCATATCCGTACATCATGATGCCGGGACGCACCATATCGAAGTACGATTCCGGCATCTGCATGATGGCGCCGCTGTTGGCGCAGTGCACCAGTGGAACGTGGACGCCGGCGAGCTCCAGCGACGTCACGACCGAGCGGAATTCGGAGAGCTGACGGCGGGCGAACGTGAGGTCCTTCTCGTCCGACGTCGCGAAATGGGTCCAGATGCCTTTGAGCTCGATCCACGGCAGCGCCTGCACCGCGCGGACGAAGGCGTGCGTCTCTTCCGGAGTGACGCCGATGCGTCCCATGCCGGTGTCCACCTTCACGTGCACCGCCACGGCTCGACCTGCACGGGCTCCCGCCGCGTTCAGGGCTTTGACGACGGCGAAGTCGCACGCAGTGGCTTCGAGGCCATGTTCCGCGAAGAGCGGTGCCTGTTCCTTCAGCGGCGCCGTGAAGACATGGACCGGAACCGACGGAAAGAACGCCCGCAGCAGGCGTCCCTCTTCGGGAATGGCGACGCCGAAGTACTGCGCCGAACCGTGGTCGAGAACGGACTTCACCAACGGCAGCATGCCGTGCCCGTACGCGTTCGCCTTCACCACCGCCATGATGCGCGGATGCCGGCCGACACGCGCACGAACGCCGCGGAGGTTCGCGCGGAGAGCGGAGAGGTCCACCGCTGCATGGGCGGGACGGGTATCGGCCGGTCGTTCGTCGGACTTCATGGTTCGGATGGAATAAAAAAGCCCACTGAAGCGCTCTTCATGTGGGCAGGACGACGTGTGGAGCGGTATTTACCGCTTGGACGCAATTTTCAACCGATTGATGGAACGAAGGAGCGCGGTCTGCGCCCGGTCCAGGTCCGTGCTCTTCTCCTTCTTCGCCAGCCGGTCCTGCGCGCGGGACTTCGACCGCTCCGCGCGGGTCACGTCGATCTCATCGGCGCGTTCGGCGGATTCCGCCAGGAGGATGACGGTGTTCGCCTTCACTTCCACGAACCCGCCGCTGGCCGCGAAGCGGACCACGGTGCCGTCCGCTTCGGTCACCTTCACCTCGCCCACGCCGACGGACGAAAGGAGCGGCGCATGGTTGAAGAGCACCTGGAAGCTTCCCATCACGCCCGGTGCCGTGAAGCTCTGCACTTCGGCGGAGTAGACGGTGCGGGCGGGCGTGACGATGTCCAGTTGGAAGTTCTTGCCCATGTCTTACGCCGCCTGGAGTTGTTTGGCCTTCTCGAACACATCTTCGATGCCGCCGCACATCAGGAACGCCTGTTCCGGGATGTGGTCGCACTCGCCGTTGATGATCATCTTGAAGCCCCGGATGGTGTCCGCGAGCTTCACGTAACGGCCCGGGATGCCGGTGAACTGTTCGGCGACGTGGAACGGCTGGGAGAGGAAGCGCTGGATGCGGCGCGCGCGCGCCACGGTCACCTTGTCGTCGTCGGAGAGTTCGTCCATGCCGAGGATGTTGATGATGTCCTGCAGGTCCTTGTACGACTGGAGGATCTGCTTCACCTGCTTCGCGACGGCGTAATGGTCCTCACCGATGACGAGCGGGTCCATGATGCGCGACGTGGAGTCGAGCGGGTCCACCGCGGGATAGATGCCGAGCTCGGAGATCTGGCGGCTGAGCACGGTGGTGGCGTCCAGGTGCGAGAACGTGGTGGCCGGCGCCGGATCGGTGAGGTCGTCCGCCGGCACGTAGATGGCCTGCACGGAGGTGATGGAACCTTTCGTGGTGGAGGTGATGCGTTCCTGCAGCGCGCCCATCTCGGTGGCGAGAGTGGGCTGGTATCCCACCGCGGAGGGCATGCGGCCCAGCAGCGCGGAGACCTCGGAACCGGCCTGCGTGAAGCGGAAGATGTTGTCGATGAAGAGCAGCACATCCTTCCCTTCATCGTCGCGGAAGTACTCCGAAATGGTCAGACCGGTCAGCGCGACGCGAAGACGGGCGCCCGGAGGTTCGTTCATCTGGCCGAACACGAGCGCGGTCTTCGCGAGCACGCCGGATTCCTTCATCTCGAGCCAGAGGTCGTTCCCTTCGCGCGTCCGTTCGCCGACGCCGGCGAACACCGAGTAGCCGCCGTGCTCCGCGGCGATGTTGCGGATGAGCTCCTGGATGAGCACCGTCTTGCCGACGCCCGCACCGCCGAAGAGTCCCGTCTTTCCCCCCTTGGTGTACGGTTCGAGCAGGTCGATGACCTTGATGCCGGTCTCGAACATCTCTTTCTGAGTGGACAGCGTGTCGAACGCCGGCGCGGGACGATGGATGGGATATTCCTTCACCCCTTTGATCTCGCCGAGACCGTCGATGCCGTGCCCCGTGACGTTGATGAGCCGGCCGAGCGTGTTCGGTCCCACCGGAATGGCGATGGGCTTCCCCGTATCGACGCACTCCATACCGCGCACGAGACCGTCCGTCGAGTCCATCGCGACCGCGCGGACCCGGTTCTCGCCGAGATGCTGCTGCACTTCGACGACCAGTTCCTCCTTCACCCCTTCGACGTTGGTGCGGGCGATGGTGATGGCGTTCAGCACCTCGGGGAGATTCCCCTCCGAGAAATCGATGTCGACGACAGGACCGATGACCTGGACGATCTTACCTTTGTTCATTGAGTTCCTCTATGGTACGGGGTGATGTGAGTTTGCAAAATGTCGACAAATTTAATGCATTTTCGGGTGAGAATCAACGGTTCCGATCCGGAATTTGTTTGTCCGGCCGAAGGTTAGCCGTTTCGCTTCATTCTCCGCTTCATGGAACAGCGCGGTCCCCTGTTATGCCTTTTTTAAAAAGGAACGATCCGCCGCATCGGGCGGCGGACCGGACCGCGGTACACGCTGGATGTGTTCAGTTCCGCGGAAGATTGTATTTCTTGATGCGGTCGTACAGTGTCGAGCGGTCCACTCCGAGGATGGCGGCCGCCTCCTTGATGTTGCCGTGCGTCCGCTGGAGCGTGGCGGTGATGGCACGGTTCGTCAGGTCGTCGAGGGTCAGGTCCTCCGGTACGCACCACTCCTGCTTCTCCGTGGGATGAGCGGTGCCGATGAAGGTGAAGTCCTCTTCGGCGAGCACTTTGGTCTTACAGGTGACGATGGCCCGTTCGACGGCGTTCTCCAGCTCGCGGACGTTCCCCGGCCACTGATGGTTCAGCAGCACCTTCAGCGCCCCTTCCGAGATGTCCGACACCTCCCGGCCGAGCTCCGGACCGAGCTGTTCGATGAAGGCGCGGACGAGCAGCGGGATGTCCTCCTTCCGATCGCGCAGCGACGGAAGGTGGATGTTGATGACGTTGAGACGGTAGAACAGGTCGTCGCGGAACGCCCCGTCGCGCACCGCCTTTTCGAGGTCCCGGTTGGTGGCGGCGATGACGCGGACGTCCACGGAGATCTGTTCGGTCCCCCCCACGCGGTAGAAGTTCCGTTCCTGCAGCACGCGCAGCAGGTTCATCTGCAGTTTCGGCGAGATGTCGCCGATCTCGTCGAGGAAGATGGTCCCTCCCTCCGCCAGTTCGAACTTCCCCTTCTTCTGTCCGACGGCACCGGTGAAGGAGCCCTTCTCGTGACCGAACAGTTCCGACTCGAGGAGCGACTCCGTGAGGGCGGCGCAGGAGACGCCGATGAAGGGACGGGCGGCCCGGTCACCGCTGAAATGGATGGCGCGGGCGATCATCTCCTTCCCCGTGCCGCTCTCCCCCTGGATGAGCACCGTGCTGCGCAGGCTCGACACTTCGCGCACGAGGGTGAAGATCTCGCCCATCTTCGGGTTCTTGCTGATGATGTCGCAGAAGCTGTACTGCTTGCTCAGCTTCTTGCGCAGGATGGAGTTCTCGCGCTGCAGGTTCTTGATCTTGATGATGCGGCTGACCAGCAGCGAGATCTCTTCGGGATTGCACGGCTTCACGATGTACTCCTGCGCACCCTCCTTCATCGCGGTGATGGCCGTGTCGACCGTGGCGTACGCCGTGACGATGATGATGGAGGCCTCGGGACGGAGGAGGCGGATCTCCATCATCGTCTCGATGCCGTCGTACCCGCCGGGCATCTTCAGGTCGACGAAACAGATGGCGTACTCCCGCGCGCGGGCCTTCTCGATGGCCTCCTTCCCCGATTCGGCGGTGTCGACGGTGTAACCGTCCTCCCGCAGCCAGGCCGCGAGCGATTCGCGCATCACTTCCTCGTCGTCGACGACCATGATGTTCCACATCTTCTTCATTGTCAATGCTCCTCGCCAGAGTGCTGGCGGATTTGATGGACGGAATCCTGGAAGAGGATGGTGCAGGACGGGCACAGCTCTTCCGTTTTTGTATCGACATGCTGAATGGCGTTGGAGAGGGACATCGCGCAGCGCGTGTCCGCGCAGTGCACCAGTCCGAACGTGTGGCCGAGCTCGTGCACCGCCTCCTTCATCACGCGGCGGAGGAAGAGGGGCGGATTCGGCGGGAGCCGGTAGAACTCCTGCCGCAACCGGGCCAGGGAGATGACCGCGGCCGGGCCGTTCACCTGCGCGTGACCGAAGACGAAGCTGAGCATCGGAATGAAGAGGTCCCGCTCGGTCACGCCCAGCACCCGGACCGCGTCGGACGGAACTCGCCGGAGCAGGTCCTTGAGCATCATCGCGGAGCTGTACTGGTTCGCATGCTGGTCGAACGCGTACGCCGGGTCGGGAAGCGCCTCCCCCCGCCGCACACCGAACCCGAACTCCTGCCATAATCCCACCTCGAGCGCGTCCAGCACCTCCGGCGGGACCGGGCCGAACGGTATGAGCACGATCGACTTCACGCTGCCGCTGTCCCCGCTTCGATATCGTCCGGTCCGTCCGGCACCGCTTCGTCCGCCGGCAGCGTCACGGTGAAGACGGTGCCGACGCCGAGCTCGCTCTTCACGTCGATGTCCCCCTTGTGCGCTTCGACGATGCCGAAGACCACGGCGAGACCCAGCCCCACCCCTTTCCCCTCTCCTTTGGTCGTGAAAAAGGGACTGAAGATGCGCTGTAGGTTCTCCTCCGTGATGCCGTCCCCGTTGTCCGCTACGATGAAGAGGACCTGACGGTCATGCTCACCGGTACGCGTGGTGACGGTGACGGCGCCGTCGGGCTTCCCCTGCGCCGCTTCGGCGGCGTTCATCACCAGGTTGATGACCACCTGCTGCATCTGTGACGAGTCGCAGTGGACCGGCGGGAGGTGCTCTCCCAGAAGGAGCTCCATCCGTACTCCGGAGAGCTTCAGTTTATGGTCCAGAAGACTGACCGTGGTACGGATGACGGCGTTGAAGTCGATCTTGGCGCGCGACGGCTTTGAGCGGCGTGAAAAGGCGAGCAGGTCCTGCACGATGCGTCCGACGCGGGAGGTCTCGTGCACCACCTGTGCAAGGTACTTCCGGAACTCCTCGACGCGCTCCTTCGGGACGCCGTCCTCCTTCATGATGCGCTGCATCAGCATGGCGAGGTTGAGGACGCCCGAGACGGGATTGTTGATCTCGTGCGCGACGCTCGCGGAGAGCTGGCCGAGGGAGGCGAGCCGGTCGCTGTGGAGGAGCTTCTGATGAGCGACCTTGAGCTGGTCGGTCCGTTCGCGCACTTTCCGTTCCAGTCCTTCGGTGAACTCGTTGATCTCGTCCAGCGCTTCCTTCAGCCGGATGCGCATCACGTCGAACGAATGGGCCAGTTCACCGAGCTCCTCGCTCGATTCGATGACGATGGGACGGTCCAACTGCATCTCGCTCACCGCATGCGTGCCGGCGATGAGCTGCCGGATGGGACGGTCGATGATGTACTTCGTGAAGACCATCGTGAAGAGGCTCACGACCGCCATCACAGACAGCGAGATGATGATGACCCGCACCTGCAGCTGCGCCATCTCGGCGTCGACCATGTCCAGGCTCATGGACACGTCGAGCACGCCGAGCACGCTCTGCGATTCGGGATGGGCGTGGCATTCCGCCACGGTGCAGGAGGGTTCGTTATAGATGGGAGTGATCATAGAGAGGGTCCGAAGACCCTCGGCGGTGTGATAGACGCGCGCGCGTGTCGGCACGTCGACCTTCACCACCGGCTGTTCCGCGGCGTGGCACATGAAACACGCCTCGGCCGCTTTGTCCACCACCCCCGTATCGCTGCGCATCGTAGAGTACATGATGCGCCCCTCCTTGTTGAAGATGCGGATGCGGGTGATCCCCTGCTTCTGCGCGATGGTCTCCATCGTCTGGTACGCGGCGTCGCGCTGGTCCGCCAGCATCGCGTGCCAGGTGGCGCTCGAGATGCTTCCGGAGAGCTGGTCCGCGCCGAGCATCATCGCGTCGAGCAGCTGCTGTTCCTGCGTCTTCACGTGCACATAGCTCGAGATGACGGTGACCACCAGCATGATGACGGTAAAGGAAAGGATGAGCTTCTGCGAGATCTTATGCGGCGGAAGCCGGAGTGCGCGCTGCTTCAGGGTCATGGAGTTCCCGGTGTTTGTTCGCTGTTGAATTGTGCATCATCCGTGCCACAAATCCGGAAGAGTTCGTCATCGAGAAACAGCCCTGATTCCATTCCTTTCGCAATCGGATAATCATGTCTCTATTAATTTTTTCAAGAGCACGATGCGTTGGTATTGAAATATTCAACGGTCATTTCCCGCTCGAAGGATATAATAGATATCAGGATGGCGAAAAGACCCACCATCATTGCATCTCCCTGCTTTTCTTCAGGAAATCGGTTGTGTTGATATTCCCCACACGCCATGAGGGGATTTCCCGCATAACGGAAGAACTGTGAGACGGAAAGTCCGACTTCACTATCTCCGCATCATCAATAATATCAACATGTTACAGGTGTGTTCGAAAAACAGGCACGCTCTTTGCCATTTGTGTGGTTGAACCGATGCCCGAATCGGTAAGCACCGAACATCACGAAAGGAGTACGACCATGTTTGAATCCATGAATTCCGAAACCGTATGGCTGACCATCACGAACGCCGGACTCGGTATCGTGACCGTCATTTGTTTCGTCGCGGTGGGTGTGGTGGTGGCGAAGGAGTTCTTCGCGGACGCCCGCGCGAAAGTGCGCGTGCCGCAACTGCAGGATGACCATTCGTTCCTGCTCGGCGAACTCGGCGTGACGATGGCGGACGGCGGCAAGCGTCTCGACAAGAACGAGACGGAAACGAAGAACGACGAGAAGCACATTCAACGGTCAGAGAACTGACGTCACGCCGAAGGGAGCGATGCGCCATGCGTTGTCCATTCTTACGTGAAGCACAGGTGAAGTTCTGCCGGGCATCGGCCTACCGGAAGCTCATCGTCCGGCTGGCCGAACAGCCCGCGGCGGAACGCTGCTCCTCCTCCGAGTACGTGAACTGCCCGGCGGCGAAGCAGCACCTGGAAGAGCACCCGAGCGCGGACCATTGTCCGTTCCTCCACGAATCGCTCGTGCAGTACTGCACGGCCGCCGCCGTCACGAAGTACATCCCCTACAGCGAATCGGTCCTGTCGCAGTGCGGTACGGACAGTCACCGGTACTGCGAGCTGTTCCTCGGACTGGCCCAGCCCGAAGGGACCGCCGTCGCCGAAGGGACCGGCGTCCTGACGGAGGACGACGTGAAAGTGCCCGCCCACCTCCTCTACGCGCAGAACCACATGTGGATGGAGGAAGGGAGCGACGGCACCTGCCACATCGGTGTGGACGCGTTCCTCACCAAAGCGCTCGGCACCATCGACCACGTCACGTTCGTCACCACCAAAGGGTTCCATCGTCCGGCGGTCTCGTTCTCCGTCAACGGCGTCGAGATGCAGTTCATCTTCCCGCTCCGGATGAACATCAAGCGGGCGAACACCTACCTGCGCACGCATCCGGAGAAGATCACGTCAGACCCGTACACGCTCGGCTGGCTGTTCGAAGCGACGCCGGACCGTTCCCTTCCGCGGAACGCCGGCAGCGACGGACTGATGAACGGCGCCGACGCGCTCGTGTGGATGCAGCGCGAGAAGGAGCGCATGACGTCCCTCGCGCACCGCGTCGCCGCGCGCCCGGACATGAAGGGGGCCGTGCTCATGGCCGACGGCGGGTCGTTCCAAACCGGTCTCGTCCGCCACCTCGGCAAGGACGAACTGCTCTCCCTCTACAACGAATTCTTTTCACTGCAAGCCGTCTGGAACGCACACGTATGAGATCCGCCATCGTCCTCACCGCCGGTATCGTCTCGGGCCTCGCCCTGGGCTGGTTCGTCTTCCCCCTGGCGCTCTACTCCACCGAGCCGCAGCCGTTGCACTTCAGTCACGCCACCCATGCCGGAGAGAAGGCGGGGATGGCGTGCGCGGACTGTCATGCCGTGGACGAACAGGGACGCTTCCAGGGGATCCCCGCCGTCGCCAAGTGCGCGGAGTGCCACTCCGCCCCCATCGGCGAATCGGCGTCCGAGCTGCAGCTCGTCGAGCAGTACGTGACGCCGAACCGGGAGATCGAATGGAAAGTGTACGCACGCCAGCCGGACAACGCCCACTTCCCGCACAACGCCCATGTGACCCTCGGCGCGATGGAATGCGCCGATTGTCACGGACCGCACGGCAGCAGCGACACGCTCCGTGCGTACCAGGTGAACCGCATCTCCGGCTACAGCCGCGACATCTGGGGCCCGAACATCTCCGGCTTCGCCTCCAATCCCTGGGAAGGGATGAAGATGGACCGGTGCGTCCGCTGTCACGACGACCGCGGCCGCCGCGACGGCTGCGTGGCCTGCCATAAATGAACCGAAAGACCGTTATGCCTTCGAAGCTCACACGACGCGACATCCTGAAGTACTCCGGCGGAACGTTACTGGGCGTGATGCTCTCGCCGCTTCCGTGGAAACTGCTGGACGATTCCGCCATCTGGACGCAGAACTGGTCCCTCACCCCGAAGCTCTCCCACGGACCGCTCTCCTCCCTCGTCTCCCGCTGCACCCTCTGCCAGGCCGGCTGTGCGGTGCAAGCGGACTGCGTCGGCGGAACACCGTACCGTCTTGCCGGCATCGACGGCGGGCTGTGCGCTCCCGGACTGGCGGGGCATCACCTCGCCCATCATCCGCTCCGTATCGTCCATCCGCATCTCTTCTCCGGACGCGACGATATGAGCACGATGACCGCCGTGCCGCTGAACGAAGCGGCCGCCGTCATCTCGAAGCGTCTCGCCCTCCGCATCGGCAGCACCGCGGTGCTGGACCATCAGCCCGGCCGGCCGGTGTCGGAACAGTACCGCACGTTCCTCGCCGCGGCGGACGGACTCTACCTCGTCCCTTCCTCCCGCGAAGAGGAGACCGTCGCCCGTTTGCGCGCGATGTCGTCCGTCCCGTCACACAATTATGGTTTCGACCTTGAGAACAGCACGCTCATCGTCTCGTTCGGCGCACCGCTGCTCGACGGATGGGGCGTCCCTTCCGTGATGCAGTCCCTCCGCCTGAACGGCGCAGCGCGCTTCGTGCAGGTCGACTGCCGCCGTTCCCGTACGGCCGCTCAGGCGCACGAATGGCTCCCGGTGCGTCCCGGAACGGAACGTCTGCTCGCTCTGAGCGTGCTCAACGTGCTGCTGCACGAAGGGCTCGTCACCGCCGCAGTGAAACGGAACGTGGCGGACCTGAACGACGCCCTCCGCACCACCCGTCCGCTGACGCCGGAAGCGGCCGCACCGGTCACCGGCATCGCCGCACCTGTCGTGCGCGATCTCGCCGTACGGCTGGCCGCCTCCGACGGAGCGGTGGTACTGAGCGGAGCCGACGCCGGCGGCGGGCCGTTCGATGCGGAGACGCAGAAGGCCGTCGCCGCCATCAACGTGCTCATCGGGGCGGTCGGCCGCCGCGGCGGCATCGTCCGCCGCACCACCGTGCCGGGAATCCCCGCACACGCTCCTGCGATGACGCTGGCCGAAGCGCCGGACCGTTCCATCGGCGTGCTGTTCGTGGACGGCGCCGATTCCGGATACGCCGTTCCGTGGGAGCTCATCGAGCGGAAGCTTCAGAAGGACGCTCTCGTCGTCTCCTTCTCTCCGGTGCTCAACACCGTATCGGCGCATGCCGACGTCCTCATACCCGCTCCGGCCCCGTACGAAGCGGCGGCCGGGATACCGAACGGACCGGGCGCTCCCGCCGCCTCGTTCGCGGTCTCGATGCCTCTGCTTCCGAAGAACGAACACACCGCCGAACCCTCCGACGTGCTCCGGCTTCTGGCGGCGGAACTCGGCATCGCGCCGGAATTTCCGTCATCGGAAGACGCGGCGAAGCGAACGGCGGAAGCCGTACACGCTTCGAAGCGCGGAAGTGTCCGCACACCGGACGGTTCCGTCACTGCCGTCGCGGAGATCGGTTCAGCGGAAGAGCTCTGGACCCTCTTCACCGGCGGCGCGCGATGGACGGACGAACCGGAACGCACCGGCGCGATGCCCCGCTTCACCCTCGGTCTGACCGGGACCGACGCGGCGGCGCCGACGATGCAGGGTCTCGCAATGATCGCGAACGGCTGGCGCGGTACGGTCTCCGCCTCGCAGATCTCCCCGGTGCTCAGCAAAGTGTTCCAGGAATCGGAACTCCGGCACAATGCCGGCACCGTCCTGCTGAATCCCCTCACTGCGTCCTCCTTCGGACTGAACGCGGGCGATGCCGCGACGGTCTCCACCGACCGCGGCACGATGACGGTGCGGGTTCGCACCGACGCGGGTGTCCGTCCGGACACCATCGAGGCGGTCATCGGTCCCCTTCCCAACGGCGCCGAGACGCCGCGTCATCCCTCCGGCCGCACGATGCTCGACCTGTGCGCCGTGGCGGCGGACGGAACCTGGAGAATCACCCCGGCCTTCATTCAGAAAGCGTGATCCATGGAAACAACGACACCCAAACGGCAACGATACGGAATGGTCATCGACCTCGACCGTTGCAACGGCTGCGGCGCCTGCGCGGTCGCCTGCGCGGTCGAGAACAACGTCCCCCCGGCCCATCAGCAGGCGAACACACGGAACGCGGTGAGTCTGATGAACGTCTCCGCCGTGTCGAACCATGAACAGTTCCCCGCGGGCGATACGGCCTACATCCCGATGTTCTGCCAGCAGTGCGAGAACGAGACGCCGTGCATGACGGTCTGTCCGCAGAACGCGGTGGACGTGGACCCTGTGACCGGCATCGTCGGCCAGGTGCCGCAGCGCTGTCTCGGCTGCCGCTACTGCATGACGGCCTGCCCGTACCACGCGCGCACGTTCAACTGGCGCGACCCCGAATGGACCGACGGAATGAAGGCACAGCTGAACCCCGCCGTCGCCCCGCGGATGCGCGGCGTGGTGGAGAAGTGCAACTTCTGTCACGGCCGGCTCCATGCGGCCCGGGAGAAGGCGGCCGCGGCCGGACGGAACGAGATCGATCCGGCGGACTACGTCCCCGCCTGCGTCGCTTCGTGTCCGACCAACGCCATCACGTTCGGCGACCTCAACGACGAGGAGAGCGACGTGTGCCGTCTCTCCAAGAGCGACGGCGCGTTCCGGTTCCTGGCGCGGCTCGGCACGGAACCGAAGGTCTACTACCACACCACGAAACCCTGGGTGCGCGCCCTGGCGGAACGCTCGCTCACCAGGACCCGGCAGGAGGAATTCCATGGATAGTCTGCTCATCCCCCGCGGTGTCCAGCGCACCACCTTCGGCCGCTTCCTGCTCTGGCTGCTGCCGTGGAGCGCCCTGCTGCTCGTTGGTCTCTACGCCATCTACCTCTGTCTCATCGAAGGTCTCTACCACACGAACATGGACAACCGGTTCGCGTTCGGCATCTGGATCTTCCTTGACCTGACGGTGATCGCCCTCGGCGCCGGCGCGTTCTTCACCGGATTCCTGCTGTACATCCTCCGCCGTACGGAGCTGAAGGCGGTCATCAACAGCGCCGTCATCATCGGCCTCATCTGCTACTCCGGCGCGGTGCTGGTGCTGATGGTGGACGTCGGGCAGCCGCTGCGCGCCTGGTTCACCTTCTGGCATCCCAACACGCATTCGATGCTGACCGAAGTGACGTTCTGCCTGACCTGCTACCTCATCGTGCTGCTCATCGAGTACATCCCCATCGTGCTCAAGAACCGGCAGCTGCGGCAGATCCCGAAGTTCCTCGTGTTCGAGTTCCAGCTGCACAAACTGATGCCGGTGTTCGCGGGGATCGGCACGCTGCTGTCGTTCTTCCATCAGGGCTCGCTGGGCGGATTGTTCGGCGTGCTGCGCGGCCGGCCGTTCGCCTTCCGCGAAGAGCTCGGCATCTGGCCCTCCACCTTCTTCCTGTTCGTCATCTCCGCGGCGGCGGCGGGTCCGAGCTTCATCATGCTCACCACGCGCCTGGCGGAGGCGGTGACGCGCAAACGGCTGGTCCGCGACGACGTGTACCGGTTCCTCGGCCGGGTGAGCGGCATCATGCTCATCGCGTACGTGCTGCTGAAGACGGTCGACACGCTCATCTGGATCAACAGCACCTCCCCCGGGAGCGGCTTCCCGGCGTTCGAGTTCTACGCCACGCGTTCCTTCGGGACCTGGATCCTCTTCACGGAGATCGTGCTCTTCGGACTGCTCCCCGCCCTGGTGCTGCTCAGCGATCGGATGCGCCGGAACCGCCGCGTGCTCTTCACCGCCGGCGCGCTGGTCTGCTGCGGCGTGCTGCTGAACCGGTTCGTGATGACCATCCAGACGCTCGCGCTGCCCACGCTGCCGTTCGATGCGTTCCTCACGTACCTCCCGAGCTGGGAGGAGGTGGCCGCGTTCCTCTTCGTCATCGCCTACGGCATGATCCTGTACTCGGTCACGTACCGGTACGCCACGGTCTTCCCGCAGGAGAAGGAGCTCTCCATGGCGCGCGCGGACGCCGCGGAGGCCCCCGCGCCGTCGTTCCCCCGCCGTCCGTCGTTCGTCACGGCCCTCATCGATCGTTTCGCATCCTCAAAACTGTAACTGAACGGAGAACGTCATGCTGCCCTGGGTCTACGAGTTCCACTGGACACCCTTCCACATCATCTTCCTCTCGGTCTTCTTCACCGTCTTCATGGTGGTGGCCGCCACGCTGACGACGGCGCTCCGCCGCACGGCGAAGGCCCATGCGACCGGCGCGGCCGAGGCCATCCTCTGGCATTCGGACTTCGAAGACCTGGCCCCCGCGGCCCGTTCCTGCCGGCATCAGTTCACCGGCGACGTGGCGCACCGCCAGTGCGACCACGCGTTCGACTGCCGCACGTGTCCGCTCCACCGCACCTTCCCGCCGCTGGAAGGCCGGGGCGTCTCTCCCCTGACGCTGCAGGAGGACGTGCTCGGATTCGCGATGCCGGCGGACCGGATGTACCACCGCGGACACACGTGGGTGGCGCCGGACAATGAAGGGAATTACCTGGTCGGTCTGGACGATTTCGGCAAGCGCATCATCGGCACCGCCGATGCGAAGGAACTGCCTCCCGTGGGAAGCCGGGTGACCGTGAACGGAACGGGATGGAAGGTGCGGACGCACAAGGCAGCGCTGCGCATCCTCTCGCCGGTGGACGGCGAGGTGACGGCGCACGGCGGAGCGGAGGATGCCTGGACACTGAAGGTTCGTCCGGCGGAGAACGGGAACGGAACGGAGCATCTGCTCCGCGGAGCCGAAGTGCGGCCGTGGATCATGCGGGAGATGGAACGGCTGCAGGTGTCGTTCGCGACGGCGGGGGTCGGCGCGACCCTGGCGGACGGCGGCGAGCTGGTGCCTGATTTCCACCGTCACTTTCCGAAAGCGGACTGGGACGGCGTGCTCGGACAGATGTTCCTGGAAGCCTGAACGGACCGCAACGGTCCTGCTTCACCGGAACCCCGCTCACTTCCCGGGCGGGGTTCCGTGTGTACGGAGGTAGAGCTCCTCCACTTTCTTCCTCGCCCACGGAGTGCGGCGGAGAAAGACCAGACTCGACGCGATGCTCGGGTCCGATGTGAAACATCGTATCCGCACCCGCCGACCCATCTCCTTCCATCCCAGCCGCTCCACCAGCGCCGTGAGCATCATCTCCAGCGTGACGCCGTGGAGCGGATTGTTGGGCTGCGTCCCGGACATCATTTCACCGGCTTCAACGTCAGGTCATGGAAGTCGAAACTGAAATCGGTGGCGGGGGAGACCGCCTTCATCTTCGCCTGCTCCACCTTCCCTTCCGGGGTGAGCGAGAAGGTCACGAACGCGTCCGCCCGCATCTCCGGATCGCTCCACCGCGCGATGAACGTATCGTACTGGTAATGTTCGAGGAAGCCGCCGAGCGACGGCGTGGGGACCATCTGCAGGAAGAGCTGTCCGTCGCGGACCTCGATGGTGATGTCGCCGTACCACCGGTCCGTGTACCGTCCCGCGTACCGTTCCAGCGGCAGCGAAGGGGTCGAGAGCGAATCCCGGGAAGCGGCCGTCTTCTTCTCCGCCGCCGCGTTCGTCGAATCGGCCCGCGCCTTCACCGTGCGGTATGCGGTGAGCCAGTCGTACTTCGCGCCGAGGAAATGGTCCAGCGCCCGCCAACCGATGGCGTAGAACGCCTGCCCGACCTCCTGGTTCGTGAAGACCGCCACGCCGAGACGCTCCTCCGGGATCAAGGCGACGAGCGACACGAAGCCGCTCAACCCTCCCGTATGCCAGACGAGCTTCTTTCCGCGGTAATCGCGAAGGTTGAAACCGCCTCCGTACCCCGCGAAGTTGGCCTGATACGGCGCGAGCTCCGGCGGCATCTTCGGAACGGAGAGCGGGGTGACCACGGACCAGAGCTGCCGTGCGACGGAAGCGCTGAAGAGCCGCGAACCGTCCGACAACCGTCCGGAATCGAGCTGGCACATCATCCAGGCGGTGATGTCCCGCGCATTGGTGTTGATGGTGGCGGCAGGGTTGGTCTTGTCGCTGTCGGACGCCGCCACGGGGCGGACCGTTCCGGCGATCTCCGCGTGCGGCGTGGCGTTGGTCCCCATCCGCACCGCTTCGGTGAAGGTGAGCGCGCTCGCGTCCATCCCTAATGTGCGGAAGATGCGCGTCCGTACGAACTCGTCCCACGTCTGTCCGCTCACCGCTTCGATGACCTCGCCCGCGATGAGGTAGAGGATGTTGTCGTACGCGTACGTGCTGCGGAAACTGGCGGCGAGCGGGACGTGCCGGAAGCGGCGCACCACTTCCTTCTGTGTGTAGGTGTTGGTCGGCCAGATGAGCAGGTCGCCCGCCCCCAGACCGAGTCCGCTCCGGTGCGTGAGCAGGTCGATGATGCGCATCTCGCGCGTCACGTACGGATCGGACATCTGGAACCACGGCAGGATGTCCACCACACGGTCGTTCCAGGAGAGTTTTCCGTCGTCCACCAGCATCCCGAGCGAGGTGCCGATGAAGGCCTTGGTGTTGGAGGCGATGCTGAAGTTCGTCCGTTCGTCCACCGTGCCGGCTTCGCCGGTCCGCTTCACGCCGTACCCTTTCGCCAGCACCACCTTCCCGTCCTTCACCACCGCCACCGCGACGCCGGGCACGTTGAAGGTCTTCATCACCCGGTCGACGTACGCGTCGAAGTCCCGCGGCATGGACTGTGCGGCGAGAAGAGTGGCGGAGAACGAGAGCATGAGCAGGGTTCGGACGGCGGACATGGGCACTCCTGAGGTGTGGTGAATGGAGGAATGTACTCAATCGCTCCGCGAATTTCACTCAGAGGTCAGAAAAGATTTTCGTATACTGTCCGAAAGAAGGTCCGCTCCGCATGTCCAAACCGGTCTCCCCCCTCCTCATCGCCGCCCGCGACCTCGCCGTACGATTCGGCGAGCAGGTGGTGCTCCGTTCCGCGACCCTGAGCATCCATCAGACCGACCGGATCGGCCTCGTCGGCGCCAACGGCTCCGGCAAGTCCACGCTCATCAAGGTCATCGCCGGACTGATGTCGCCGGACTCGGGGACCGTCGAACGGCGCCGTGAGCTGGTGACGGGGTACCTTTCGCAGGAGTTCACGCTGGACACGTCGAAGACGGTGTACGAGAACGTGCTGGAGGGGGCACGCGGTGTGCTGGAACTGCTGGAGGAGTACGAACATCTCCCCTTCGACGCGGAACGCCGCCACACGGTGGAGGAGCATCTGCGCCAGATCGACGGATGGAACCTTCGGAACCGCGTCGATGCGGTGATGACCTCCCTCAACGCACCGGCGCCGGGACGTTCCATCGACACCCTCTCCGGCGGCGAGAAGCGGCGCGTCGCCCTCTGCCGGGCGGTCGTCGCGCGGCCGGACCTGCTCATCCTGGACGAGCCGACAAACCATCTCGACACCGGCTCCATCGAATGGCTCGAAGAGTACCTCGCCTCCTACCAGGGTGCCTGCCTGTTCGTGACGCACGACCGCTACTTCCTCGACTCCATCGCGAACCGCATCATCGAACTGGCGGAGGGGGTCTGCCATCCGCACGAGGGGAACTACACCGATTTCATGATCGACAAGGCGGAACGGCAGGCGCAGCTGGAGAGCGAGGAGAAGAAGAGGAACAACTTCCTGCGCCGGGAGCTGGAGTGGGTGCGCCGGGGTCCCCGCGCGCGTACGACCAAGTCGAAGAGCCGGCTCAAACGGTACTTCGATGTTGCCGATGCGGAAGGTTTCGTGCCGGAACGGGAAGTGGAGCTCGTCATCCCTCCCCCGCCCGGACTCGGTTCCACCATCCTCAATCTGCGGAACCTGGGGATGGACATGGACGGCCGGCCCCTCTTCCGCGGCGTGGACCTGCTCTTCACGAAACACCGCAAGCTCGGCATCGTGGGACGCAACGGGAGCGGGAAGACGACGCTGCTGCGCGTCATCCTCGGCGAGCTGACGCCGGCGGCCGGTTCGGTGGAGATCGGCGAGCGGACGGTGATCAATTCCGTGGACCAGTCGCGCCTCTCCCTCGATGACGGGAACACGGTGCTGCGCGAGATCGGCGAAGGGAACGACTGGGTGATGTTCGGCGAGCAGCGGCTGACGGTCTGGTCCTACCTGCGGCGGTTCCTCTTCACGGACGACCGCATCATGACGAAGGTCGGCTCCCTCTCCGGCGGCGAACGGAGCCGACTGCTGCTGGCGAAGGTGCTGCGGCGCGGCGGCAATCTGCTCGTGCTCGACGAACCGACGAACGACCTGGACCTTCCCACGCTCCGGGTGCTCGAGGAGGCGCTGGAGGCGTTCGACGGGTGCGTCATCGCCGTGAGCCACGACCGGTACTTCCTGAACCGTGTCTGCAACGGCATCCTCGCGTTCGAGGAGGACGGTACGGTGCACTTCAGCGAAGGGCACTACGATTACTATAAAGAGAAGCGCGAGGCGCGCCGGGCGGCGGCGCTCCCCGCTGCGCTGGAGACGGCGGCGCCGAAGGAGCCGAAGGCGGCGGTCCGGAAGCTGAGCTACAAGGAAGCGAAGGAACTGGAAGGGATGGAAGAGGCCATCATGCGCGCGGAGGAGGAGGTGCTGCGGCTCGAAACGCTGTTCGCCTCGCCCGACTTCTATGCGCTGCACGGCGCGCGTACCGAGGAGCTAACACACGAGATGGAACGTTGCCGGACGGAGGTGGAACGGCTCTACGCCCGGTGGCACGATCTGGAGTCGGTGCGCAGCGGAGCGTCCGCTACTTGATCCTCTTCACCACGACGAGCGTCTTGTCGTCCGAGTACTTCCCCTTCGCGCTGAACTTCTGCACATCCTCGATGATGTGCTTCGCAATGAGCTCCGGCGTTTCGCGATGCCGTTCCTTCAGTCGCTCGATGAGGCGCCGCTCCGAGTACTGGTTCCCCGCCCCGTCCATCGCTTCGGACACGCCGTCCGTGAACAGGAGCATCACATCCCCCTTCGCGAGCATCAATCCTTCGCTCCGGAAATGCTGGTCCGGGAACGGACCGATGATGTTCCCGGTCGCCGGGAGCAGTTCGGTCTCCCCCGTTCTGGCCCGGTAGACGATAGGACTGCTGTGCCCGGCGTTCACATAGACGCAGAGCCCCTGCCGGTCGTTGGAGAGTTCCGCGTAGAACAGGGTCAGGAACCGGTCGTCGGAGAAGGCGTGGTTCACCAGCGTGTTCAGGTTCCGGATGAGGTTGCTGATCTTCGTCTGGTAGGCTGCCCCCATGCGCAGCGCGCCGGAGACGTACAGCGCCTGCACCGCCGCGGAGATGCCCTTGCTCGCCGCGTCGCCGATGACGATCGCGACCCGGTCCTTCTCCCCGCTCACAATGTAATCGAAGAAATCCCCTCCCACGATGCGGTCCGCCAGCGAGATGCCGAACATCTCGTAGTTGTGGAACTGCAGCGCGTGCTCCGGCAGGATACTCCGCTGGATCTCGCGCGCCTTGTCCAGGTCCTTCTGCAGCTGGGTCGAGCGCCGCTCGATGCTCCGGTTCTTGAGCATGGAGGTGACGGCGATGCTGATGATGTTCAGCGTCGGGGCGACATGCTCATGGTCCAGGTCCGTATTGAACGAAAGGATGTACGGAAAGAGGTCGTTCCCCTTCACACGGACGATGTCCCCCACACCGGTGGCCGAGTACTTGCGAATGCCCTTGCTCTTGAGGTAGGCGTCGGTCTCCTTCGCCACGATGGTGCGGTGCTGCGGAAGCTGTTTGAACATCCGGTATTCGTCCACCTTGATGGAGAACTTCGGCTTCACCTGTTCTATGGCGCCAGCCTGGGCGACCATCTCGTAGGCGTACCGCTGGACGTCGAGGCGCCAGACGCGTCCCCCCGTGATCTCGATGCGGTCGTTGGAGACGATCTGCCGGAGGACGTGCGTGAGGAGCTCTTCGGTCGTTGCGAACGGGGTGTCGGCGAAACTTTCGATGGTCTTGTGCAGGAGGCGCTGGTTCATGGGTCCTTAGCGATGGTGCATGGTGGAATCGTTGCCGGGCAATATACGGACGAAACGGCGGGAAAGTTGTGACGAAGACGTCATTCGGAAGGGCGGCCGTCCAGCAGGAGCGAGAGCGTGTCCAGCGAGAGGTAGACCTCCTTCAGCGACAGCGCCAGTGAGATGAGCATCAGCACGAGGCTCGCGCCGAACATCCACGCGGCAGCGGCGGTCCCCCCGACGAACGAGAGCACCATGGAGAGGACACCTCCGAAGAATCCGGCGACGCCGAAGGTCTGCGTCTGTTTGATGACGTTCAGCCGTCTCCGCAGGCTCTCGATCTGCAACTGTACCACCTCCTCCTTCGTCTGTTGGTATTCCGCATGCAGCGTGCGGATGAGCGACGCAAGGGCGAGAAAGCGGTTCGTGTACGCCAGCATCAGCAGCGAGAGCGCCGGGAAGAGCAGTGCGGGGGTCGTGAGGGTGATGTCCATGGCGGTATGTGATGGGTGATACAACGGACCGGAGCGTCATTTGAAATGTACGCAGAAAACCGTATACTTGCACCGCTCGTTCACATCAACCATCACTATCGCAGGAGCATCATGAACAACACACACTTCCGTCTTCTCGTATTCGCCGCTCTCGTCGCCGGACTCACCATCGTCGGCTGCGACAAAGAGACCGATCCCGTCTCGCCCGGCGGCAGCGGCCTCTTCAAATCGGCCGGCACGTTCTCCTTCTCCTCCAACCGCGGCAACTTCGCCGCCAACGGCATCTTCGATACGCTGATGACCTCGCAGAGCGCCGCCGGCGCCTTCTCGTACTCGGACGGGAACATGGAGTACGTGGTGGTCTTTGCGTACGACGTCACCAATCCCATGGCTCCGAAGCTCGTCTACACCGGCATGATCGACACGGCCACGGCGGTCGGCGCCGGCACGTACTCCTACTCCGCCGTGAACGCGCAGCGGATGGGCTTCTTCGCGTACTTCCCGAACCTGGCGGACACGGCGTCGCTCCCGCAGTTCTACATGCTGCTCAACGGCGCCAGCGTCGTCAGCAGCGCGAGCGAGACGAACATCTCCGGCACGTTCTCCGGAAGCGGCTATAACATCTTCGACACGCTCACCACCATCCAGGTGAGCAGCGGCTCGTTCAACGCACCCGTCGTGGACCGGTACTTCGTCTACGGCGGCATGGACGACGAGCTGGTCTCACGCATCAAGTCGGACATACACCGTCGTTTCAGCACGCACTGAAGCCTCTCCGCATCATCACCGACGCCGTTCCGGTCCGCCGGAACGGCGTTTTTTTTTCACCTTCCTACCGTATACCCCGTTTCTTCTTTTCCACGATGACCTGAACGTCCACCGGTGTCGCACAGATGGGACATACGAACCGTCCGGTGGTCTCGTTCCGGTCCGGTTCCACGGTTTGACGGCAATTCGGGCATTTCACGGTGAGCGGGCGTTCGCTCTCTCGCTGACTCATCGGAACTCTCTTTCGTTTGTCACTCCAATCTACTCAGGCATCCCGCGGAATGCAAGACCATGACGACCGAATTGAGTTGGACGATGGGACGATTTTCAGTACATTTTTCATGCAGCCCATGAAGTTCATCCGACGCCATATCATCGCTCTGCTGCTCGCCGCCGCTGTCACGGCTCCCGGACAGGGCGGCTCGACCGACCTGGACTCCATCCGCCGCCTTCTCCCTTCCCTGACCGGCGAGGAACTGTTCAAAGCCCATTACGTGCTTTCCGAAAAACTGGAGGCGGTCCGACCGCTCGACGCCATCCATCATGCGAACGAGGCGTTGACCATCGCACGGCAGCTCGGCATCCGCGATACCGTTCCGACCATCGTCGCGACCATCTCGTTCGCCTCCGCACAGCTCGGCGATTTCACCGAAGCGCTCTCCAACGGTTACCTCTCCCTCGAACTGGCGACGGAACTCGGCAACAAACGGTACATCGCCAGCGCCCACAGCACGCTCGGCATCACCTACGGGTATCTGGGACAGTACAGCAAGGCGCTCGAGCATCATCAGGAGGCGTTCCGCATCCGCGAGGAGATCGGCTGGTACTACGGAGCGACGCGGACGCTGAACAACATCGGCATCGTGTACCACAACATGGGCCTGTACGACAAGGCCATCGAGTACTACAACGAAGTGCTGAAGCGCCGGGGGTCGGAGAGCGACACGCTGACGCTCATCCGGTTCCATCAGAACGTCGGGTTCGCCGAACTGCGCCGCGGCAATCTGGACACCGCCATCACGCTGCAGCGCATCGCGCTGGAGATGTCCGAACGGACCGGTTTCACGAACGGCATGGCGTACTCGTATCTGAACCTCGGGCTCATCGAGATCGAGCAGAAGAAGTTCCGGAAGGCCGTGGAGGACCTCCGCCGGTCGCTGGCCTATTATGAAGAGCTCGGCCAGAAACACGGCGCGGTGCAGGCGCTCAACGCCCTCGGCATCGCCGCGCACGGAGCGGACGACGACGCGGGGGCCATCCGGTGGCTGGAGAAGGCCGCAGCGCTCGCCACCTCCATCGGCGCCACGGACGAAGTGAAGAAAGCGTACGAATCGCTCACGCGGCTCTACGACGACCGCGGTGAGACCGGAACGGCGTACCGGTACTTCCGGAAGTATTCGGCGGCGAAGGATTCCGTCTTCAACTCCCGGGAGAGCAACCGCATCACCGAGCTGCTCATCCGCATCGAGCGGCACAAGAAGGAGAAAGAACTCGAACTGCTCCGGGCGGAGACCGAGCATGCGCTGCAGGAACAGGAACTGCGCGGGTACGCGCTCATCGGCGGGCTGGCCCTCCTCTCCGGCATCGTCGTTCTGCTGGTGCTCTACATCCGGCGCATCCGGGAAGGGCGCCGCATCGCGGAAGCACGGAAGGAAGAGGTGGAGGGATTGAACCGGCAGCTGCAGGAGAAGATGCAGGAACTGAAGACGCTCTCCGGTCTCCTCCCCATCTGCTCGCATTGCAAGAAGATCCGCAACGACGAAGGATACTGGCAGAACCTCGAAGGATACATCTCCGACCACTCGCACGCGACCTTCTCCCACGGCATCTGTCCCGACTGCCGGCGGGAGCACTTCGGCCGCACCCTCGGTCAGCGCTGACGCTCCTCCTCCCGGCGAAGCACCTCCATCATGATGCGGGCGCACGCCTCCGCGTCGGACCCCGCTTCGTGGTGTTCGAGCGGGATGAAGAGCTCGCGGCAGACGTTCGACAGGTTCGCGGGCTTGATCCGGAGGACCGAACGGGAGAGCCGTACGGTACAGCGGAACTCGACCTCCGGCGGCGTGATGGCGAACGTACGGCAGCACGCCTCGAGCACCCGCCGGTCGAACGGCGCGTTGTGGGCGACGGCGAAGTCGATCCCTTCGAAGAACGGAGCGATGCTCTTCCACCGTTCCCGGAAGGTCGGCGCCCGCCGGACGTCGCGCAGTGTGATGCCGTGGATGTGCGAGAACTCGAAGAGGTCGTACGGCGGACGGATGAGCAGGGTCCGTTTCTCGGTGATGCTGCCGCCGGTGACGCGGACCAGCCCCACTGAACAGGCACTGTCCGGATACCGGTTCGCGGTCTCGAAGTCGATGGCGAGGAACGTCACCGGACATCTCCCGCCGCGACGCTCCGGCGCCGTTCCGCCGCACTTCTCATCCGCGCGGCGTGCGCCTTGAGGATGTTCACCGTCGACATGTCGGTATCGAACACCGAATGCATCCCCTGCGGTTCGTGCGGCGGGTCCCCGGTCAGCGGGTCCCCCGCTCTCCACCGGCCGTCACCGCGCACCGAACGCCCTTCCCCTCCCCATGCCCAGAAGTTCGTCCCCGCCATCGGCGAGCCCGCTTCGGCGGAATCCGCCGCCAGGTCCAGCATCCGTTCATAGAACCGGTCACGCAAACTCGCGGGTGCGGAGGGAGCGTTCGCTCCTTCATCACGGCGCCAACCGAACTCTTCGAGCACCAGCGGTTTCTGCAGCTGCCGGGCGATACGCAGATGCGCGCGTACGTACGACCCGGCGCTGTCGAGCGCCGGTCCGAACGTCTCGGCGGGCCGCCCGGCGTCGAACCAGCGCCAGATGCCGGGCCAGAGGTGGAGCGTGAGATAATCGATATGCCGCGAACGGTGTGCGGCGACGTAGAGCGATTCATCCTGGAGGCTTCCGACGATCCCCTCGCTGCCGGTGGAGACAAGATGAAGGGAATCGAGCGATTTGATGTACGCGGCGGTCTCATCGATCCACCGGACGTACCGTTCAGCGTTCCGCCATCCTTCCGGTCCGGTGGAGCCGGGTCGCGGTTCGTTCGCGAGCTGCCATGCCATGATGGAGGGATCTTCGGCGTACCGCCGTCCGTTGACGGTGTTGACGCGAGCGATGATGGTTCGGATGTACGAACGGTACATCCGGTTCGCATTTTCATTGCCGTAGAAGGAGGCGGAGCGGTCCATGAACGCATCCCACCCTTCGACCGACGGGTCGAACACCGGAAGTGCGTCCGCCCATGTAACGTACTGCAGCATGCCGCCCGACCATTCCCAGTAGTTCGTGAAGAAGAGGACCGCGGTCATACCGCGTTCCGCCAGTTCCGCCAGCGCCACATCCAGACCGAGCAGCAGCGAATCGTTATACGCATCGGGCCCGGTGATGAACGACGGCGAAAGGGTTCCGTTCATTCCGCCCCGTTCCGAGCCCGCAAGGATGCGCAGATTGGTGACGCCGGCGGCCTGCAGCGAATCGAGCTCCCGGCGGAGCCGTGCCCTGTCGCCGCCCGCACCCGGTGAGCCGAGGTACGGCGCATACCAGAGGTTCGTTCCGGCGAAGAGGTACGGTTTGCCGTTGCGGACGAACTGTGTCCCCCGTACGGCGACCATTTCATCTTCTCCGCCGAACGGCCAGAGGGTGGCGCAACCAATGAAGAAGAGAAGCGGGAAAACCGCTGCAATGATAGAGCCGTGCTTCATATCCGTTCGTTCCGTTCATGATACCGGAGAATATCCATGATGATGTCCGCAAATGCAACGACAGAAAATGAAAAAGGGAGACCATGCGGTCTCCCTTTCTGCGGCGGATCCATTCTTCCTACCGTTTGATCCTCGCGCTTCCGCCGGCGGCCACGTGGTTGAGCTCCTCCAGCGTGATCATGCTCGAGTCTCCCCGCGTCGTCATCAGCATCGCCCCGTGCGCCACACCGTAGTTCACGCACTCCTGCGCGCTCTTCCCGTTCAGGAACCCATAGGTGAAGCCCGATGCAAATCCATCGCCGCCCCCCACCCGGTCCTCGATCTCCAGGGCCGGCATCGACAACCCGTCGTAGAACACCCCGTCCGCCCACATG
>WBUG01000090.1 GCA_008933835.1 Bacteroidota bacterium | reverse complement strand
CCCAGTCCATCGCCACGTCCTTGATGAACTGGAACGCGTCCGGGAACCGGTCGTAGTTCTCCGGCAGGTCCGCCGCCATGTGGAGCGGACTGTACATCGTCACGTACAGCGCCAGCTGCTTCGCCAGCGTGGTGTGGACCTGCTCCTTGCTCCCGGGTTTGTAATGATCCATCGTGATCTGGAAGATGCCGGGGGTGTAGTCCATCGGACCGCCGAGCAGACGGGTGAAGGAGAGGATGGTCTCGTGCTCCGGCGCGTTGCCGTTGCTCCAGGCGTTGAACTCGTTCCCCCGCGCCGCCTCGCAGGCGAGCCAGTTCGGGTAGGTGCGGTGCAGGCCGGTGGGACGCACCGGTTCGTGCGCGTCCACCATGATGCGGTACTGCGCCGCCTTCTCCGCCACGCGCACGTAGTGGTTCACCATCCACTGGCCGTCGTGGAACTCGCCGCGCGGGATGATCCGCCCGACGTAGCCGGTCTTCACCGCGTCGTACCCGTAGTGCTTCATGAAGCGGAACGCGCTGTCCAGCCGCCGCTCGTAGTTCGTCACGGACGCGGAGGTCTCATGGTGCATCACCAGCTTCACCCCCTTCTCCGCGGCGTAGGAGGAGAGGAACTCCACGTCGTAGTCCGGGTACGGCGTCACGAAGTCGAACACCTCCTCCTTCCACTGGCCGAACCAGTCCTCCCAGCCCACGTTCCATCCCTCCACCAGCACGCCGTCGAACCCGTGCTTCGCGGCGAAGTCGATGTAGTACTTCGTCCGCGCGGTGGTGGCGCCGTGCCGGCCGTTCGGTTTCAGCGCCTTCCAGTCCGTCGTCGTCAGCTGCACGTTGTTCGTGTCCGCGTAGTTCCACGTCGTCTTGCCCACGTGCAGTTCCCACCACACGCCGAGCATCTTCTGCGGACGGATCCAGGAGACGTCGGTGAGCTTCGTCGGCTCGTTGAGGTTCAGGATCATCTTCGAGGCGAGCAGGTCCGTCGCCTTGTCGCTCACCAGCACCGTGCGCCACGGGGTCTTCGCGGGGGTCTGGAGGTACGCCTTGTTCCCGACCGCGTCCGGCGCGAGGGCGGAGGTGAGGACGAATCGCTGCTGGTCGACGGCGACGCACATCGCGGGATAGTTCACGAGCGCCGCTTCGAAGACGTTGATGTAGAGGCCGTCGGCGGACTTCATCATGAGAGGGGTCTGCACGTAGTTCTTCCCGATGACCGTGCGGGTGGCGATCTCGGTGGCGGACATGCCGCCGGTGGCGTCCACCGCGCTCAGCGCCGATCTCTTGTACTCATACTCGTTCGTGTCGAAGTCCCCGGGTATCCAGAACGCCGCATGATCGCCGGTGAGCGCGAACTGTGTCCGCTCGTCGCTCACGGTGAAGTAGCCGAGGTGCGGCTGCTGGGGGAACTCGTACCGGAAGCCGAGTCCCTCGTCGTAGAGGCGGAACGTCACCGTCATGGTCCGCGCCCGCTCGCCCGATTCGCGCAGCGTCACGCGCAGTTCGCGGTACCGGTCACGGACGCTCTTCACTTCGCCGAGCACGGGTTCCCACGACCGGTCCGTGGTGGACGTTTCGGCCTTCACCACGGTGAAGCCGGAACGGAACGCCGGGGCGTTCTTGAGCTCCATCCCCAGCGTGCTCGGCAGGATGACCGCCCTCTTCCCGAAGGAGAGCGCGTAGGTCGGTGTGCCGTCCGCCGTGAGGGCGAAGGTCAGCGACAGTTTCCTGCCGGGGGACTCGATGGTCTGGGCGGCGAGGGTGACGGACAGAAGGAACAGGGAGGCGACGAGGGTTCTCATGGGGCGTCCTTTGCGTGGGAATGTCGGCGAATTCGGTCGGAACGGTTTAAATGTAGAAAGGAGAGAGGAGAGAAACAATCATCAATGAACAGTGAACAGTAAACAGTGGTCAATGAACAATCATCAATGAACAATGATCAGTTACCAGTTTTCCGTTGGTGACGGATGCTCGGTGTTCGCGAATATCCCCCATCATTCATCGTTCCTCATTTCTCATTCGTTCCTATGCTCTATCATCCATTATCCATCATCCATTTTCCATTTTCCTTCTCCCCATTCATTTTCAGGTACACATTCACTACGACACGGTCCCTTCCATCTCCACCGTCTGGTCGTTGTGTTCCACGGAGAGGAGGAAGCGGACGTTCGGGTTCTTCTGCTGCACCATGCGGAGGGCGTACTCCGATTCCGCGAGGTAGACGAGGTTGCCGTTCTTGTCGTAGTAGAGGAAGTTGCCGCGGATGGAGAAAAGCTCCTCCGCGTCCTTCGGGTCGGTGAACCGCACCCACACCGCCTTGTGGGCGCTGATGGGGACGAAGTCCGAGTTGGCGCCGAACTCGTTCAGCAGCCGGTACTTGAGCACGTCGAACTGCAGTTCGCCCACCACGCCGATGACCTTGCGGTTGCTCGTTCTCTGCGTGAAGAGCTGCGCCAGCCCCTCGTCGGTGAGCTGTGCGATACCCTTCTCCAGCTGCTTCGTCTTGAACGGGTCGAGGTTCCGCAGTTCGCGGAACACCTCCGGCGAGAAGCGCGGGATCCCCTTGTACATGAACGCCTCCCCCTCGGTGAGCGTGTCGCCGATGGCGAACGTGCCGGAGTCGTACAGGCCGATGACGTCGCCGGGGTACGCCTCCTCCAGCAGGCTCTTGGTGGCGGCCATGAAGCTGGCGGGATTGGCGAACTTGATGTCGCGGTCGAGCCGGACGTGGTGGTAGAAGGTGTTCCGCTCGAAGCGGCCGGAGCAGACGCGCAGGAAGGCGATGCGGTCGCGGTGCTTGGGGTCGAGGTTGGCGTGGATCTTGAACACGAAACCGCTGAACCGCTCATGCTGCGGCTCCACGTCCCCCTTGGTGGTGGGACGTGCGCGCGGTCCGGGGGCGATCTCGACGAAGGTGTTGAGGAGCTCCTGCACGCCGAAGTTGTTCAGCGCGCTGCCGAAGAAGACCGGGGCGACGGTGCCGCCGAGGTACGTCTCCACGCTGAAGGGGTCGTACACGCCGTTGATGAGGTCGATCTCCTCCCGCAGCGCCGCCGCGTCGCTTCCGAACGTCTCCGCCAGCGCGGGATCGTCCAGTCCGTCGAACACCCGCACGTCGTCCTCGATGGTCTGCTTGCTCGGACGGAAGAAGGCGAACGAGTTGCGGTAGAGGTTGTACACGCCTTTGAAGGACGAACCCATGCCGAGGGGCCAGGAGAGGGGGCGAACGCGGATGTCGAGCTTCTCCTCCACCTCGTCCAGCAGCTCCACCGGCGGCCGTCCTTCGCGGTCCATCTTGTTGATGAAGACGATGACCGGCGTGTTGCGCATGCGGCAGACCCGCATCAGCTTCTCGGTCTGCTCCTCCACCCCCTTCACCGCGTCGATGACGAGGATGACGCTGTCCACCGCCGTCAGCGTGCGGTAGGTGTCCTCCGCGAAGTCCTTATGGCCCGGCGTGTCGAGCAGGTTGATCTTGTAGCCGCGGTAGTCGAACGAGAGCACCGAGGTCGCCACCGAGATGCCGCGCTGCTTCTCGATCTCCATGAAGTCCGACGCCGCGCTCTTCTTGATCTTGTTGGACTTCACCGCGCCGGCGATGTGGATGGCGCCGCTGAACAGAAGCAGTTTCTCCGTCAGCGTGGTCTTTCCCGCGTCCGGGTGGCTGATGATGGCGAACGTCTTGCGCTTCTCGATCTCTTTCGCGATGCTCATACGGGGGAACGGTTCCTGTGCTGTCGGTGAAAACGGGGGAAACGGCGAACGGTGGACGGACGCGGCGGTCCGGAACGCGGTGCGGTCGTTACAACGGACTGTGGATGAGGATGCGGACGGCGGTCATGACGGCTCCAAGATACGCAAAAAACGGCTGAAGTGCGAGGTCACGGCCGCGTGCCGAGGGCGACGCCGGCGGGGGACCAGGCGGCGGTCATGCCGACGATGAACGTGCCGTTCCGGTTGAGCGCCAGCCACGCACCCGGCGAGAATTCTCCCAGGGCGATGATGCCCGGGTAGACGTTCAGGTTGACGGCGTAGTCCGTCTTGCGTGACACGGAGAGACTGGTGAGGAGCGAATTGTTGAGGTCGTAGAAGAGGCCGGCGTTCCACACCAGGTCCAGCGTCTGTTTGTTCGTGCCGGGGTTGAGCGTGATGAGCCGCGCCGCCGCCATGCCGACGCCGAACGACAGCGCGCTGCCGTCCTCCCATTTGTACGACAGGCCGCCGACGCCGTTGGTGCCGAAGAAGTAGAAGAGATGCCACCGTTCGGAGGAGGGGAGCTTCCACTTGATGGAGAAGAACTGGCCGTTGTTCTCGAGATGTCCGTTGCGCAGCGAGAAGGACGGCTGCAGCGACCAGTCCGCCAGGTTGAGCTCGCGGCTGAAGAACCGCTTCACCGCGTCGCTGCTGAAGAGGATGACCCCGCCGATGTTGAAGAGGTAGATGTCCGCGATGGGATCCACGTTGTCGCCGCGGTACGCGCCGTTCTCCACCGCCTCGTTCACGACGTGGTAGAGGATGGTGGTGCCGGCGGCGAGGCTTTTGCTGTACTCGTACCGATGGAACCGGTACCACTCCTCGAGCGCCGCGTACGTCATGCCGCCGCCGATGAGGTGCAGCGTGTAGTTGGGCCACCACTGCCCGTCCTTCTTGCTCAACCCGAGCGGGATGACCTGGTCCTTGAGGAAATTTCCGGCGCCGTACCGGCCGATGGGACCGAACGGATCGATGAGGTTCCGCAGCACGTTGTCCATCCCGCGCGCGAACGGGATGCGCGTCAGGTCGCGCGGCTTGTCCACCTGCAGCATGTCGAACCCGCCGTTGAGGATGAGCGACACGGGATTGTACATCGCATCGCTCCCGTAGTCATACCCGTGATAGAAGTATGCGGAGTCCTGCGCGCGGAGGGAGAGCGCCATCACGGCGAGCAGGAGCGGGATATGGAGCGGACGGAGCGGCATGGAACGTCCAATATAAAAAAAGAAAGGCCGATATCGTAGAGATTCCTTGCCTCTGAAGCGAATCGGGAGTACTTTGGCTCCGTCATGAAAAGGATCCTCATCGTCCAGATCGGCCGCATCGGCGACATGGTGCTCACCACACCGGTGTTCGACGCGCTCGCGGAACGGTTCCCGGAAGCGGAGCTGCATCTGCTGGCGTCGCCGAAAGGGGCGCCGGTCGCCGCGCACGATCCGCGCATCGCCCGCATCCATCTCCACCGCAAAGGGGTCGCGGGACTCGTCTCGTCCATCCTCGCGCTCCGGCGCGAACGCTTCGATGTGTGGGTGGACCCGAAGGACCACCCCTCCACCGAAGGAGCGCTGCTGGCGCGCTGGTCCGGCGCGCCGCGCCGCATCGGTTTCAACGCGGAGGGGAGCCGGGCGTTCACCGAGACCGTTCCGTCGGACCGGGAGAACGTTTCGCTGCACGCGGTGGAACGGAACCTGCTGGCCTTGCGGACATTGGGGATAGAACGGCGCGGCATCGTGCGGCCTTCTCTTTATATAGAGAAGAGCGCAGAGGAGGCGGTGGAGAGAGACCTGAACGGCGCGGCCGCTCCGGCGGTGGTGAACATCTCCGCGGGACAAGCGACGCGCCGGTGGAAGGAAGAGGGGTGGAGCGCGGTGATCCGGTACTGCTTCGGGAAGGGGATGGATGTGGCGCTGGCGTTCCAGCCGTCCGATGCGGAGCGGGCCGCCGCGTTCAAGCGGGAGTTCCCGCGGCTCATCGTTCCCGGTTCTCCCGGTATCGGACATGCCGCGGCGCTGGTGAAGCGGGCGGCGCTGGTCGTCACGGTGGACACCGCCGTCGTCCATCTCGCGTCGGCCTTCGACATCCCCGTCGTGGCGCTCTATACGAACGTCCCGTGGAACTTCGCCAAGTTCCGTCCCCTCAGCACGCGGCAGGAAGTGCTGATGTCGTCCGAGGCGGAATCGTTGCTGTCCGTTACAGCAGAGGCCGTTGTATTAAAAATGGAACAGCTTCAGCAAAGATAGATACTATTTCAGGGTTCAATACCGAGAATGAGCAAAGGTACAGGAGGGTTTGTCCTTCCATGTCGAAGTACATTGTGAACTTCTTTCTCAAACCAAGGCGGACCCGATGACATATCCTGCTGCATTGTTTTTGTTGGAACAATCTCTATCCCCACGTTAATGATTTGGCCTGTATAAAAAGAAAGGTGTTTTACAAAAAGATCATAGGTTACCGCAAAATACTTTCCGAGCTGCACTTCAACGGCAATTTTATCTTTCACAAAATCAGTTTGAGTGTACGAATCAAGCAATGGATGCTTTAGCTTTAACAATAATTCTTTCTGTTCTTTTACATCGAGTGGCTCTAGCAATTTCACTATATTCGGATCGGTAGAGACATAAAAATCCCGACGTCTTTCTGCCCAGCCTTTCTTTTCGAAGAGGCTCTTAAATTCTGCGTTCAACGTCCCCGGGTTAAATACATACTTCCCCGCCTTTGATTTTTCTTGTGAGACTTTGGTCTTATGTCGATTGGCATTTATTAAACCAACGACCTCGTATATTTCGCGAAGAAGTTTCTTATGATGAATGAGGAGATACTCTTCTCCATTGAGATGCGAATATTTCTGTGCAATCTTCATAATTCAATCCTCAACACGATGGCTATTTATGATGTTGTAACCATTCTTTAGGAACTTGCGAAACTTTGTCTGTTACAGAAGGTGTATGAATCGGTTTGTTAATAGGTCGGATTTTTAATTCACCCTCATTGTATGCTTTAATCCGTTCCTTTGCCAATTTGCAATACGATTCTTCCTTTTCGATTCCAATTGCATTTCGTCCATTTTTAATCGACGCGATTACTGTTGATCCAACTCCTGCGAACGGATCAAGCACCCAACTGTTTTCATTCGTCAGCGCTAAAACACATCGTTCGACCAATTCAATTGGGAATTGGCAGGGGTGCTGAGTTTTTTCTGGATGATTAGATTTGACATTCGGGATATCCCATAAACCTGAATCCCAATCTCTCTCGATAATCTCCCAAATATCACTTGGATTTTTGCCTAATGGATTTCCGGAAGGCATCCCCTTTTTTGGTCCTTTAAAGTGTCGCTTACCGGGGTATTTCGATTTAATTCTAACGTTATCTAAATTAAAGATGTAATCATCGGACTTGCTAAACCATAGTATCGTTTCATATCGACCGCTGAATCTTTTGCTGGCATGAAGACCATGGCCAAAGTGCCATACAATTCGATTTCGCAGTCTCAATCCCCTGGATTTAAATAACCAATAATAGTAAATATCCAATGGGAATACCTCGCCTTTGTCCACAAAGTTTCCAACCTGCCAGCAAAGATTTCCATTGTTGCTTAACAATCGCACCAGTTCATCAATGATCGATTCGTGTGTAGATAAATATTTATCAATATCTGTTTTGGTTTCGTACACCTTACCGATATTATACGGCGGCGAAGTGATAATGAGGTCAAATTTCCCATTTGGGAAGTTTGATAACTCGGAAAGAGAATCACCCTTGATGATCGTGTGATACACATTTGGAGAGATGTAGTTAAACAACGGTTCTTTGACGCGTTTTTGTTTCTTTTTGTTATGTTTCTTCATGGAAGACTGTTCCAATTGTTCTGCGTAATATAATAAATCTCAGGTTCAAAGATTTAACGCAACAAAGTATCCGGGGGGGGTATTTTGTTGCATGGAGCAATCACACACACAGTTAACGGCCGAGGATCGCGAAATCATTGGCCAGATGCATCTTCAAGGATACAACAAGTCGTCTATTGCACGATTCCTGAGAAAGCATCGCAG
>WBUG01000014.1 GCA_008933835.1 Bacteroidota bacterium | reverse complement strand
CCCCCACCATGTCCCGCTCCGCCCAGTCGCCGATCATCAGCGCTTCGGAGGCGTCGACGTGCAGCAACTGCAGGATCTTCTTGAACGGCGCCGGGTCGGGCTTGCGCTTGCCGGTGTCTTCGAACGTCACCACGTGATCGAACATGTGGTGGAGGTTCAGGTACGTGAGCCGCAGCCACGCTTCCTTGGCCGGGGCATCGGAGACGACGCCGGTCTTCATCCCCATCTTCACCAGCTCCATGAGGGTCTTGTACACGTGCGGATACGGAACGAGCGCCGCTTCGCGCGCGCGGCGGTACGCCACGATGCCGGCGGAGAGGATCTTGTAGTCCAGCTTCTGGAACTCGTCGTACACGAGCTGGTCGAACACGTTCTGGAACTCGATGCCGCGCTCCTTGTAGATGGCGTCGATGCGAGCCTGGATCTCGGCGCGGGAGAGCTTCAGGCCTGCGTCGATCATCGCGCCGATGGCGGCGTCCACCGCCTGCCGCTTCATCGCCATGAAGTCGACCAGCGTGTTGTCCAGATCGAAGATGACGGCGGAGATCATCGGCGGGCCTCCTGCAGGCGGGACCGGAGCATCGCCGCCGCCGTCGTGTACCCTTCGGCACCGAGGCCCGAGACCTGCGCGGCGCAGACCGGGGCGGTGACCGAATGACGGCGGAACTCCTCCCGCAGATGGATGTTGGAGATGTGCACCTCCACGACCGGCACGCTCAGCAGCGCGATGGCGTCGCGGATGGCATAGGAATAGTGCGTGAAGGCGCCGCCGTTCAGGATGACGCCGCCGAAGTCCTTGCCGATGACCGACTGGAGCGCATCGATGATGGCCCCTTCGTGGTTGGACTGGAAGAAGGTGAACGCGATGTCCGTGAACGACCCCGCCAGTTCCTTCTGGATGTCTGCAAGGGTCTGCGACCCGTAGACGGATGGTTCCCGCATGCCGAGCATGTTCAGGTTCGGGCCGTTGATGACCAGGATCTTCATGCGTCCGTTCCATCGTTTGCGGACGCTTCCGGTGCCGGTGCCTCTTCCGGTGTGGCGGACGCTCCTTCCGCTGCTGCGGTCGCGTCCGAGCCCGGCGTTTCGGACGGAACGGCCTCTGCAGCCGCATCGGTCCGACGCACCACGTTCTTCCCCGCAGCCGCCTTCGCCCGTACGATCTCGTCCTCCACGTACGTCCGGACGATGGGCTTCATGTACACCTGATCGATGCCGTACTCGCCGAGCGCCTGGGCGATGACGGAGCATTTCCGGATCGGAGCGAGCTTCTTGTTCACGACGATGATGTTCTCGTCGCGCAGGATGCAGTATCCCCCGTCGAAATCCCCCTTCTCATAGCGGATGCGCAGGTTCATGTCCTGCGCCGCCTGTTCGATCTCCAAGAGCAGTTCTTCTTCTTTCATCGTTCTGCCGGTGTACGCAATGGTCTGAACAACACAAGGAACGGAATTGTATAATAGCACAGCTGAGCGATGAACGGCAGACCCGCCAGCGCGGTCACCCGGGCCAGCAGCGCCTTGCGGAACTCTTCGAGCGGCCACGAACCCCAGTACTGCAGTCCCACGAGCTTCCAGTCGAGCCAGAAGCAGTACAGTTCCACCGGGACGAACAGGAAGAGCAGGATGGCGCTCATGAGCAGCCAGCCGTTCCGCCGGATGGAGAGTTCCGTCGTCGCGACGAACACGATGCCGCCGAGGAGCAGGAGCGGATACGCGATGAAGCGCGCGATGGCGTTCCCGGCAAGCGCGGCGTAGGCGGCACGCTCCGCGCTCTCCGTCACACCGCTCCGGAACGCCGCCGTACCGAATTCGAGAAGGGTTCCGATCTCGATGTTCGAGCGGATGGACGCCGCGCTCCACGCGGTGTACGCGAACACGAAGAGGACGAGGGCGGCGCGGGTGACGGGGCGTTTCATGGAGTGAAGATACGAAGATGCGGTGCGGTATTCAACGGACGATGACCTTGCGAACCTTCTGTTTCGGGGCGATCTTACCCTTTCCCGCGAGGATGGCGGCGAGCGAGAGGCGCTCCGCACGGACCTGCACGATCTGCACCTCTCCCACCTTCTCGTCGCCGGTCCCGAGCAGTTCTCCCGTCGCCGGGTCCCGCAGTTCTTTGCCGGGGATGTAGACGGTCAGCACGTCGCCCGGCCCCACCTTGTCCAGCGTCCCGACGTTCAGGAACACCTCGTCGCCGTCCACGATGACCACTTCGCCGGTGACGAAACGGCGCTTGAGGATGATGGAGGAGGAATCGGCGCCGGCCGTATCGATGACCACGGCGCCGGAGAGGACCACCGTCCGGCTCACCAGTTCCGGCACCGCCCGTTCGAGCCGTTTGGACAGTTCGTCCGCGCACTGGAACATCGCCTCGCCGAGGATGGTGCGGTTGAACTGCTCGCTGCCGAAGGCCAGTTCGTCGAGGGAGAAGAACTGCGTCATCCGGTCGGTGCGCTTGCCGAACAGGGTCAGTCCCAGACCGCGGTCTTTCACCGTCCCTTCCGCCTCCCCTTCGTACACGACGGGCGCGGCGCCGGTGACGCCGAACCGTGCCGCGTCGTAGATGGTGTAGGTGAGTTTCACCGTCGCCGAGAACGCTTCGTAGCCCGCCAGCTGGACCTCCGAGACCATGAAGCGGCTCACCGAGAACTCCTCCACCGTCGCGTCGAGGATGTACCGCGTCCGGAACTCTTCCGCGGCGGCGCGCAGGAAGAATCCGTCGTGCATCCGGGCGGAATCGATGCCGTTCTGCGCGGCGAACGCGGCGACCGACTGCGGTCCGATCACGCCGGCGCGGAACCGTTCTTTCACGTACGCCGTCAGGAACCGCGGGATGTCCAGCGCGATGTTCCAGCGTCCGGAGAATCCGGACCGGTCGCGGAACGGTACGATGATGAGGGAGGAATCGGACGCGAAGAGCGTGCGGCTCGGTTGGGCCGGCAGTTCCGCCATCGCGAACGCGGCGGCGAACAACAGGAGGAACGTTCTATTCATACCGCAGATACTTCGCCCGAGCCTTCATGAACGTGCTCCGCTCCGCTCCCCATCCGGCCATGATGCGTTCCGCCCGTTCTCCCGCCGTCAATCGCTTGCGGACGGTGTCGGTACCCATCACCTTGTCGAACATGGCGAGACGGGAGGAATCCGCCAGCACGAATGGATTCCGGTCCGGATGCAATCGGATGAGCGCTTCCAGGATGTGAAGGTTCAGAGCGGTGAGGTCCACGGCGGCGGGGTCCGTGAGATGGAGCTGAACTCCCTGGAGGAGTTTACCCTGCTGCTTGCCGTAGTACGGTTTGTAGAAGAGGGGCCGGAACTGCACGCCCCGGAGACCGCGGGAGTTCAGTTCCGCCGCAAGTTTGACGGCGTCGATCCATTCCGCACCGGTCAATTGGAACGGCATCGTGTATCCGACGCCGATGTTCACCGTTTCGAGCTCGCCGATGATGCCGGTGGCACTATAATAGAGCGCGTCCGGCGCGTCGGGAACGTGCGGCGAGGTCGGCACCCACGGCAAACCGGTCTCTTTCCACAGCATGGACCGCTTCCAGTTCCTCATCGGTACCACCGTCAACCGGCACCGTTTCCCTCCGGCGAGCCAACCTTCTGCGTTGAGCATCGCGGCGAACTCGCCGCAGGTCATGCCGTAGACGTACGGGATGGGGTACTGTCCCACGAACGAACGGAACGCGGTGTCGAGGATGTTCCCTTCCACCCGCACGCCCCCCAGCGGATCCGGACGGTCGAGCACCACGAAATCGATCCCCTGCTCCGCCGCCGCTTCCATCGCGTACGCCATCGTGTTGATGAACGTGTAGGAACGGGACCCGATGTCCTGAATGTCGTACACCAGCACCTCCACCCCCTTCAGCATCTCCGGGGTCGGTTTGCGCGTCCTTCCGTACAAGGAATGGACCGGCACGCCGGTCGCCGGATCGGTGTACGCGTCCACTTTGCCTCCGGCGGTGACGTCCCCCCGCACGCCGTGTTCCGGCGCGTAGAGAGCGACGAGCTTCACGGACGGAGCCGACGCGAGGAGGTCCACCGTACTGACGAACCGGGATGACATTCCGGTGGGATTGGTGATGAGTCCGACCCGTTTCCCTTTGAGAAGCGCGAATCCGTCATCGGCAAGGACGTCGATGCCCGGTTTCACTTGTGCGGAAAGGAGGAACGGAACGAGGATGAGGAGGATGAAAGAACGCATAGTGCACCGTTTTCATGCAAGGTAGGGAAAAAATCGGCGTGGAAAAAGGGGCGGCATGGCGTCGTACGCATCCCATGCCGGTACTGCGGTACGGTCCCATCCACGGGGCTTCCGCCCGGTCACACCCCCCGCATCTTGGCGGCGCGGGCGACGCGCTCCACCGCCATGATGAACGCGGCGGTGCGGAGCGTGGTCTTGTGCCGTTCGGCGGTGTGCAGTACGGCCGTGTACGCGGCGGTCATCACTTTCTCTAGCTCGGCGGCCACGCGCGGGTACTCCCAGCGGTACTGCTGCTGATTCTGCGCCCACTCGAAGTAGCTCACCGTCACTCCTCCGGCGTTGGCGAGGATGTCCGGCACCACCGTGATGCCGCGCGAGGCGAAGACGGCGTCCGCATCGTGCGTGGTGGGACCGTTCGCCCCCTCCACCACCATTTTGGCCTTCACGTTCGCCGCATTGTCGCGCCGCAGCTGATTGCCGAGTGCGGCGGGGATGAGCACGTCGCATTTCAGTTCCAGCAGTTCCTCGTTCGAGAGCTTCACACAGCCCCGCAGTCCCGTCACGCTCCCGGTACTCTTGTACTGCTGCAGCGCGTCCGCGTACCGGATGCCGCGCGGATTGTAGATGCCCCCCTTCACATCGCTGACGGCGACCACCTTCACTCCCATCTCCTGTTCGAGGATACGCACCGTGTGGGAACCGACGTTGCCGAACCCCTGCACCGCCACGGCGGCCTTCTTCAGGTCGAGCCGGTGGGTGCGGGCCGCCTCCCGGAAGGCGATGCAGACGCCGCGGCCGGTCGCCTCGTCCCGTCCGTACGAGCCGCCGAGTTCCACCGGTTTCCCGGTCACGACGGAGGGGGTGTATCCATGACGGCGGCTGTACTCGTCCATCATCCACGCCATCGTCTGCGCCCCGGTGTTCACGTCCGGCGCGGGGATGTCCTCCAGCGGACCGATGACCGGGTCGATGCGCGCGGTGTATTCGCGCGTGATGCGCTCTCGTTCCGGCGCCGAGAACTTCGCGGGATCGATGGCGATGCCCCCCTTCGCGCCGCCGAACGGGATGTCGACGACCGCCGTTTTCCAGGTCATCAGGGACGCAAGCGCGCGCACATCATCGATGTCCACGTCGGGATGGTAGCGCACACCACCCTTGTACGGCCCCCGTGCGTTGTTATGCTGCACGCGGTAGCCGATCACGGAATGGAGCCGCCCGTCATCGAGCATCACCGGCAGTTCCACCCTCAGTTCCCGGTCCGGAGTCTTGATGAGGAGGGCCTCCTCTCCGCTCAAACCCAGTTTCTTCGCGGCGGTATCGAATTGGTGCAGCACCTCTTCATACGGGTTCGTGTCGACCGGAACGGCGCGCACCGTCACCGCCGTCGGGGCAGCGGCGGGCCGTTTCGGAGCCGGCACCGGCCGTTTCTTCGGAGCGGGTGCAGGCCGCCGTTTCGGTGAGGCGGTACGGCGGGTGCGGGTACGAGCGGTGCGTGCGGATCTCTTCGCCATGGAACTGCCCTTTCAGCGTCAGTGGACGGGTCGTATGCCGGTCAGGGATGATCGATGCGGTAGTTCTTGTACCATCCGAGGTCGTGGAACAGTTGCATCACATTCTGGAGAGCGTCGGTGTCCATGGAAAGATAGGTAGCGGAAAAATGCGGTTCCGCCGGAGAACCGGCCGTGAGCCCGGTGATGGCGGCACGGGCCTTTTCCATCTGCGCGGCGAACTCCTGTTCGAGCCGGTCGTACCCTTCCCCTCCCTTACCGATGCGCTTCATCAGTTCAAAGGATTTGGTGAGGAACTTCGCGGAGAAGGCGAGGTCATCGAGAGCGGACGGAAGTGAGCGCTGCACGGAGAGTTCGATGAGGGTGCCGAGATCCATGGAACGCTGCAGCCGTCCGGCGGATGCGGCGGCGATGTCGGAAAGCAGGGCGCGTGTGGTCGGACTGAGCGTCATGGATCGTGGCGAAATATAGAGGAAGGGGGAGCGAGATGCAAGGCGCGGAGGTTCGATGAGCGTGATTATGGCTTAAAACAACGAAGAAAAAGAGGGGAAATGCAGGTTTCAGCGGTGGGCGAGCAGCGACGTGACCGCCGTGAAGACCCGGTCGGCCGTGATGCCGTTCATGCAGTGGAAATGTCCTTTCGGACAATCCCGGCGGCCGATGTGGGTGCATGGTCGGCATTCCATCCCTTCTTCCTCCACCACCACCGCTTCGGTCCCGAACGGCGCGAAACCGAACTCCCGGACGGTGGAACCGAAGACGGCCACCGTCTTCTTCTGCTTCGCCGCCGCCAAATGCATCAGTCCGCTGTCGTTCGTCACCACCGCGTCGCAGAACTCCAGCGCCGCCGCCGATTCGAGCAGCGAGAACGATCCGGCGAAGTTCGTCACCGTATCGGCTCCGGCTCCGGCGGCGATGGTCCGCTCCACGACCGAGCAGTCTCCGTTCTCGCCGGGACCTCCGAAGAGGAGCACCTTGGCCTTCAGCTCCTTCGCGGCCCGGAGTCCCACCTCGGCGAACTTCTCGGTCTGCCACCGTTTCGTGAAGTGGCGGGAACCGGGACAGAGTCCGATGACGGTCTCGAAACGGTCCAGACGGAGCTTGGCCATTCTCCCCGACACATCGAACTGCACCGCATCAGGGATGAAGATCTCCAGTCCCTTTCCGTCGTACGCGACGCCGAACGGGGCGACCGTTTCGATGTACCGTTCGGCCACCGAGACGATGCCGTCGTACGCGTTCCGCTTCAGGTTCACCAGCAGCCACCGTTCCATCTTCCGCTTGTCGATCACCACCGTCCGCTCCGCGCGGCAGGCGGCGCGCAGCAGTTTCGTCCGGATGCTGTCATGGATGTCCACGACGAGCCCGTACCCCTCTCTCCGTAGTTCACCCGCCAGTGTCTTGAGACCGTCGAACCCGCTCGCCGGGTCGTACACATGGACGACGGAGAGATGATGGTTGTAGCGCACCAGGTCGGCGTACTCCTTCCGCACCACGTAGTCGATCCGCGCCTCCCGGCCTGCCGCCGTCCGGAGCGTCCGCAGCAGCGCGGACGACAGGACGATGTCGCCGATGGAACTCAGCCGGAGAACGAGTGTTTTAGGAGGTATGGACATGACAGACGGTGGTGCCGATGGTCGGTCGTTGCGGTGTCCGCGGTTCGGACGATGGAAGATAGCAGGAACTTCGCGTACATACAACCAAAATTGCATTTCGCCGCCGCCGCGTTTATATTGAACGGTGAAAGGAGACGACGATAGAATGAACAGACCTCGTACGGTGGGCGAACTGAAACGGAGCGGGTACCGCACGGTTCCCGTGAAGGAGGAGGTGCGCGCCAATCTCATCACCAAGCTCAAGGCGCGGGAGCCTCTCTTCCCCGGCATCATCGGGTACGAGACCACGGTGGTACCCGCCCTCGTGAACGCCATCCTCGCCCGGCATGACATCATCCTGCTCGGGCTCCGCGGCCAGGCGAAGACCCGGATCATCCGAATGCTGCCGTCGCTGCTGGACGAATACGTCCCGGTCATCAAGGGGAGTGAAGTGAACGACGATCCGTTCCGTCCGGTGAGCAAGTTCGGCTCGGACCGGCTGCGGGACGAGGGGGACGAGACGGAGATCGATTGGCTCCACCGCGAACGGCGTTTCAGCGAGAAACTGGCGACACCGGACGTCACCATCGCCGACCTCATCGGTGACATCGACCCCATCAAGGCGGCGACGCAGCGTCTGCACTACTCGCACGAAGGTGCCATCCATTTCGGCCTCATCCCCCGCTCCAACCGGGGCATCTTCGCCCTCAACGAACTCCCGGACCTCCAGCCCCGCATCCAGGTGGGGCTTTTCAACATCCTGGAGGAGAAGGATGTCCAGATCCGCGGGTTCAACATCCGCATCCCGCTGGACGTCTTCCTCGTCTTCACCGCCAATCCGGAGGACTACACCAACCGCGGCAGCATCATCACGCCGCTGAAGGACCGCATCGATTCCCAGATCCTTACGCACTATCCCCGCACCCTCGACGACGCCATCGAGATCACCGGACAGGAGGCATGGACGGAACGGAACGGCGCCCCTGCCGTCATTCCGCACTACTTCAAAGAGATCATCGAGAGCATCGCGTTCGAGGCGAGGCGTTCGGAGTTCGTGGACCAGAAATCGGGCGTCAGCGCCCGCCTCACCATCGCCGCGATGGAGAACCTGGTCAGCAACGCCGAACGGCGCGCCATCCTGCTCGGCGAAGAGCGCATTGTCCCCCGTATGTGCGACCTACCGCACGTCCTTCCCGGCGTCACCGGGAAGGTGGAACTGGTGTTCGAGGGGGAACAAGAGGGAGCGATGAAGGTGGGGAAAGCGCTCATCGGCAAGGCGACCCGGACGGTGTTCGCCCGGTATTTCCCCGACCCGCTGCAGCGGCCGCGACGACGCGAGTCGTCCGCGTCCACCGAACAGACACCGAAGAACGAGTACACTCCCGTCGTTCGGTGGTTCGAACAGGGGAACTCCCTGATGCTGTCGGACGACATGCCCTTCGCCGCGTACCGCGCGGAACTCGCCCGCGTGCCCGGACTGAAGGAGGTGACGATGAAGCACTTCAAGCTCGGCGACGACGATCCGTACGGTCTCGCCACCGCCATGGAGTTCGTCCTGGACGGTCTGCATCAGAACTCGCGCATCGCGAAGGAGGAGGTGGACCACGTCGCCGTCTACAAGGACATGGTCGGCCAGATCTTCAGCGGACGCGCCGGCGACATCGATGAGGGGGATTGACCGCGATGCGATTCCTGTATTCGCGTTGGAGCGACGGTTCCGCGACGGACGAACAGCGCCTCGAGCAGCTGCTGAAGCTGTTCAACTACCTCGTACTGCAGACCAGCGGCGATGTGGACGAAGCGCTCGAGTGGCTCCGCCAGCTCGGCCGGGAACACGGCATCTTCGACGACGATTTGCCTTTCGAAGAGCTCCTGCGCCGCCTGAAGGAGATGGGCCTCATCGAAGAGGTCGACGGCGTGCACCGGATGACCGGAAAAGGGATGCAGCGCATCCGTCGGGACGCGCTCGCTGAGATCTTCTCCTCGCTCCGGAAGAGCCGGCCCGGCTCCCACGAGACGCCGAAGACCGGCACGGGGGTCGAACGCGTCAGTGAAACGCGGAAGTGGACCTTCGGAGACAGGCCGGCGGACATCGACCTCACCGCCACGATGACCAATGCGCTCACGCGGGACGGCATTGACGAATTCCGGCTGAACGAAGAGGACCTCGAGGTCTATGAGTCGGAGCACCTCTCCTCCTGCGCCACCGTCGTCATGCTCGACATCTCGCACAGCATGGTGCTCTACGGCGAGGACCGGATCACGCCCGCCAAGCAGGTGGCGATGGCGCTCGCCGAGCTCATCCAGACGAAGTACCCGAAGGATTACCTCGCCTGCCTCACCTTCGGCGACGACGCCCGTCTCATCAGTCTCGCCGAGGTCCCGTTCGTCCAGGTCGGACCGTTCCACACCAACACACGGGCCGGTCTGCAGATGGCCCGTACCCTCCTGCGGAAGTGCGGCAACGCCAATAAGCAGATCTTCATGATCACCGACGGGAAGCCCTCGGCCATGTTCGACGAATCCGGCCGGCTCTACAAGAACCCGTACGGACTGGACCCGAAGATCGTCAACAAAACGCTCGACGAGGCGGTGCAGTGCCGGCGTGAACGCATCACCATCAGCACCTTCATGATCGCGCAGGACCCGTACCTCATCGGCTTCGTGGAGGAACTCACCAAGGCGAACAAAGGCCGGGCATACTATTCGTCACTCGGCGACCTCGGTCAATACATCTTCGTGGATTACCTCAAGAACCGACGCCGCACGTTGTGACGAATCTCAATCCGGACCTCTTTGTCCTTGCATAAACAAGCCGATTGTGATACATTCTTTCGGAATCGTTGCTTCACCATTCACCGGGAGTCGAACATGAAACGATGGTTGATGCCGCTCATCGCCGTGGCCGTCGCGGCCTCCTCACTCGACGCGCTGCCGAAATTCGCGACCCGCCAGGGGGCGAAATGCCAGTCCTGCCACATCAATCCCTCGGGCAAAGGGATGCGCAGCACGTTCGGCTCCACGTACGGCCGCGAAGAGCTGACGATGACGACGTTCAAGGAGCGGACCGACATCGAGGAGTTCTCCCCCGCGCTCAACGACGTGTTCACCATCGGAATGGATTACCGGACCCTTTTCTATTACATGCAGTCCACGACGGCCACCTCCTTCTTCCAGATGCAGGGGGACCTCTACCTTGACCTCCGTCTCAACAAAAAGTTCAGGATCTATTTCGACAAGGGACTCTATTCCGGATTCGAAGTGTTCGGTCTGGCGAAGGTGCTGCCGCTGGACGGATACGTGAAAGTGGGGAATTTCATCCCCGCCTACGGTCTCCGCATGGACGATCATACTCTCTTCATCCGGAACGGACCGTTCGCCCCCATCGACCCGGCGCTCTCCGCCTATCCGGCAGGTCTCGGATTCGGACAAGGGAGCGAAGATACGGGACTGGAAGTGGGGTTCAATCCCTCCATCTTCACGTTCAATGCCGGGGTCTTCAACGGACGCAAAGGCGGTCTGGCGGGAGCGGGTGGAAGCACGTCGAAGGCGGTCGCGGTGCGCGGTGACGCCGCGTTCGAGGCGGGCCCGTTCAACATCCTGCTCGGCGGTTCACTGTACCGGTTGCCGACCGGCGGCGGACGCGTCACCCAGTCATGGGGCGGATTCGGCATCGTGACGTACGACGGCAATCTCACGCTGATGGCCGAAGCGGACATGATACAGTCGTACAACACATCGCTCCTGCGCACGGTGAACGGTGTCGTCATCTTCACGGAGGCGAACTACGTCATCACGGAGGGCATCGACCTCAAGGTCGGGTACGAGTTCTACGATCCGAACGACGCGCGGCAGGACGCTTCCGTCTCGCGCATCTCCGTCGGCGCTGAGTTCTTCCCGCTCACGGGCGTCGAAGTGCGTCCGGTGTACCGCATCAACCGTGAGTCCCTCACGGAGCTTTCCAACGACGAACTGCATGTCATGTTCCATTTCTTCCTGTGATCCATGAGGAACCGATCGATGCGATACCCCCTGCTCCTTTCCCTGCTCGCGGCGTTCTTCGCCGCCTCGTGCGACGATCTGGGTGACCCGGTGACGCCGCCCGCGGCCCCGTCGAACGCCCCGGTCATCACGACCATTCTGCCGGATTCCGGTGCCGTCGGCGATACGGTCACCATCAGCGGTTCCCGGTTCGGCGCTGCACAGGGTACCAGCACCATCGCGTTCGGCGCCGTGACCGCGTCCCCCGTCGGCGTCTGGACCGACACGCTGCTGCGGACGACGGTGCCGGCCGGTGCCGTCACGGGTGCGGTGAAGGTCACGGTGAACGGCACCGCCTCCACGGGCCGCTCCTTCAAAGTGCTCGGAACGGTCGCCATCAGTTTCGCTGCCGACATCGCCCCCATCTTCACCGCACGGGGTTGCGCCGGCTGTCACGGCGGTTCGGGTGGGCTCACGGTGACGACGTACGCATCGCTGATGGCCGGCGGGAACAGCGGCGCCGCCGTGGTGCCGTTCGACGGCGAAGGGAGCCGCCTCGTCCGGAAGCTCCGCGGAACCGCCGGCGCGCGGATGCCTCTCGGCGGCTCGGCCCTGCCGGAGAACGAGATCCTGAAGTTCGTGCAATGGATCGATCAGGGCGCTCCGAACAATTGAACCATGACGGGGAACGACGTATGATGCGAACGATGATGCTCCTCCTCCTCACTGCCGCCATCCTCTCCGCTCAGGAGAAGGAAACGAAGGTCTCCTTCTCCAAGGACGTGATGCCGGTGTTCGTGAAGAAGTGCCTCAACTGCCATAACACCGAGGACGAGAGCCCGAGCGGACTGTACCTCGACAACTACAAGGAACTGATGCGTGGCGACAGCCGGCATGGTCCGGTCGTCCTTCCGCGGAAGGGAGCGGAGAGCGTGCTCGTCAAAAAGCTCCTCGGCACCACCGATTTCGGCCGGCCGATGCCGCGCGGCCGGAAGCCGCTGGAACCCGAGACCATCGAGATGATCACCCGCTGGATCGACCAGGGGGCGAAGAACAATTGACGCGCCGTTCCGCCATGCACCGATCGCCCTACATCGTCATCGCCCTCCTCCTCGTCCTCTCGTCAGCCGCCGCCCAGGAGAAGCGGGAGGTCTCTTATTCCCGGGACCTGTTCCCCATCGTCAAAGCCCGCTGCATCAAGTGTCACGAACGCGACGATGAGAACCCGAGCAACTACGCCATGGAATCGGTCGACCTCGTCAAACGGAGCGGCAAGACCGCGAACATGGTGGTGCCCGGCAATGCTGACGGTAGTTACCTCATCGTGAAGCTCCTCCCCAACCCGCCAAAAGGGGCGCAAATGCCCATCTTTTCGAAGAAAAAAATGACGCCGGACGAGGTGAATCTCTTCCGCGCCTGGATCGATCAGGGCGCCCGCGACAACTGAACGCCGGCGGCCCTGGTTCCGGACCTGCAACAAAAAAGCCCCTCCTCCCGTAGACAATTGTATTGTTCACCGTTGTTCTCATTCGGAGGAGAGGAATGAAGCTCAACAAGAAAGAAGTGGCGCAGAACCTGCGTCTGTTCGGCTACAAGAAGTTCGGCACCATGAAGCGGTTCGCCGAAGCCCTCGAAATGAATCCATCCACCCTCTATTCCGGTTACCTCAACGGTCGAAGCCTGCCCGGACCGGTCCTGCTCGTGAAGCTCATCGACCTCGGCTGCAACATCAACTGGCTCCTTACAGGCCGAGAAACGATGACCGTGCAGCCCTCCGGAGTCGACATGTCCGTACGCACCCCCCTGTTGAGCACGCCGATGGGGTCCGACGTCTTCATCGAGGCCAAGAAGACCGCGCCGATGTTCGCCGATCAGCGGCGCTAAGACCGGTACACCCGATTGTGCCTCCGTGGCGGCACGGAACGCCGCTCCTACATACCACTTTAAAATGCGAACGTCCCGCCATGAGCGGGACGTTCGCATTTTGGAAAGGTCCTTCCGCAGTTCAGAGCGTGACCACCTTCGCATGGAACACACCGTCGAGCGACTGCACCTTCTGCAGCACCGCGTCCGGGATGGGATGGTCCACGCTCACCACCGTGAGCGCCCGTTCTCCGACGCCCGTCCGGCCGAGCGACAGTCCCGCGATGTTGATGCCCGCGTCGGCGAGGATGGTCCCCACCTTCGCCAGCATTCCCGGCCGGTCGATGTTCGTGTAGTACAGGAACGTCCCTTCGGGCGTTCCTTCCAGATGGTACCGGTCCAGCCGCACGAACTTGAGGTAGGTCCCGCCGAACACCGTTCCGGCGAACATCCGCTCTTCCGCGTCGGTCTTGTAAGAGATCGTAAGGAGGTTGGTGTAGTTCTCCGCCTCTGCCTCTTTCTTTTCGCTCACCCGGACGCCGAGCGACTGCGCGACGACGGGCGCATTGATGTAGTTGACCGGCTCATGGATCTGGATGAGCTTCGACAACAGTCCCCGAAGCACCCCGGCCTTCAACAGTTCGGCGTACTTATGCAGCAGGTCGCCGCGTAGTTCCACCGTCAGCTCCTTCAGCTTGCCGTTCATCACCTGCGCCTGCAGCATGCCGAGCTTCTCGGCCAACAGCAGGAACGGTTTGATCTCCGTCGGGATGCCGGCCTGGAGGGCCGACGCGTTCACCGCGCCGACGATGCCGCGGTCCTTCAGCGCGTCGGCGATCTGGTGCGCGATCTGGATGGCGACCTTCTCCTGCGCCTCCTCGGTGGACGCGCCGAGATGCGGCGTCGCGACGACCTTCGGATGCTTCGCCAGCGTGTAATCCTTCGGCGGCTCCTCGCCGTACACGTCGAGTGCGGCGCCCGCCACGTGTCCGTTCTCCAGCGCCTCGAGCAGCGCCGCTTCGTCGATGATGCCGCCGCGGGCGCAGTTGATGAGACGGACCCCCTTCTTGCACTTGGCGATGGTCTCACGGTTGAGCAGGCCGCGGGTCTCGTTGTTGAGCGGCGTATGGACGGTGATGAAGTCCGACCGCCGGTAGATCTCGTCCAACGACACCAATTCGACGTTCATCTTCGCCGCGACGTCGGCGCTGAGCACCGGATCGTACCCGATGGTGGTCATCCCGAACGCCTGAGCGCGGACGGCCACTTCCGCGCCGATCTTGCCGAGGCCGACGATACCGATGGTCTTTCCGAACAGCTCCGTCCCCATGTACTTCTTCCGGTCCCATTTTCCGGCCGCCATACTCGCATGGGCGTTCGGGATGTTGCGCGAGAGCGCCATGAGCATCGAGAAGGTGTGCTCGGCCGTGGAGATGGTGTTTCCGCCCGGCGTGTTCATGACGATGATGCCCTTGCGCGACGCGGCGGCGGAGTCGATGTTGTCCACCCCCGCCCCGGCGCGTCCGATGACCCGCATGGAGGAGGCGTGTTCGATGATGTCCGCGGTGACCTTCGTTCCGCTGCGCACGACCATGGCGACGTACTCGCCGATGACCTTCTTGATGTCGTCCGGCGGCAGACCGGGTCTCAGGTCCACCTGGAACCCTTCGCGGGTGAGGATGTCGACGCAGCTCTGTTCGATGGGATCGGTGATGAGTATCTTCATGGTTGCCCTCTATTTATGACGCACCCCGGGCGGAGGGCCCGGGGCGCGTTGTGTGATGGTATACGGACGGCCCCGGTCAGCGCGACGCGAGGGACTGCAGCAGCGCCTTGACGCCGGCGCCGAGTTCGAACGAATGACCGCACTCCTTCAGGGTGAGCTCGAGCGCGCCGATCATGGTGATCATGTCGAGCTCATCGTAGTACCCGAGATGGGAGATGCGGAAGATGCGGTCCTTGTACTCGTCCTGACCGCCGGCGATGGTGATGCCGTACTTCCCCTTGAGGGTCTTGTTGAACTTCTTCCACTCGACCCCTTCGGGCACCCAGACCGGTGTCACGGCGTACGAGGGGAACTCCGAGAACAGTTTAAGACCGGCGCCGGTGACGCCGGCGCGGATGGCGTTGGCGAGCCGCTGATGGCGGGCCCACACGTTCTCCATCCCTTCCTGGACGATCTGCTGCAGCGCGGCATCGACGCCGATGACCAGCGACACCGCGGGGGTCCAGGGCGTGTCGTTGTCCTGGTACGATTTGAGCGCCTTCTTCAGGTCGAAGTAGAACCGCGGCATCTTGGAACTCTCCATCGCGGCGACGGCGCGCTGACTGAGCGCGACGAAGGCGAGGCCCGGCGGGATCATCAGACCCTTCTGCGAACCGGTGACGCAGACATCGATGCCCCATTCGTCGAACCGCATCTCGTGCGCGCCGACGGCGGTGATGCCGTCCACGCAAACGAGCGCGTTCGAGTTCTCACGGATGAGCTTCGCGAGCGTCTTCACGTCCGTCGCTGCGCCGGTGGAGGTCTCGCTGTGGACGAGGTAGACCGCCTTGGCGGCGGGATTCGCCTTCAGAGCGGCGAGCACCTGTTCCGCGGTGGGCGCCTTCCCCCACTCCACTTTGATCTCGACCACGTTCATGCCGAACGCCTTCGGCATCTTCACCCAGCGTTCACCGAACTTCCCGCCGTTGGCGGCGATGATGGTGTCGCCCGGAGAGAAGAGGCTCACGAAGGTCGACTCGACGCCGCCGGTCCCGGACGCGGTGAGCGTCAGGACGGGCTGCTCGGTCTGGAAGAGGACCTTGAGGTTCTTGTTGACGCGGGTGAGGATCTCGTTGAATTCGGGATTGCGGTGATGGATGATGGGTTCCGCCATCTTGAGCATGACGGTCTCGGGGATCGGCGTCGGTCCCGGAGTGAACAGGCGTTTCTTCATGGTACAGGTCCTTACGGAATGGTCGGTTCAGGAGGAATGGAAGGACAGTAATGACAGCGGAAGTGTACGGGAACTTTGCCTGTTAAGCAACTGCGGATGTGACTAATTTTGCGGGGCGGAGGTCGCGTTCATCGATATGACGCTCGATGGTCTTCAGCAGTTCGATGCGGCCGTCTCCGGTCACCGCCGAGAAGGGCTGGACACCGGCGAGGTACTTGTACTTGTTCAATTCGGACCCGATGGTGTTCATTTGGGAGATGAGCTTGTTCTTCGGCAGCTTGTCCGCTTTGGTGAGCACCAGCAGGAAGGGGACTTTATAGAAATCGAGCCACCCCATCATCGTACTGTCCAGTTCGGTCGGGCCGAGGCGGGCGTCGACGATCTGGATGGCGAGGGCGATCTGTTTGCGGGTGTGGAAGAACTCTTCGATGAGCTGCGTCCAGCCAGCCTTCACGTGCTCGGCCACCTTGGCGTAGCCGTAACCGGGCAGGTCGACGAAGTAGAGGTCCTTGTTGATCTGGTAGTAGTTGAGTTCGCGGGTCTTGCCGGGGGTGGCGCTGACGCGGGCGATGTTCTTGCGGTTGCAGAGCTTGTTGAGGAGCGAGGATTTCCCGACGTTGGACCGTCCGATGAAGATGATCTCCGGCAGATTTGTCTTGGGCAGTTGCTGGAGGTTGGCGACGCCGACAACGAAATCCACGGTTGAAATTTTCATATCCCTGCACGAATCATTGGTAGAGGAACACCGGAACGGAGCGGGAGGGCCGGAGGCCCTCCCTTCCGGACATCACTGAGCGGACTTCGCATCGGCGGTTTCGGCGGCCGTTGCGTCGGACTTCGCTTTCTTCTTCTGATTGACGCGGGCGCGGCGGTCCTGTTTCTTCTTCACCGGTGCGGGCGCTGCTCCGGCTTCGTAGCCGAAGTCGACCAGTTCGAGAAGCGCGACCTGTGCGCCGTCGCCGAGACGCTGTCCCAGCTTGATGACGCGGGTGTATCCGCCGGCGCGGGCGGCCACCTTCGGCGCGATCTCGTTGAAGAGCTCGCGGAGGACCAGCTTATCGTGGATGAACTTCGCGACCTCGCGGCGGGCGTGGACGTTCTTCGGTCCTTCGGCCTCCTTCGCCACGGCGTTCTTCGCGCGGGTGATGATCTTTTCGACCACCGTGCGGGTCTCCTTCGCCTTCGCCAACGTCGTCTTGATGCGCTTGTGGCGGAGCAGCGAGGTCGACAACGCGCTCAGCAGCGCCTTGCGGTGACTCGCGGTACGTTTGAGTTTACGGCCTTTGCGTGCATGTATCATTGGTCGTTCCTTTTAGTCGCTGTCTTTCAGATATTTGTCGACGTCCATGCCGAAGGTGAGGTTGTTGGCCTCGACGATGGCGGTGAGTTCCGCGAGCGATTTGCGTCCGAAGTTCCGGAACCGCAGCAGTTCCGCCTCGTCTTTGCGGACCAGGTCGCCGAGCGTCTTGATATCGGCGGCGCGGAGGCAGTTGTGCGAACGGACGGAGAGCTCGAGCTCGTCCACCGGGGTGACGAGGATCTTCCGGATGCGGGAGATCTCCTCGTCGCGCTCGTTGTCCTCCTTCTCGGTCTCCTGCGTCGCGTCGAAGTTGATGAAGAACTGGATATGGTCGCGCAGCACTTTGCCGGCGTACGCCACAGCGTCCTTCGGAAGGATGGAACCGTCGGTCTCGACCTCCAGCGTCAGCTTCTCGTAGTCGGTCTGCTGACCCACGCGGGTCGACTCGACGTTGTAGCGCACGTTGACGATGGGGGTGAAGATGGAATCGATGGTGATCATCCCGACCGGCTGGTCGGGCATCTTGTTCTCCTCGGCGGTCACGTAGCCCTTACCGCGGCCGATGCGGAGCTCCATCTCGAAATCGGCGTCCTTGTTCAGGGTGGCCAGGTGCAGTTCCGGATTGAGCACCTCGACGTCCGGATTGGACTTCTGCAGGTCTCCCGCCATGAACTTGCCAGGTCCCTTGAGGTGGACCATGATCTTCCCCACCTTCTTATTGGTGGCCTTGAGGCGGACCTGTTTCAGGTTCAGGATCATGTCGGTCACGTCCTCCACCAGACCCGGCAGGGAGGTGAACTCGTGCACGACCCCCTCGATCCGGATGGCCGTGATGGCGTAGCCCGGAAGCGATGAGAGGAGCACGCGCCGGAGGGCGTTGCCGATGGTGACACCGTACCCCTTCTCGAGCGGCTGCACGATGAACTTCCCGTAGGTCGCCGATGCGGTCGTCTCGTCCAGAAGGACGTTGTCCGGCATTTGGAATTGTGTGGTGCTCATAGGTCGGTTCTCACTCTGTGTAGGGGTCGATGGATTATTTGGAGTACAACTCCACCACGAGCTGTTCGTTCGCCAGCAGCGGGATCTCTTCGCGCTCCGGCACGCGCAGGAACGAACCGTTCATGGCCGCCTTGTCGAGGCTGACCCACGAGTACATCGAGCCGTCCTTCACCCGCTTCATCGAGCTGTGGATGAGGTCGAGCTGCTTGCTCTTGTCGCGCACGCTCACCACGTCGCCGATGCGCACCTGGTACGACGGGATGTTCACCTTCGCATTGTTCACCTTGAAGTGTCCGTGCACCACCAGCTGGCGGGCGGAGCGGCGCGTCGGGGCGAAACCGAGACGGTAGACCACGTTGTCCAGGCGCTGCTCCAGCAGCTTCACCAGGTTGTCGCCCGTCTTACCCTTCATCCGCGTCGCCTTCTCGAAGTAGTTCCGGAACTGACGTTCCAGCACTCCGTAGATGTACTTCATCTTCTGCTTCTCCTTCAGCTGAAGACCGTACTCGGAGACCTTCTGCCGCCGTCCCTTACCGTGCTGACCGGGACCGTACGGACGGCGCTCCATGAACTTGCCGGCTTTGGTGCTGAGCGCCACGCCCAGCTTGCGGGACTGCTTAACGACTGAACCAGTATTGCGTGCCATGTTTCGTTACGTTCCTTTTCTGATGGTTACACTCTGCGGCGCTTCGGAGGCCGGCAGCCGTTGTGGGGGATCGGCGTGATGTCGCGGATGATGGTCACCTCGAGACCCGCCGTCTGCAGCGCCCGGATGGCGGCTTCACGGCCGGAACCCGGTCCCTTCACGAAGACCTCCACCTTGCGAAGGCCGAGATCGTAGGCCTCCTTGGCCGCCGCCTCGGCGGAGACCTGCGCGGCGTACGGAGTGTTCTTCCGCGACCCCTTGAATCCGTTCTTGCCGGCCGACGACCAGGAGATGGTGTTGCCGTACGTGTCCGAGATGGTCACGATGACGTTGTTGAAGGTCGCCTTGATGAACGCTTTGCCGTTCACATCGACGTGGATCTTCTTCTTCTTCTTCGCTGCCGCTGTCTGGGCTGCTTGTTGTTTGGCCACGGTTCGTCCTTTCGAATCAAACTATTTATTTCTTGGCGATGGCCTTCTTCTTGCCGGCCACCGTCTTACGCTTGCCTTTCCTGGTACGGGAGTTCGTCCGGGTGCGCTGTCCGCGGACCGGAAGACCCTTGCGGTGACGGAGACCGCGATACGAACCGATGTCCATCAACCGCTTGATGTTCATCTGGTTCTCCGCACGGAGCGACCCCTCGGTCTTGTAGTCCGTCTGCAGGATGGTCCGGATCTTGTTGACCTCCTCGTCGGTCAGCGCGCCGACCTTCTTGTCCTCGCTGATACCGGCCTTGGCCAGCACGTCCTTCGCGGTCTTGCGGCCGACTCCGAAGATGTAGGTCAATCCGATCACGGATCGTTTGTTCTTGGGTAGATCAACACCGGCGATACGAGCCACTGAGTATTCTCCTCGTCTATTAACCTTGACGTTGTTTGTGTTTCGGATTCTTCTTGCAGATCACCATCACTTTGCCCTTGCGGCGGATGATCTTGCAGTTCTCGCAGATCTTCTTGATGGAGGCGCGGACTTTCATGGTCTTCCCTTTGAGCCTTATTTGTATCGGTACGTGATTCTTCCCTTGGTGAGGTCGTACGGCGAGAGTTCCACCGTGACCTTGTCCCCGACCAGGATCTTAATGTAGTTCATCCGCATCTTGCCGGAGATGTGTGCCAGCATCTCATGCCCGTTGTCCAGCTTCACCCGGAACGACGCGTTGGGCAGCGTATCGGTGATGACTCCGTCGATCTTGATGGCACCTTGTTTGGACATGGTCACTGATACTGTGTGAGGATCTCCGCGGCGCCCTTCCGGACGACCACCGTGTATTCGTAATGGGCCGACGGCATACCGTCCTCGGTGAGGATGGTCCACCGGTCCGACGCCGTCCGCACCCGGTGGGTGCCCATGTTGACCATCGGTTCGATGGCGAGCGTCATCCCCTCCTTCAGCACCGTCCCTTTCTGCGGGCGGCCGTAGTTCGGGACCTGCGGGTCCTCGTGCAGCTCCCGGCCGATGGCGTGCCCGACGAGGTCCCTCACGACCGAGAATCCGGCCGCTTCGACGTGCGACTGCACCGCAAAAGCGATGTCCCCGATCCGGTTCCCTTCCACCGCCTGCGCCACGCCCCGGTCGAGCGATTCCTTCGTCACCGTCATCAGCCGCCGCTTGTCCGGAGAGACAGCGCCCACCGGAAAGGTGAACGCACCGTCGCCGTAGAATCCGTTCTTCTTCACGCCGACGTCGATGGAGACGATCTCACCGTCGCGCAGCACCCGTTTTCCCGGGATGCCGTGGACCACTTCACTGTCCACCGAGATGCAGAGGGTCGCCGGGAAGAGATTGTCCGCTTCGAACCCGTATCCCTTGAAGGCGGGCACTCCTCCGCAGCTGCGGATGTACTCCTCGGCCATCCGGTCGAGCTGCTGCGTGGCGACCCCGGGGGCGATCTGCGTTCCCACCAGTTTGATGACCTCCGCCACGATGCGGCTGCTTTCCCGCATCAGTTCGATCTCTTCCGCCGTCTTGACCGTCGCCGCCATCGTGTCCGGTCAGCGGCCGATGCGGCCTTTGATCTTGCCGCTCTTCATGAAACCGTCGTAATGCCGCATGAGCAGGTGCGATTCGATCTGCTGCAGCGTGTCCAGCGCCACGCCCACCGAGATGAGGAGGCTGGTGCCGCCGAAGAACGACGCGAAACTCGAGGTGATGCCGAACTTCACCATGAACGCCGGTAGGATGGCGATGATCGCCAGGAAGACCGATCCGGGCAGCGTGATCTTGGTGAGGATATTGTCGATGAAATCGGACGTGTGCTTGCCCGGCCGGATGCCCGGGATGAAGCCGCCGTTCTTCTGCATGTTCTCCGCCACGTCCTTCGGATTGAACGCGATGGCGGTGTAGAAGTAGGTGAAGAACACGATCATCAGTCCGTAGAAGAACGAGTAGGTGAACGACGTGTACTCGAGGTACCCGGCGATGGAACCGACGAACTCGCTCTCGGGGAAGAACGTCAGCACGGTGCTCGGGATGAACATGATGGACTGCGCGAAGATGATCGGCATGACCCCTGCCGTGTTGACGCGCATCGGGATGTACTGCGTGACGCCGCCGTACACCTTGCGTCCGACCACCCGCTTCGCGTACTGCACCGGGATGCGGCGGGTCCCCTGCGTGACCATCACGACGCCCGCGATGATGAACAGCATCGCTCCCCAGATGATGAGCTCGATGATGAGCGGCCGGGCGCCGGAGGCGACCAGCTGCAGTTCGTCGAGCACCGCGTGCGGGAACCGCGCGATGATGCCGATGAAGATGATGAGCGAGATACCGTTGCCGATGCCCCGCTCCGTGATCTGCTCGCCGAGCCACATCATGAACATGGTGCCCGAGGTGAGGAAGATCATGGTGCTGAACGCGAAGAAGAAGCCCTGCACCTCCACCGGCACGATGGGCACGCCGTTCGCGTTGAGGCTCTCCAGCCGCACGCTCACGCCCCACGCCTGCAGCAGCGAGATGATGACGGTGCCGAAGCGGGTGTACTGGTTGATCTTCTTCCGGCCCGCCTCGCCCTCCTTCTGCAGCTTCTGGAAGAAGGGGACCACGGCGCCGAGCAGCTGGATGATGATGGAGGCGCTGATGTAGGGCATGATGCCGAGCGCAAAGATGGCCGCGTTGCTGAACGCACCCCCCACGAACAGGTCGTACAACCCGAACAGCGTGTTGCTCGACTGGTTGCGCATGGCGTCCGCCAGCACGCCGGCGTCGACCCCGGGAAGGGTGACGTGGGAGCCGATACGGACGACGATGAGCAGGCCGGCGGTGAACAGCAGCCGCGTCCTCAGCTCCTCGATCTTGAAGATGTTCCGGAAACTTTCAGTGAACTTGCTCATGGATCAGACTCACGATTGTTTGGCCGGGGCCGGACCGGAGACGATCTCGGTGACCGTTCCGCCCGCTGCGGCGATCTTCTCGGCCGCCGTTTTCGAGAACTTGTGCGCGGTGACGCTGAGCTTCGACTTCAGGTCCCCGTCGCCGAGCACCTTCACCGGCGATTTCTTGTCCGACACCACGCCGATCGCGCGGAGCACATCGGGCGTGATGACGCCGTCGGTCACCTTCTTCGTCTCGACGAGCTTCTCGAGCAGCGACACGTTCACCACGGCGTACTCCACGCGGTGGACGGGGGTGAAACCGAACTTGGGGAGACGGCGCACGAGAGGCATCTGGCCGCCTTCAAAGTTCCGCTTCAGACCGGAACCGGAGCGGGAGCCCTGCCCCTTATGACCGCGCGTAGATGTGCCTCCGTGACCGGAGCCCTGGCCGCGGCCGATGCGTTTCTTCTTCTTTCTGGAACCCTGTGCGTAACGAAGATTGCTGAGTATGTCTGCCATTGTTTCTCCTGATGGTACTGAACGCTCCGGAGCCGGAGCTCGCATCATCCCGGTACCCGATTAGGACCGGACGTCTTCGACCTTGACCAGATGCCGGACGGCATTGATCATGCCGCGGATCTGGGGGGTGTCGGTATGGACCACCGAGTAATGGGGCCGGCCGAGACCGAGCGCTTTGATGGTGGCCTTATGCTTCGCCAGAGTATCGATGATGCTCCGGGTCTGCGTGATCTTGATCTTCTTCGGTGCTGCCATGGTCGGTCACATCCTTACTGTTGGAAAAGTTCTTGAACCGAAATGCCGCGCTCGCGGGCGATCATCCGCGCATCGCGCATGGAGAGCAGCGCGCTCAGGGTCGCCTTCACCACGTTGTGCGGATTGGAGGAACCCATCTGTTTGGTCAGCACGTCCTTCACTCCCGCCAGTTCGAGCACCGCACGGACGCCGCCGCCGGCGATGAGCCCGGTTCCTGGGGCCGCGGGCCGCAGCATCACCTTGCCGGCGCCGTACTTGCCGAGCACTTCGTGCGGCACGGTGCCGTTGATGACCGGGACCTTCACCACGTTCTTCTTGGCGTCGTCGGTCCCCTTCGAGATGGCGTCCGCCACTTCGTTCGCCTTGCCCAGACCCACGCCGACATGTCCGTTGCCGTCGCCGACCACCACGATGGCGTTGAAGCTGAACCGGCGTCCGCCCTTCACCACTTTCGCGACGCGGTTGATGTGGACCAGTTTGTCTTTCAGATCGAGTTCGCTAGCTTTGATTCGTGCCAATGGAAGACCTCTCTGTGATGGTTATTCGACTGTCGTTGCTGTCGTGCCTGGATTCGAACCAGGATTAACGGCTCCAAAGGCCGCTGTCCTGCCATTGGACGACACGACAATCCGTGGTCAGATCAGAACTTGAGCCCGCCTTCGCGCGCCCCGTCGGCGATCGCCTTCACCCGGCCGTGGTACAGGTAGCCGTTCCGGTCGAAGACGACGGAGCTGATGTTCTTCTCGAGCGCCTTCTTCGCCAGGAGCTTGCCGACGATGGTGCTGCGTTCGATCTTCGACTTCGCCGCGGCCAGTTCCCCCTTCACGTCCTTGGACGTGGAAGAGATGGAGACCAGCGTCTTGCCGGCCGCGTCGTCGATGATCTGCCCGTAGATCTCGTTCAAGCTGCGATACACCGTGAAGCGCGGCCGTTCGGCGGTCCCGTAGATCTTCTTCCGGATCGTCGTCTTGATCTTCAGCCGTCGCGTGTTGTTGTCTTTCTTGATCATAGGATCATTTCACCCTGGTATTATTTGGAACTCGCCGCGGTCTTGCCGGCCTTACGGCGGATGAACTCGTTCTCGTACTTCACGCCCTTGCCCTTGTACGGTTCGGGCTCCTTGAAGGACCGGAGCTTCGCGGCGACGAGGCCGACGAGCTGCCGGTCCGTGCCGGAGATGAGGATGCTCGTCTGGGTCGGGGTCTCGATCTTGATGGACTCCGGGGCGCGGAACAGGATGGGATGCGAGAAGCCGAGCGCGAGCGCCAGGTTCTTCCCCTTCATCTCCGCCTTGTATCCCACGCCGACCAGTTCGAGCTTCTTCGTGAAGCCCTCGGAGACCCCCTTCACCATGTTGGCGATGTTGGCCCGCGTCGTCCCGTGCAGGGCGCGGTCCGTCCGCGATTCGCTCGCGCGGGTGAGGGTCAGTTCGCTCCCCTTCACTTCGGCGGTGATGCGGGGATGGATGCGATCCTTGAGTTCGCCCAGCTTCCCTTTCACCGACACCGTGCCGTTGCCGACGTTGACGGTGACGCCGCTGGGGATCACTACCGGTTTCTTGCCAATGCGTGACACGTTCTACTCCTTTACCAGATGAGGCAGAGGACCTCTCCGCCGACGTTTTCCTTGCGAGCCTGCTTATCGGACATCAAACCTTTTGACGTCGAGACGATGGCCAGACCGAGCCCGTTGTTGACGCGGGGGAGCTGGTCCACCGAACGGTACGTGCGGCGGCCCGGTGTGCTGACGCGGCGGGTCCCCTTGATCACGTTCGACCCCTCGTGGTACCGGAGCGCGATGCGGATGGTCCCCTGCTTGGTCACGTCGGGCACCACCTCGTACCGGGTGATGAGCTTGTTGTCCGCGAGGATCCGGGTGATCTCCTTCTTCAGGTTCGACGCCGGGATCTCCACCTTCTTATGCTTCGCCTGGATGGCGTTGCGGAGTCGGGTGAGGTAATCTGCGATGGGATCTGAATGAGCCATTCTGAACTGTTCTCCTGTTCCGTTACCAGCTTGCTTTGACAAGTCCGGGGATTTTACCTTCGTGCGCCAGTTTCCGCAGCATCAGCCGGGACAGCCCGAACTTGCGGTAGTACGCGCGCGAACGGCCCGTGAGATTGCAGCGGTTGTGGAGCCGGATGGGATTGCTGTCGCGGGGGAGCGCGCGCAGGCCTTCCACATCGCCCGCTTCGATCAACTCTTTACGCTTCGCGGCGTACTTCGCCACCAGCTTTTCCCGGCGCTTCTGCCGGGCCACCGAACTGAGTTTTGCCATAGGGTTCCTTTTAGCTTGCTTTGACGACGGGTTGTTCGCGTTTCACGAAGGGCATGCCGAACTGCCGGAGCAGTTCCATCGCTTCCATGTCCGTCTGCGCGGTCGTGACGAACGTGACGTCCATGCCGGTGATCTTGGCCACCTTGTCCGCGTCGATCTCCGGGAAGATGATCTGCTCTTTGATGCCGAGCGTGTAGTTACCGCGTCCGTCGAACGACCGGTCCGATACGCCGCGGAAGTCGCGGATCTGCGGCATGGCCAGCGAGACGAGACGGTCCAGGAACTCGTACATCATGCGTCCGCGCAGGGTCACGCGGGCGCCGATGGGAAGTCCCTGGCGCAGCTTGAAGTTCGAGATGGCCTTCTTGGCCTTCGTGATGGCCGCCTTCTGCCCCGTGATCTGCTCCAGTTCCGCCACGGCGGTGTCGAGCAGCTTCGCGTCCTGGGTCGCCTGACCCACGCCGACGTTCACGGAGATCTTCTCCAGTTTCGGCACCTGCATCACGTTCTTGTAGTTGAAACGCTTCATCATCGCGCCGACGATCTCGGCCTTGTACTTCTCGGCGAGACGAGGGTAGACGCCGGCCTCGCGGACGTGCCCGCCCTTCTTCTTCTCGGACTTCTCTTCTTTCTTCGGTTTGTCTTTTGCCATGGTAGTGTACGTTGTGCGCCACGTTGTTCGCGGGGCGCCGGTGGTAGATTAGAACATCTCTCCGCTCTTCTGCGCGACGCGCATGACCTTCTTCTTGCCGGTCGCGGCGTCGGTGGTGCGGGCGTAGCCGACCCGGGTGGCGCTGCCGCTCTTCGGGTCCTTCACCATCACGTTCGAGGAACTGATGGGGGCCTCCTTCTGCACCACCCCTCCCTGCGGGTTCTTCTGGCTGGGTCGGGTGTGACGTTTCACGACGTTCACCCCCTCCACGATGACCTTGTTGGTCTCCGGGAACACCTTCAGGACCTTGCCTTCTTTCCCCTTGGAGTTGCCGGCGACGACGACGACGATATCATTCTTTTTGACGTGCATGGGTTGCTCTCTCTCTTAAAGCACTTCGGGTGCCAGTGATACGATCTTCATGTACTGTTTCTCGCGCAGTTCGCGGGCCACGGGGCCGAAGATGCGGGTGCCGCGGGGCTCCCCCTGCTGGTTGATGAGGACGACGGCGTTCTCGTCGAACCGGATGTACGAACCGTCCTTGCGGCCGACCTCTTTCTTGGTCCGGACCACGACGGCGCGGGAGACGTCCCCCTTCTTCACCTGGGCGCCCGGGATGGCCGACTTCACGGACACCACGACGAGGTCGCCGACGGAGGCGTACCGGCGGTCATGACCGCCGAGCACCCGGATGCAGCGCACCTTCTTCGCGCCGGAATTGTCTGCTACCACTAGATTGGTTTCTTCCTGAATCATAGTCGTCTCCGAACGATACTCGTGTTCTTCTTATTTTGCCTTCGCAACGATCTCGACCAGTCTCCAGCGCTTCAGTTTGCTGAGCGGCCGCGTTTCCATGATCTTCACCGTGTCGCCGATCCCCGCCTCGTTCTTCTCGTCGTGCACGTAGTATTTCGTGGTGCGCTTGAAGTACTTCTTATACAGCGGATGGGCGACTTTGCGCTCGGTCGCCACGACGATGCTCTTCTGCATCTTGTTGGCGACGACCTTGCCGGTCCTGACTTTTCTGTTCGTACGTTGTTCCATCGTTCCTCTGTAGGATTATTGCTGGGGTGCGCTGCTGGACTTCGACAGGGCCCGCTCGCGGAGGATGGTCTTCATGCGGGCGGTGTCCTTCCGGAGCGACGTGAACTTCGCGGTGTTCTCCACCTGGCTGGTCGCCTTCTGGAACTGCATGGTGGCGAGCGCGTCGTTGTTCTCGAGGATGCGCTGCTCCAGCTCCGCGTCGGTCAGTTGTCTGAGTTCGTGTGGTTTCATGGTGCCTCTCCTTACGCGGCCAAATCGATGCGTGAAACGAACTTCGTCTTGATGGGAAGCTTGTGGGCGGCGAGGGTGAGCGCCTCCTGGGCGACCTCCCGCTTGATGCCGCCGACCTCGAACATGATGCGTCCCGGTTTCACGACGGACACCCAGAACTCCGGCGCACCCTTTCCCGAACCCATACGGGTCTCGGCGGGCTTCTTCGACACCGGCTTGTCCGGGAAGATGCGGATCCAGACCTTGCCTTCGCGCTTCATCAAACGCGTGAGCGCGACGCGGGCCGCTTCGATCTGCCGGGCGGTGATCCACCCCGGCTCCATGGCCTTCAGGCCGTAGTCACCGAACGCGACCGAGGCACCACGGGTGGCGGCTCCGCGCATCCGTCCGCGCTGGGCCCTTCTGAACTTGACTCTCTTTGGCATTAACATGGTTGCGTGCTCCGAATACTGTCCTGATTAACGTCCGACTTTCTCGAGTACCTCTCCCTTGCAGATCCACACCTTCACGCCGATCTTCCCGTAGATGGTCGACGCTTCGGCGTGCGCATAGTCGATGTCCGCGCGGAGGGTGTGGAGCGGGATGCGGCCTTCCTTGTACTGCTCGGTGCGCGCGATCTCCGCGCCGCCCAGACGGCCCGCGCACTTCACGCGGATGCCTTCGGCGCCCATGCGCATCGCCGCCGTGATGGCCTGCTTCATCGCCCGGCGGAACGCGACGCGTCCCTCGAGCTGCGCCGCGATGTTCTCCGCCACCAGGGCCGAATCGAGCTCCGGACGTTTGATCTCGTTGATGAGGATCTTCACGTCCTTGTTCGTGATCTTCTTCAGTTCCTCTTCGAGCTGCGAGATCTCCTTGCCGCTCTTGCCGATCACCACACCGGGACGGGATGTGTTGATGGTGACGCGCGCGTTCTTCGGGGTCCGTTCGATCTGGATGCGCGACACGCCGGCCTTCTTCAGGCGGTTCCGCAGGTAGTTGCGGACGTGGAAATCCTCGTGCAGCTTCTCGGAATAGTTCCGGTCATCGAACCAGCTGGAATCCCAGGTCTTGATGACCCCTAAACGCAGGCCGGTCGGATTGATTTTCTGTCCCAAAGTGACTCCTCGACTGAATTTATTTTTTTGAAGTGCGGTGATCGACCACGATCGTCAGATGGTGCGAGCGCTTGATCATGCGGTACGCGCGGCCCATCGGCGCCGGGAGGATCCGTTTCATCTGCGGTCCGCCGTTCACGAAGACCTCCTTCACGTACAGGTCGTCCGTGCTCACGCCGGCGTTCGCATCCTTGTTCTGAAAATTGGACACCGCGGACCGCAACACCTTCTCCGCGTCCTTGGCGGCATGCTTCGGCTGGAAGTGAAGGATGTTCATCGCTTCCCCCACCGACTTGCCGCGGATCAGATCGATCACGATCCGCATCTTGCGCGGTGAAGTGCCAACATACCGATTGACTGCTCGTGCTTCCATGGACTGTCGTCTCCGATAGATTTCGTTGTTAGGCCGCCGCTTCCGACTTCACGCCCGGATGCCCGCGGAAGATGCGGGTCGGCGCGAACTCGCCCAGTTTGTGTCCCACCATCGCCTCCTGGATGTACACCGGGATGAACTTGTTCCCGTTGTGCACCGCGAAGGTGTGCCCGACGAAGTCCGGCGTGATCGTGCACGACCGGGCCCACGTCTTGATGACCTGCTTCTTGTTGGACTTGTTCAGCGTCTCCACTTTCTTCTGAAGACGCAGATCGATGTAAGGACCTTTTTTGAGGGAACGGCTCATAGGAGTCTCGTAGAATTACTTGCGACGCTTGACGATGTACTGTGTGGACTGTTTCTTGTGCTTGCGGGTCTTGAGGCCCTTCGAGAGCTGGCCCCACGGACTGCGCGGATGCTGCCAGCCGCCGCCGCCCTTGGACTTACCCTGACCGCCGCCCATCGGATGGTCGACCGGGTTCATCACCATGCCGCGCGTGTGCGGACGGATGCCGAGCCAACGCGACCGGCCGGCCTTGCCGAGGCTCAGTTTCTCGTGGTCCATGTTCCCGAGCTGGCCGATCGTGGCGTAGCATGCGGCATGGACGTTGCGGGACTCGCCGGAGGGGAATTTCAGGAGCACGAATCCCCCCTCTTTCGCCTGCACCATCGCGAAGTTGCCGGCGCTCCGGGCGATCTGTCCGCCCTTGCCGACCTTCAGTTCGATGTTGTGCACCATGGTGTTGACCGGGACCGCCTTCAGCGGAAGCGCATTGCCGAGGTTCGGCTCCGCGGTCTCGCCGGCGACGATCTTCATCCCGACCTTCAGACCTTCCGGAGCGAGGATGTAGCGCTTGTCGCCGTCCGGATAGTGGATCAGGGCGATGTAGCAGGTGCGGTTCGGATCGTACTCGATCGCGGCGACCTTCCCTTCGATGTCGCGGCGCTCGCGCTTGAAGTCGATGACGCGGTACCGGCGCTTGTGTCCGCCGCCGCGGTGGCGCGAGGTCACGTGTCCGTGGCTGTTGCGTCCGCCGGACTTGGTGATCTTCTCGAGAAGGGACTTCTCGGGCTTCGTCTTCGTGATCTCGTCGAACGACGCGATGGAGTAGTAGCGGGTCGCGGCCGTTGTCGGTTTGAGTTTACGGATTGCCATAGACTGCTCTTCCCGTTATGCTGTTGCCAAAAAATCGATGGTCTGGCCGTCCTTCAGGGTGACGACCGCCTTCTTCCAGTCGCTGCGCTTCCCCACGACGCGGCCGCGCCGGGTCAGCTGGGTCTTGACCTTCCCCTTCACGTTGAGCGTGCGGACGCTGGTCACCGTGACGTTGAACTTCTTCTCGACGGCACGCGCGATCTCGATCTTGTTCGCGTTCTGGGCGACCTTGAAGGCGTACTGGCGCTTTGCGGCCAGGTCGGTCATCTTCTCGGTCAGTAATGGTTGGACTAGGATTGCCATGATGGTTCGCGTCCCGCTTAGTTCGCAAAAGTGTTGTGGATGACCTCGACGCTGCTCTTCGTCAGGACGACCACCGCGTTGTTCAGGATATCGTAGGTGGACGCCTTCGCCGCTTCGAGCACGTTCAGCGAGGGGATGTTCCGTCCGGACTTGAGGACGTTCTGATCGGTCTTCGGCGTGAGCAGCAGCACCTTCTTACCGCCGACGTTCAGCGCCTTCAGGATGGAGGTCATCTCCTTCGTCTTCGGCAGGTCGAACGAGAAGTCTTCGACGATCATGATCTGACCGTCCTTCGCCTTGTACGACCACGCCGATTTGCGCGCGAGACGTTTCACCTTGGCGGGAAGCTTCACGACGTAGTCGTGCGGCTTGGGACCGAAGATGGAACCGCCGCCCGGCATCAGGGGCGAACGTCCGGTGCCCTGACGGGCGCGTCCGGTCTTCTTCTGGGAGAAGGGTTTCTTGCCGCCGCCGCGCACCTCACTGCGTTCCTTCACCTTGTGCGTCCCCTGCCGCTGGTTGGCCCAGTACGAGCGGACCGCCTGGTAGATCGCATGGTCGTTCGGTTCGATCTCGAAGATGTCCGGCTTGAGCTCCACCGTCTCGCCGTTCTTCGACCCGTCTTTCTTGAGCACTTCAAGTTTCATAGCGATGCTTTCTCTGCAGTCAGGTTATTTCGTGATGGTCACGTAGGTGTTCTTCGCGCCGGGGATGGAACCTTTCACGAGGATCAGGTTCGATTCCGGGATGACCTTCAGCACGACGAGGTTCTTCACGGTGACGTTGTCGAAGCCCATCCGGCCCGCCATGCGCATCCCCTTGAAGACGCGAGACGGATAGGACGAACCGCCGATGGAACCGGGAGCGCGCACCCGGTCCGACTGGCCGTGCGACGTCATGCCCACGCCGCCGAAATGGTGCCGCTTCACGACGCCCTGGAAGCCGCGTCCCTTTGAGCGCGCCGTGATGTCGACCTTGTCTCCCTTGTTGAAGACCGCGTCGACCTTGAGTTCCTGTCCGAGCTCCAGCTTGACGCCGTTGAAGTTGCGGAACTCGCGAAGCAGTCGCAGCGCCTTCGCACCGGCCTTCGCGAAATGCCCCTGCAGCGGCTTGTTCACCAGGCGTTCCGCCTTGGCGTCGAAACCGAGCTGCACCGCATCGTATCCGTCCTTCTCTTTCGTCCGGACTTGGGTGACCACGCACGGACCAGCTTCGATGACGGTGCACGGAACCGCGACGCCGTTATCGTCGTAGACGCTGGTCATGCCGATCTTTTTGCCTAAAATTCCACTCACAGGTGTATTCTCCTTGAGAACAATCGTAATCTTTCTGTACTGAAGCGGGGCGCACGCCCCGAAGCGTCCACGGTCAGACCTTGATCTCGACTTCGACGCCGGCCGGCAGGTCGAGCTTCATCAGGGCATCGACCGTCTTCGTGCCGGACGACAGGATGTCGATCAGCCGCTTGTGCGCCTTCAGTTCGAACTGCTCGCGCGACTTCTTGTCAACGTGCGGCGAACGGTTCACCGTGAACACGGAGCGCTTCGTCGGCAGCGGGATGGGACCCGACACGACGGCGCCGGTCGACTTCACGGTCTTGATGATCTTTTCCGCGGACTTGTCGATCAGGTTGTGATCGTACGAACGCAGTTTGATACGAATCTTCTGGCCAGCCAAAGTTCTTCTCCTTGATGACATCGCGGCGCCGGAACGGCGCCGCGCGCATCGTGCGAATGATGATTACTCGATGATCTTCGTGACGACGCCCGATCCGACGGTACGTCCGCCTTCACGGATAGCGAACCGGAGCCCCTCATCCATCGCGATGGTGGAGATCAGTTCGATGGCCATGTTGTCCACGTTGTCGCCCGGCATGATCATTTCGACGCCGGAGGGGAGCGTGATCACGCCCGTCACGTCGGTCGTCCGGAAGTAGAACTGCGGACGGTAACCGTTCACGAACGGCGTGTGACGGCCGCCTTCCTCTTTCTTCAGCACGTACACCTGGGCGGTGAACTTCTTGTGCGGGGTGATGGAACCCGGCTTCGCCAGGACCATGCCGCGCTCGAGCTCGTTCTTTTCCACGCCGCGGAGCAGCAGGCCGGCGTTGTCGCCCGCCACCACCTCGTCGAGCTCCTTGCGGAACATCTCGGCGCCGGTGATCACGGTCTTCTTGTGCGCGCCGAGACCGATGATCTCGACCTCGTCTCCGACCTTCGCACGGCCCTTCTCGCAGCGGCCCGTGCCGACGGTACCGCGGCCGGTGATGGAGAAGACGTCTTCGATCGGCATGAGGAACGGCTTATCGATGTCGCGCTGCGGCTCGGGAATGTACGTGTCCACCGCGTTCATCAGTTCGTAGATCGGCTTGTAGGCCGGATCGTCCGCCGGCTTGTTCGCCGCGAACGCCTCGAGGGCCTTCGTCGCGGAACCGCGCACGATCGGGATCTCGTCGCCGGGGAAGCCGTACGAGGTCAGCAGCTCGCGGAGCTCCATCTCGACGAGGTCGAGCAGCTCCGGATCGGAGATGTCCACTTTGTTCAGGAACACGACGATACGCGGCACACCGACCTGACGGGCCAGCAGGATGTGCTCGCGGGTCTGGGGCATCGGTCCGTCCGTACCGGCAACCACAAGGATGGCGCCGTCCATCTGTGCGGCGCCCGTGATCATGTTCTTCACGTAGTCGGCGTGACCGGGGCAGTCCACATGCGCGTAGTGGCGCTTGTCGCTGGAATACTCCACGTGCGCCGTCGCGATGGTGATACCGCGTTCGCGCTCTTCCGGTGCGTTGTCGATGGAGTCGAACGTGCGGATCTGGGACAGACCCTTGAGCGACATCGTCATCGTGATCGCCGCGGTCAGCGAGGTCTTCCCGTGGTCCACGTGGCCGATCGTACCGACGTTCACGTGCGGTTTGCTGCGGTCGAATTTTTCTTTAGCCATGAGGATTTCTCCTTGTGTTGAGTGGTGAGTGTTGACGTTCTACGTTCTGAGGGGCGTTCAGCCCTGCTTCCCCTTGACCTTCTCGATGATCTGTTCCGAGATGGAGCGCGGCGTTTCATCGTAATGGTCGAACTGCATCGTATAGAGCGCACGGCCCTGCGTCATCGACCGCAGCTGCGTGGCGTATCCGAACATCTCGGACAACGGCACCATCGACTTGATGACCTGTGCGTCCTTGCGGGGATTGATCCCCTCGATCTTGCCGCGGCGGGAATTGAGGTCGCCCATGACGTCGCCGAGGTAATCCTCCGGCGTGACCACTTCCACCGCCATGACGGGTTCGAGGATGACGGGATCCGCCTTGCGGGCCGCCTCCTGGAACGCCAGCGAACCGGCGATCTTGAACGCCATTTCGGACGAATCGACGTCGTGGTACGAACCGTCGAAGAGGCGGACCTTGATGTCCTCGACCGGATATCCGGCGAGGATACCGTTCCGCATCGCTTCCTTGATGCCTTCACTGACCGGTTTGATGAACTCGCGCGGGATGACGCCGCCGACGATGCCGTCCTCGAACTCGTACCCCTTCCCCTTCTCGTTCGGCTCGAGGTCGATCCAGACGTGACCGTACTGCCCCTTGCCGCCCGACTGACGGACGAACTTCCCTTCGGCCGTGACCTTCTTGCGGATGGTCTCCTTGTACGCCACCTGCGGCTTGCCGACGTTCGCCTCCACCTTGAACTCGCGCTTCATGCGGTCCACGATGATCTCGAGGTGCAGCTCGCCCATGCCGCCGATGATGGTCTGGCCGGTCTCGTGGTTGGTCGTCACGCGGAAGGTCGGGTCCTCTTCGGACAGCTTCGCCAGCGCTTCGCCCATCTTCTCGAGGTCGGCCTTGGTCTTCGGCTCGATGGCCTGGTGGATCACCGGTTCCGGGAACACCATCTTCTCGAGGATGATGGGATCGTCCTCGCCGCACAGGGTGTCGCCCGTCCGGGTGTTCTTGAAGCCGATGGCGGCCAGGATGTCGCCCGAGTATCCCTCGTCCACATCCTCACGATGGTTGGCATGCATCCGCAGAACGCGGCCGATGCGCTCCTTCTTCTCGCTCGTGGAATTATAGAGATAGGAACCCGCCTTCACCGTTCCGCTGTAGACGCGGAAGAAGGTGAGACGGCCGACGTACGGGTCGGTCATGATCTTGAACGCGAGTGCGGTGAACTTTTCGTTGTCCGCCACCTTCCGGGTGACGGTGTCTTTCATGTTCGGATGGTGGCCCGAGATGGCGCCCCCCTGAATATCGACCGGGGAAGGAAGGAAGTTCACGACGGAATCCAGCAGGAGCTGGACACCCTTGTTCTTGAACGACGATCCGCAGAGCACGGGGATGATGGAGACCTTGAGACAAGCGCGGCGGAGGACGTCGATGATCTCCTTCTCGGTGATCTCTTTCCCTTCGAGGTACTTCTCCAGCAGCGTATCGTCCTCATCGGAGACCGCTTCGAGCATCTTGGTGCGGTATTCCGCCGCCTGCGCCTGCAGGTCGTGCGGAATGTCGATCTCATCCCACGTCATCCCGTTGTTCTGGTCGTCGTAGATGTGCGCTTTCATCCTCACCAGGTCGATGATGCCCTTGAACATGTCGCCCTGACCGACCGGCAGCTGGATCGGTACGGCGTTGGCGCCAAGACGGTCCTTCATCATCTGCACCGCACCGAGGAAATCGGCGCCGATGCGGTCCATTTTATTGACGAACGCGATGCGCGGAACTCCGTACTTGTCCGCCTGGCGCCACACGGTCTCGGACTGCGGCTCCACGCCGCCGACGGAGCAGAACAGCGCCACGGCGCCGTCGAGGACGCGCAGGGAGCGTTCCACTTCGATGGTGAAATCCACGTGGCCGGGGGTATCGATGATGTTGACGCGGTGATCGCGCCAGAAGCAGGTGGTCGCCGCGGAGGTGATGGTGATACCGCGCTCCTTCTCCTGCTCCATCCAGTCCATGGTCGCACCGCCGTCGTGCACTTCGCCCATCCGGTGCAGCACACCGGTATAGAAGAGGATGCGCTCGGTCGTGGTGGTCTTCCCGGCATCGATGTGGGCCATGATGCCGATGTTACGGGTGCGTTCTAATGAGTATTTGCGAGGCATAGGAAATCCCGGTGCACGGGAACGGAACGGACGTACCGGTCCCCGCGCGATGATTCGAGAAAGAATGTATGGGAAAGGATAAGTTCTCTTACCACTTGAAGTGCGCGAAAGCCTTGTTGGCCTCCGCCATGCGGTGCACGTCTTCCTTCTTCTTCACCGCATTGCCTTCACCGTTCGCCGCCGCGACGATCTCCGCCGCCAGCTTCAACGACATGGACTTATCCGAACGTTCTGATGCGTAGCCAATAAGCCAACGAATTGCGAGAGCGGTTCGCCGTTCGGGACGAACTTCTGTAGGAACCTGATAGGTTGCTCCGCCGACTCTCCGCGCACGGATTTCGATCATGGGAGAGACGTTGCTGACAGCTTTCTTAAAGACTTCGAGAGGGTTCTGATTCTTCGTACGTTCCGCGACCACTTCCAGCGCATCGTACAGGATGGTCTGCGCACGATGCTTCTTGCCATCCTTCATGATGTTGTTGACGAAACGGTTGACGAGCACATCACCGAACTTCGGGTCCGGCGCCAGGATGCGTTTGGAGGCTTGCTTTTTTCTCATGGTCGACGATTCAATCCGTTATTTGGGCCGTTTGGCACCGTACTTGGAGCGGGCCTGCTTGCGGTCCTGCACACCCTGGGTGTCCAGCGTCCCGCGGACGATATGGTAGCGCACGCCCGGAAGGTCCTTCACACGGCCGCCGCGGATGAGCACGATGGAATGCTCCTGCAGATTGTGCCCTTCCCCGGGGATGTAGGCGGTGACCTCGATCTGATTCGTCAAACGGACACGGGCCACTTTGCGAAGGGCCGAATTCGGCTTCTTCGGGGTGGTCGTATAGACGCGCGTGCAGACGCCGCGCTTCTGAGGATTCCCCTCGAGCGCGGGCGACTTGGATTTCACTGCCAGGTCTTCGCGGCCCAGCCGGACCAACTGATTAATCGTAGGCAACCACGTACTCCAGAAAAGTTCGGTTTTTGATTTGTAAGCCTTGTAATATAGGGAAATTATTTTTTTTTGTCAACAGTCCCGAACGGGAATTTACCCGTCCGGGACCGTGAATCTTCAGGAAGCGGATTTCGTCTTTTTTCTCGCTTTTTTCACGAGCACCACTTCCTCCTCTTTCGCCTCGTCCGTCGGTTCCTCCGCGGCCACGGGCTTCTCGATCACGCGGGTCGGGGTCTTCGACGTCACGAGCACGTCGCGGAACTTCTTGAGACCCGTACCGGCCGGGATGAGATGGCCCATGATGACGTTCTCCTTGAGACCGAGCAAACGGTCCACCTTCGCCTCGATGGCGGCGTCGGTGAGCACCTTCGTCGTCTCCTGGAACGATGCCGCCGAGATGAAGCTGTCGGTCGAGAGCGAGGCGGTGGTGATGCCGAGCAGCACCGGTTCGGAGAGCGCGGGTTCCGCGTCGCGGACCTCGATGACCTTCTTCTCGCGCTTCTTGAACTCGACGTTGAGCTCCTTCACCTTCTTCTTCTCGACGACGGTGTTGTTCTTCATCTTCGAGTCGCCCTTGTTCTCGATGAACACCATGCCTTCGAGCGAGCGATTCTCCTCTTCGAACTTCACCTTGTCCACGTAGTCGCCTTCCAGGAAGTGCGTGTCGCCCGGATCGGTGACGCGCACCTTCTGCATCATCTGCCGCACGATGATCTCGATGTGCTTATCGTTGATCTTCACCCCCTGCATGCGGTACACTTCCTGGATCTCGTTCACCAGGTACTCCTGCACCGCACTGGTCCCCTTGATGCGCAGGATGTCGTGCGGATCGATGGCGCCGTCCGACAGACGTTCGCCGCTGCGGATGATGTCGTTCTCCTGCACGAGCACGTGCTTGCCGAGCGGGATCATGTACACCTTCCGCTCGCGTCCGTCGTGGCTCGTGACGATGACCTCGCGCGAGCCGCGCTTCTGCGCGCCGAACGACACCGTGCCGTCGATCTCGGAGACGACCGACGGGTCCTGCGGAGACCGGGCTTCGAACAGCTCGGTCACGCGCGGCAGACCGCCGGTGATGTCGCGGGTCTTGCCGATGTCGCGCGGGATCTTCACGAGCACGGAGCCGGCGCCGATGGCGTCGCCGTCGTCGACGAGGATGTGCGCGCGCGTCGGGATGATGTAGTTCGCGATCTTCTTGCCCGCCTTGTCCACGATCATGATGGAGGGGCTGAGGTTCCGGTCGCGCGATTCGATGACCACCTTCTGGATGTGACCGGTCTGTTCGTCCGGTTCGTCGCGATAGGTGATGTTCTCCTTCAGGTCAACGTACTTCACCGTGCCGGCGTGTTCCGTCATGATGGTGGCGTTGTACGGGTCCCACTCATACAGGAGCTGGCCCTTCTGCACCTTCGCGCCGTCCGTCAGCTGCAGCATCGCACCGTAGGGGACGTCGTACTTGGTGAGCACGGCGTTGTCGTTGTTGAGCACGTTGATGACGCCGCTCCGGCCGAGGCTGAGGATCTTCTCCCCTTCCTCGGTGGTGACCTTCACGGACTTGATCCCCTCGTACTTCACGTACCCTTCGAACTTGGACATGATGTGCGACTGGGACGCGATGAGGCTCGCCGTACCGCCGGTGTGGAACGTGCGCAGCGTGAGCTGCGTGCCCGGCTCGCCGATGGACTGCGCCGCGATGATGCCGACGGTCTCGCCCACCTCCACCAGCTTCCCGGTGGTGAGGTTCCGGCCGTAGCACTTCGCGCAGACGCCGCGTTTCGATTCGCAGGTGAGCACGGAACGGATCTCGACGGTCTCGATGGAGGTCTCGGAGACGGCGGTCGCCACCTCTTCGTCGATGATCTCGCCCGCCTTCACGAGGATGACGCCGGTCATCGGGTCCTTCACGTCGTGCACCGCCACGCGGCCGAGGATGCGTTCGGCCAGCGGCTCCTTCACGTCCTCCCCTTCCTTCAGCGCACTGGTGTGCACGCCGCGGAAGGTGCCGCAATCCTCTTCGGAGATGATGGCGTCCTGCGCCACGTCCACAAGACGGCGGGTGAGGTAGCCGGCATCGGCCGTCTTCAGCGCGGTGTCCGCCAGGCCCTTCCGGGCGCCGTGCGTGGAGATGAAGTACTCGAGGATCGAGAGACCCTCGCGGAAGTTCGCGATGATGGGGTTCTCAATGAGCTCACCGGTGGCGCCGGAGAGGGACTTCTGCGGCTTCGCCATGAGACCGCGCATGCCGGCGAGCTGACGCACCTGTTCCTTGGAACCGCGCGCGCCGGAGTCGATCATCATATAGATGGAGTTGAAGCCCTCTTTCGAGTTCTGCAGCGACTCGAACAGACGCTCGGCCACGCGGCTCGTGGTGCGGGTCCACACATCGATGACCTTGTTGTACCGCTCGCCGTTGGTGATGAAGCCGTTCTGGTACTGACGCTCGATGGAGTCGACCTCCTTCTGCGCCTTCTGGATGAGGTCCTCCTTCTCCTTCGGCACGGCGACGTCGGACACGTTCACCGACAGTCCGCCCTTCATGGCGTAGGTGAACCCGAGCATCTTCATCTCGTCGAGGAACCGAGCAGTGCGCTGGTTGCCGCACTTGCGGAACGACATCGCGATGATCTGCACGAGACGCTTCTTATTGAGGAGCTCGTTGATGTATCCCAGGTCCTCCGGAATGATCTGGTTGAAGATGGCGCGGCCGGTGGTCGTCTCGATGAGCTTCCCCTGAGCGCGCAGGCGGATGCGCGCGTGCAGGTCCACCTTCCCTTCGTTCCGGGCGATGATGAGCTCCTTCACCGAGGAGAAGACCATGCCTTCGCCCTTGGCGCCGCTCTTCGACTTCGTCAGATAATAGCAGCCGAGCACCTGGTCCTGCGTCGGCGTGATGATGGGGGCGCCGCTCGCGGGCGAGAGGATGTTATGGGACGACAGCATGAGGATGCGCGCCTCGAGCTGCGCGTCGAACGACAGCGGCACGTGCACGGCCATCTGGTCGCCGTCGAAGTCCGCGTTGAACGCCGTGCAGACCATCGGATGGATGCGGATGGCCTTCCCTTCGACCAGCACGGGCTGGAACGCCTGGATGCCGAGACGGTGCAGCGTGGGTGCGCGGTTGAGCAGCACCGGGTGTCCGTCGATGATGTTCTCGAGGATCTCCCAGATCTCCGGTCCCTTCCGCTCGACCATCTTCTTCGCGCTCTTCACCGTCTTGGAGAGGCCGCGCTCGATGAGCTTGCGGATGATGAAGGGCTTGAAGAGCTCCACCGCCATGTCCTTCGGCAGACCGCACTGGTGCAGCTGCAGTTCCGGACCGACCACGATCACCGAACGGCCGGAGTAGTCGACGCGCTTGCCGAGCAGGTTCTGACGGAAGCGCCCCTGCTTCCCCTTCAGCATGTCGGAGAGGGACTTCAGGGCGCGGTTGTTATCGCTGCGGACCGCGTTCGTCCGGCGGGAGTTGTCGAACAGCGAGTCGACCGCCTCCTGCAGCATGCGCTTCTCGTTCCGGAGGATGACCTCCGGTGCCTTGATGTCGATGAGCCGCTTGAGGCGGTTGTTACGGATGATGACGCGGCGGTACAGGTCGTTCAGGTCCGAGGTGGCGAACCGGCCGCCCTCGAGCGGCACGAGCGGACGGAGCTCCGGCGGGATGACCGGGATGACGTCCAGCACCATCCAGTCCGGACGGTTCGGCGGGCCCCCTTCGTGTTCGCGGAACGCTTCGATGACGCGGAGGCGCTTGAGGTGCTCCTGCTTCTTCTGCTGCGACGTCTCGACGCGAAGCTGCGCGCGCAGTTCGGCGGAGAGCACTTCGACGTCGACCTTCTTCAGGAGGTCCTTGATGGCCTCGCCGCCGATGCGGGCGACGAACTTCTTCGGATCGTCGTCCTCGAGGTCCTGGTTCTTCTCCGGCAGGGAGGCGAGGATCTCGAAGTACTGGTCCTCGGTGATGAGGTCCTTCTGCTGCAGTCCGGTCGTCCCCGGGTTCGTGACGACGTACGACTCGTAGTAGACGATCTTCTCGAGGTCCTTGTTGCTGATGCCGAGGACGTAGCTGATCTTGCTCGGAAGCGACCGGAAGTACCAGATGTGCACGATGGGCACCGCCAGGGCGATGTGCCCCATGCGCTCGCGGCGCACGCTCTTCTGCGTCACCTCGACGCCGCAGCGGTCGCAGATGATGCCCTTGTAGCGGATCCGCTTGTACTTCCCGCAGTAGCATTCCCAGTCCCGGGTGGGGCCGAAGATGCGCTCGCAGAACAGTCCGTCGCGTTCCGGACGGAACGAACGGTAGTTGATGGTCTCCGGCTTCGTCACTTCGCCGTACGACCGGGTCAGGATCTCGTCCGACGACGCCAGACTGATGCTGATCCGGGAGAAGACCTTATGGGCTTTCGCATCGTTTGCGCGGAACATCATGTTCTCGTCTCCAATTCTCTCGTGAATGGTTGAACGGCGGTACGGCGGCCGTTCTTAGTCGATCTTGACCTCGAGTCCGAGCCCCTGGAGCTCCCGGACGAGCACATTGAACGATTCGGGGATGTTCGCCTCGGGCAGGTTCTCGCCTTTGACGATGGCCTCGTACACCTTGGCGCGGCCCATCACGTCGTCGGACTTCACGGTGAGGATCTCCTGCAGCACATGCGAGGCACCGTAGGCCTGCAGCGCCCAGACCTCCATCTCTCCGAAGCGCTGACCGCCGAACTGCGCCTTGCCCCCCAGCGGCTGCTGGGTGATGAGGGAGTACGGTCCGATGGAGCGGGCGTGGATCTTGTCGTCCACCAGGTGCGAAAGCTTCAGCATGTAGATCTGGCCGACGGTGACCTCCTGGTCGAACCGTTCGCCGGTGCGGCCGTCATGCAGCACGCTCTTGGAGTCGGGGTTCAGTCCGGCCTTCTTCAGTTCCTCCTGGACGTCCTCCCAGCTCGCCCCGTCGAAGATGGGGGTGGCGTACTTCAGTCCGAGCAGTTTGCCGGCCCAGCCGAGCGCGGTCTCGAACAGCTGACCGATGTTCATACGGGAGGGCACGCCGAGCGGGTTGAGGATGATGTCCACCGGACGGCCGTCCGGCAGGAACGGCATGTCCTCCGCCGGAACGACGGCGGCCACGACGCCCTTGTTACCGTGGCGGCCGGCCATCTTGTCGCCGACGGAGAGCTTGCGCTTCTTCGCCACGTACACCTTGGCCAGCTGCACGATGCCCGGCGGGAGCTCGTCGCCGATGGTGATCTTGTTCTTCTCGTGCTTGAACGCCTCTTCGAGGTGGTTCAGCGTGTCGAAGTAGTTCTCGAAGATCTTGGTGATGAGGTTGTTCTTCCGCTTGTCGTCGACCCACTCGCTCCGGTAATCGACGCTGGCGAGCTTGTCGCTGCCGGCGAAGGTCTCCGGTTTGAAGACGGTGCCGCTGCGGAAGACCATGGTGCCGTCCGCATCGCGCACGCCGACGGACTTCTCGCCGTCGAGCAGCAGGCCGAGCTTGCGCTCGAGCTTCTCGCGGTGGGCGTCCACGTTCTGCTTGTGCATCTTGTCGAGCAGGTCGAGGCGCTTCTTGTCGTCCTTCTTCGTGTCCGCGTCCTTCTTCTTGCGGCTGAAGAGCTTGGTGGCGATGACGATGCCCTTCATGCCCGGCGGCGCCTTCAGCGAGGCGTCCTTCACGTCGCCCGCCTTGTCGCCGAAGATGGCCTTGAGGAGCTTCTCTTCCGGCGTGGGGTCGGTCTCCCCCTTCGGCGTGATCTTGCCGATGAGGATGTCCCCCTCCTTCACCTCGGCCCCGACGCGGATGATGCCGTTCTCGTCCAGGTCCTTGGTGGCCTCTTCGCTCACGTTCGGGATCTCGCGCGTGAGCTCCTCCTCGCCGCGCTTGGTGTCGCGGACCTGGAGTTCGAACTCTTCGATGTGCACCGACGTGAAGACGTCCTCCGCGACGATGCGTTCGTTCATGATGATGGCGTCCTCGAAGTTGTAGCCGCGCCACGGCATGAACGCCACGAGCATGTTGCGGCCGAGGGCGAGTTCGCCGTGGTCGGTCGCGCAGCCGTCCGCCAGCACGTCGCCCTTCTTGAAGCGCTGTCCCGGAACGACGATGGGCTTCTGGTTGACCGAGGTGTCCTGGTTGGTGCGGAAGAACTTGATGAGCCGGTACTCGACGCGGCGCTTGTCCTCGAACGACATGAGCTGTTCGACGTTGTCCTCGTCGATGTCGTACAGGACGATGATGCGGTCTCCCGACACGTTCTCGACCACGCCGCTCCGCTCCGCGATGATGCAGGTGCGCGAGTCGCGCGCGATCTTGTACTCCAGACCGGTGCCGACGATGGGCGCTTCGGGCCGGAGCAGCGGCACCGCCTGGCGCTGCATGTTCGAACCCATGAGGGCGCGGTTCGCGTCGTCATGCTCGAGGAACGGGATGAGGGCGGCGGCCGCGCTGACGATCTGCGTCGGCGCGACGTCCATGTACTCGATCTCCTCCGGATGGTTCACGACGAAATCGCCGGCTTTCCGGGCCTGCACGCGGTCCGTCTCGAACTTCCCCTTGTCGTCGATGGGGGCGTTCGCCTGGGCGATGATGAACTCGTCCTCCTTCTCGGCGTTGAGGAACTCGATGTCCTCGGTGACCTTCCCCTTCTTCACGACGCGGTACGGGGTCTCGAGGAAGCCGTACTCGTTCACCCGGGCGTGCATGGAGAGGGACGAGATGAGACCGATGTTCGGACCTTCCGGCGTCTCGATGGGACAGAGCCGGCCGTAGTGCGTGTAGTGCACGTCGCGGACCTCGAATCCGGCGCGTTCGCGCGTGAGACCGCCCGGTCCGAGGGCCGACATGCGGCGCTTGTTCGTCAGTTCGGCCAGCGGATTGGTCTGGTCCATGTACTGCGACAGCTGATTGGTGCCGAAGAACGTGTTGATGACGCTGGAGATGGTGCGCGCGTTCACGAGGTCCGCCGGCGTCACCGATTCCTGGTCGCGAATGTTCAGCCGCTCGCGGATGGTGCGCGTCATGCGGGCGAGGCCGATGTTGAACTGCGCGGCGATCTGCTCGCCGACGGTGCGGATGCGCCGGTTGCCGAGGTGGTCGATGTCGTCCACCTGCGCCTTCCCCTGCTGCAGTTCCAGCACGTACTTGATGATGGCGATGATGTCCTCTTTCGTCAGCGTCGTCACCGTCTCGTCGATGTCCAGCTTGAGCCGGGAGTTGAGGCGGTGGCGTCCGACGTCGCCGAGGTCGTAACGCTTCGGATTGAAGAAGAGCTTGTCGATGAGGTTCTTCGCGGTGTCCAGGTCCGGCGCGTCGCCGGAGCGGAGCTGGCGGTAGATGGTCTCGAGCGCGTCCTCCTCGCTGTGCACCGCGTCCTTCATGATGGTGTTCGCGATGACGGAGCGGGTGCCGGCCTCTTCGGACTTGAGCAGGCGGAGCTTCTTGATCTCGGCCTTCTTGATCTTCTTGATGACCTCGTCGCTCACCTGGGTGTCGCGGGTGATGATGATCTCGCCGGTCTTCCGGTCCACGACGTCGCCGCAGATGATGCGGCCGACGCACTCCTTCAGGTCGATGTCGGCGGTCTTCACCTCTTCAACGAGGCCGAAGAGCTCCAGGATCTCGTCGTCCGACGAGTAGCCGAGCGCGCGCAGGAGGGTGGTGACGGGGAACTTCTTCTTCCGGTCGATGTACGCGTACATCACGTTGTTGATGTCCGTGGCGAACTCGACCCACGACCCGCGGAACGGGATGATGCGCGCCGAGAAGATGGGCGTGCCGTTCGGATGGGTGGATTCGCTGAAGAACACCCCCGGGGAGCGGTGGAGCTGGCTGACGATGACGCGTTCGGCGCCGTTGATGATGAACGTGCCGCGGTCGGTCATGTACGGCAGGTTGCCGAGGTACACCACCTCTTCGATGGTGTCGGAGTACCCTTCGCCGTTCTCCGCCTTGGCCGAGAGCCGCAGCTTCGCCTTCATCGGCACGGCGAACGTGAGTCCGCGCTCCTGGCATTCCCGCACGGTGTACTTCGGCTTCTCGACGTAGTACTCCACGAACTCGAGCAGGTAGTTCTCGCGCGTGTCCGTGATGGGGAAGTTCTGCAGGAAGACCTGCTGCAGGCCCTTGTTCTTCCGCTTCGCCGGATTGATGCGCTCCTGCAGGAACGCCTCGAACGACTCGAGCTGCACGTTCAGCAGGTCGGGGTATTCGACGACGTCGCGGATGGTCGCGAAGGTCTGCCGTCCGGTCTTGGGATCGGCGTGCAAACGGGATTGGCTCTTCAAGTCAATCACTCCTTCAGATCGGGGGGATCTGGATAGATGGTTGGTGGATGGAACCGCGTTCCGCCGGGACCGCAAAATCCGTTCAAATTCGAACTGCCGGACATCGCCGACAGAAGAATACACAAGCCGATAGCCCGCTCCTGCGATGAGAAGAGGCTACCGGCTTGTCGATGTGTCAGATGTGAACGGTGATGCCGATGGATACCATTGACGGCCCCGAAAAAGTTCTCGAACGAAGTTACTTCAGGGTGACCTTCGCACCCGCTTCTTCGAGCTTCTTCTTCAGCGCGTCGGCGTCGGCCTTGCTGAGGCCTTCCTTCACCGGCTTCGGAGCGCCGTCGACGAGGTCCTTGGCCTCCTTCAGGCCGAGACCGGTCGCTTCGCGGACCACCTTGATCACGTTGATCTTCTGGGCACCGCCGTCGGTGAGCTCGACGGTGAATTCGGTCTGCTCGGCGGCGGCGGCGGCGGCCGGAGCGGCGCCGGCGGCGGCCATCATGACCGGGGCGGCGGCGGTGACGCCGAACTTCTCTTCGAGGGCCTTCTTCAGTTCAACGGCTTCGAGGAGGGTGAGCTTTTCGATCTTCTCTACGATTTCTGCGACGACTGACATGGTGAGTTCTCCTTAGATGATATAATTGATCATAACATTGACGATGACGGTGTTCAGGCGGCCTTCTTCTTCTCGATGGCCTCCAGGACGCCCACCACATCGCGCATGACGGCATTGAGTGCGCCGACGACGCCGCTGATGGGAGCGTTGATGCTGCCGAGGATGGACGCGACCGCCTCCGCACGCGAGGGCAGCGCCGCCAGTTCCTTGAGCTTGGAACCGTCGTACACCGTCTTCTCGATGACGCAGGCCTTCACGCCGAACTTCTCGTTCTTCTCCTTGAACTTCTGGATGATCTTGGCCGGAGCGGCCGCATCCTCGTACGCGAACGCGATGCCGGTGGAACCGACGAGCTTGTCGTACACCGCGTCGTACCCGGAGACGTTCCGCAGCGCGATGGTGGCCAGTGTGTTCTTGACCACCGTGTATTCGATACCGGATTTCCGGAACTCGCGGCGGAGCTGCGTGATCTGCTCCACGTTGATTCCCGAGAAATCAGTGAAGAACATCCCCTGCGCGCGGGCCACCTTCGCCTGGATCTCGGCGACGGCCTGTTCCTTCTCTGATCTGTTCATAGTGTTCCGTTGTTTCGCATGCGGTGAGAAGCCCCCGGGGACACCGGGGCACCGAATGCCGTTGGGTTGATGAGTGTGAGTGCGTAAGTTCTGGTCAGGCCGCCGCGACGGTGCGGTCGATCGGCACGCCCGGTCCCATGGTGGACGAGACGTAGATGCTCTTCACGTACGTGCCCTTGGCCGTGGACGGCTTCAGCTTCACGATCGTGTTCAGGAAGGTCTTGAGATTCTCGACGAGCTTCTCCTTCTCGAAGGAGACCTTGCCGACGGTGGAGTGGACGACGCCCGCCTTGTCCACGCGGAACTCGATCTTGCCCGCCTTCACTTCCTTCACGGCGGTGGCGACGTCCATCGTCACCGTGCCGCTCTTCGGGTTGGGCATGAGGCCGCGGGGTCCGAGGATCTTGCCGAGCTTTCCGAGTTCGACCATCACGTCCGGGGTGGCGATGATGACGTCGACATCGGCCCAGCCCCCCTTGATCTTCTCGATGTACTCCTCGAAACCGGCGTAGTCCGCGCCGGCCGCTTTCGCTTCGGCGTCCTTCGGCGACTTGGTCACCACCAGCACGCGCACCGATTTCCCGATGCCGTGGGGCAGCGCGACGGTGCCGCGGATGGCCTGGTCGGCCTTCTTGGGGTCGACGCCGAGGCGGACCGCCACATCGAACGATTCGGTGAATTTGGCCGAGGCGGTCTCCTTCACCAGCGCGACGGCGTCCTCGATGGAGTAGAACTTCTTGGGGTCGATCTTCTTGGCGGCGTTGACGTACTTCTTTCCGTGTTTCATGCGATCCTCCTGGTGGTCCGAACGTCCCGCGGAGCGGAACTCCCACGTTGTTGAGTGATGGTTATCCTTCGACGGAGATGCCGAGGCTCTTGGCGGTGCCTTCGACCATGCTCATCGCCGCTTCGATGTCCGTGGTGTTGAGGTCGGGCATCTTCATCTGTGCGATCTCCTTCACCTGCTCCCTGGTCACTTTGCCGACCTTGGTGCGGTTCGGCTGACCGGAACCTTTGGCGACCTTCGCGGCCTTCACCAGCAGCACGGCCGCCGGCGGGGTCTTGGTGATGAAGGTGAACGACTTGTCCGAGTAGACGGTGATGATGACCGGAATGATGAGGCCGGCCTGCGACTGGGTCTTGGCGTTGAACTGCTTGCAGAACTCCATGATGTTCACACCCTTCTGACCGAGGGCCGGTCCGACCGGGGGTGCGGGGTTCGCCTGTCCGGCGGGGATCTGCAGCTTGATGAATCCGGTTACTTTCTTTGCCATACGCTGTCTCTACGTTCGATAGATGAAATGATGTCCTATTTTTCCAGTTCGACCTGCGTGAAGTCGAGCTCGATCGGCGTCTTGCGGCCGAAGATGCTCACCATGACCTTCAGCTTCAGCTTCTCCTCGTTGATCTCCTGTACGAACCCGGTGAAGTTGTGGAACGGTCCGCTGATGACCTTGACCGGTTCGCCGATGTGGAACGGGATCTCAACGCGCTCCACCGGTGCCCCGTCGTCCTTCTTCTCCTCGATGCGGCCGATGAGGCGCTTCACCTCGTCCGGCTGCAGCGGCACGGGACGGTCCTTCGTCCCGACGAAACTGAGCACCGACGGCGTGTTGAGGATGAGATGCTTCGTCTTCTCGTCGAGCACCGCCTCCACCAGGATGTAGCCCGGGAAGAAGTTCTTCGTCTTGCTCTTCTTCTTGCCGTCCTTCACCTCGAAGATCTTCTCCGCGGGGATCATCACCCGGAGGATGCGGTCCTGCAGCCCCTGCTCTTTCGATTCGCTCTCGAGCGCGAGCTTCACTTTGTTCTCGTGTCCCGAGTAGGTGCGGACCACGTACCAGCGATGTGCGACCGTGCTTTCCACCGTTAGAAGATCCCCTTGATGACCTGGCTGACGAACGTGTCGACCACGTAGACGAACAGCGCGATCACACCGCAGACGCCGAGCACGACCATGGTGGACTCCTGAAGTTCCTTCTGGGTCGGCCAGGTCACTTTCGCCATCTCTTTCTGGACGTCGGTGACGAAGTTGATGATTTTCTCTTTCATACGGTTTCCCGGAACAGTGTGCACGGGTGGAGGGACTCGAACCCCCAACCAACGGTTTTGGAGACCGCTACTCTGCCAATTGAGCTACACCCGTACAGAATTATTTGGTCTCTTTGTGGACCGTGTGCTTGTTGCAGCGGGGACAGTACTTCTTGTACTCGACACGGTTGGTCTGCTTCTTCTTGTTCTTCGTGGTCGAGTAGTTCCGTTCCTTGCAGACGGTGCATTCGAGGGTGATGATGTCGCGCATCGTGGTTCCTTTCGTCGATTCTCAGAGCGGGAGACGGGACTCGAACCCGCGACCAACAGCTTGGAAGGCTGTGACTCTACCAACTGAGTTACTCCCGCGGTCTCACCGGGGTGCGGACCGTGCCGCTGTGGTCCGTTCGGGTCCCGCTACGGCGGCGTCGAGCTTGCGACCGGGATTGAACCGGTGACCTCGTCCTTACCAAGGACGTGCTCTACCAACTGAGCTACGCAAGCGGTGTGAACAGCTGTTGTGGGTAGGGAAGGATTCGAACCTCCGAAGCCCGGGGGCGACAGATTTACAGTCTGTTGCGTTTAACCACTTCGCTACCTACCCGATGACCGACCCTGCTGGAGCTGGCGACGAGACTTGAACTCGTGACCTGCTGATTACAAGTCAGCTGCTCTACCAACTGAGCTACGCCAGCATCACAACGGCGCGCGATACCGCACAGGGATGCACAAGACTACCGCGCCTATTTGGCGTGCCGATGGAGACTAGTAATATACAATATTTTGCTACAAAGTCAACAAAAGAAAGCGATTAAATATTGACTTTGCGTTCTCTCCTACTGGAATCGTTGGGATAATGCGCTGAAATGTGCGGAGAGAGTGTCGTTCCGGAAATACCGGTCATACTCGGAACGATGCTGGAACGCCGTCGCAATGATTCGCCGCAGATTTGCGGAATACGTATCGCGATACCGTTCCGACGGGGCGGGAACCGCGGAGTGCAAAGGAGGGATAAAATCGCTTTTTTTCGTTAATTTATACAATATTCCGACCGGAACTTTCTGAAATCCACGGAAATACTGCGGTTCTATTTCATTCGTTACGAAAACGCCTCGTTTTTCACTGTTTTTCTCGACAAAACTCAGAAGCAGGTCGGTATACCTCCCTTCGATCTGCTCATAGGCGTACGGCAGCCCGTGCTCGAACTTGGAGAGCTCCGCCAGGAACGCATCGATCTCCCTCATCGACGCCTGCATCACTTCCGGATGCTGCCGTTTCAACTGTTCGAAATACCAGGAGCGGCGGAAGAGCTCCTTGTCCAGCACCACCACATCGGGGCGAAGGGAACGGACCCGCTGCAGATAGTACGACGGAGCGACGAAATAGTCCCATTGATATGAAAGGACGACGGCACCGGGCGGGAGCGATTCGAGGATGGAGCGTGTGTACTCCTCCGGAAGTCGCTGTTCATGTTGCTCCACCTCTCCCCAGTTCTGCCAGAGAGGAATCCCCGCGATGGTGACCGCAATGGTCCAGGCAGCGATCGTGGCGCGGTGAGATGGGAAACGCCGTACGATGAACAGGAAGCCGAAGGGAAGGAAAAGTGCGGTCGCAACGAACGCGAGGAGGAAATACGAATCGATGTCGTGGATGTCATAGTTGACGGAGTACCCGACACAGGCGGCGAAGAGCAGCGCGAGGAAGACGAAGGTCCGCCGGTCCGAGAACAGAACGACGAAGAGACCGACGGCGGCGATGAGGAACGGCACCAGCGCGAACTCTTCCGGCAGCCGCTGGACGAAGTATTCGAACTGGCGCCGTGCGCTCTCGGTGGAGGTGAACATCCAGACCCGGAACTGTTTGCCGGACACATGCCACAGCAGCTGCTCCCAGGCGGAGGGATTCCCCCAATTGAGCGGAGGATGGGACGCCGCCCGCAGGGGAAGGTACAGATAGAGCGAGAGCCCCGCAGCGAACGGCGCTCCGAGCACGACGAGCCGCCGAAGGGACTCGCGGAAGGGTCCGCCGGTGACGAAGAACAGATATGCCGCCGCCGGAAGGAGGAGCAGCGTCGTCATGTGGTTCGTGAACGAGAGACCGAGCAGGAACGCCGACAGGATCCAGTACCTCGCGGCGCCGGTCCCCGCGGCGCGCAGCAGCGACAGCAGCACGCCGCCGAGGAGCGCCAGGTGGAGCGAATACACCTCCACACCGATCCCCTGTCTCCAGAAGGTCTGCGAGAACGCCAGGGCCGTTGCGCCGGAGAACGCGCCGGCATGGTGCACGGCAGTCCGGCGTTCCCGGAGCGGTTCCAGCAGTTCCAGCGCGATGAAGAAGACGAGCGGGACGGCCGCGGCGGCGAAGAAGGCGCTCATCGTGTTGAGAAGAACGATCTTTTCGCCACCAGGAAGCATGGAGGCGATGCGGCCGAGAAGCGTGAAGAGGGGATATCCGGTGGGATGCGCGATGCCGAGCTGGACGGCGACCGCCGACAGTTCTCCGCTGTCGATGTATCCGACCGACGGGAGCGCCGCCGCACGGTACACGGCGAAGGGAACGAGGCCGAGCAGGGAGGCCAGCAGACGTTCACGCCGAGCGATATGGTTCACCGGTTCCGTCATAAAAAAGCGACGGCCCAAAATACGAACAAGTGGGCCGTCGCGTCAATGAAAAAACCGCCGGGTCACATCGCGAAGTAGTAGGTCAGTTTCAGCATGATGATGTTGTCCGGCCGGGCGTTCGCGATACGTTCGGCGGACCGGTTCATCCGGAACTCGCCGTCGTCCTCCACGTCGTACCGGCTCTGCGTCCACACCAGGTACAGCGCCGACCCGGGACGATACTCCCACCGGAGCACCGCATTGCCGCGGAGCGAGCGGAAATTGAAGTCGGGGTCTCCGAACCGTTTCGGTGCGGAAGGTCCTCCCGCCCCGTCGCTGTCGAACTCGTATTCGTCGGCGCCGGCGTCGTACGCGAGCGTCGACGGACCCGTTCCGAAGACGAGGTAATCGTCCGACCGCGGCGCAGCGAGCTGCTTGAACTCCGAATAATCGCCCGACGAGAACAAGGGCTGCATGTAGAGCTGGAGCGTCAACGCCGGCGTGAAGGTCCAGTTGAGCCGGATGTTGGCGGAGAGCTCACGGTAGGCGAGACGTCCGAAGAGGTACTGCCGTCCGAACGTGCGGGTCTCCGCCGCATCATCGACGATGTCGACGAAGGCCAGCCGCTGCGACTCGGCCAAGTACTGCGGACCGACGGAGAAGTTGATGTGCGGGGCCGGCCGGAAGACCACCGACGACCAGAAGGAGGTGTAGCGGCGCTGTCCCGACGTGAAGAGGTTGGACCCCACCTCCAGCCGGACCGGCTTACGGTCGTCGGACATGATGTTGAAGTTCACTTCCGAACCGGGACGGTTGATGGTGACCGGTCCCCCCCGCGTCCGCCGGGTGTTGTTCATTGCAGAGAAATTGAACGCAAGGTTATAATTGATGCTCCAGTAGTTGACGAACTGCGCGTAGCCCCAGTGGACGAGGATGTTGTGCACCATCAATCCGCTGAAGTCCGTGCTCGCGCCGACACCGCCGCCGAGCTCGCGGAAGCGGAAGATCCCCTCCGGTTCCGTCCACATGTATCCGCCGCCGACGTGGGCGTTGATGACGTCGGTGCGGGAGAGGAAGCCGAGGTCGTTGATCTCGAAGTTCGGGTCGATGACGCCGAGGGCGGCGTTGACGTACGTGCTCCCCTTTTGCTTGATGAGGTAGAACCGTCCCGAGAATCCAGTGAGCGAGGTCGCGGCCGAGTCGACCTCCACGTGCGACGCGTCGGGCCGCTGGAAGTAGTGTGTCGAGTTCCGCTGCAGACGCACCATCCGTTCCCGGCTCCCTTCGACACGGGAGACGCCGCCGTACCCGGTGACGACCCAGGAACGGTCCTCGTCGAGGAAGGTCCAGCCGTCCGCGCCGGCGAAGAGGCTCGTGTGGTTCATCACATCGGCGAAGGTCCGGTCGGAGAATCCGCGGGCGGTGTACGTCGAAAGGACGCCGAGTCCCTGCCGCCCGCCGTTGAGCTCCTTCTGCACGCGCGCCACGCCGTAGTACGTCTGCGGTTCGATCTCCGCGTCGCCGCGGAGCGCGCCGGTCCGGAACGGCGTGAACTCGCGCGCGGTGAGCGCGTGGATGGTCCCCACGTTCCATCCGTCGCCGAGCTTGCCGGTCACCTTGGCGGCGCCGAGAATGCGCGTGGCGATGGGTGCGTCCGTATAGTCGGCGTCGAGCGTGTCGTTGCCGTACGGCGCGCGGCCGATGCGGCGGCTGTAGAAGATGGTGGGCTGCGGATAGTTGAAGTTCCAGAAGTTGCGTCCCCCGCCCCGGCCGAAGTTGCTGAACGTGGAGGCCCCTTCGATGAAGAACGGCCGCTTCTCCTGAAAGAACGATTCCACGTCGCTCAGGTTGACGACAGCCGGGTCCACCTCCACCTGTCCGAAGTCCGGATTGACGGTGGCGTCGAGGATGAGGTTGCTGCTGATGCCGTACTTGATGTCCGCCCCGGCGTCGCCGAAGTTCCGGACGCCGTCCGGATTGAACGGATCTCCGGCGGAGGGGTGGGTCCGTTCATGCTTGCCGGTGACGAACGGCCGCACTTCGAGCGCGGTGGAGGGACGGATGCCTTCGATGCCGAGCAGCGGCTGGAAGCGCGACACGAAACCGCTCTCTCCGCGCGGGGTGTACACGAGGTAGGACTGTTCGTTCTTCCGGCCGATGTCGCGGCGGAAGTTCACCCCCCACTCCTGCACCGGCTTCTCCTGGAACCGGAGCTGCGAAAAGGGGATCATCATCTCCACCGTCCAGCCTCCGGTGTCCATGCCGGTCTTCGCTTCCCACACGCCGTCCCAGTCCGAATCGTCCCAGTCGTCGTTGTACATCGCGCCGTCGCCGATGGAGCCGGTGGGACCGACGACGAAGTAGTTGCCGCTCCGCTTGTCGCGGTACGGGTCGAGGAAGACACCGAACCAGTCGGCCGTGTTGAGATTGTCACGGCGGTCGAGCAGCGCCATAATGGAGTCCGGCGAGGCGTCGTGCAGCCGTGCGGCGACATAGAGCGCGTTGTCGTCGTACGCGACCCAGACCTCCGTCCGTTCGCTGGCCGGAGCTCCCTGCACCGGTTCGCGCTGGAGGAACTCCGACACGGGACGGACGGAACGCCACACCGGCTCATCCAGGCGCCCATCCAACGCGATGCGTTCCGTCACCCGAACGGCGGTCACGGGACCGGCGGCAAGCAGGCTCCCGAGCGACAACAGCGCGATGATGACGGCGAACGGTTTACAATTGTTCATGCTTCCCTCATGAAATGAAAAGCGGCGTGAGCACTCTCTGCTACGCCGCCGTGGAAGGTTAGTTGCGGTCGCGCTGTCGCGACCCGTGTCACTTCTTCCGGATATCGATGAATCCGTTCACCGTCTCGAGCGTGATGGTCTCCCCGCCGCCGTTGAGCTTATAGACCGCGTGGATCTCGTCGCCGTCCTCCCCGTCGCCCCGCTTGTCGTACGTGTCCGCCTTGAAATCGGAACGGATGTCGTACTTCTGCCGGCGCGACGAGCCCCATTCCGTACGGATGCGGATGGTCGCCTCGATGGTCGCTTTGGCGGTGGCCGGAACCTCCAGTTTGATGTCCCCGCCCGCGGACTTCAGACGGCTCTCCCCTTTCCCCTGCGGATTCAGTTCCGCCGAGATGTTGCCCCCCGCAGTGCTCGCCTCGATGATGCCGCTGATGTTCGTCATCTCGATGTCGCCGCCGCTCGTTTTCGCTTCGACGGAACCGGAGGCGCCTTTGAGCGTGACGTCGCCCCCCGCCGTGCGAAGGTACGCGCTGCCGGTCACTTTACCGACACGAACGTCGCCGCCCGCGGTGGAGAGGTTCGCGTCGCCGCCGATGTCGCCGACTTCGATGTCGCCGCCGGAGGTGCGGGCGTCGAGCTTCTTCCCGACCCGTTCGATGCGGATGTCGCCGCCGCTCGTGCTGACGGAGGCTTCGCCGTTCACGGACGCGAGACGGATGTTCCCTCCCGACGTGCGCAGGTCCGCGCGGCCGTCGATGTCGCCGGTGCGGACATCGCCGCCGGATGTGGACATGGAGACGGTCCCCTTCACCCGTTCGATGATGATGTCGCCGCCGGAGGTGGAGCCTTTCGCGTCACCGACGAGGTTCCCCTGCAGTTCGATGTCGCCGCCGGCCGTGCGGAGGTCCACCTTCGTCTGCGTCGGAACGGTCATCTCGAACCGTCCGCCGCCGTGGCTCCCCCATTTCGGACGGTAGGTCACACGGACCTCGTCGCCGCTCTGCGTGATCTTCACATTGTCCATATCCTCATCGTCCAGGCCGTCGACGATGACGCGGATCTCCTGTTTCTCCCAGGTGCGGACGACGAGGTCGCCGCCGTTCACCGAGACCTCCAGTCCGCTGTTCTTTCCCACCGGAAACGACTGTTCGCGGGAGACGGGACCTCCCGCTGCCGGTGCCGTGGCGGTCACGGTGGTGTTCTTGGAGCGTGACTGAGTCCCTTCCGCGCCGACGGCGGCGGCGGAAAGGATGACTGCGAGGAGCAGTCCGAGAGCGGTGCGATAGGTTCTCATTGGTAGACCTCCTTGACGAGATGGGCCGCGCGTTCGCGGATGTAGTGGTTGGATTCGGATTCGAGACCGCGGCGGAGCGATTCGGCGTTCTGCCGGTCGATGGCGTTGCCGTCGAGGCGCGCCAGTTCCAGCGCGTTGATGGCGGCGACCCGCAGTCCTGAGTTACGGTCATGGATGACGACCGAGACGAACGCGTCGCGGATGCGTGGAGAGAAGGGCATCTGTTGCAGCACACGGAGCGCTTCGCGCCGGACGCCCGGGTTGACGTCCCCCGAGAGGGCGGCAATGAGCGCAGCGACGACGGCGGTGTCGACGGCGGAACTCCGCTCCGCTTCCCGCGCGATGGTCTGCATGGACGAGAGGCGCACGCCGGCGTTCGATTCGTTCAGCATGGCATGGGTGAGGATGCGCTGCACCTCCGGGTCGTCGATGCGGCCTTTGAGGCGGACCGGCGCGACGGCATCGAACTCGAACTCCACCTCTCCGTCCGAACCGTCCTGGTCGATGAAGCGGAGATTCTCGATGCGCGTTGCGGTGTTCTCCGGCGTCTCCGACGCCGGTTGAATGGAGAGCGCGGGACCTTCCGGCAGGTTGAAGGAACAGTATCCGATGAGCACACCGAGCGCCAGCGCCGCGGCACCGGTCACGGCGAAGCGCGGAGAGAACCACTCGCGCAAGACGGTGCGGAACCGGTCGAACCGTACGGTCCAGGACGGCGCGGTAAGATGACGGCGGAGACCGCGGCGCGCTTCGGTCAGCACGGTCTCCGGCAGCGGTGCGGGTGCGTTCAAGGCGATAAGGGCACCAAGGCGCTTCAGTTCCTCCAGTTCCTTCTTCGCTGCGGGGTTCCTCTTCAGGCGGGAATCAAGCGCCCGTTCCTGGTCCGGCGAAAGTTCGTTCATCGCCGCGAGGTGCAGTAATTCGTTCAGTTCGTGATCGTTCATAGGTTCACTGTGCCAGGTCATGCAGCCGTTCCCGCAACCGGCGGGTGGCGTCGAAGAGGTAGCGCTTCACGGTCCCTTCTTCGCACTCCATCACATCGGCGATCTCGCGGATGGTGCGTTCGTTGTAGTGTTTGAGCGAGAAGGCGAGCCGCTGCTGCGGCGAGAGTGCCTCCATCGCTTCCGCGATACGCCGGAGCGTTTCGGAACTTTCCGCTCTTTCGTCCGCCCGATCACGCCCCTCCGGTTCGCTGCCGTTCTCCCCTTCCGAGAGTGGGACCGTGGCCCGGCGGTGCTGACGGCGGCGATGCGAGAGGCAGACGTTCACCGTGATGCGGTAGACCCAGGTCGGGAAGGAGCATTCTCCGCGGAACTTCGACAGTCCCTTGTACACCCGGATGAACGTCTCCTGATAGATGTCCTTCGCATCGTCCGCATCGTTCGTATACCGCCCCGCGATGGAGAGCACGTCGCGGTCGTACCGCAGCAATAACTGCTCGAACGCGGAGTAATCCCCGTTCCGGGAGCGTTCAATGAGCTCGTGATCGTCTGCGGACATATCCCTTTGTTTACCGTTTTGACTTCGGTACGGGGGAAAAGGTTGTGGGGAGGATGAAAAAAAGAGCGCCGGTGCGGGGACCGGCGTCCATCTCTATAATAGAGCGGTACCGGTCACACCGGGGTCGTCTTCGTCCGTTCGCGGAACCAGCAGATGGAGTAGGCCGCCACCGGGAGGATGCTGACGAGGATGAACGGCACGGCATTGATGCCGGCGGCGAAGGAGAAGAAGGTCACGGCGCTCACCACCATCAGGACGCTGCCCGCCTTCTCCCATTTCATGGAGACGAGGTAACTGACCAGCAGCAGGAAGTGCATGAGGGAGAGGAACCACACCCATGCCGGAGGCGGATTCTTCAGCAGGGTGCTGAACCAGGTGAGGTGCTCCACGAAGAATGCGCCCCACAGGATGAAGAGGGAGGCGCTGAGCGCACGGGCGACGATGCGCGCCCACGGAAGTGTGCTGAGTGCGGCGAACGGCATAGGCCCCTCCTTTCACATCACAGCGTCCCGGTGGGCGGCCGGGACGGGAGGTCATTTGGATTTCGGTCCGGAGTAGTTCGGGATGTCGGATTCGATGACGAGCACGCGCTTCTTCGGCATGTCCTGTACGTTCCTCAACTGGAACTGGATCTCGAAGACGACGGAGGTCTTCACCGGTTTTCCATTGACGAACTCCGGCAGCCACTGCACGCGCCGCACGGTCTCCTCCACCGGCGGACGGAAGATGCCGTATCCCGACACTGAGACGGAACCGACGGCGCCGTTCTCGTCGACGTCCACCGAGACGTTCGCATATCCCTGCACGCCGGCGCGGCGGGCGATCTCCGGGTACGGTATCATGCTCTTCAGCGAATCCCATCCCGCGACCGGGCGGGCCGGGTCGTTGGCGGGACGCGGGGGATTCTGGGCGACGGCGAACGAAACGACCGCGAGCGACAGCAGCAGGCACCGGAACATGGCGGAGTCCTTTCGGGATGTGGTACCGGCAATGTCCCTCCTTTTGCGGTGGAAGTCAAGAGGCAAAACGGCGCTTTCCTTTTCGGCAATGAAGGACTATATTTCGCCAACGACCCACTACGGAGACGCCATGTCCACCGCCACCATCCTCTTCACGAAACACGAACGCTACGCCGTCATCCGGATCAACCGTCCCCAGCAGCTCAACGCCCTGAACTCCGCCGTGCTGCAGGAGGTCTACGCCGCGCTCTTCGAGGTGGACCATGACGATGCGATGTCGTGCACCATCCTCACCGGGAACGAGAAGGCGTTCGCGGCGGGTGCGGACATCAAGGAGATGCGGGACAAGGACCAGCAGCAGATGATCCTGGACAACCAGTTCGCGCCGTTCGACCACATGCGGCGCCTGAAGAAGCCGGTCATCGCTGCGGTGAACGGGTTCGCGCTCGGCGGCGGATGCGAGCTCGTGATGGCGTGCGATATCATCATCGCCGGCGAGACCGCCCGGTTCGGACAGCCGGAGGTCAACCTCGGCGTGATCCCCGGCATGGGGGGTACGCAGCGGCTGACGCGCGCGGTGGGGAAGTACCGGGCGATGGAACTCATGCTGACCGGCGACCTCTTCACCGCTCCCGAAGCGCTCGCCTGGGGCCTGGTGAACAAGGTCGTTCCGCCGGACCGGCTGATGGACGAAGCGACCGCCCTCGCGCAGAAACTCGCCGCCAAACCGCTGCTCGCGGTGAAGGCGATCAAAGAGCTCGTGCTGCGCTCCTACAACGAGCATCTCGACGCCGCCCTCGAGACCGAGCGTCACCGATTCAACGCCCTGTTCGATACCGAAGACCAGAAGGAAGGGATGACCGCGTTCATCGAAAAGCGGAAGCCCTCCTGGAAAGGCCGTTGACCTCCGGAGCCCCGGACGCCCGCCGGACACTCTCCGCACTCACGCATCCTACCGCTACTCATCATCCTTTCTAAGGAGAACCATGAACGGTTCGTCATCGATCCTGCGCTCGCGGATGTCCATCATCCTGCTCTTTTTCATCACCACCCTCCCATCCCTTCACGGGCAATCCATGTGGACCGTCGGCCAGACCCGCAAGGAAGTCTCGGTCGAGTTCCTCTCTCTCGGCTTCAACAGCGACAATTTCATCGACGACATGTCCGGGTACTCCATGTACATCACCGGCCGGCTCCCGTTCGGCGAACACAACGCGTTCATGCTTATGCTTCCGTACGCCCACGGAGAGTATCCGACGTACACGACATGGCTCTTCACGGTGAACGGGCAGAATCATTCGACCATCGGCAACGTCTATCTCGGCGTCGAATTGGTCAAACCGGAGACCGGCATGACGACGAACATCGGACTGTTCCTTCCGACGATCGACAAAGAGAAATGGACCGCCATCATCAGCGGTCTTTTCTCCGACATCGACCGCTATGAGTCGTACATCCCGGAGTTCGTCTCCATCGCATTCCGGACCGGCAAGCACTTCAATCCCGACGGCGGACTGGGTCTCCGTCTTCGCGCCGGCATCACGGGCATGCTGAACACCGCATCACAATCGAACGGAGGCGACTCGTTCGAGGCCATGATGGTCTACGCCGCGCAGCCGACCATCACGGCAGGCGCCGTGCAGATCGTCGCCGGATTCTCCGGCAGGATGATGCTCACCGATGGAGCAGACCTCGAGGACCGTGTGTTGCACCAGGCGGGGATCGCGGGAACCGTCACGCTCGGCCCCGTCCGGTTCGGAGCGTACTACCGCCTTCCCATCAACGATATGCTGAAGACGTTCATGAAGAGCTCCGTCGGCGGGAACGTAACGTTGACATTCTGACCCCTATGGATATCCCCCTCTCCCCCAGCGACCGGCTGTTGCAGTCCCGCGGATACGACCTGTTTTCCGAGTACGACGAGATCGTGCGCGCGACGGGAATGCCAGCCGGACCGGTGCTCGAGCTCGCGACCGGCACCGGGAGGATGTGCGCCGTCCTGACCCAGCATTACCCCCTCGTCGTCACCGGGGACATCTCCCTTGACGGGATCCCGCGAGTGCGGCAGCGCGTACCTGCCGCACAACTTGGCCGACTCGCATTCCTCCAACTGGACATGGAGCGGCTCCCCTTCCGGGACCGCAGCGTCCCCTTCATCCTGTGTGTGAACACGCTGCACGAGACCGCCGCACCGCGGCGCTGTCTGGAGGAGATGCTGCGGGTCCTCAGACCCGGAGGCGTGCTGGCGGTCGGGGATTTCAATGAGACAGGGTTCGACACGATGCAGTGGATCCATGAAGAGGTGTACCACAACGATCACGAACGGGGAGCGATGCCGGTGGGCGAAGCGGAGCCGGTGCTGCGGACCCGGGGCGGTTCTCTGCGACGGCTGGAAACAGCGCTCAACACCACATTCATCCTGTCCGGCGTCTCTTAGCCGGAGTGCATTCTACCGACAGATTTTTGTCCGTTCCGAAAAAAGGATTGGAATAATCGCTGATTATTGAAGAAATTCCATTGGCACGTCGTTCGTGCCGGAGTCGCGTACACGGACCAGCGGGTCCCTCTCACCAGAACAGCAACGAAAGGAAACTTCACAATGCGTATCGGTA
>WBUG01000013.1 GCA_008933835.1 Bacteroidota bacterium | reverse complement strand
TCCTCCGGCAGCTCGCTGTCGAACCGCATCATCTCCCCCGTCACCGGATGCACGAACCCGAGGCGTTTCGCGTGGAGCGCCTGGCGCGGCATGAGCGCCAGCAGGTTCTTCGCCTGCGCCTTCCGTTTCCCTTCGAGCCCCGCCGCCATCGTCTCCCGTCCGCCGTACGTCGCGTCGCCGAACACCGGATGATGGATGTGCGCCATGTGCACGCGGATCTGATGCGTCCGGCCGGTGCGCAGGTGCAGCCGCACGAGCGCCAGGAAGCCGAACTGCTCGATCACCTCGTACTCCGTCACGGCCAGCTTTCCGTCCGGTAGGACGGCGACCTTCTTCCGGTCCCGCGGACTCCGTCCGAGCGGCGCCTCGACGACGCCGCTCCCCTCTTTGAACGTCCCCCACACCACCGCATGGTACTCCCGCTCGGAGGTCTTCGCGGCGAACTGTTTGGCGAGCTTCTGATGCGTCGTCTCGTCCTTCGCCACCACCAGCAGTCCGCTCGTGTCCTTGTCCAGCCGGTGCACGATGCCGGGGCGCACCGTGTCGAACTCCTCGTCCTCCCCGGCGTGCAGCTGCGAGAGCCGGTCGGCGTGATGCATGAGCGCGTTGACGAGCGTGCCGGAGTAGTTCTTGTAGGCGGGATGGGTGACCATGCCGGCGGGCTTGTTCACCACCAGCAGGGCGTCGTCCTCGTACACGATGGCGAGCGGGATGGGCTCCGCCTTAACGTCCGGCGGGTCGGGCCGGTCCAGGTGCACCTCGATGCGGTCCCCCGGCTGAAGAGGATAACTCGGCTTGACGGCGGCGCCGTTCACGGTGATCTCGCCGCTGCGGACCGCCTCCTGCACCTTGGTGCGCGTCGCGTTCTCGACGTGCGACGTCAGGTAGACGTCGAGCCGTTCTTTCTTCTGTCCCGGAGGGACGTCGATGATGAAATGGTTCTTCATGGGACGGGCGTCCGGCGGCCGTGCCGCCGGACCAGCGGGCTCACGGCGCCGGAGAGGTCTCGGACGGTGCGGACACCCCCTCCTCCTCGCGAAGGAAGGAACGGTGGAAGATGAGCATGATGAGGACGCCGATGGTGACCGATGCATCGGCGATGTTGAAGACCCAGAAGCGGTTCAGATGGAAGCCCCAGAGGTCGATGTTGAAGAAGTCGACGTCGATGAAGTCCACCACCTTGCCGTAGAACAGGTCCCCTTCTCCATAGAGCACGCCGTAGAAGACGCGGTCGATGAGATTGCCGACGGCGCCGCCGAGGATGAAGGCGAGCGAAAGGCGGAACGCGAGGTTCTCGCGCCGCATGAGGTAGAGGTAGCCGAGGATGCCGGCGCTGGCGACGACGGAGAAGAGGGTGAGGAAGAACTTCCCCCCCACTTCGATGCCGAACGCCATGCCGGGGTTCTCGATGAAGGTGATGCGGAGGAGATCGCCGAGCACCGGTACGGAGCTGCCGAGCGGCATCCCCGGCAGGGCGATGCCCAGCGCAGGGACGACGAGCCCCTTCACGAGGAACTTCGTGACCTGGTCCGCGAGGACGATGAACGCGGTGACGTACAGTACTTTCACGCTGACGGCCTTCCCGCGCTCAGAACTTCTGTTTCCGGTTCTTGCACTCCACGCAGAGCTGGGCGTGCGGGACCGCCTCCAGGCGTTCCTTCGGGATGAGCGGGCAGGTCTTGCAGTAGTTCTTCGGTTCGTCGATGCAGTCCAGGCACATCCCGTACGTCCCCTTCTCGATGCGGCGCAGCGCGTCGTCCAGGTAGTTGAGGAACTTCCCTTCGCGCGAGGCGAAGAGGAAGGTCTTCTCGCGCTCCATGGCGTCGGTCCCCTGCTCCATGTGCATGGAGTAGGTCGAGTTCTCGCTGGCGTACTCGCCGGTCGTCACGTCCATCATGCTCTCCTTCAGGATGGAGAGCTCCTCGAGGATCTCCTTCCGCTTCTCCACGATGATCTTCCGGAAGTACTCCAGTTCCCGGGCGCTGTACCCCTTCACCGGCTTCTTCTTGACCGGAACCGGTGCCGCCTTCTTCGCCGCCGCTTTCGGGGCCGCGGAGGGACGCGGGCTTCTGGCCTTCGTCTTCGCCGCCGTCTTCGCCGGTCTCTTCTTCACCGCGGTCTTCGTCTTTGCCATGTCGGATCCTTGCTAGTGGGTGATCTTTTCGATGCCGATGTCGCACTGCTCGCCGTTGATCTCCTCCTGCCGCCGCGCGCTCCCGGCGACGGCGCCGCCGGAAAGACTGACCGCGAGCGTTTCGCTCCGGATGTACTCCGCCATGCCGTTCAATGCGGCGGAGAGAACGCTGCCGGCCGCGAAGGTGATGGCGATGCGGTCCGTGACCTCCAGCCCGGAGTCCTTCCGCAGGTTCTGGACGCGGCTCACGAACTCGCGGGCGAACCCTTCGTCGCGCAGCTCGGGCGTGATCCCCGTATCGAGCGCCACGGTGACGGCGCCGTCGCTCTCCACGAGCCAGCCGGCGACCTGTTCGGCGACGATCTCGGCGTCGTCATGCTGCACGGCGACCTCGGCCCCCTCCACCGTCACGGTGACGGTGCCGCCGGCCCGGAGCGCCGCGACCTGTGCCGGCGTGAAGGCGCGGACCGCCTCCGCCACTTTCGCGGTCGTCTTGCCGTACTTGGCGCCGAGGGTCCGGAAGTTCGGCTTGATGCGGTACGTGATGATGGTCTGGTCGAGCGAAGCGTCCAGTTCCTTGACGTTGATCTCGTCCAGGATGATCTCCTCCACCGAGCGGAGGAGCGCACGGTCCGCCTGGTCCTTCACCGGCACCAGCAGTCTCTTCAGCGGCTGACGCACTTTGATGTTGGACTTCATCCGCATGGCGCGCACGAGGCTGACGATGCGGATGGCGCGGTCCATGCGCCGCTCGAGCGCGGGATCGATGACGGACTCGTCCGCCACCGGCAGCAGCGCCAGATGGACCGATGCGGGGGCGGAGACGCCGGACGTCGCATGGAGGTTCCGGTACAGTTCGTCCGTCAGGAACGGGGCGATGGGGGCGGCCAGCCGCACGACGGTGTCGAGACATTCGAACAGGGTCTGATAGGCGGCGGTCTTGTCGCGACCCTTCTCGCTCTTCCAGAAGCGGCGGCGGTTGCGGCGCACGTACCAGTTCGACAGGTTGTCCAGCGTGAAGTCCGCGATGGCGCGCGACGCCTTCGTCAGGTCGTACTCCTCCATGTACCGGCGGTATTCCTTCACAAGGGAGTGGAGCGACGAGATGATCCAGCGGTCGATCTCCGACCGTTCCTCGACCGGCACCCTCGGACCCGTATATTCGAACCCGTCGATGTTCGCGTAGAGCGCGAAGAACGAGTAGGTGTTCACGAGCGTGCTGAAGAACTTCCGCTGCACCTCGGCGATGCCCTCCTCGTCGAAGAGCGTGGGGCGCCAGACGGGCGACTGCGACACGAGGTACCACCGCGTGGCGTCCGCGCCGTACCGGGCGATGAGGCCGAAGGGGTCCACCGTGTTCCCCTTGGACTTGGACATCTTCTGACCGCTCTTGTCCAGAATGAGCTCGTTCACGAGCACGTTCTTGTACGCCGGTCGGTCGAAGAGGAACGTTCCGATGGAGTGGAGCGTATAGAACCATCCGCGCGTCTGGTCGATGCCCTCGGAGATGAAGTCGGCCGGATAGGACGATTCGAAGATGTGGCGGTTCTCGAACGGATAGTGCCACTGCGCGAACGGCATGGCGCCGGAGTCGAACCACACGTCGATGAGCTCAGAGGTCCGCTTCAGGTAGCCTCCGCCGGCCCTCTTGAACGCGAGGCGGTCCACGGTGGGCTTGTGCGGGTCGAGCGACGCGATGTCCGCCTTCGTGAAGGTCCGTCCGGTCGGTCCGCCCTGCTCGTCCAGCCATTCGGCGCCGACGAGCTCCTCGAAGCTGCCGACGCACTTCATCTCGCGCCCGTCCTCCGATACCCAGATCGGAAGCGGCGTGCCCCAGTACCGGTCGCGCGACAGCGCCCAGTCCTTGTTCTCCTCCAGCCAGTTGCCGAAGCGCCCCTCCCCCACTTCGCTCGGGATCCAGTTGATCTCCTTGTTGAGGTCGATCATGCGGCGGGCGTACTTCGTGGTGCTGATGTACCAGGAGGTGCGGGCGTAGTACAGGAGCGGCGACGAACAGCGCCAGCAGTGCGGATAGCTGTGCAGGTACTGTTCCTTCTTGTACAGGACGCCGCGTTCCTTCAGGTTCTGCACGATGTCGGCGTCCGCATCCTTCACGAACTTCCCCTTGAAGTCGGTCACCGCATCCTCGAACTCGCCGGACTTGTTCACCGGATGGATGGTCGGCAGGCCGTGGGCGCGGCAGGTCTGGTAGTCGTCCTCGCCGTACGCCGGAGCCATGTGGACGATGCCGGAGCCGGTGTCCGTGGTGACGAACGTCCCGGCGACCACGTACCATCCCTTCTCCGCGACGGTGTGGTAGTTGAAGAGACGTTCGTACGAACGGCCCAGCAGCTCCTTCCCCTTCATCTCGGCGACGACGGCGTACTTCTCCTTGAGCACCGGGAGTCGGTCCTTGGCGAGGATCAGGAAGGTGCCGGTCGGGCGCGTGCCCTCGCCGTCGGCGGCGAGCAGCTCCGCCTTCACGTAGTCGATGTCCGGATGGACCGCCAGCGCGACGTTCGCAATGAGGGTCCACGGCGTGGTGGTCCAGACGAGGAACGAAGTGTTCGGTTCGTCCGCGAGCTTCATCGTGACATAGACGCTCGGGTCCTTCACGTCCTTATAGCCGAGCGCGACCTCGTGCGAGGAGAGGGGCGTCTCGCAGCGCGGACAGTACGGCTGGATCTTGTAGCCGCGGTAGATCATCCCCTCGTCGTAGTACCGCTTCAGTGCCCACCAGATGGATTCGATGTAGTTGTTCTCGAACGTCACGTACGGTTCGTTGAGGTCGACCCAGTACCCCATCTCCCGCGTCAGCTTCTCCCAGTCCGCCTTGTACTTCCACACCGACTCCTTGCAGAGCCGGTTGAACTTCTCCACGCCGTAGTCGAGGATCTCGTCCTTGTGCTTGATGCCGATCTGTTTCTCGACCTCGATCTCGACCGGAAGACCGTGCGTGTCCCAGCCCGCCTTGCGGTGCACCTGGTGGCCGGTCATGGTCTTGTACCGGCAGAAGGCGTCCTTCAGCGTGCGGGCCATCATGTGGTGGATGCCCGGCCGTCCGTTGGCGGTCGGCGGCCCCTCGAAGAAGGTGAAGGCCGGGCCTCCCGCGCGTTCGGAGACGGACGCTTCGAAGATGCGCCCGGATTCCCAGTTCGCCAGGACCGACTTCTCGACGTCGGCGTAGTTGATCTTATCGGTGAGTTCCTTGAACATCGGTTACAACCTCGTGACGACCTCTTTCATGACCGCGGTCAGTTTCGGTTCGGCCTGGTTCGCGACGGCGATGACCTCCTGCAGCGAGACCGGCTTGAGCGCGTCGGGGAAGCATTCGTCCGTCATGATGGAGAATCCCAGGACGCGCATGGATTGGTGGACGGCGACGATGACCTCGGGGACGGTGGACATGCCCACCACATCGGCGCCGATGGTGCGGAGGAAGCGGTACTCCGCACGGGTCTCCATCGTGGGACCGGTGAGCGCGACGAAGACCCCTTTCTGGAGCCGCACCTTCAGGTCCAGCGCGACGCGCTCGGCCAGGGCGATGAGCTCGCGGGAATAGGGCTCGGACATGTCGGGGAACCGCGGTCCGAGCGTATCCTCGTTCGGTCCGATGAGGGGATTGTCCCCCAGCAGATTGATGTGGTCCGTGATGAGCATGATGTCCCCCTTGGAGAAGAGGGGGTTCATGCCGCCCGCCGCGTTGGAGATGAGGAGGGTCTCCACGCCGAGCGCCTTCATCACGCGCACCGGGTAGGTGACCTGCCCCATCGTGTAGCCTTCGTAGTAGTGGAAGCGTCCCTGCATCGCCACGACGGACTTGCCGCCGAGCGTGCCGACGATGAGCTTCCCCTTGTGCGATTCGACCGTCGACACCGGAAAGTGCGGTATCTCGGCGTAGTCGATCACCGTCTCCGCCGCGATCTCCTTCACCAGGCCGCCGAGACCGGTGCCGAGGATGATGCCGACGGCGGGACGCGCCGCGGTGCGGGTGCGGAGGAACGAGACGGTCTCGTCGATCATGGACAGTAGTCGTGACATCAGAGTTTCTTCAGTACGTCGTCGATGCGGAACGATTCCCGGACCGGCGCCGGAGCGGACTCTCCGCCGTGCGCCTCGTCGTCCGCCTCCAGGGAGCGGATCATCTCGATCTCGGAATTGAGGAGCACTTTCAGGCGGCTGATGAGCACCTCCTTCTTCGCGCGGAGGTTCGCCAGCTCCTCGCGGGTGCGCATCACGTCCATGCGGGCATGGTCGATGATCTGGCTCGCCTTCAGCTCCGCCTCCTGGATGATGAGCTCGGCCTCCTTGCGGGAGTTCTCGATGGAGCGCGCGCTCGTCTCCTGCGCCTGCATCAGGATCTGCTGCAGGTCGCGCTCCTTCTGACGGTAGTCGCGGAGCTGGATCTCCATCTCGAGGTACTCCTCGCGGAGCTCCTTCGACTGTTTCAGCAGCTCGGAGAACTCGTTCGAGAGCGTGTCGAGGAACGCGTCCACCTCGATGGGGTCGTACCCGCGGAGCACCTTCTTGAACTCCTGCTTCTTGATGTCGAGCGGAGTGATCTTCATGCTGCCTCCTGGTTGATTGTCGTCCGCCGGAGCGTCCGGCGCGGCTCGTAGGTTATGCGGCGCTCCGCGGTCCGAAGAGCGCGGTGCCGATGCGGAGCATCGTGGCCCCCTCTTCGAGGGCGACCGTGTAATCGTGCGTCATGCCCATGGAGAGGACGGTCATCGGTTCCCCGGTCCGGGCGTTCATCCCGTCGAAGAGGGTCCGCAGCGTCCGGAACGCTTCGCGGGACCGTCCGCGGTCGTCGGTGAAGGGACCGATGGTCATCAACCCTCTCACCCGGATGTCGGGCATTGCGCGGACGCGGCGTACGAGCTCTTCGGCATCCGCCGGCGCCACGCCGAACTTGGTGGCCTCTCTCGAAGTGTTCACCTCGATGAGCACGTCGGTCCGTTTTCCCGCCTTCAGAGAACGCTTCTGGACCTCTTCCGCCAGTGCGATACTGTCCACCGAATGGATGAGGTGGACCCAGTCGATGATGTACTTCACTTTGTTGCTCTGGAGATGTCCGATGCAATGCCAGCGGATGCCGCGCCCGTCAAGCTGTTTGCGTTTCTCCGCCATCTCCTGAACGTAATTTTCGCCGAAATCGGTGAGTCCGGCCGCTAACGCTTCTTCGATGCGCTCAGCCGGAAAGGTCTTGCTAACTGCAATCAAATCAACGGATTGCGGGTCCCTCCCGATGCGAACACATGTATTCGCGAGGTTTTCCCTCAGATATTGAAGGTTTTCGGCGACCATGCTTCAAGGTGAAGCGGAAATATACTTCTTTATCATCCGAAAAACAATTAGACGGGCGTAAATCGGAGGCGGCCGGCCGGTATCGAACGGCGCCGAACGGTCGAAAAAGCGGAATAAAAGAGGAATCCCCCGCACAAACAGCCTGCGGGGGATTTGGGGGGAGGAGGAGAGATGTTATCGGGATGAAACGCGTTTGCCCGAAGAACGCGGGCGCGGAGGCGAAGCCGAACGGATTGTGGTGACGGGACACGGGGCGTGCCGGACCACTTTTTCGGCGATGCTGCCGAGCACCGCATGCTGGATGCCGGTGCGGCCGTGCGTGTTCATGACGATCTGGTCGATGCGGTGCTTCTCCGCATAACGGAGGATGGCCGCGGAGGCGTTCCCTTCGGTCATCACCACCGTGAGGGGGACGGGAAGCCGTTTCCCGAACGACGCGGCGAACGCGTCCAAACGCCGGCGTTCCTGCCGGACGAGCTCCTCCCGGAACCGGTCGAAGGTGAGGTCCACCGTATGGTAGGCGACGGACGGGATGTTGTCCACGCAGTAGAGCAGGACCACTTCGGCGCCGTGCCCTTCGGCGAGCCATGCGGCGTACTCGACGGCGGAGCGCGACTCGTCCGACAGATCGGTGGTGACCAGCACCTTCCGCAGTTTCATGACGCGTCACCCTCCCGGTGGGCCGACGGACCGCCGCTCCCCTGCAGGCGCTGCAAATCCGTGATGGATTTGTTGACCTTCGAGTACACTTCCATCACCTTCGCCCGGAGCTTGGAGATGTCCAGCGGGTAGTTGGGATGCTCCTCATAGAAACGGAGCACCCGTTCCACCTCCAGCGAGAGCGCGCTGAGCGACTTCTGGTCGTCGAGGATGGATTCGATGTCCGAGGAGAGCATGGTGGATTCCTTCGTCAATTATTTTCCTCCGAACCGTTTTCGCACTTCCTTCTCCAGTTCGTCGCGGTGCGCCGGATGGGCGATGTTGACGAGCGCTTCCGCCCGCTGGCGGAGGTTCTTCCCGAACAGCGAGGCCACGCCGAACTCGGTCACCACGTAGCGGACGTCGCCGCGGGTGGTGACGACGCCGGCGCCGTGCTTGAGGTACGGCACGATGCGCGTGATGGCACCGTCCTTGGCGGTGGAGGGGAGGGCGATGATGGCCTTGCCCCCCTTCGAGGCGGAGGAGCCGCGAACGAAGTCGAGCTGACCGCCGAACCCGCTGAAGATGGCCGGTCCCATCGAATCGGCGCACACCTGGCCGGTGACGTCCACCTCCAGCGCGGAGTTGATGGAGACCATCTTGTCGTTCCGCGCGATGATGGCGGGATTGTTCGTGTAGTCCGACGGGAGGAACTCGAACATCGGGTTGTCGTTGACGAACTCGTACAGCCGGCGGGTGCCGAGCGTGAAGGTGGCGACCGCCTTCTTCGGATGGAAGGTCTTGGCGGCGTTGGTGACGATCCCTTTCTCGATGGCGTGCAGCACGCCGTCCGACACCATCTCGGTGTGGATGCCGAGGTCGCGTTTCCCTTCGAGCTCGGAGAGCACCGCATTGGGGATGCCGCCGATGCCGAGCTGCATGGTGGAGCCGTCCTCGATGAGCGGGGCGATGTACTGCGCGATGCGGCGCTCCACGTCGGTGAACTCGGGGATCTCCAGTTCCACCAGCGGGTGCGCGTGCTCCACGATGAAGTCGACGTCCGACACGTGCACGAACGTGTCGCCGTGCGTGCGGGGCATGTTCTCGTTCACCTGCACGATGATCTTCTTGCCGAACTCCACGGCGGACTTCGACGCGGCGCATTCCACGCCGAGGCTCATGAAGCCGAACTCGTCCGGCGGGGAGACCATGACGAAGACCACGTCCATCGGAATGGCGCCGGAGGAGATGACCGACGGGACCTCGGAGAGGAAGATGGGGATGTAGTCCGCCTGGCCGCGCAGCACCGCTTCGCGTTCGGTGTGGCCGATGAAGAACGCGGCATGCTGGATATGCCCCTGGAACGAGGGGTCGGCGATGGGATTCTCCCCCAGCAGCAGGATATGGTAGATGGAGACCCCCGTCAGGACCTCCTTCCGCTTCGCGAGCGCCTTCATGAAATCGGTGGGCGAGGCGGCGTTCCCGCTGATGTACACGTTGTCCCCGGAGGTCACCAGCGAAGCCGCCTGGTCCATCGGGATGCACTTGGAGGCGTATTCGTTCGTATAGTTGATGCGGGGGTACGAACTGAGCGTATGATTTCGGTATGCGCGTCGCATGCGTTTCCTGGTCTCTGGGTTAATCCATCGCCTCGTCCGACACGTCGGTCTTATCACGGAACGCGTCGTTGGGACAGCCGTAGTGCGCTTTCAGGAACGCGGTCACGTCGGCATCCTCCACCGGCTGTTCACAGATGGTGCATTTTCCGGTGGCGGTGTCGTAAATGATGTTGTCGTGCGCGATGGACTGGCAGTGCTGGCATCCCTTGCACTTCGGCAGGATGACGAACCGCCCGTTCCGCTGCGTTCCCTTTTTATTATACAGATCGCTGAGCATCGTTGTCATGGTCACAGGTCCGGATTGGTTCGGCACGCTCGTTCATTCATCACCGTCTCTCGCCGATGTTCCGGCGCACGGTTCCGCGTGCCGTCATACACAGGGAGACGCTCCGGCATCCTTCGCCGGAATGTTCCTTCGATCCGAAAAATACAAAGATTGTGCCGTCAGGCCAGCTCAAATTCGCGCCGAAATACGGCGATTTAATGCGGAAATTTATACGGATTGCGAATCCGGGCGGGTGTTTCCTATTAATGGAAATGAAAAAGCCCGGCGGGGCCGGGCTTTTCAGGAAGGGAACGGACCTTCACGCGTCGTGTTCCATGTCCCATTTTTCCGGAGAGCGCCATAACTGCGAGAGGAGCATTTCGCGCATAAGAATGAACTCCTTCGGCAGCTGGTCGTAGACGCGGATGAAGAGCTCCTCCTGCAGCAGGATCTCTTTCTTCCACAGTTCGCGGTCGATGGACATGAGCTCATAGAACTGATGCTGGGTGATGTCGTGCCAGCCGGTCCAGTCCATGTCCTCGTACCGCGGCATCCACCCGAGGGGCGATTCGATGGCGAACGCGTTGCCGTGCACGCGCTCCACCACCCACTTCAGCACGCGCATGTTCTCGCCGTAACCGGGCCAGAGGAAGTTCCCCTCAGCGTCCTTCCGGAACCAGTTGACGCTGAAGATACGGGGGGGATTGTAGATGGAGCGTCCCATCTGCAGCCAGTGATTGAAGTAGTCCGCCATATGGTAGCCGCAGAACGGAAGCATGGCGAACGGATCGCGCCGTACCTCTCCCACCGCGCCGGCGGCGGCGGCAGTGGTCTCGGAACCCATGGTGGCGGCGAGGTAGACGCCGAAGTTCCAGTTGAACGCCTGCATCACCAGGGGGACCGTGGTGCTGCGGCGGCCGCCGAAGATGAAGGCGCTGATGGGAACGCCGTCGGGATTCTCCCAGTCCTTGTCGATGGAAGGGCACTGTGCGGCGGGAGCGGTGAACCGCGCGTTGGGATGGGCGGCCGGACGGCCGCATCCCGGGGTCCATTCCTTCCCTTGCCAGTCCGTGAGGAGCGGCGGCGGTGTCTTGGTCATCCCCTCCCACCACACGTCACCGTCCGGCGTCACGGCGACGTTGGTGAAGATGGTGTTGCGGGCGATGGCGGCCATCGCGTTCGGGTTCGTCTTTTCGGAGGTGCCGGGGGCGACGCCGAAGTATCCCGCCTCCGGATTGATGGCGTAGAGCTTCCCGTCCGGCCCCGGTTTGATCCAGGCGATGTCGTCGCCGATGGTGGTGATCTTCCAGTCGTTGAACGATTTCGGCGGGATGAGCATCGCGAAGTTGGTCTTGCCGCACGCGCTCGGGAACGCGGCCGCCACGTAGGTCTTCTGTCCCTGCGGCGACTCCACGCCGAGAATGAGCATGTGTTCGGCGAGCCATCCCTCGTCCCGTGCCATCACCGAGGCGATGCGAAGGGCGAAGCACTTCTTGCCGAGCAGGGCATTGCCGCCGTAGCCGCTTCCGTAGGACCAGATGCTGCGCTCTTCGGGGAAGTGGACGATGTACTTGGTGGTGGGATTGCAGGGCCACGGCACGTCCTTCTGACCGGCCGCCAGCGGCATGCCGACCGAATGGAGCGCGGGGACGAACTCTCCGTTCTCGCCGAGCAGGTCGTACACCTTCCGCCCCATGCGGGTCATGATGCGCATGTTCACCACCACGTACGGCGAATCGGTCAGTTCGATGCCGATGTGGGAGATGGGAGAACCGAGCGGACCCATGCTGAAGGGGATGACGTACATCGTCCGCCCCTTCATGCAGCCGGCGAACAGTTTTGTGAGGGTCTCCTTCATCTCGCGCGGGTCGACCCAGTTGTTGGTCGGACCGGCGTCCGAGCGGCGGCGGCTGCAGATGAAGGTGCGGTCTTCCACGCGCGCCACGTCCGACGGGTCCGAGAGCGCCAGGAAGCTGCCGGGGCGCTTCTCTGGGTGCAGGCGGCGGAAGGTGCCGGAGGCGACCATGGATTCGCAGAGTCGGTCATACTCTTCCTGGGAACCGTCGCACCAGTGGACGGCGTCCGGTGCGGTGAGCTGGGCGACCTCGGTGACCCAGGAGATGAGACGGGGATGCCGGATGTAGTCGGGGACGTTCATAGGGGTCTGTCTTGGTGAGGGGTTCCGGTGGATGCCCGGCGGTCGCCGCGCGGACCGCGGCCTCCTGCCGGCGGTGTCATTTGTTCTTCAACGGGATGTGCAGCTCCTCCATCTTCCGGTAGAGCGTGGAGAGCGAAAGACCGAGGTCCGCGGCCACCCGCTCCTTGTCCGCGTTCGCGTCGCGGAGCTTCGATTCGATGAACTGCCGTTCGAAGTTGCGGACGGCGTCCTTGAGCGTGACGGTGTCCGCCGGCAGCGAAGGTTTCGCCGGGTCCACGAGCCGCTGCAGGTCCTCGGGCATGTGCACGACGTCGAGGTACTCGGCGTCGCAGAAGATCATCGCCCGTTCGACCACGTTCTGCAGTTCGCGCACCTGCCCCTTCCACGTATGCCGGATGAGGGCGTTCATCGCTTGGTTCGTGATCCCCTTGATGTTCTTCCCCATCTCGGTGCGGAGGTCGGCGATGAAGTTGTTCACCAGCAACGGAATGTCGTCGATGCGCTCCTTGAGCTCCGGCAGATGGATCTCCACCACGTTGAGCCGGTAGTAGAGGTCCTCGCGGAACTTCCCTTTGGCGATCTCCTCCTTGAGGTTGCGGTTGGTGGCGGCGATGATGCGCACATCGATGGAGACGGGGTCGTTGCTCCCCACGGGATAGATCTCGCGCTGTTCCAGCGCCCGGAGGAGCTTCACCTGCATCTGGAACGGCATTTCACTGATCTCGTCCAGGAACAGGGTGCCGCCGTGCGCCACCTTGAACACGCCGTCCTTGTCCCCCACCGCACCGGTGAAGGAGCCTTTCTTGTGCCCGAAGAGCTCGCTTTCGAAGAGGGTCTCGACGATGGCGCCGCAGTTGATGGCGACGAAGCGTTTGTTGCGCCGGACGCTGTGGAAGTGGATGGCGCGCGCCACGAGCTCCTTGCCGGTGCCGCTGCTGCCGGAGACGAGCACGGTACCGTCGCTGGCGGAGACCTTCTCGATGGTCGAAAAGACCCGCTTCATGGCGTCGCTCTTGCCGATGATGTTGTGGAAGTCGTACTTCCGGTTCACCTCCTGTTTCAGGAGGGCGTTCTCCAGCACCACGTTGCGGTGTTCGAACAGCTTGCGGACGCGGAACAGGAGGTCGTCGAATTCGATGGGCTTCAGGATGTAGTCGTACGCCCCTTTGCGCAGTGCGCCGACGGCGGTCTCGACGGACGCGTAGGCGGTGACGATGATGACGAAGGTCTGCGGCGAACGCTGGGCCACCTTCTCGAGCAGCTCCACCCCCCGCATCACGGGCATCTCGATGTCGGTGATGACCAGGTCGTACGACGTCTCGGACACCTTGTCGAACGCCGCCCCGCCGTTCTCGGCCTTGTCCACCTTGTACCCTTCCTTCTCCAGGATCATCGCGATGGATTCGCGGATGATCTCCTCGTCGTCCACCACCAGGATGCGTTCAGCCATTTTTCGCGCCTTTCGTCGGTAATGTCACAATGAATGTGGTCCCTTTCCCCGCCTCGCTCTCGACGTGGATATCGCCGCCGAAGCTCTTGATGATGCCGAGGCTCACCCAGAGCCCGAGTCCGGTCCCCTTCCCCGCCTCTTTGGTCGTGAAGAACGGGTCGAAGATCTTCTGAAGGTTCGCCTCGCTGATGCCGACGCCGGTGTCCTTCATCACCACGTCCACCACCTCCCCTTTCCGGATCGTCGCGACGCTGATGGTCCCCGGCCGTCCCTCGCAGGCGTCCACCGCGTTCATCAGGATGTTCAGGAAGACCTGCACCAGCTGGTCCGACACCACCGCCACGCGCGGGAGGCCGTCCCGGAGCTCGGTCGCGAACTTGATGGTGCGGACCTTCTTGCCGTACTGGACGATGTTGAGCGCCTCGCGGACCACCGTGTTCACGTCCACGTCCTGCACGATGTGGGGCGAGGGGCGCGAGAAGTCGACGAGCTCCCGGATGATCTTGGTGATGCGGTTGATCTGGTTCTTCACCAGTTCGAGCTTGTCCTTGGTGAACTCATCGGCGGTGGAGCGCTGGAGGATCTGGACGATGGAGGAGATGGAGGTGAGCGGGTTGCCGACCTCGTGGGCGATGCCGGCCGCGAGCGTGCCGAAGGTCTCCATCTTCTGCGACCGGACGATCTGCTGCTCGAGGATCTTCTGTTCCGTGATGTCGCGGTGCGCGCCCATGAACCCGATGACCTTCTTCTGTTCGTCCACGATGGGCGAGATGACGAGCTCCGTGTAGAACAGTTCGCCGTTCTTCCGGCGGTTCTGGATCTGGCCGATCCACTGCTGTCCGGAGAGGATCTTCGTCCACACCCTCTTCCAGAAATCGCTGTTGTGCTTTCCGCTGTTGAGGATGCTCGGATTCTTTCCGATCAGCTCCTCGCGCGAGTACCCGCTGATGTTCACGTAGGCCGGATTGGCGTAGATGATGCGCCCTTCGGTGTTCGTGATCTGGATGGGATTGACGGTGCGGTGGATGACCTCGGAAAAGCGGAGCAGGTCGAGCTCCTTGTCGTGCTGTTCGGTGATGTCGCGGGCGACGACGAGAAAGACGGCGTGGGAGTTCAGCTGCAGCGGTGCGACGGTGACCTCGGTGTAGAACTGCAGCGCCGCCGTGAGGGACACATTGCATCGGAAGGAACGGATGTTCCCCTTCACGGCGCTGGCAAGGAGCTCCTTCCCTTCATCATCGAAGCAATCGGACAAATTGGTGTGCGAGAAGTCGGAGTGCTCCGCCTTCTTGTTGAAATCCAACACCCCGGTCCGATTATCGATGATGAACGCGAAATCGTGAAGACAACAGAATATCTCTTTGTATGTCTCGGGCGAAAAGGTCATCCATCCTTTTTCTTAATATTGAGAATCTACGACTAATTTCGCAAACAAAAAAGCCCGCATTGAGCGGGCTGTATCATGCAGAGAGCGGCCGGACATCACTGCCGACGGAAGAGCACGGAACGCATCGAGACCGAACTCATGTCAAAAGAGGCATTGAAGAACTCCGGCACTTCGTCCGGTTGAACCATCCCGAGGATGGTCAAAAGCGGAAGAAAATGGTCATACGTGGGATGCGACATCGCTGCGGTGCGTCCCAAGCGCTGGAAACCGACGATGGAACGGTGGTCCCCTTCCGACAGCCACCGAGTGACGGCGGCGTCGAACTCGAGCGCCCAGTCGTACGGACGGTTCTCCTGCCAGGTCACCGCCGAAAGATTATGAACGATGTTCCCGCTGCCGATGACCAGTACGCCGCGTTCGCGGAGACGCCGAAGTTCCTCTCCGAGTTCGAAATGGTATTCCATCGGCCGGCTGTAATCGATGCTCAGCTGGAAGACCGGAACGTCCGCCTTCGGGAACATGCGCATCAGCACGCTCCAGGTGCCGTGGTCGAATCCCCAGTCGTCGTCAAGGGAGACATGGTGCTTCACCGCCAGTTCCTGCGCTTCGCGCGCCATGGCCGGAGCGCCGGGAGCGGGATACTGCTGACGGTACATCTCCGGCGGGAAGCCGCCGAAATCATGGATGGTCTGCGGCCGCTCCGCCGAGAGCACGCGCGTGCCGCGCGTCAGCCAGTGCGCCGAGACGGAGAGGATGGCCTTCGGAACCGGCAGCGCGGCGCCCGTCTCCGTCCACGCCCGGCTGAACGGATTGTCTTCGATGGCGTTCAGCGGATTGCCGTGTCCGACGAAGAGGAGCGGCATACGCTCCGTCGCCGTTCCGTCCATCGCGAGCCGTTTCAGGTCGTTCGTCATGGCGGAAGGTCAGTTCAGGGAGACCTGCGGGAACATCACGCCGGCCGATTCGTGGAACATCAGTTCGCGGAACGCTCCGTACGAGAAGTAGCGGTCCATCGGCTGCCGTGCGAGGATCTCCCGCGCCTGCGTCTCGTCCTCGGCCGTCATCACCACCCACACCGTGAGCCGGTCCGCGGAGAGGGTGTAGCTCAGGAATGTCCTCTGCGTCAGCAGCTCCGCCACCGCCGTACGCTGCTGCGGTATGAGCGCGAAGAACTCCGGAGGGGGCTGATACGGGAGCCGCACTTCCACCATGTAGGTCTTCATCGTCCTTCCTCCTTCGATGTCGTTCCGTCCCGCCGTGCGGTGAGGCGCTCCAGCTGCGCCGCGACGGCGTCGAGTTCGTCGCGGTTCACGGTATGCGCCATGCCCGGATAGATGCGCGCCGTGACGCCGGCGCCGCGGGTGCGGAACTCTTCCGCACTTTCGTTCACCCGCCCTTCCGGGATATGGGGGTCAATATCGCTGCATCCGAGGAACACCGTTGTGCCGGCGAGCACAGGCCGGTACAGTTCCCGCCGCAGCGAAGCGCCGATGAGTCCGCCGCTCAGGCCGGCGACCGCTCCGATGCCGCCGTTCCGGGCGGCCCATTCCAGCGAGAGGCAGGCCCCTTGCGAGAAACCGAGCAGCATCTGCCGGCCGCGGGGGATCCCCTGTCCTTCGACATAGCGCACGACTTCGGTGAGGCGGGAGAGCGCCGAGGTGAGCCACGGTTCGTTCCGCTCGGACGGCGTCATGAACGGGAACGGATACCAAACGTTCCCCGTCGCCTGCGGTGCGATGAAGAGCACATCATCCCTCCGGAGATGCTCCGCCAGCGCGAGCATCCCGTCCGCCGTCGCGCCGCGCCCATGCACCAGCACCGCCGCGGCCGAGGCGCGCACGAACTCCGGTCCGGACGCAAGCACCGCTCCGCCGTCATGATGCGACGTTCCCGCCGACGGTATGGTGAGCATACGCATCATACCGGCACCGTGAGCGGAGGAAGGGCACGTTCGATGCGCGCGCGGTGCGGTTCGTACCACGGCGGCAGAACGAGGGTGGAACCGAGCGATTCCAGCGGTTCGTCCACGGTGAATCCGGGGACGTCCGTGGCGATCTCGTACAGCACGCCGCCGGGTTCCCGGAAATAGATGGAACGGAAATAGAACCGGTCCACGATGTCGCTCGAGTGGAACCCGCTCTGATGCACATGGCCGAGCCAGGCGCGGTGCGCCGCATCGTCCGCGACCCGCCAGGCGATGTGGTGCACCGAACCGGCCGAAGGACCGGCGGGGGGAAGCGACGCGTCGGCGATGACGTCCACCGCCGCCCGGTCCGCCTCCGCACCGATCACGAAGCGGTGGCGTGAACCGGATTCCCCTTCTTTCGTGAAACCGAGATGCCCGGTCAGCGCGTCAGCGGTCGGTCCGAGCTGCGCGACGTACATCGTGACACCGTGGAATCCGCGTACAGCATGCTCTGCCGGGACCGGTCCCGACCGCCACGGATGTTTCATCCGCTGGCGGTCGTTGAAGACCAGTTCCACGAGCATACCGTCGGGATCGGGGAAACTGATGACCGGCTCGCCGAACCGGTCGGAGGGACCGTCGAAGGGAACGCCATGCTTCGCCAGATGCTCCGCCCAGAATCCCATGGAAGCGGTCGGCACGCCGAACGCGACCCGTCCGATCTCCCCGTTCCCCTTCCGTCCCCGCGACGCACGGCCGAACGGGAAGAAGGTCATCGCCGTGCCGGGACTGCCGATCTCGTCGCCGTAGTACAGATGGTAGACGTCCGGGGCGTCCTGGTTGATGGAGCGCTTCACGAAGCGGAGGCCGAGCACGCGCACGTAGAAATCGATGTTCCGCTGTGCGTCGCCGGCCAGCGCCGTGACATGATGGATGCCGAGCAATGGTTGATGCATGGTTTCCCTCCGTTCAATCCCTTCGGATTCGGTACGGCCGTCAGCCCTGGACGAGCTGTACGGCGATGGTGATGTCGACGTTCTCACCCACGAGCACGCCGCCGGTCTCGAGCGCCTTGTTCCAGTTCAGGCCGAACTCTTTCCGGTTGACGCTGCCGGTGGCCTTGAAGGCCGCGATGGTCTTGCCCCACGGATTCTTCGCCTTCCCTTTGTACTGCGCATCGAGCACCACCTGCCTGGTGACGCCGCGCATGGTGAGGTCCCCCGTGATGGCGTACTTCCCCTCCGCGGTCTTCTCGATGCGGGTGCTCTTGAAGGTCACGATACTGTCCTTGTCCGCATTGAAGAAGTCGGCGCTGCGCAGATGGCGGTCACGCCCTTCGTTGCCGGTGTCGATGCTCTTCGCCTTGATGGCGACGTTGATCTTCGCATCACTGAAATCCTCTTTCCCGGCTTCAACGGCGGTTTCAAAATCCTTGAACGTACCGGTGACGTCCGAGATGACCATGTGCGATACGGAGAAGTTGACGTAACTGTGTGAACGGTCCAGGCCCCACTTGGTCTGCGCGATGGAAAGCGTGGAGAGGACGAGGAGAAGAGAAAGAAGCTGCTTCATGATGCAAAACCCCTTAACATTGTGTGATTGGATGATTGTGTGATTGTGTGTGAACAGTCGTTCGATACAATGGACGGTTCAGGTGGCCAATATCGGATGAACGTCTTACGCCTGCGGACGGGCGAACTGGCCGTAGAACGATAGCGAGGCACCGAGAAGACCGACGTCCTTGAGCATGCCCATCATGGAGCGCTCCATCACCGCCTGGTCCGGACTGCCGAGACCGGGGATGTGGATGAACGCGATGGCGGCCACGAGGAACAGCGACACGCCGATCATCGCCTCTTTCGTGAGCTTGGCGATGAAGAGACTGACCGCCGCGGCGATGAGGCCGACGCCGGTGAGGTAGATCCAGAGGATGCCGCCCGGCAGGAAGGAGGGGATCATCCCCTGCATCATCTGCGCGTAGAAGAAATGGTTGATGCCGAACATGAGGAACGGCACGCCGAAGAGGATGCGGGCGACGGTGGAGGTCAACATCTTCATGGAAATCCTTCCTTGTGATGGTGAGTGATGGATTGGTTGGTGGATCAGATCCGGTCCTTCAATGCGGTTCCAAGTTTTCTCAGCAAACCTGCCAGCTGGTCGATCTCGCTGCGGTCGAGCGCGGACCAGACGAGCTCCTCGACGCAGCGGGCATGCTGAACGAAGATCTCGTCGAACTTCATCCGACCCTTCGCGGTCAGCTGGATGAGCGTCGCCCGGCGGTCATCTTTCGACCGGACCCGCTCGACCAGCCCAAGCTTTTCGAGATTGTCGATCACGACGGTCATATTCCCTCCCGTCATCAGCTTCTTCTTTCCGATCTCGCAGATCTTCATCGGCCCCAGATGCCCCAGCGTCTCTAGGATGCCGAATTGGGGGATGGTCAAACCATAGCGGGTGATATCACGGCCGGAGAGTATAGCGACCGTATCGGTGGCCCTCGCCAGTTTCACCCACATGGAGAGAGCGATATCTGCCTTTTCTCCGTATTTCTGAGTTGTTTTCATGCTTTTGGCCTTTATATTACTAATTCTAATATAACTAATTAGTAATATAATGTCAAATAAGTAACTACCGCCAGCAGGAAAAAGTTCCGCTAGCGAACAAAAATATCTAAAGATCGGATTCTGCGATATACCAAGCGAGGATGGCGAGTGCGGCGGAACCGAGCTGGAGCTCACGCGGATGGACGGCGCCAAGGGTGTCGGTGTCGGCATGGTGATGATCGAAGTACCGTTGGTCTTCGGGACGGAGACCGATATGAACGATGCCGGGAGTCCGGATCTGGTCGACGTCCGCTCCCCCGCTTCCGGGGCGCAGCGAACCGGCATTCACGACATCGAGCAGCGGCATCGCTTCCATCAGCCGGCGGAATCGGACCGAATCGGCGTCCGTGGTGAAACCGCGCGGAGCGAACCCGCCCGCATCGGTCTCGATGGCGGCGATGTGACGTTGCGGCGAGCGTTCCGCGAAGGCGGCATAGGCGCGCGCACCGCGCAGGCCGTTCTCCTCGTTCGCGAAGAGGACCACCCGAACCGTCCGCTTCGGCCTCATTCCGAGACGCCGGTAGAGCGACAGCACATCGATGCACTGCACGACGCCGCTTCCGTCGTCATGCGCGCCGGTCCCCAGGTCCCACGAATCGAGGTGCGCACCGAGCAGCACGACCTCGTCCGGCCGTTCGGTCCCGCGGATCTCTCCGATGACGGAATGGGACTCCACGTCCGGCAGTGTGCGGCAGTCCATCGTGAGCGTTACGGAGACCTCCGTTCCGGAGCGGAGCGCCCGGCTCAGCCGTTCGGCGCTTGCGGCGCCGATGGCGGCGGCCGGTATCTTCGGAACGGAATCATGGTACCGCATGGCACCGGTGTGCGGGACGTCGTCCGCAGCGTTCGTCATGGACCGTACGAGCACCGCGGCGGCGCCCACTTTGGCCGCTTCGATGGCGCCCCGTCCCCGTTGGTCCACCGCACCGCCGTACGCCTCGAAGGTGTTGACCTTCGTCCGGTCGAACGCCCGGTTATAGAAGATGACCGCTCCTTTCGCTCGCGGTCCGAGCGCGGCCGCCTCTTCGAGCGAACGGACTTCGATGACGCGGCCGGTGACTCCGGCCGGACCGGTACCGACGCTGCCGCCCAGCGCCCGAACCGCCAGCGGATGGCGTTTCCCTGAGAGCGTCATCACGCTCCGTTCCCGCGCTCCGCGGACCCAGCGCGGCACGGTGACCGGCTGCAGCCACACGGAATCCGCTCCGGCCTTCGACATCGCCTTCTCCGCCCAGATGACCGCCCGTTCATATCCTTCGCTGCCGCTGAACCGGTGACCGCCCGCCAAGAGCTCCTCCAGCATCGGGAAAGCGGTCATGCCGTCCAGGGCGGCGTCCTTCAACCGCACCGCGTCGTCGAGCATGGCCGGCTGTGCGTCAGCGAGCAGCGCGGCGAAGGTCAGAAGGAGGAGCAGTCGGTTCATTTCCGCCGTCTCAGGACCGTCGGGCGTTTCTTCATGGCCGCCTTCAGTTTCTTATAGAGCGAGCGCATCTCTTCCGACACCACTTTCACTTCGCCGAGCACCGGCATGAAATTGGTGTCGCCGTTCCACCGCGGCACGATGTGAAAATGGATATGATCGTCCACCCCCGCTCCCGCCGCGCGGCCGAGGTTGGCGCCGAAATTGAATCCATGGGGCTTGAGGACGGCCGTGAGCACGCCGATCATCTCCCCGGCGGCGTTCATGATGTCCGCATTCTCCGCCACGGTCAGCTCCTGCATACCGGCCAGCTGCCGGTACGGGACGATCATCAGATGGCCGCTGTTGTACGGATAGAGGTTCATCATCACCATACAGGTCTTTCGGCGCTGCAGCACGAGGTTGCGGGCATCGTCCCGTTCACGGATGATGCGGGTGAAGAGCGATTCGCCGCTGCGGGGAGCTTCGTTCTTGAAGGTGGCGATGTAGCGCGACCGCCATGGTGAGAAGAGACGTTCCATCGTCGTTCCTGAAGGTTGTCGTGGAAATGATGGAATATAGCACTGTTGCGAGGGGGATGCAACGGCAAAGGGGTGTTGTCCGGCGAACGCACCGGTCAGCGGAACGGCGAACGGAGGAGAGTCAGCGGGAGGTCTGGTCGTTCATACGGTCCAAGTACGAGACGGCGATGAAGAGAAGCGCGGCGGCGATGTAGAAGAGTTCTTTGAGTTCCATGGCGGCTCCATGCATTGATGACGGCGGTAATCTACCCACGGCATGTTATCGTCATGTTACCGTACGATGACCGTACGGTGAAATCAGAGTCCTTCCCGGAGACGCTGCAACAGGAGCGTGTTGCGCCACCGGGCGTCGGTGTTGCGGACGGCGGCGGCGAGCGCCTTCCGTTGACCGACGATGAAAAGATGGCGGCGGGCGCGGGACACGGCGGTGTAGACGAGGTTCCGCTGGAGCATGATATAGTGCATCATCCCGAGCGGGATGACCACGGCGTCGAACTCGTTCCCCTGGCTCTTGTGGATGGTGGTGGCGTACGCCAGCGAGAGGGCGTCGAGCTCCTCGAACGCGTACGACACCGGCCGCCCGTCGAACTCGACGAAGAGACGCCCCTCCTCCCGGTCGTACCCGGAGACCGTGCCGATGTCGCCGTTGTACACCTCCTTCTCATAATCGTTCCGGAGCTGCATCACCTTGTCCCGCACCAGGAACCGCCGGTCGTTCCCCTGCCACCCGACCGTCGAGCGGCCGTTGAGGACCTGCTGCAGCCGCTTGTTCAGTTCCCGGACGCCGGCGGGACCGTTGTTCATCGGCGCGAGCACCTGGATGTCCGTGAAGGGATCGTAGCGGTGGTTCTGCGGGAGCACGGTCGAACAGAGTCCGACGATGTGCTCCTGCATCTCCTCCGGCCGGTCCGCCTCGATGAACCGGAAGTCGGGGGCGTACTCGGGTTCCTCGCCGCTGTTGATGCGGTGCGAATTGAGTATGATGGAGCTCTGCGACGCCTGGCGGAACACGGTCGTGAGCCGCACGACGGAGAGCCGGCCGGAACCGATGAGGTCGTGCAGCACCTGTCCCGGTCCGACGGACGGCAGCTGGTCCACATCCCCCACCAGCACGAGCTGCGCTTCGGGGGGCACGGCATCGAGGAGGGCGGCGAAGAGCTGGATGTCGACCATGGACATCTCGTCCACGATGACGATGTCCGCCTCCACCGCATCGTCCTCGCCTTTCCGGAAGGCGCCGCTGTTGGGGTCGTACTCCAATAGGCGGTGGACCGTCTTCGCGTCGCGGCCGCTCACCTCCGACAGCCGTTTCGCCGCCCGGCCGGTCGGCGCACAGAGGACGTACCGCATGCCGAGCTCGTCCGCCAGTTCGATCATGCCGTTGACGGTGAGCGTCTTGCCGGTGCCGGGTCCGCCGGTGACGATGGTGACCGGCTGCAGCATCGCGCTCACGACCGCCGAGCGCTGTTTCGGGTCCAGGTCGACGCCGCGCCGTTTCTCGACCCGCCGTACGGCGTCGTCCAGCTTCCGGCCGTCGAGGGGACGTTCCCCTTTCCGCATCAGCGCGGAGAGACGGCGCACCGACCGTTCTTCCGCGTCGGAGAGCGGAGCCGGAAAGATGCGGTCGTTCACGTTCACGATGAATCCGTTCTCCTCCGCCTGTCCGACCGCCCGCTCCACTTTCGCTTCGTCGATGCGCAGGAGCTGCGACGCCCGCTCCGCAAGGTCCTCTTTCGGAACGAAGCAGTGGCCGGCGGAACGGCAGGCGTCGTCCAGCACGTACCGGATGCCGGCGGTGATGCGGTAGAGGCTCTCTTCCTGCACCCCCATCTTGGCCGCGATGGCGTCCGCGGTGATGAAACCGATCCCCGGCACGTCGTCGATCATCTGGTACGGGTTCTGCTGCAGCACCGCGACCACGTTCCGTCCGTACGTCTTGTAGAGCCGGATGGAATGGGCGGTCGATAGTCCGTGGGAACGGAGGAAGACGAAGGTCTCCTGCATCTCGCGCATGGACGCGAGCGCCGTCTTGATGCCGGCGAGCTTTTTGACGCCGATCCCCTCCACCTCCGTGAGCCGGTCGGGATCGTCGTTGATGACGGAGGCGGTCTTCGCGCCGAAATGCTCCACGATGCGGGAGGCGAGCGCGGGCCCGATCCCCTTGATGAGACCGGAGGAGAGGTACTGTTCGACGCCGGCTTCGGAGACCGGAAGATGATGCTCGGCGGACTGGAAGGCGAACTGCCGGCCGTACTTGGCGTGGGTGGTCCAGCCGCCGCTCAGCGAGTATTCCTCCCCTTCCCGCGGCTGCAGGAGGTATCCCACCGCGGTGTGCCGTTCCCTCCCTGCTCCGAAGACGCCGATGAGGTAGCCGTTCTCGTTGTTGTAGTAGATGATGCGCTCGAGATGGGCGCGGAGCGTGGTCTGTTCATTGGCCTCGTTCATCGCCTCCTCCAGCGGTCCACATGATACTGCCAGAACGCTTCGTTCAACGAGTACGGAACGAGTTCAAAGGACCGCCCGCCGGTCCCCGAAGTGCCCGGACGGAACTGCGCGGTGTATGTCCGTTCACCGACGGTGTAGTACCAGCTCTCACCCCGTTCGCCGCGGCAGTCGATGAGGTCCGGTGCGCCGCACACGATGTACACGAGCCCCATGGGGGTGCCGCTCCCCGCCCGGCATTCCGAGAAGAGCCGGACGGCGTCGGCGACGCGGCTCTCGAACTCTGTGCGGCGCTGCCGTCCCCCCCGTTCGGCCCAGAAGCGCTCCATCCACCCGTTCATCTCCCCTTCCGGGAGCCGCAGGAGCGAATCGCGTTCTTCGCCGCGCAGGATGTACCGTATGGCGTCCGCGATCTCGTGAACGGAGGCGCTGTTCCGGTAGCGCTGTTCGCGAAGGAAGAAACGGAACGATTGTTCGACGGTATCGATGCCGGCGCGCGAACGGCGGATGATGCGGCGGCGGACCGTGGTGTGGCCGGCGGCGGGCCCCTGATAGAAATGCAGCAGACGGAGCGTTCCCGACGCGGCGGCGACAACGACCGTATCGAACGAGGACGTCACCGGAACGGAATCGGCCGGACATTGTTCATCGGTGGAATACGGCGGGAACCAGACCGGACCTCCGTCGTTCGTCCGGTTCACCGCCGCAGGTACGGTCACATACCGCACCTGCACCGTTACGGTATCTCCACGGTCACAGCCGTACACCTCCTGGAACATTCCCACCGAATCGCGGACCACCGAGACATCCTCCGGAAGGAGCGGCTGGAGCGTGAGCATCGTCCCGTCCTGAACGGCCCGCTGCACCAGCAGCACGGAACCGGCCGTCATCTCCGCCCGCACGGAGAAGGGGTGCCAGGATCGGTACGAGAGCTGTGAACGGACATCGCGCGCCTGGATCTCGGCCTCGTACTCTCCCGGCGGAAGCACAGCACGGTCCAGCACCGATTCCATCCGTGACGAATGGGCGTCGGCGTAGTTCGACGCCGTCACGGTGCGGTCATGCTCGCGGGAGTGCACCACCGCCCCGCTGCGGTCCCGCACGATGACCGTCACGGAGAGGGAGGCCTGGAACCGGCCGTCCGAGCGCTCGAAGCGGAGGCGGGAGAAAGGGACCTGCACATAGAGGTCGGCGCGCCGTTCCTCTCCGGCGGCGGTGAGCATCACGTACGCGGTGAACGACGGCGCCATGAGGCGGTGGAACCGGTCGTACGACAGGCAGGGACGGAGAGATTCCGTCGTACCGCATCCCGCCATCACGGCGGCGGCGATGAGGGGGGTCAATCGGAGGAGGCGTCGCATCGTGCGATCCTTTCCTCGACCACCCCGGAGGAAGCGGGGGTCACCAGATGGTTCGACGCCTCCCAGTACCACGCTTTGGCACGCTGAAGGTCGTTCCGTTCGTATTCGATATCCCCGCACCGAAGCCGTGCGTAATACGACAACGGACCTGCCGGGACCGCCGCCAGGAATCTGCCGAACCATGCCGACGCAGCGGAATCGTTCCCCGAACGCTGAGCCGCGGCCGCACCGGCATACAGGAACGGAGGGGATGCTTCCCCGTTCCCCACCGATGCAGCGGTCATCGCCACGAGCGCTGAATCGGCGGCGCCCGAATGATAGATGCGCCGCAGCGTACCGGCGGGTACCGCGTTCTCGATGAACGACCGGCGGAGCGCCGCCGCTTCCACATACCCGTCGCTCACCATCATCATCTCCACGCGCCGGTAGAGCGCGGCGGCATCGTCGGTACGGCCGTCCAGATGCAGCGCATCGGCGGCGAGCAGCGCGGGAGCGGGATGCGACCGCAGCCACGAGGATGCGGGGAGCGATTCATACACGGACGCCGCATCATGCTCCTTTCCCTGTGCGATGAGGGCGAGCATCATGCCGCGCAGCGCCGCCGGCGAAGGCGCATCGGCGTACGATACGCGGAAGAACCGCTCAGCCTCGGCGTACTCCTTGCGCGCCAGCGCTTCGGCTCCGGAACGGTTCCGTTCCGCCGTGATGCGGGGACATTCCTTCGAGAAGATGGATGGGGCCGAAAAGAGCGCCCGGACGGTCTCGGGCGGAATGCGGGTGGCGTCCACCGTCTTCAGGAACGCGGTCCAGTCGCGCACCAGACTTCCGGCGGTCTCGTGGAACGCCATGACGAAATTCCCGTTCGGAAAGGCGGTCTTCACCCGCTCGATGCCGAAGCGGTCGATGAGGTAGCGGACGAAGGAACCGGCCACGGTGTATCCGTACGAACTGGAACGGCTGCCGAAGCCGGTCAGGGTGAAGAGCGATGCGGGGTCCCCCAGCATCCCCTCCCGCAGCAGGGCGGCGGAGTACTCATGCGGTGTGAAGAGCGCCGGTTCCCAGTCCACCGCTACGGCCAGTCCTTCGTTGAGACCCATCCGGGTGCTCGCGCGGATGAGGGGGAACCCGAACTCCGCCGCCGCGGCATGGACAAGTTCGTGCCGGAACGATTCACGGAACGAGCCGGAGGTGAGATGCACCTCCCTCATCCACGGCCGGGCGATGTTGGTGGTGGCGCTCCCCAGATACCGCCGCTTGACGGACGCCGAGGGGTAGAGGTAGACGTCGATCGGTCCCGATGCCGTACGCCGTCGGAGACGCTCCGCCACCGTCGTCCAATGGTGCTCCGCTTCGTCCTTCAGTCGACGCACTTCCGCCGCGGTGAGGTCGTCCCCGGAGTAATAGAACACGAAGTGTTCCGACGCGCTCCTCCGGCCGAGCATCGTCCGGATATCGTCGGCGGAATGCTGGAATCCGAGCGGCGAACGCCACATCCACGCCGTGACGAGGAGCGACGTACCGAGCAGGACGCACGACCAGAGGACGCGCTCCTGCCGGAACGTTCCCGCGAGCTCCGACACCGTACCGCGCAGCGGCTTGGCGGGGTCCCACACCCGGAGTCCCGCCGCGAAGAGCGCGATGAGCGTGAGCGCCGCCAGGAGTGTCAGACCGCGGAAGAGCAGCAGTGTCGGCATCTCCACCACCGCTTCGTCGTACGTGATGCCGGGGAAAAACCCGAGCACCGGATTGTAGGCGAACAGCGAGGGACCGGCGACCGTCACGGCCGGGACATGGAGCAGGATGCCGGCGGTCAGCACGACGAAGAGCGTGCGCTTTCTCCGGAACACGGAACCGACGACCAGTGCGAGCGCGACCGAAAAGACCATCGTCACCATCGGCAGCAGGAGGAAGAGGGCGAGACCGTCCGGCAGAGAACAGTTCTTCACCGCGAGCGCGTTGAGCGCCATCACCGACAGAGGGATGAGGAGCAGCAGGGTGTTGATGAGAAGGTAATCGCCGATGACGTACAGCCAGGTGCGCCGCGTGAGGGGTCGGGAGCGGTGTTCGTCCAGGAACGCGAGGGTGAGCAGGCCGCTGACGAGCGCGGCAGGGACCGTCATGGCGGCGGCGAACTCATAGCCGAGGTAGTTGAACAGCGGGACCCGGGTGAGGAGACCGGCGAGGAGGAAGTACAGCATCGCCGCGATGCGGATTCGCGGCGTTCGAACGTAGGCACCGATGACGCTCACCATACCGAATGATACGTAATTTTCGTCTGAACCGCACCGAGGCGGTTCAGTACGGGCGGACGCCGTTCTTGTCCACCACGGAGAGGATGAGCTTCTGCGGTTCCGGCCGGGCGGGAGTGACGGTGACCGCCCGTTCGATGCGCCGTTTCGCTTCGTCCACTGCGGCCGTGCGGTCCGTCGAGAACTCCGCGACGGTCTCCCCCTTCCGCACCGGGTCGCCGCATTTCTTGCGGAGCAGGATGCCGGCGGCTGGTTCGACGGCCTCGTCCACTCTCGTACGGCCGGCGCCGAGCACGATGCCGGTGAAACCGAGTTCGAGCGAGTCGATGGAGCCGATGTACCCGTCCGCGGGCGCCGAAACGGTCTCGGTATGCCGTGACCGGCGGTACTTCGACGGATCGACGATGTACGACGGATCGCCGTACTGCCGTCGGACGAGGCGCAGGAAGCGGTCGTACGCCGAACCGTCCTTCACGGCCTGCCGGCACCGTTCCATCCCCTCCTCCAGCGAACCGGCCTTCCGTCCGAGCCAGACCATCGCGCCGCCGAGCACGACGGTCAGTTCCATCACGTCCGGCACGTCGCGCCCCTGCAGGCATTCCGCCGATTCGACCACTTCGTTCCAGTTGCCGATGGCGTACCCGAGCGGTTCGTCCATCCGGGTGATGAAACCGACGGTCTCCTTGCCGAACCGCGTTCCGATGGAGACGAGCGCTTCGGCGAGCGCGCGCGAGCGTTCCTCGGTGGACATGAACGCGCCCCGTCCGGTCTTCACGTCCAGCACGAGCGCGTCGATCCCTTCCGCCAGTTTCTTGCTCATGATGCTGCCGGCGATGAGCGGGATGCACTCCACGGTGGAGGTGACGTCGCGCAGGGCGTACATCTTCTTGTCCGCCGGCGCGATCTCCTTCGTCTGGCCGATGAGGACGAGGCCGAGCTCGGCGATGACCCGCTTGTACTCCTCGATGGAGAGGTCGGTGCGGAAACCCGGGATGGACTCGAGCTTGTCGAGCGTCCCTCCGGTGTGCCCCAGACCCCGGCCGCTGATCATCGGCACCGGCACGCCGCACGCGGCGACGACGGGTGCGAGCGGCAGGGAGATCTTGTCTCCCACGCCTCCGGTGGAATGCTTGTCCACCTTCACGCCGGGCACGGCGGAGAGGTCGACGACATCGCCGGAATGGAGCATGAGCCGGGTGAACTCCACGGTCTCCTCGGGGGTCATGCCGCGGAAGTAGACCGCCATGAGGAAGGCGGACATCTGGTAGTCCGGGACCTCTCCCTGCACGTACCCGCCGATGAGCCGCTGCAGTTCGTCCGCCGTCAATGCGGCCCCGTCCCGTTTCTTTCGAATGATCTCGTTGATGGTCATGGAGCGTCCATTCCTTGGTTCAGCATCATGATGCCGACGATGGTCTTCCCGTCCGTGATCTCGCCCCGCTTCACCATGCGGAGCGCTTCGTCCATCGTCACGCGCAGGAGGCGCAGTGACGATTCCCCCTCGTCCAGGTCCTGTCCCGCGGGGTCCGGCCGGACATCGCGGGCGGCGAAGAGATGCAGCACCTCGTCGCACACGCCCGGCGTGGCGAGCATCGCGGTAAGCGGACGCCAGTCGTCGGAACGGTGTCCCGTCTCTTCGCGAAGTTCCCGCTGTGCGCACCGCAACGGCTCCTCCCCCGCGTCGAGCTTCCCGGCAGGGAGTTCGATCACTTCGCGCCGGACCGGGTGGCGGTACTGGCGGACGAGGAGCAGGTCGCCGTTCGGGAGGACCGGTACCACCGCTGCACCGCCGGGATGCTCCACCACTTCTCGAACGGCGGACGCACCGGACGGGGTGCGGAGATGGTCGAGCCTCAGGCGTACGATGACGCCCCGGTAGACCGTCTCACTTCGTTCGACGTCGGGAAGCATGGGGAACGGGGCGGCGGAGGTGGACGACCTGCTGCGGGAACGGGATCTCGATCCCCCGCGCGGTCAGTTCTCCGTAGATGGCGATGCGGAGCGCTTCGGCGGTCTTGAACTGCTGCTTGAACTCGGCGACGCGGCAGAAGAGGGAGAACGACAGGCTCCAGTCTGCGAGCTTCATCAGGTACGCCTCCGGTTCCGGCTCCTTCAGGACGTCGGGATGGCGGCGGGCGGCGGCGAGTATGATGCGCTTCACTTCGTCCACATCGCAGCCGTATCCGACGGAGACCTCCACGACGACGCGCACTTCGTTGTGCGGATAGCCGAGGTTCACGATGCGGGTCTTCACCAGTTCGTTATTGGGGACGATGACGAGGTTGTTGTCGAAATCGAGGATCTTCGTGCTGCGCAGGCCGATCTCGAACACGTCGCCGACCTCGCCGGAGGGGATGCGGATGCGGTCCCCCACGCGGAACGGCCGGTCGATCATGATGATGAACCCGGAGATCATGTTGGAGATGGTGTCCTGCGCGGCCAGGCCGAGGGCGAGGGAGCCGGCGCCGAGGATGGTGAGGATGCTGCCGATGTTCTGGCCGAACCGGTCCAGCACCACGATAGCGGCCGCGGCGATGATGACGAACGATGCGACGCGGTTGACGAGCAGCGGAAGGGTCTTGCCCGCCTCCTCGTAGTTGTTGCGCCGGGCGATGCCGCTGAGCACATTGTTCACGACGGCGCGGGTGATCTTGATGATGACGGAGGTCACCAGCAGTGCGACGACGAGGTACAGCAGGACGTTGGCGTAGTCCAGCAGTTTCGTGAGGGTGGTGTGCGCCTTCGTCAGTCCGTTCCGGACCTCTTCCAGACCGAGGTAGAGGCCGTAGATGCCCGAGAAGGCGATGAGGCGTTCGAGGACGATGTCCAGGATGATGTCGTCGAGCTCGTTCTCCGTACGGGAGATGATGCGGCGCACCGCCTTGTCCAGTACGAACTTGACCGCCTTGCCGCCGGCGAGCACCAGCAGTCCGACGGCCGCGCCGAGCAGGGCGTGGGCCGGGAGGGCGTGTCCGCCGAAGAGACGGACGAGATGTTCGAAGAGTTCGTCGGTCATGGGGATGAGGAAGGAGAACGATGGGTTCATTGCTGCAGCGAACGGCTCCCCGGTTTCGAGACGGGCACGGCGGCCAGCCAGTCCGGCACCGCGTCCGCCGGGAAGGTCTTGACCTCCATCTCCATCACGGAGTAGAACTTGGCGTCGAACGACGCGGCGCCGCCGCTGCGGTCCACGATGCAGCCGACGCCGACCGGACGCGCTTCCGCCGCACGGACGAGTCCGAGGATCTCCTCCACCGAGCCGCCGGTGGTGATGACGTCCTCCACCACCAGGACCCGCTCCCCCTTCCGGATGTCGAACCCGCGGCGAAGTTTCATCGTCCCCTGTTCCCGCTCGGCGAAGATGGTGCGGACGCCGAGCATGCGGCCGACCTCGGTGCCGACCACGATGCCGCCGACCGCGGGGGAGATGACGAGCTCCACTTCGCTGTACTCATAGTGCGCCGCGATGTCCCCCGCGAGCAGGTGCAGGTACTTCGGGTACTGCAGCACCTTGGCGCACTGGAAGTACTGCGGACTGTGCAGGCCGGAGGTGAGCACGAAATGCCCTTCCAGGAGGGCGTTCGTCGCGCGGAAGATCTCCAGAATCTGTTCTTTCGGAAGTTTCATCGGTCCCCGTCGTATTGGTTCGCTGCTACCACTCGTCCTCGAGCTCTTCCAGCTCTTCGCGCATCTCCTTCGCCTCCTTCTCCTCGCCGAGCTCCTGCGCCAGGTCGATGCCGGCGCGGTACGTCTGCTTCGCCTCCTTCGTGCGGTTGAGCCGTCCGTAGATCTGTCCGAGCTGGTGATACGCCGGGAGGTACTTCGCGTCCTTCTCGATGACGGTCCGCAGTTCGTCGATGGCGGACTGGAGGTCGCTCATGCCGACGTATTCGAGCGCGAGCGCGTAGCGGGAGAAGGCATCGTTCGGATCCTTCCCGAGCATCCCCTTCAGTGTTTCGATGCGTTGTTCGCTGGCCATAGGTGTCCTTGGTTATGACAGTGAATTGATCCGTTCGGCGAGGTCGACATCCCGGTGGGTGATCCCTCCCTCGCTGCGGGTGGAGAGCACCAGGGTGACGGTGTTCCACCGTATATCGATGTCCGGATGATGGTCCATCCGTTCCGCGAGCAGGGCGACGCTCTGCACGAAGCCCATCGCCGCCGCGAAGTCCTTCCGTCGGAACGTCCTCCGGAAGGAGCCGCCGTCGCGCTTCCATCCCCGAAGGGACCGGAGCGCCGCCGCGATCTGCCGTTCGTTCATGCGTGCCATGTGCGTATCCGTAAATATACTAATAACTCGCCGAATCCAAACGTACTTTCCCGCGGAAAATCCAGTAAATGGCCACCGTGTAGGCCAAAACGAATGGAATTCCGATGACGGCGACGGTGAGCATCACCGACAGGGTGGTCGGGGAGGAGGCGGCGTTCCGCACCGTGAGATGGTACGCCGGGGAGAGGGTGGACATCACCAGGTTCGGGTACATCCCGACGGCGAACAGCGCCATGAGGCTGGCGATGCTGGCGACGGACGACAGGAACGCGCGGAACTCGCGGCCGTGATGCACTTCGCGGGGAATGTTGGCGATGGCGAGCATGCCCGTCAGCGCGATGGCGAAGAGCGCAGGCCGTTCCTTGAACGGTTCCCCCATGTGGGGCATGTACAGCAGGGTCGCCATCGTGGTGGTCACGTACGCGATGACGAAGAAGATGATGGCGTTGTTCACCCAGCCCCGGACCCGCCGCTGCATCTCCCCTTCGGTCTTCATCACGAGATAGATGGCGCCGTGCATCATGAAAAGGGCGACGGTGGTGACGCCGACGAGGAGGGCGTACGGGTTGAGCAGCGCGGTGAGCGGAAGCGTGAAGTCTCGCTCCGGTCCGACGGGAACGCCGGCGATGATGTTGCCGAGCGTGACGCCCATGAGCAGGGCGATGCCGATGCTCGCCGCGCTGAAGGCGGCGTCCCACGCCCGGCGCCAGGCGCGTCCGGGCTGTTTGGAACGGAACTCGATGGCCACCGCGCGGAAGATGAGCAGGGCGAGCAGCAGCATCACCGCGACGTAGAAGCCGGAGAAGACCGCCGCGTAGACGGCCGGGAAGGCGGCGAAGAGCGCGCCGCCGCCGGTCACCAGCCATACTTCGTTGCCGTCCCACACCGGACCGATGGCGTTGAGCATGATGCGCCGTTCGTCGTCCGTGTCCGTGAGCAGATGGAGCGCCCCCACGCCGAGGTCGAAGCCGTCGAGGATGGCGTAGCCCGTCAGCAGCGTGCCGACGAGGATGAACCAGATGAATGGCAGATCGAGTCCGGTGAAGTCCATGCGCGCTCCTTATCCGTGCAGCAGCTGTTTCTGATGTTCGTACTCCGAAGCGATGCCCTCCGGCTCATCGGGTCCGTGCTTGATCTTCTGGTCCAGCAGGAAGAGGAAGAGCGCGAAGAGGAGCGCGTAGATGACACCGAAGAGGACAAGGGAGAAGACGATGTGCTCCTTCGTCACGGTGCGCGAGAGCGCGTCCGACGTGCGGAGCAGGCCGTACACGATCCACGGCTGCCGGCCGATCTCCGCCGCGAACCATCCCGCCTGGTTGGCGATCTGCGGCAGGAGGACCGACGCCACGCCGAGGCGCAGCGCCCAGCGTTGGTCGGCGAGCCGGCCCCGCGCCCACAGGAACGCGAAGAGGAAACCCAATGCGATCAGCGCCATCCCGGATGCGACCATCAGATGGTAGAACTGGAAGACGACGTTCACCGGCGGCCGTTCGTCCGGCGGGAAGGCGTTCAGTCCGGTGACCGGCGCCGTCCTATCGCCGTGGATGAGGAGGGAAAGCATCCCCGGGACGGCGATGCCGACGTTCACGCGCTGTTCCTCCTCGTTCACCCATCCGAAGAGGTAGAACGGCGCGGGAGCGGACGAATCGTAATGCGCCTCGAACGCGGCCATCTTCGCCGGCTGGTTCCGGCTCACGCCGACCGCGCTCCGGTGGCCGGTGAAGAGCTGGAAGAGGGATGCGAACACAAGCAAGACCGTTGCGATCTTCATGGAGCGGAGCGCGATGTCGGTATGGCGCCGTTTCAGGAGATAGTAGGCGCTGACGCTCAGCACCAGCGTGGCGCCGGCGAGCCAGGCCCCGCTCAGTGTGTGCGCAAGCCGTTCCATGGAGGAGGGATTGAACACCATCGCCCAGAAATCGGTGATCTCGGCGCGCGCCGACATCCCCTCCCCCGCGATGCGGAAGCCGGCCGGCGTCTGCATCCACGAGTTGGCGACGACGATCCAGACGGCGCTCATCATGGAGCCGAGGGAGACCATGCAGGTGGAGAAGAAGTGCATGCGGGGAGACACGCGGTCCCAGCCGAACACGAGCACCGCCAGGAAGCCCGATTCGAGGAAGAAGGCGAAAATGCCCTCCGCGGCGAGGGCGCTGCCGAAGACGTCGCCGACATACCGCGAATAGACGGCCCAGTTGGTGCCGAACTCGAACTCCATCACGATGCCGGTGGCGACCCCCATCGCGAACGTAAGGGCGAAGATCTTCACCCAGAAGCGCGTCATGCGTTCGTAGACCTTGTTGCCGGTGCGGAGGTACAACCCCTCCATCGCCACGAGCAGCACGCCGAGTCCGATGCTCAGCGGCGGGTAGAGGTAATGGAAGGCGATGGTGAAGGCGAATTGGATACGGGCGAGAAGTTCGACGTCCATGGCGCGTCCCTTTCTGCCGTAAGATACGGAAGAATGACGGAGAAAACCACGAAGGTCAGCGGAGGTCGCAGCGGTGGAGCGACCGGTCGGTGAGCACGTACATCGCGCCGCCGGAGAGCGCGGCGTCCATCAGCACTTCGTCCGACCCGACACCGGTCATCAATGCCCGGAGGAACGTTCGGGGAGACGAACCGTCCACGGACATCGTCTGGATGCGGTCGTCGGCGGTGACGAGGAAGATGCCGCCCGAGACCGAGAGCGACTTCCACGGCGCGGGAATGAGCGGCACCATCGTGACGATGGAACCGAACTGGTCGAAGACGACGACGCGGTCCCGGTCCAGTACGAACAACCGGTCGTCCGAAGACGCGGCGATGTCACGCGGATCGATCAGACGCGCCCGGTCATCGCGCGCGGAGCCGAACTCCCGCTCGACGCGTCCGCGCCGTCCCGCCGCCACGATGCGCCGCTCCGCCTCATCAATGATGTACACATCACCGTTCGAGATGACCGCCGCCGCCCGCGGACGCAATTCCCCCTCCAACGGCTGCAGCGTGCGGGCGTCGAGGGACTGGACAAAGTTCAGCTCACGGTCGAACTGCTGAAGCCGGCGGTTGAGCGGGTCCGCGACGAAGACGTTCAACAGGAAGGAGGAAGCGACGTCCGTCGGACGGTCGAACTCCGCGTTCCCCCACCCCCGCCCGCCGGCGGTCCTCCGGACGGTGAGGGTATGGTCCCACATTGTCACGCTCCCCTCCTTCGACGACAGCGTGATGATATCGCCCGAGGCCGAGACGGCGAGCGAACGGCCCTCCACCGGCACGGAAAGCACGCTGACCGCGGCGGGGACCGTCGCGGTGTCCGAGAGGAGACAGAGAACGGTGAGGAATGCGAACGTCATAGGTCGGGCGTGTTGTCGTGGAACGGCAAGGCCCTGCGTCCGACGGGAGCACAGGGCCTTGACGAGGGAACGGAGAGCGCGGTCAGAACGCGAGCTGTACGGAGACGGTGTTGGTGCCGTCGAAGAACTCCGTATCGCGGTACGCGTAGTCGACCCGAACCTGCATGCCGCCGAGGTCCAGATTGACGCCGGCGCCCATCGTGAGACCGAAGATGGTCGCCACTTCGTCGTTCGCCGACTTCGGCACGTACATGTAGCCGCCGCGCAGGAAGATCTGCTCGCCGAAGGCATACTCGGCACCGAAGCGGTACTCGTCCGAACCGAAATTGCTGTTCTGGAAGATCGTGCTGAAGGTGAAGCGGTTGACATCCATCAGCTTCAGGTCGTACGAGATGCCGAGGTCCAGCGTGGCCGGGAGTTCGAACGCCTGCGACGAGAACCGCAGCGTCCGTGTCGGCGCATTGGCGGCCGAGTTCGGCACTTCGACGCTCCGCTCCAGGTCGGCGCCGTCGTACTTCATCGTGGGGCCGAGGTTCTTGAGCGCCACCGCGAACTTCACTCCGGAGAGGGGGGAATCCTGCGAGAAGGCGTACTGCACGCCGGCGTCGAACCCGAAACCGGTCGCCGAGGTGCGGGCGATGGATTCGGAGATGACCTTCACCGTGGCGCCGACCGAGATGCGGTCGGTGAGCGACTGTGAATAGGTCAGCCCGACCACCGAGAAGACCGGCGAGAAGGTCGAGCCGGTCCCTTCGGGGTAGTCCTCGTTCGTCTCGGCGATGGCACCGAAGTCGATGGTCTTGACGCTGAGCGCCAGCGCGCCGAAGCCCTGCGTATTGATGGCGACGGCGCCGTAGCTCAAACCGATGTCGGCGATGTAGGTGGTATGCGAGAACATGGCCTCACCGGAACCGTTCATCCGGCCGACGCCGGCCGGGTTCCAGTGGATGGCTTCGACACCGGCCACGTTGGCGAGGTTCGCGCCGCCCAGGGCCTGTCCGCCGGCACCGACCGGCAGGAGCACTTCCACTCCGCCGGCAGCTCCGCGTTTGCTGTCGTTGCCCGCCCACACGTTCGCGACCGACACCAGCAGAGCCAGTATCAGCGCTACGGAAATTGCTTTGAAATGCTTCATTGTTGTTTTCTCCTCGTTGGTCACGTGATTAGCGAGCAGGACGTTCTTCGGGCTGAATGACCGCCAGCTTGAGCGTGGTGGTCCCCGCATCCGGGATCTCGATGAAAGCGATGTACATGCCGCTCGCCACCGGGAGACCCGATTCGTTACGCAGGTCCCACCGCTCGAAGCCCGACGTGTTGTCGTGATTGATCGTCTTCACCCGCTCACCGGCCAGGTTGATGACCCGGATGGTCGCCTTCTGCGGCAGGTTCGTGAAGGTGACGAACCGCTGATAGATGTTCGTCTCCGCCCGGTTGTTGGCGAAGTACGGGTTCGGGAAGACGTTGATCTTGGAGATCTGCTCCTTGATCAGTGCGGGGTCGTTCTTCACGTTCTGCGGAACGGTCAATCCGTACGAACGGGTGGCGACCAGAGGATAGTTCGGGGTGATGACCAGTTTCTCCCCCTCCTTGAACGTCGACAGGGTGTCGCGCTTCTTCAGCCAGACGGCGTAATACATGTCCGTGCTGTCCAGCTGGGTCCGGAGATTGAGGAACTGGGTGTTGTTCGCCGGCTGCGCGGGATTGCGGGTGTAGCGTGCGAGCGTATCGGCGTTGTAGTCCGAAGCGAAGATGAACATCAGTTCCGTGCCGCCGTTGGCGCCGTGTGTGGGCATCCATTGGCCATTGATCGCACCGCGGCCGATATAGAGGCCGTTCTTATCGAAGATGGAGTCGTTGAACTCCAGGAAGCCGACGTTCAGCTGCCGGCGGGTCGGAGCGCCGTCGAGCGAATCGACCTCCCAGGCGGTGAACGGAACGTTCACGTAGTCCTGGTAGTTGAACCCGCCGTTCGTCAAACGGTGCCGCACGAAGGGCAGGAACGACGAATCGCGGATCTGCGAACCGAACGCGCCGAAGAAGAGATAGCGGTACGCCTTCTGGGTGGCGGTGTTGCTGAAGACGATCTCCACCTTCTTCAGGTCCTTCGGCGCCACCATCGACTTGCGGGTGACGAAGTTGCCCTGCTGCGGATACACGATGGAGCGGCTCAACGTCGAGTCGAAGTTCCCGATGCCGAGCGCGTCCGCGCCGGTGCTGAGACGGCCCGTCACCCACGATGCGGTGTTGCCCGGCACGACGAACTTATATCCTTGCGGTGTCTGGCTGTCGCGGCGCGGACCGGCCTTCGGCTTGGTGACGCGGAACATCACGCCGTCCACAAGCGGGGACATATCGTCGCCTTCAAAATTGGTGCTCGCCTTCACCACGGTATCGACGCTCCCGCCGGCTCCGAGTCCGGTCCGGACGAGACTCCACGACGTGACGTTGGTGTCCACGCCGGCGAAGATCACCTGGTAGGAACTGTTGGTGGTGCTCTTCGGGTCGATGACCTGCGGCATCACCGCATCATCTCCGTTGATGTTCCTGTTCGTATAGAGGAACTGATTGATCTCGGTCTTCAGCTCCGAACCGGCGGGGATGCCGCGGGGAATGATGGTCAAGACCGACTTGCTGTTCTCCAGGATCTGCGGGATACCGGAGGTGACGCCGAGCGGGTCATGATTGTAGGCATAGGAGGTCACGGCGAAATAATACTCTTTGCCGTTGATGAGCTTCCCTCCCTTGATGTAGTCCTTGTCGATGAGGAAATGGCGTTTGACACCGTAGTCGTTTCCGAACACGATGGGCTTCGGCAGCGTGAGTCCGGACTCCTGATCGATGACGTTATCGACGACCGTCTTCACGCCGTTCACGACGTCGTAGGTGGCCACGAGGCGCGATTCGAAGTTCGCCGGGCTCGGTCCGGCCAATTGATAGATGTTGTACCCTTCGAACTTATAGTCCTTACCGGCACCCGCGAAGTTATACGCTTCGGTGGCGCCGTACGCCGCCGGATCGCCCCAATTGAGCATGATCTCGTTGGAGTACTCTCCGACCGTGATGCGAGGCTGCGGCGGAGGGGACGCGAGCTGGAAGTTCACGTCGAACGCCTCCTGCGCGACCGCCGTGAAGAGACGGAGGATGGAGACGCTCTGGAGCCGGTCGGCTCCCTGGGCGATGACGAATCCTCCGACGATCTCCTGGGTGTCGCCCTTGGCCAGCGTGAACGGACCGGATGAGATCATCGAACGGACGTCCTGGGTGGTCGCCGTCTTGATGTGGGTCCAGCCGCTGCCGGTCACGGGGTCGCCGGGGAACACGAACTTCGACGGAAGGTTGTTGTCGGGATTCACGAACGGGGCGCCGGTGGTGCCGACGAGTCCGTTCTGCAGGTTGTACGCCTGTTCGGCGAACGCCACGTTGCCGAGCGGCGGGTCGTTCCAACCGATGCCGCCGCCGCCGTTGAAGTACACGACGTGGGAGGTTCCGGGGAGGTTCCGCTCGCCGGCACGCTTCTTTCCTTCGAAGAGGGCGGTGTCAGCGGCGGCGCCGCTCACACGCGGCCCCTGGAAGAACACGAACCCGTCCGCAGGCGGTTTGCTGCCGTACCCGCTCGCGCCGCCGTCGTCGTTGTCCGAATTGTACACATAGGCGATCTTGCGGAGCGTATCGACCGCCGCCATGTCGTCGTTCGCATCACCGAGGTCGGTGTCGGACCACATCGAGATGAAGACGCTGTCGTAGTCCGCATCGCTCTTGTTGATGATCTTCCAGCGCATGAACATGATGTTGCCGAGCGCACCCGGCTGGTCGAAGCCGAAGTACGTCGTCTGCACTTCGATGCCCATGGGATTGGTCTTACCGACGGTGTTGTGCGGAGCGGGATTGCCGTCGTTGTACACGCACCACAGCACCTGGTCACCCCACAGGAACGGCTTGTCCACCCCCTTGTCCCAGGTGTTGTTATTGTTCACATCGACGTACGGTGCGCCGAGCTGACCCGGCCAGTTGTCGTAGTCCGCATTCCCACCGACGGAATCCTTCCGGTGGACCTTGTAGATCTTATAGGTCGGATCGGCCGGATCGCCGAGCGGCGCGACGTTGTTCAACGTCGTGTTATAGGTCGAAAGGATCGGACCGGGCTGGAACTCGGTCTGGTAGTCCTGTACCGCGGTCCGGAGCAGGCCGGTCGGACGGTGCTTGCCGATGACCCACATGCCGGCGGTGTACACGGCGGTCTTCGGGGTCCCCTTCGGCCAGAAGAGGCCCGACGAGTTCGTGCGGAGATAATCGCAGTACGGACCGGCGCTGTTGACGGTCGCCTGGATGGTGTTGATGTCGAAGAACTTCCACTCCTGGATGGCGGCCTTGTTCAGGAGCGAGTTCTTTCCGTAGGAGTCCGGACTTTTCGCCGCCGTCACCGACGGAGCGAACAGCACGGCCAGAAGGAGAAGAAGTATGATGGTTGGGGTCTTCATGTGTGTGTTCCTTCTCGATTAGAAAGTGAGCCGTGCGCCGAGCCGGACGATACGCGGCGTGCCGTAGTTCCCGATCGCGTCGACGAGGTAGTCGTAGAGCGCGCGGGCGTTGGCGCCGTTGTTCTCGACGTACTGCTGACCGGCGTCGGTGCCGAAGAAGCCGTCGTTGTCCGGCAGACCGGTGGCCGTGTAGATGTTGACGATGTTCTTGGTGTTCAGCACGTTGACGATCCAGAGGTACACGTCGAGGTCGACCCCCTTCGTCACGGTGAAGATCTTATTGACCTTCATGTCCAGCTGATAGTTCCACGGGGCCGTCGAAGCGTTGATGGTCTCGTACGGCACCGGAGCGTTCGTCGGGAAGAAGGTGGAGCTGACCTGGTTCTCGGTGTAGCGGCGGCCGCTCGAGAAGGTGAAGAGGAAGTTCGCACCGGCCCGTTCGAGGATCTTGGAATCGAACAGGGTCGGTCCGTCATTCTCGGCGTACCGGTAGTCCAGAATGACGTTACCGCTGTGGACGCGGTCGAAGTCGGTCGGAGCGGGGATGACCGGGAAGTACGGTTCGCCGTTCGGGCCGCTGACGTCCTGCCAGGCGATGTTGAAGTGCGTACCGGTGGCCGAGCCGGTCGCCATGGCGCTCTGCAGCGTGTAGCTGGCGTTGAGCGACACACGGTCGATGCGGCGGATGTCATAGCGCAGCGTCAATCCGCGCACCGTACCGAAGTCGCCGTTGACGTTGCTGATGTACGGCGAGTGGGTGGCGCCGGCGGCGGGATACACCTGCCGGATCACGATGAGGTCCTTCGTCTCTTTATAGAAGAAGGAGAGGTCGAACGCCGAAACGTCGCCCACCTGCTGGCGGAACCCGATCTGGTAATCGGTGGTGCGCTCGGGGCGCAGGTTCGGGTTCGGGAACTGGCGGGCGAGTCCGCTCTGGATGAACCGTGCCGCCGACGTGTTCGCATCGTAGAGGTCGTTCAATGCCGCCTGCGCGATGAACTTGCCGTACTCGGCATGGAACACCGTCTTGTCCGTGACCGGGAACGAGAAGCCGATGCGGGGGCTGATCTGCATCGTGATGTCCGGGTCGGCCATGGTGCTGTCGGCGAGCAGATAGATGCCGTCCGCCTGCGTGAGCGCGATGTTGTCTCCGTTCACGAAGCGCTTGGTCCCGGGATCGATGTAATCGAACCGGAAGCCGATGTTCAGGATGAGGTCGCTCAATTCGAACTTGTTCTGAACGTACGTGCCGATGTTCATCGGATGCCGTGCACCGTCGTTCGGCAGCTGCACGGTGAATCCGGTCTTATCGGTGAACGAGCCGCCGTCGAACTCATTGCCGTAGATGTCGTACCCGTAGAACGTGACGGTGGCCTTGTTGAAGACCGCCCAGTCGGTGGCGCCGGGGTTCTCTTTCCGCGCCCGGTACAGGGAGAAGCCGGTGATGTTGTACGAGCGGAGGGTGTAGCGCTGCAGTTCCGCGCCGACCTTGAACTCCCACGTGTTGTTCATCTGCCGCACGAAATCGAAGCGTCCGGAGACGCTGCTGCGCGACGCCTTGATGAAGTTCTTCTGCGACATGAAGCCGGGGCTGGCGAGCGCGATACCGAAGATGGAGAAGGTGTTCGGTTCACGGCTCGGGCCGACGAGGTAGGAGTTCGCCGGATGGTTCGGGTTGCCGTAATTCTCATAATCCTCGAACAGCACGCCGTCGCCCTGCTCCTGATAGAACGAGAACATGCTGCCCTTCACCGTGTAGAAGGTCTTCGGATCGAGGATGTGGGTGAAGTTGAGGTACGCCGAATAGTCGGTCGTCACGGTCTTGCCGGGGCGGAACGTTCCGCTGGTGATGCGGTACGTGCCGATGGCCTTCCCGAGGTTTCCGAAGCTCTCCCCGTCGGTGTAGGAGCCGCCGATCTTGACGTTGAACTGCTTCAGGTCGAAGTAGAGATTGCCGTTCATGCTCCAGGAGTCGTTCGCCAGACCGCCGAAGTTCCGTCCCCCCTTCAGGTCGGTCCCGTTCAGCAGCCCGACGATGTACGAGCGGCGTCCCGTGGTGCCGTCATCGGTCGCCTTCATCCCGCCGATGCTGTCGCGGTTCGTCACGACGAAGTCGGCGTTCGTGATGTCCGTGGTATCGAACGCCACGGGGTACTTGAACCCGTCGAGGAACGTCGCGTCGCTGCGGTTGAAGGTGCGCGAGCCGGCGAGGAAGAAGCGGATGTTGTCCATGCCGGGCATGACCGGACCGCTCACGGTGAGCGAATACTCGTTCAGACCGTACGAATACGTGTTCAGGAACTTGTCGCTCTTGCTGAGGAACCCGTCCGTGATCGCCTCCGCGCTGAAGGCGTACTTCGGCGCGCCGATCTTGGTGGAGGTGTTCACGACGCCGGAGAGGGCGTTGCCGTACTCGGCCGTCATGCCGCCGATCTGGGCGGAGACTTCCTCGATGGAGTTGTTGATGACGGTCAGGGCGCTCGTCCGGTTCATCGGGTTGTTCACGAGCACGCCGTCGACGTAGTAGGCCACTTCACCGGAACGTCCGCCGCGCACGTAGAGGTTGCCTCCCTGCTGCACGACGCCGCCGGAGAGGGCGAAGACCCCCTGCACGCCGCGCACCGGGATGTTCTCGATCTGGTCCGATTTGAACTGCACGACGGTGTTCGTCGCGCTCTTATTGACCAGGGGCGCCTCGGCGACGATCTGGACCGTCTGCAGGCTGACCGCTTCGGACGAGAGGTCGAAGTTCGTCTCCGTGGTCAGGTCGATGTTCACCGTGACATTGGAGATACTGACCGTCTGATAGCCGAGGTACGACGCCCGCAACGTGTACTTGCCCGGCTGCACGTTGAGGATGATGTATTCGCCGTTCACGTCCGTGGAAGCGCCCTGCGTCGTGCCGTCGATGATGATGGACGCGCCGATGAGGGGCTCACCGGACTGCTTATCTTTGACAGTACCGCGAATCTTGCTTGCACCGAGGGCTGACGACATCATCAGCACGCTCAACAGCAGGACGATCAACGGCCGTAGGAGTGAAGACATGAGAACCTCCCTATATGGAATTGGTATGCGACGGACTCCGTGCATACGTTGGGTTGTGGGGTAACGCAGTGGTGACAAGGTCAGTGTCGTGTCAGGGGAACGCGTTCGTGTGCGACGATTAGGACGCCCCCGGACCTGTTCGGTCCGGGGGCATCGTACCACAGGATGAGGATGGGCCGCCTTACTTCAGCAGCATCATCTTCTTCACGTCGGAGAAGCTTCCGGTCTGGAGCTTGTACAGATACATGCCGGAGGCGAGGTTCGACGCGTCGAACCGCACGGAGTGCGGACCGGCGTTCTGCAGGCCGTTCACGACCGTCGCCACTTCCTGGCCGAGCATGTTGTACACCTTCAGGCTGACGTTCTCCGCCTTGCCAAGGGTGTAGTTGATGCTGGTGGAGGGGTTGAACGGATTCGGGAAGTTCTGGCCGAGCTCGTAGCTGTTCGCCACGACGCCCTGCTCGCCGACCGACGAACCGGTCCAGGTGATGGTGCGGAAGATGACCGGGATCTGCACCGAGGCGAGGCCGTCGAACACGGTGGAACCGCGCGCCGTATCGGCGTAGTACACGAGCGACGCCGTGATGTTGGCGCCGTTCACCGCCAGTTCCTCACCGACCGTCGCGAAGAGCGCGCCGGTGGAGTTGGCCAGCTTGGTGACGTTCGACCACGACGCACCGCCGTCGATGGAGTTGGTCCACCACAGGTCGTACTGCACACCGGCGGCAGCGGTATCCATCTTACCGGCGTTGAAGCGGGTCTGCGACCATGCCGCGAAGACGTTGTTGCCCTTCACGCCGATGGTCGGATAGGCATGACCGAACGCGTTGCCGTTGTACAGGTAGTACGCGGAATCGTACTCGGCCAGGTTACCGACCGCCTTGTCGGAGATGATCTTCCAGCCGCTCATGCCGGTCTTCCAGTACAGCGTGTAGAACCGGTTGGAGGTGGTGGAATCGTTGATGACCTTCAGCGAGTAGCCGTTGGCGACGACATGCAGATTGTTGGAACCATCGACCACCCCATCGGTACCGGAGAAGTTCTCGAGGAGCAGGTACACCGTGTCACCCGCGGCGACGACGAGCGGATCGCCGTCCTTCGCGAGGGTGGTCCAAGTCCAGCTCGTGCCGCCGTTGGTCGACTTGAAGTACCCGGCGCGGTCCGCAGAATCCGGATGCGCAGAACCGAGCGGAGCGACGGCACCGGTACCGGCAAGGGTCGTCACCATGTACAGGTCACCATTGGCAGCGGTGAGGACCGGATTGTCGTTCGCTCCGGTCGCACCCGCGAAGATCGGAGTATAGTGCGAGATGAGCGTGTCCGGCTGCGTCCACGAAGCGCCGAAATCCGTCGACTTGAACACGTAGTAGTCCGTGCGGTTCTTCGTGTGGGAGTACCACAGCGTGTTGCCGTCCTTCGTGACCGAGATCTCAGGATCAAGACCGCCTTCGTTCAGCGGTGCCGGAATGGCCGACTCGGTGAACGAGCCGCCGCCCGGGGAGCCGTCGATGGCGAAGAAGAGCGGGGTGTGGTACGCCGTCACGGCGATACCGGCACCGGCGCCCGCCGGGATGACATCAACACCGCCGAAACCGGTGGCACCGGTGGCGAGCGGACGCGGGAAGGCCTTCACCAACGCGGTCGGATTCGCGGCATCGAAGAAGACGTACTTGTTGCCGCGGCGATTCAACGGAGCGGCGCCCGCATCGAGGTCGCGGTCGTTGTAGACCATGTGCACCTGCGCGCCGTTGTTGAACGTGGCGACACCGCGCGAGCTACCGGAGTTCCAGCCGTAATCGTAATCGGTGTTGCCGATTTCGATACCGTCCGCCGGGGTCGCGGTGACGCGGACCGTCGTCGGAACGGACTTCGCCAGCTTCACGCTGACGGCCGGGGTCTCGGTGGACATCACTTCGGAACCCTTCGGGGCTTCTTTCCACTTCTTCTCGCCCTTGACAGCGGCGTTGCCGATCGCAGAGAACGCGAACACTGCGACAAGCAAGAGAGTAGAAACTTTTTTAAACATGACTCCTCCTGTTGGTGAATAGATGGTGAGTGAGAGCGATGTAACACAACTGCGCTAACGTCCCTGCGGTCTTCCGGCACGCCCGTTCGTTAGTCCGTTTATGTTATGTTGGTGAAAGATAAAGGAATGGTTATTTTATGTCAAGTATTCGACAATTATAAAATGACCCCCGGGGTCCCTTGCCAAGGCTGTCGACATGATAAAGTCAAGTACTTTCATCCCAACAACGCATCCCTCTGCCTCTATATATAGAGTCTCACTGACCGACCGCCTGCCGCCGGTATTTCTCTATATATTTCTTCCACAATCGGGTATGCCGGCTCTCCAATTCCACCGTTTTTCCCTGTAAAAACATCATCGTCACCGCGGAGCGAATTTCCAAAGGATCCCCGTCCGTTACGATGAGCGTTGCGTCCTTCCCGGTTTCGATGGAACCGACACGGTCCGCCACGCCCAGCACCCGGGCGGCGTCGAGCGTGACCGCCCGGAGCGTTTGCTCCCGCGTCAGTCCGAACGCCGACGAGGTCGCGGCCTGGAAGCCGAGATTGCGTTCGATCATCGCGCCGTTGCCGTCGCCCGCCAGCGCGATGAGGATGCCTGCATCGGCGAGACGGCGGGCCGTCACGAACGGTTCGTCGTAATCGGACCAGCGGCGCGACGGCAGCGCATGCGCCGCCCCCACGATGACCGCGACGCCGTTCTCGCGGAGCAGCGGCGCCGCCTTCCATGCGTCGCGCCCGCCGTGGATGATGAGCCGGACGTTCTGCGCCCGTGCGAACTGTACGGCCGCCTGCACCTGCTGCAGTTCGTCCGCTTCGACGATGAGCGGCATCGTTCGGTCGAACAGCGGCGCCATCGCCTCCCACCGCACGTCGGTACGGTGCGCCGACGGCGCGTTCTTCTTCGCGGCGAGGTACGCACGCGCATCGTCGAACGCGTTGCGGAGTTCGGCGAGGGAACGCTCCACCGCCGCCCGCTGCTCCTCTTCGCTCTGCCGCGCGTACGGAGAGCGCGACACCGTCATGGACGGCCAGGTGACGACCATTCCGGTCGGCGCCTTCAATGTCATCTCCCCGTTCGTCCATCCGTCCATCATCATCACGGCACTGCATCCGGCGATGAGGGCGCCGGAGGGCATCACGTGCGAGAGCGCGACGCCGTTCGCGCGGATGGTGGGAATGACGTCGCTCTCCGGATTGACCGCCACCTCCGCCCGAACGTTCGGATTGATGCGACCGGTCTCGGCGACGTCCACCGTGGCGCGCACCGCTTCGATCTCCTGCAGTCCGGCGGCGGACGACGCGTTGATGAGCCCGGGATAGACGTGCCTGCCGGTGACGTCGATGCGTTCGGCGTCCGCGGGAACGGTCACCGACGCCCCGACCGCGGTGATGACCCCGTTCTCGAAGAGGACCGTCCCCCGTTCGATGTCACCCGCCGCGACGGTGTGCACCGTGCCGCCGACGAGCGCCACGGGACGCGTCTGCCGCTTTCCCGGAACGGGAGAGGAGGCCGATGCGACGGAAACGAAGAGAGCGAGGATGAAAACAACGGAAGAATGGAACATGGATGATGGATGATGGATGTACATTTCGACGGTCTTCATGGTCAACGGCCCTCCTGTTCGGCGGCCGTGTCGGCGCCGTGCTCTTCGTGGCAGGAATAGACGCTGCTCCGCTGCGGCATCGGCGTCGATGCTCCGCTCCCCCGCTTCGGGGCGCGGAGCGCCTTCTGCACCAGTTCCGCTTTCGCGGCGGCGATGTCCGCCCGCATCCGGAGGTCCTCCGCACGGTCGAAGAACCGGCGTCCCTCGATGTACGTCTGTTCGCAGACGGAGAAGGTGGAGAGGGGATGTCCGCTCCACACGACCACGTCGCCGTCCTTTCCCGGTTCGAGCGAACCGACGCGGCGGTCGATGCGGAGTTGCCTGGCCGGATTGATGGTGACGAAGGCGAGCGCGTCGGTCTCACTGACGCCGCCGTAGCGGACCGCCTTGGCCGCCTCGAGGTTCATCCGCCGCGCCATCTCGTTGCTGTCCGAATTGTACGAGACGAGCACGCCCGCGTCGTGCAGCAATTGTCCGGCGTACGGGATGGCGTCCATCACCTCCGCCTTGTACGCCCACCAGTCGCTGAAGAGCGACGCGCCGACCTTCCGTTTCGCCACTTCGTCCGCCACCTTGTACGCCTCGAGCGCATGCTGCAGCGTGCCGATGGTGAATCCGAAATCGTCCGACACGCGCAGCAGCATCAGGATCTCGTCCTGCCGGTAGCAGTGGGAATGCACGAGACGTTCGCCGCGCAGGATCTCAGCGACCGCCTCGAGTTCCAGGTCGCGCCGGACGGGGACGCGGTCCGCCGACGGTTTCGCCTTCACCGCCGCATCGTACTCGCGCGCCGCGGTGAACTCGTCCCGGATGAGCTGTTCCACCCCCATGCGGGTGGCCGGATAGCGCGGATTGGCGGCGTCGAACCAGTTGGACTGTTTCGGATTCTCGCCGAGCGCGAACTTGATGCCGGGCGGCGCCCCTTCGAACTTCAGCTGTTCCGGCAGCATCCCCCACCGCAGTTTGATGACAGCGTTCTGTCCGCCGATGGCGTTGGCCGAGCCGTGGAGCACGTTGGCGACGGTGAGTCCGCCCGCCAGCTGCCGGTAGATGTTGATGTCGTCCGAATTGAGGACGTCGCCGATGCGGACCTCCGCCGTGACCGCCTGGCCCCCTTCATTTACCCCGCCCGTCACTGCGGTATGGGAATGGGCATCGATGAGCCCCGGCGTGACGTGCTTTCCTTTTCCGTCCACGACGACGGCACCGGCCGTCGGCGACAATCCCTTCCCGACCTTCGCGATCTTCCCTTTGACGATGAGAACATCGGCATCCTCCAGCACTCCCTGCGGACCGCTGGTCCAGACGGTGGCGCCGCGGATGAAGAGGTCCTGCTGCGGCGGCAGCGAGGTCCGGCCGAAGGCGCCGTCCGGCGCCAGAAGCGTCAATGCGGCACGGAGCGGTGCGGCGGCCGATGCCGAGTCCTTTTTCGGGAGCATCGGTTCAAAGCGCTCCATCCTCCAGTCCGCATCGGCACCGCCGGGAACGGCGGCGAGTCCTTTCACGCTGAGCGAATCGGCCGGACCGGAGAAGCGGAGAGCGCCGCGGTGACCGAGCGAATCGCCCTGCAGCGAGAAGGAGAAGGTCCTCGTCGAAAGAGCGACGCCGGTCGCTTTGACCGTGAGGGCGCCGGAACGGAACTGTACGGCCGGCTCATCCCGGCCGCCCGTGATGACGAGTCGACCTGTGTCCGTGCGTGCTCCGGTGCGCAGGGTGAACGACCACGTGCCGCGGATGTCCGGCGGCGGAGACTTCACTTCGTAGCGGAGACCGTCCACCCACGTTTCGCGCACGATGCCGGCGTTCGAGAAGAGGTCTCCATCCGTGAGCACGAGGTTCGCGTTCTTTCCCGCTTCGATGGTGCCGAGCTGTTTCTCCATCCCCGCGAGCGACGCCGGAACGGTGGTCAGCGCGGCGAGCGCGTCCGCAGGATCGAGTCCGGCCTCCACGGAAAGCGCGACCATCGAACGGAACTTCGAAATGTCCTTCAGCTGCGCGGCGGTGAGCGCCACAGTGATCCCCGCGGCGCGGAGACGGGAGGGATTCTCCGGTGCGAAGTCCCAATGCCGGAGCTCCTCATACCCCGCGTTGAAGATCTCTTCCGGCGTGCCGAGGGAAGGCGGTTCCGGGAAGTTGACCGGTACGATGACCGGCAGCGCAGCGCTCTTCAGCGCTTCCGGGCGGCGGTACTCGTATCCGCTCCCCCGCAGCACGGCGGTGAGACCGAACTCCTTCGCGACGGCGGCGGCGCGCAGCGCGTTGAGCTCGTCCCCCGTCTCGAAGACGACCGTCTGCCGGCCGGCAGCGGCCGCGTCGAGCGCCGCGAGGGTACGGTCCTCCTCCGGACGCCGCTGGTCGGGCCGGGCGGCGTACCGTTTCATCGCGGCGGCGTACCACTGCGCGTCGGAGAAGGTCTGCCGCACGAGCGCGATGCGTCCCATGAGCGAGCCGGGATAACCGTCCGCCGGCGCGCCCTGCAGCGCGACGTGCTGGAAGAGCTCTTTCCGCACCACCTGGGCGTTCGCCGTTCCTTCGCCGAGGTTCACCAGAGCGCTGCGGCCTTTGAAGATACCGGACGATGGAAGCGCCGCCACCGTGGTGAAGCCCTGCGCGCGGTACTTCTCCGCCGACTCGCGGTCCGGCAGGAACTCGTCCGCCGCGGAGCGGTCCGCAGCGACGTTCGGGTTCCAGGAGGCCGCCCCCCGTTTCGGCTCCGGCGGCGTTCCGCTCTTCGGTTTCGGCATGCCGTACTCGGAGGCGAGGTCGATGAGACCGGCGTACGCGGTGAGTCCGCGGCAGTCCCGCACCCGCGCATCGGCGGGAACGGTCACGCCTGTACCCGCGGCGATGATGACGCCGTCGCGGATGACGATGGTCCCCTTCTCCACCCGTTTGCCGGGGGAGGGCACGATGGTGAGACCGGTGAGCGCATGAACGGACGGCGTGTTGGAACGGATCCCTTCCGCGGGACGGAGGGATTGGGCGGCGGCGAGGGAACAGCACAGCGCGGCGACAGCCAGCAGGCGGACCATGGCACCTCTCTTCGTGAAGAACGGACGCGTGGACGGAACGTTTATTGTGAGGAACGGCTGGTCGGGATGACCACGAGATGGACCGTGACGCCGACGGCGACCGCCGCGAGCACGAGACGAAGGACGAGCCCCTCCACGGACCAGGCGGAATACAGGATGCCGGCCCACAGGACGATGATAGACGAGACCTTGGAGCGGACGGTGATGCCGCGCCCTTCGCGGTAATCTTTGATGTACTTTCCGAAATATCGGTTGTGGTGGAGCCAGTCGTACAATGCGGGTGAACTGTGCGCATAGCACCAGGCCGCCATCAAAAAGAAGACGGTGGTGGGAAGGAGCGGCAGGAAGATGCCGAGGATACCGATGCCGACAAGCACCGTGCCCGCCGTGACCAGCGTCCAGCGGACGAGGGGGCGGTGACGGTACTTTGCGGCGAGCGAGGATGTGGTGGTGTCGTCGGTCATGGCATCAACAACGGGACTTCCGAAGCCGGTGCGGCTTCGGAAGTCCGATTTCCCATAATACCGCAGAAACCCCATGCGATGCAAGGGAATTCTTGCTCAGCGCTCGTACCAGCTCGTTCGGCCGGAGGAGAGGTCCGGTGCGATGACCGGCAGCGGGTACGGTTTCGGCGCGGCGGCAAGCCACCCCTGCGGCGTGAAGGAAGTGGTGTTCCAACCCGCGGCGGCGGTGTCCGAAGCGAGCCACGCCGCATCCGAGCGGAACTCCTGCACCGCCCCGTCGGCATACACCACCTCGCCGATGACGTTGACGCCGCCCGAGCCGGTCTCGGAGAAGCTCTGCGCCTCCGCGGCGAGGACGAGCAGCGAATCGTTCGCGAGCGGAGCGACGTCAGCGATGACCGCACGGCGGTTCTCGACCAGCAGCGAGAGGGACTGACGTCCCATCACTTCGGCCGCTTTCGTGCCGTTCACGTACAGCACCGCCCAGGTGTCGCCGAGCAGCTGCACCTTCACCGACCGGACGGCTTTGCGGGCGAGCGGAACGGAGGTGCGGAAGTACGCCTTCTTCACCTGGAGCGAGTCCTTCTTCCGGGGATTCGCCTTCGGGTGGTAGAGCCACTGGCTGCGGAGCTGCGGGTCGAGATCGAAGTCGCCGGCGCGGACCGACGCGGCCATCTCGTTCCAGTACGCCGCCTGCCGGTCGTACCGTTTCAGCAGCAGGTCCAATCCCTCCGGCTTGTTGGTCGTCAGCCAGACGCGGCGGAACTCCTCCTTCACTGCCGCAAGGTCCGCTGTGACCTCGCCGCAGAGTCCGGCGATGAGGGTCCCCTTCGCGGCGGAGTCCATGAGGGTGTCCTTCAGCGCCAGGCGGATGCGTTCCTGCGCGTCGATCTTCCGGGCGAACCAGAGGTTGAGGCGCGCCGCGAAGGCGAGGTACTGCAGATGGCTCCGGTTCACGGTCACTTCCTGTTCCGCTTCGGCGAGCTGCCCGAGCACGAACGGCATGGTCATGCGGATGCTCTGCATCCGCTGCACGAGCGGCAGGCGCTTCTCCCAGATCATGTCGTCGCGGTTCGGGAGCATGGGATGGCGCCACAGCTCGTACCAGTGGTACTGGTTGGCGGGGGAGCCGAGGAGCGCGTAGACGGACCGGAGTTCGTCCTGTTCGGCGTCGAAGAAGCCGCCGAAGAATTTGGCGTCGAACGGCTCCAGCGCCGCGGTGACGGGGTTCCACGCGCACTCGGCGGTCCATGCATAGCCGTAGTAGTTCAGTTCCCGCAGCGCCTCGCCGCCGAAGTCGTTCCAGTTGGAGCAGATGATGCCCTGCGAACCGTTGCGGTAGCCGTCCAGACTGAAGGACTGGATGTTGAGGAACGTGTTCAGGTAGTTCGGGAAGGGGCCGGTGAAGTTCCAGACCGCCGGCGAGACGAGGAACGGGAATCCGGCGGCGCGGAAGACCTCGGGACTGGAGTAATCGAAGCGCGCGCCGTACGCCCAGTCGACGATGAGGACGTCGTTGGGGATCTTCTTCAGGATGTCCGGATGGTTGAGGATGACGTCGCCGTACATCACGGGGCGTTTCCCGTGCTTGCGGATGAGGGCGAAGAGACGCTTGTAGTGTTCGGCGTGGACGGTGGCAAGGTCGCTGGCCGCCACGCGCTCCTTGTTGGCGCCGAGCCCCACGTCCCACGATTCGTCCGCCGCCATGTGGAAGTACGGCGAGCTGAACGCGCCGGCCATCTCGCCGATCATCTCGTCCAGCATCGCGTAGACCTTCTCGTCCGACACGTTCACCGTGTGCGCGCCCGGGAACTCTCCGTACCGCACGTAGTCCGGATGGATGAGGATGTTCTCCCAGTGGCCGAGCGTTTCGAAGACAGGGATGACCTCGACGAACCACCGCTTCGCATAGTCGTCCACCTCCTTCCACTCCTTCGCCGTCAGCGCGCCGCGCCCCGTGCCGAGCGCCGCATGGTTCTTGAAGAGGAAGACATCCTCGATGTACGGCATGTAGACGTTCAGTTTGTACCGCGCGCAGGAGCGGACGATCTTCTTGAAGTTCTCGACCGTGGAGATCTGCCCGCGGCTGACGTCGTCCGAGATGCCGCGCATCCGCTGCAGCGGGTGGTCCGAGACCGACGCCGCGGGGAGGGAGAGCGCGCGTCCGTCGCGGCGGAGCATCTGCAACAGCGACTGCACACCGTAGAACAATCCCTTCTCGCTCTCGGCGAGGATGACCGCCCCCTTCGCGTCGACGTCGATGCAGTACCCTTCCGCCTTCATTTCCGGTGTGAGGGTCATGGAACGTTCCGCCGCCAGGCGTTTCGCCATGGGGGTGCCGGGTCGTCCTATGAAGATGAAGGGACCGGACGAGCGCCGGAGGGACCCTTCCGCCGATACCTTGAGAGAGAGACCGTCACGTTCGCCGAGCTCTCCGTTGAGCACGTCCGCGATGCGCTCCTCCCCCGTCCCCCCTGAGCCGAGGATGAGGCGGACGGAGGAGGTGACCTTGAACTGGCCGCTGCGTTCGGTGTAGCGGCGCGGCTCCGGGATGATGCGCGATTGTGCGGTCATGAACGAAACGAAGAGGAGAAGGAGGAGAACGGTGCGTAGCATGGCGGTGGTCCGGATCGGTGGATGGAAGGGGCGACGTGAGAATATGGGGAAAATCGGGGCGACACTCAAGACTCAGAGGTCGAACGAGAGCCCGAGCGTGCCGAACGTGCGGTGCGCGGGGAAGAACTGTCCCCGTTCATCGAGGCCGTTCCGCACCTGCACCGAGAGCCGCACGAACCGATGGTTCGCCGTTCGATACCGCACGCCGAGCTGCAGCGTGTTCGTGGCGGCGAAGCCGGCCTCCTGCCGCAGTTTCACATCCGCGGAGCCGTACAGGTCCGCCCGGTCCCACAGCGGAAGGAGCACCGCCTCGCCGCCGGTCTGGAACGTGAACGGCTCGTTGATTCGGCGTCCTATCGTGAATATGTAGGCGTAATCGACGCCGGCGTAGAAGAGCGCCGAAGCGTCCTCTCTATTATAGATATAGAACAGTCGCAGGTAATCGCGGGAATACCGCACCGCCGTCCCCATGCGCAGACGTTCGAACCAATTGTCGCTGAGATGGTGGCTCGTATGTCCGGTGACGAACCGGAGGAGGTGCGGTCCGGCAAGACGGGCGTCGAGGATGAGATAGTCCACATAGTAGTCGTTGGAGACGATGTGCGCCTGACCCATGGGGCGGAGTTCGAAATGGACCGACGCGCCGAGCGAGGCAAGGAACGGCGTTCCCGCGATGTCGAACCGGACGACGGGGATGGCGGCTCCCATGGTAGAGCGGAGGTTCCGGGAGAGCTCGATGGTCTCGACGTTCATCCGGTGCGCATGCGCGTCCGCCGCGAACGACGGGACGAACACCGAATCGGGCAGCACGGCGGCGATGCGGAAGGTCTGCGCGGGAAGGAACGACAGGGTGCCGAGGGCGGCGAGGATGACCGAACGGAACCGCGCCGTCATGCGGACATCCATTTCCGGTGGAACCCGACGTGCGCCTGCTGATGGTGGAGCGTTTCGACGGAGGGATCGAGCGCGGCGATGACCTCCGGCGGATAGCCGCTCCGTACCGCCGTGAGGACGACGCGGTCCGCGTCGACGACGTACGACACTCTCCATGATTTCGCGGCGATGACGAACCCTCCCTCCGGCGCCGCCATGATGCGGCGGTAGGAGTGCGGGAAGGGATCGTGGGAGAGGATGTCCGCCACCCGCTCGAGCAGGCGGATGCCGTGATGCCGTTCGAGCCATTCCGCCTGCTCACGCGCCAGTGCGGACACCTCCACCGAGAACGGCGCGTCCGCACCCTCCTCGATCTCGGCGAGCCAGCCGATCTCCGCCTCGGGGAACGCCTCGGCGTACGGAAGGTACGGTTTGATGTCGAGAATCGGGGTGCCGTCCAGCAGGTCGGGGTCCGCCACGGTGAGCGTGCGCCCCTTCACGCTGAGGAGCCGGCAGAGGGAGAGTCCGAGAGGATTGGGACGGTGCGGCGAGCGGGTGGCGAAGACGCCGCGCTTGGTGCGTCCGCTGCGGGGAGGGAGCACCTTCGGTTTCCATCCGTCGTTGCGGTGGAACCACGTGAGGAGCCAGACGCGCTCGAATCCCTCGAGGTCCTCCAGCGCCTGGTCGAAGTTCCGGTCCGGCAGCAGCTCGATGACGCCGACGACCGGTTCCTTCCCCGCTCCGGGCTGCCGCGGCGCATGGTAGCGGTCCACGTACGGCGTGCGGATGACGCCGATGGGACGGAGCGTGAGTTCAGCCGGAGCGTCCACCGTTCAGAACCTCACTTTGAATCCGGCGGTGAGCGACACGACGGTGACGTACTCGTCCGGCAGCGAACTCAGTTCCTGCCGGGCGGCGTCGGCGGTCACCGACAGCAGAAGCCGGTCGGTCACCAGCGATTGCCATCCGAGAGTGAGGGACTGCGAGCCGAGCAGGAAGAGCTCGGTACCGGTCATGCCGGCGCCGGACTGGATGCGGCGGAGGTCCGGCGAGAATCCCCCCTGGGCGCGGAAGCTGAAGAAATCGTCCGGTCCTTCCTGGTACCACCGCACCGTCGCGCTGTAGGAGGGAGAGAGTTCGTTCGAGCCGTCAGGATGTTCCCACGGCGTGAGGTATCCGCGCAGCGAGCCCCAGAAGCTACCGTAGTAATATCCGACGGCCGCGGTGTACATCGTGGCGCTGCTGCCCGGTTCAAAGTCCAGCACGCGCACCCCCGCCGAAGCCTCGAAGGAGGCCGGAAGCATCGCGAAGAACTCGGCGCCGATGCGGTGCATCGGGAAGAGGGGACTGCCGGAGTAGCCGTAGTTGAGGTAGCCGTACATCCCCGCGCCGAGCCCGGGGTACCAGTCCACCTCCGCCTGCATTCCGCCGGAACCGAACCGGTACGCCCCGTTGACGCGGACGATGACGGCGCCGTACGGCGTACGGCGGCCGAGACTGAGCGAGGCGTAACGCATGGGGGAATAGATGCGGGAGTACGATTCGTTGGTCATCTCGGCCCCCGCCGTGAAGAGCGAGGACTGGAGCGCCATCGCCTGGCGCAGTTCCGCGGCGGCAGCATTGGTGCGGTCCAGACGGGCGATGCGGTTGAGGGCGGCGGCCGCTTCGCGGTCCTGCTGCCGGTCGAAGTGGAGCCTCGCCTTCTTCAGCAGGAAGTCGATGTCTTTCGGATAGAACTGCAGGGCGCGGTCGCACAGGGCGACGGCCTTCTGCGGTTCTCCGGCCCACGTCTCGTTGTCGATGGCGCCGTGGAGGGCGTCGCGGTTGTCCTGTTCGCGGTAGAGCACCGTGCGGAACTCGGCGCGGGCGGAATCGTGCATGCCGTCCCACGCGTACGTGCGGGCGAGCAGGATGCGAACGTCGGCGTACTCCGGCGCCTTGGCGAGGGCGATGCGCAGCAGCACCCGGGCGGGTGCGCGTTGTCCGCCGAACGCCAGCGTCCGGGCGGCCGCGAAGAGTCCGTCCGGGTCCATCGCCTCGAAGGAGGTCTGCGCCGGCGCGGCGGTGACGAGCGCCAGGAGGAAGGTCAGCAGGATGCGTTTCATGATGTCCCCATGGTTCGATGCAGGTTCGGTCCGGTGCGGCGTCACTTCTTGAAACCGGTGCGGGTCATGACGCCCCAGCTCTTCACCCCGCGGAAGTAGTCCCAGAAGGACTTCACGCGCCACCAGACGGTGATCTGGCGGTACCCGAAGTTCTCGATGACGCCGAAGACGAGCAGCTTCACCAGGTCCCGCAGCCGCGGGTACCGGTGGAAGGAGATCTCCTCGAGGATGACCGCGCCGACGGAGAACATCACGCCGTAGACCACCGCCACCATGAAGAAGAGGAGGAAGATCTGCACGTTGATGACGCCGAGGGCGAACCCGGTGATGACGGCGATGTACCCGAAGAGCTCGAGCAGCGGCCCGAGAAGTTCGATGAAGAGGAAGTACGGGAACGCGAGCCAACCGAGCACTTTGTACGTGGGATGGAAGAGCATCCGTCGGTGGATGAGGAGCGTGTCGAGGAGTCCGCGGTGCCAGCGGTTGCGCTGACGGCCGAGCACCTTGAGCGATTCGGGCGCTTCGGTCCAGCAGACCGGGTCCGGCACGAACTCCACGCGGTACGGGATGTCCCGTTCGCAGCAGTAGCGGTGCATCCGCACCACGAGTTCCATGTCCTCCCCCACCGTGTCGTGCTTGTAGCCCCCCACCGCCAGCACGATGTCCTTGCGGAACAGTCCGAAGGCGCCGGAGATGATGAGCAGGCCGTTCAGCGCCCCCCACCCCATCCGACCGGAGAGGTAGGCGCGGAAGTACTCGACCACCTGGAACGACGGCAGCGCGCGGCGCGAGAGGCGCACGTCGATGACGCGCCCGCGATCGATGGTGCAGCCGTTCGCGATGCGGACGATGCCGCCGACGGCGACGACGCGTTCGTCGTCGAGGAACGGCTTGGCCACCTTCAGCAGCGCGTCGTCCTCGAGGATGGAGTCCGCGTCGATGGCGCAGATGAGCGGGTAGCGGGAACAGTTGATGCCGACGTTGAGCGCGTCCGCCTTGCCGCCGTTCTCCTTGTCCACCACCACCAGGGAGCGGTACTCGGCACGGCGCGAGACGTAGATGCCCTTCACCGCCTTGGTCGGTACGGCGGGGAAGTACGCCCGTTCGGTGCGGACGAGGTCGAAGTGTTTCATCATCACCGCCAGCGTGTCGTCGCGGCTGCCGTCGTTGACGAAGAGGACCTCCGCCTGCGGATAGTTGAGCTTGAGCAGCGACGTGGTGCTCTCGATGCAGGTGGCGGACTCGTTGTACGCGGGCGCGATGATGGAGATGGCGGGCGAGAACTCGGACTGCATGATGACGCGGTAGTCGCAGAAGAGGTGCCGCCGGATGTAATGGACGATGGCGCCGAACGAGATGGCGAGCATCGAGAAGTAGAAGAGGTTCACCGCCACGAAGTACGCGACGATGAAGCCGGAGTACGAAATGAGGAGGGTCTGCAGCAGTTCGCGCGCGAATCCGTTCATGCGGCGCCCCCTTCCCCGGACGGCACCACGCCGAGGTCGTGCAGGAACTGCAGCGCGATGAGGCGCACGCTCCGGTCCTCCACCCGGCTGGCGTAGAGGAGGCTCTTGACGCCGGTCTCGCCGGAACGGGCGAGCGCTTCGGCCGCCGCGAGGCGCACCTCGGTGTCGTCCTTCAGCAGCAGGGCGTGCAGATGGTACGCGATGGCGGGCGAGGCGAGGTTCGCGGCCGCACGGGCCGCCGCGAGACGGAGTTCGCGCTCCTCACTGCCGAGGAAGCGCTGGATGACCGGCACGGCGCGTTCGTCGCCGATGCGTCCGAAGGCGATGAGGCTCTTGCGCTGCACCGCCGGCACCTCGAAGGAGATGTACTCCAGCAGCACCGGCACCGCGGAGACGTCGCCGATCATCCCGAGCAGGTCGATGCAAAAACCCTGCACCTGGGGATGCTCCGAGCGGATACCGACCACCAGGTGCGGAACGGCGTCGCCGCGGAACTCCAGCACGGTGCGCGACAGGCGCACCTGCATCCACAGCGAAAGCTCCCGCAGCCGCATCAGCACGGGCGCGAGCCCCGCCACGCCGGCGATGTCGAGCATCGCCTGCGCCGCTTCGATGCGGACGTCCTCGTTCTCGTCGTCCAGCAGCCGCTCCAGCAGCGGCAGCGCCGGTTCGGCGCGCATCAGTCCCGCCGTGCGGCAGGCGTTGGCGCGCACCCACCAGGCGGAATCGGCGAGCTGCGGGATGAGGTCGTCCACGAATCCGAAGTGATCGAAGAGCCGCGTCATGCGGATGCGCGTCTCGCCGATGACCTCGGACGAAAGGGTGAGCGCGACCCGCTTCAGCGAACGGCGGCGCGGGTTCGACCGTGACGCGGAATGGAGCCGCAGGTCGGTGCGCAGCTGTGCGAGCAGCGGCAGCAGGCGTTCCTGGTACAGCTCCGGCTGCTCTGCGGGGTCCGGTTCGATGTCGGAGAAGAGGTAGACGTTCAGGAACTCCCGGGCGGTGATGTCATAGGCGTATCGCCGCGTCTCCATGAATCCGGAGCGGACCTTGTGCACCACCAGACCGATGGCGCCGGTGGCCAGCAGGAAGAGGGCGAGGAAGGTGGTGATGAGGACGAAAAGGAAGAACATGGCGCCGCTCCCGTCAATCGTCCGTACGGCGCCGCGACGCCGCGTGGTCCAGGACGTCCCGCATCAGCGGCAGGTAGAACCGCCAGAAGTAGCGGGTCTGGTCCGGAATATAATAGAGCGAATACGCTCGGCCGAATATCGCCTCCGCCTGCCAGTAGTGTGCGAGGAACGGTTCCACCGCGTTGTCGGCGAAATCCCCCGCAAAGTAGAACCGCGGCGCTGTCCGCTCCTCCGCCACCACAGCGGGGAACGAGAGGGGGATGGAATCGCGGATGAGCTTCTCCTTCCCCTGCTGCGTACAGCGGAGGTCGAAGTAGGCCGCCACCTGCGCCCCCGGTTCCACCCCGAGCACCTCGAAGAAATGGAAGTACGGCACGTCGTCGCCGGCGTGACGGACGGACCAGTGGTCCGTCGTGCGGAGGAAGACGGGACTGTACGCCAGGTCCTCCGAACCGAGCACCACCACGCGGGGATGACCGCCGATGCGGCGGCGTTCGTGCGTGATGACGATCCCTTTCCCGCGGTGGCGCCAGGCGGTCCGCTCCTGCTGCGCGTACGCCTCCTTCACCCAGAGCGGCGCGTCCGTCAGGTCCTCGTAGTACCGTCCGAGGATGCCGGTGGAACGGACGCCGAAGAGCCGTTCGAGACGGGTGCGCAGTTCCGCGCTCCGCTCCTGCGGGTCCTGCAGGATGTTGAACTCGCCGATGAGCATCCCTCCGGAGGCGGCGTATGATTCCAGTGCGGAGAGCTCCGTGCTGTCCAGCCCGCCGTACAGGTGCGTGCCGGGAATGAAGCGTTCCGGCAGGAGCTCTTCGTACTCCTCCTGCGGAACGGAGGTGCGGAAGACGCCGTACGTATCGGTCACGTACACGACATCCGCCCCGTCGAGTCGGAGCGCGGCGGGACGGTCGTACGAACTGTCCTCCGGATGGAAGCCGTAGTACGCCCCCTCCTGTTCGTACAGGTCGCCCGTCTGCGGATGGCGGTACTTCCAGTGACGGAGCAGCCAGAGGAACGAACGGTGCTCCTGCAGGTCGCTTCCGGCGGTCTTGTCGATGACCGCGACGGCGAGGTCCGTCGGAGGGGTGAGGAGCCAGAGGATGTACGGAGCGATGAAGAGGACGAAGAGAACGACCGCGATGCCGGCGATGATGGCGCGGGTGTGGCGCGTGCGGGCGGAGGAACGGGTCATCGGGTCAGAGCCCCCGGCGGGCCAGCACGGTCTTGATTCGGGCGACCAGTTCCTGCGGACTGAACGGTTTCTTGATGTAGTCGTCCACCCCGAGAGAGAACGCTTCGACGATCTCCTTCTCGAGCGTCCGCGATGTGAGCATGATGGTGGGGATGGAGGCGGTCTTCGGCTGTTTCTTGAGCTGCAGGATGAGCTCCTTTCCGTCCATCACCGGCATCATCATATCGGTGATGATGAGGTCGACGGAATTGGCGGAGAGGAAGTCGAGCGCTTTTTGGCCGTCTTTGGCCGTGAAGACCGTGAAGCCGGAGTTCTTGAGCTTGAAGGAGACCAGGTGTTCGATGTTGGCGTCGTCTTCGACGATCAGGATTCGGCTCGGCATGGTCGATTGATCGGTCTCGGGCGGTGGGGCCGCACCGGCAA